>NZ_JBFUET010000002.1:0-609549 GCF_056403815.1 Mesorhizobium sp. P2_E9
CAGAGCCTTGAACATCAAGGTCGGGTCGAGCGGCGGGCGGCCATTGTCGGGGCAATACAGCGGCGCGGTCAGATCGTGGATGAAGGAGAAATCGATCAAACGGTCGATCTTGCGCAACAGGTGATCAGCCGGAACCAACTGATCCAGCGTTACCATCTCGAGCGCGGTCTGTTCAGGGGCGGGTCGCTTCAACATGGCCCAGTGAATCAAAAACCCCCGGCAAATGCCAGGGGTTTGTCAGCAGTCTGACGGGGCTCCCAAAGAGCCCCGTTCGCATTTCAAAAAGCCGACTTCAGCCCTTCGGAGCAGGCACCGGCTCGGGCTTGACCTTGGGAGTTTCCTGCGCCGTGTTGGACTCGATCGGCGGCAGGCCCTTCATCAGCTTCTGCTGCAAGGTGGCCAGCACATCGGGATCCGGCTTCAGGTCGCGGGCCTGGTTCCACTGGAAGGTGGCTTCCAGCTTGCGGCCGACGCGCCAATAGGCGTCGCCGAGATGGTCGTTGAGAACCGGATCTTCCGGCTTGAGCGAGACGGCGCGTTCCATCTCGCGCACCGCGTCATCGAACCTGCCAAGGCGGAAATAGGCCCAACCCAGTGAATCGACGATGTAACCGTCGCTCGGCCTGAGATCGACGGCCTTCTGGATCATCGCCAGGCCTTCCTTCAGGTTCGTGTTCATGTCGACCCAGGAATAGCCGAGATAGTTCAGCACTTGCGGCTGGTCGGGCTGCAGCTCCAGCGCCCTGCGGAAATTCGGCTCGGCCTTCGGCCATTCCTTCAGCCGCTCATAGGCGATGCCGCGCTGGTAGAAGATGTTCCAGTTGGCCGCGGTCGGCGTCTTCAGCACCTCGACGGCCTTGTCGTAGAGATTGGCGGCCGAGCGGAAATCATCCTTCGAGGAATAGACCCCGCCGAGCGCCAGATAGGCACGCATGTCGTCCGGATGGGCCTCGACGAAGGCCTTCAGATGGGTGATCGCCTCGTCGTGGCGGTCGAGATCGGCAAGGTTGAGGCCAAGCTGCAGGTCCGAAAGCTCCTTCAGCGGCGAAGAATCAGGGATCCGCCGATAGAGCGCGATGGCGCCCTCGCCGTCCTTCAGCTGTTCGGCGACGGCGGCGAGCTGCACCAGAGCCGCGTCGCTGTCAGGCCGCAGGGCGAGCGCATATTGCAGGTAAAGGCGAACGAACGGCTCGCCGCCGCCACGGTTGAGCGCGGTGGCGAGATCGAGCAGGATTTCGGAAGCACCGTCGGCCGGGCCGGAAACGAAGGGCGCGATCTTGTCGCCCTTGGCGATCCTGTCGCGCAAAGCGACGATTTCCAGCTTGCCCGGCGAAAACGCCTCGGCCTGGTCGAGCACCGAGACCGCCTTGGCCTTGTCGCCCTTGCGGGCCAGGAACGAGGCATAGGCCTGCGCGTTGCGCATCCATGTCTCAGGCGCCGCACCGCCGGCAGTGGTGTCCTGCATCGTCGCGGCGTAGATCGCCTCGGCCTTTTCGGGCATGTTCGACGCATCCGCAATCAGCGCGCGGTGGAAGGATTTGAACAGGCCGAACCAGTCCGGCCCCTGCAGCTTGTCGATCGAAGCCATCGCATCGCTGGCCTGGCCGGAACCCTGTTCGGCCCAGCCGGACATGACGCCGGAGATCAGCCGGTCGAGATCGGATTCCAGCGACAGTTTGAGCCAGTATTGCGCCTTGGTGAAATCCTTCTTGTGAAAGGAATCGACCGCCAGCGCCAGGCGCGAGAAGCGCTCGACATCGGGCACTTCCTTGAGCTTGTCGGCATAGACGAGGGATTCATCGAAGCGGCCTTGCGCGATCAGCGACAGCATCAGGCTCTGCTGCAGGGCGGTGTCGCTCGGATTAAAGGCCAAAGCCTGCTTATAGTAAGCGATGGCGCTGTCGAGGTCATTGTCGCCTTCCGCGATCCGGGCAGCCAGATAGGCGCCCGAGAACGATGAGATCTTGACCGGTTCGGTGGATTGCTTGGCATAGGCCGGCAGAGCCGAAATCGCCATGCCCGTCACAATTGCCAGCCTTGTCAGCCAGCGCGCACGTCCTTGCTGCATCGTATCCCTTTCAGCCAGGCGCCATCTCCGCGTCAGCGGGATCGACGTAGACTCGATCTTTCCGGGCAAAGCATGGCCTTTTTGGGGTCGCGCTTCAATCCGCCTGAAATTCACAATCGGGTCAGCCGATTAACAAACCATGGCTGGAGGGGATTTTCGACTGAGGAAAAGCCGGCGTCAAGGTCAGCCGGGCACGACGGATCGCTGTATTTTCGTATCGGGAAAGCCGCCGGCCGCTATCGCGCTGCACAGTTCGTTCCATTCGCAGCCGTCGCAAGCCTTGCGTACGCCACGAACGGAAAACGCCAGCCGCATCCGCGCCAGGATTGCCGCATCGAGATCGAGGCGGACGCCGGCCTGGATCGACCGAGCCAGCAGATCCCCGACATCGCGTGCGGCAAGCCGGTCCCGTTCTATGACGCTCTCGTTGAGGCAATGCGGTTCCGGCTCGTCGAGCAACGGCGCGCAGACATTATCCGGGCCGGTGACGAGGAGGATGTCCTCGCCCCGACTCAGGCGCTCCGCGATCCCGTCATAGTTGGCGGTGAAGGCGGGGCTGTATCCCTTGCCCACATAGGTGAGCAGGCAAAGGAGGTGATGGGCGCGCAGCCTTATCGTCACGGATTGGCCGGCTTCGCCTTGCCGCCGCGAAGCGCCATCAATGTCGCCGCACCAAGCGCCGACTTCAGCAATCCGCCGACGATGAACGGCAGGAAGCCGAAGGTGATGGCCTTCTCAGTGCCGATCATGACGGCGAGCCATGCCGTGCCGAGCACCAGACAGGCAAGATTGCCGAGCAGCATGGCGGCGAAGGCAAGCAGCACCCTGTTGCCGTTCCAGCCGCGTTCGGCCAGCCAGCCAACCAGCGCGCCGGTGACCGGGAAGGCGAAGAGATAGCCGCCGGTTGGGCCGACGAAATGCGCTACGCCGGCAGCGCCGCCAGCCAGCACCGGAAAGCCGGCAGCACCCTCGACAAGCCACGCCGCGATGGTGACCGCGCCAAGCCGCCAGCCATAAAGCGCGCCAATCAACGTCACGGCGAAGGTCTGCATAGTCACGGGGACAGGCACCATCGGCACTTCGATGTAGGACGACAGCGCTAGGAACAGCGTGCCGAGCACGACGGCTCCAACCTGCCAGGCGAGCGAGCGATCCTGGAGCCGGAGCGGGCTGAAGGACGGCTTGCTGGATGTGAACGCGATGTCTGTCATGAGGTTTCCTTCGACTGATTTGAAATTATAGATAATTTCCGTTTTCGATCTATTATCGAATCCACATTTTCGCTGAGATAGCAAGCCTTCCCACGACAAAGACCGTCTGAGCTGCGTCGCGACGCGCTTCAGATCACTGTTTTATGCGTGTCGTGTTCCCAAAACTGGGGGGGGGGCCCACTTTTGGGCGATATGCATCAGCCCACGATCGCGAAGGCTTCGCGCGTCGCGCCAGACGCCGTCTTGACCGGCTTGCGGCCAATCCACTGGACATGCCGCCCCAGCGTCGCAGCGGCCGATTCGGTGTTTCCCTGCCGCAAGGCGGTCAGGATCGCACGATGGTCCTGGTCGGTGCGTGTCTCCCACTCCAAGCGCCATGCGGCGAAAAGGAAGCGGGCGCTGGCGGCATGCAGATCGTCGATGGTGGCGAGCAGGCGCGGCATGGCGCATGGCGCCAGGATCAGCCGATGAAAGACACGGTTGGCTTCCTCCCAGGATCTGACGTCACGGGATTTGTCGCCGGCCTTGGTCGCTTCCTCGGCGAGATCGAGAATGGCTGACGTCAGATGCGGCGCGGCGTGGCGCAGCGCCAGCACTTCAAGGGCGGCCCGCATCTCGGCGACTTCCTTGACCTCGCCGAGATCGAAGGCCGCGACGCGCACGCCGCGGCGGGGCTCGCTGACGGCCAGGCCTTGCGCCTCGAGGCGGCGGAAGGCCTCGCGCGCCGGAACATGGCTGGTGTGGAATTCCTCTGCGACATGATCCTGGCGCAGCCGGGCGCCAGGCTCGATCGCGCCCGAGATGATGCGGTCCGCCAGCACCTTGCTGATGCGCACCGCGATGGTGTCGTCCGTGCCCTTTGCCATGTTTTATAGATAATTTGCGGCAGGGCTGCTTGTCGAGACGGCGAGACCGGTATTCTCACAACTGGCTGGCGAACGGTGCCGAAATTCAGGGGCGCCCCGCCAGCCTTGCATCCAGCATCTGCATGGCGACCGTGATGAGATCGTGCAGGCGCCTGGTTGACACGCCGTCACGTGCCTGCACGGAAAGTCCGTGCATGAGCGTGGCGTAATAGTCGCCCAGCGCCACGGCATCCGTGTCCGGCTTCAGTTCGCCGTCCCGAACAGCCTCGTTCAGCCGCTCGACGATCGATACTGTGCGCGCCCGGCGGTGCTGTGCCAGCCATTCCTGGACGCGGTCATTTTCGACGGCGCAGTTGGTGGCGGCCGATACGACCATACAGCCCTGCGGCCGTCCCGGCTTGGTATAAGTTTCGACGGCCTCGCGCAGCATTCGCTCCATGGCGCGCCGGGCGGTCGGCTCTTCCGCCAGGGCTCGCGTGGCGAATCCGCCTTCATTGGCCTCATAGAGCCCGACCGCTTCCCGAAACAGATCTTCCTTCGAACCAAAGGCCGCATAGATGCGCGCCGAGGCGATGCCGAGCACCGAGACGAGATCGGCCATCGAGGTGCCTTCGTAACCGCGCGTCCAGAAGGCATCCTGTGCCTTCTCCAGCGCCTGATCGCGGTCGAACTCCCTTGGCCTGCCCGCCATCGCGAACTCCATTTTTTATCGATCAACAAATAATCCACTTGACTCCGGATTGCAAATTCTAATTCTTTGTCAATCGATAAAGAATCAATCGGAGACTGACATGAGTTCACTGGATCAAGGCGCGCCGCTGGATGTCGCGCCAACTCAAGCGGAGGCTGGCAGCAAACGCGGCGCCACGCTGGCGCTGCTGGCCTTCGCCCAACTCATCATCGCGCTCGACCTCAACATCGTGTTCGTGGCGCTGCCGGAGATCGGCTCCGGTCTCGGTTTTTCCGGCCAGACATTGCAATGGGTGGTGAGCGCCTACACGGTCTTCACCGGCGGCTTCCTGCTGTTTGGCGGCCGCGCCGCCGACCTCGTCGGCCAGCGCCGCATCTTCATCTTCGCGCTCTGGCTTTATGCGCTTTCATCGCTGCTTGGTGGCCTCGCCTGGTCGCCCGGGATCATCATCGCCGCGCGCGCCGTGCAAGGCATTGGTGCTGCCTTCCTGTTTCCGGCGACACTGTCGCTGATCAATCGCCTGTTCGCGGAGGGGCCGGAGCGCAACCGGGCACTCGCGGTCTGGGGCGGCGCCGGGGCAAGCGGCCTGACCCTCGGCTCGCTGGCGGGCGGGTTTTTGACCAGCGCTTTCGGCTGGCCGTCCGTCTTCTATGTCAATGTAGCGCTGGCCGGTGTCGCCATCGTTGCCGCCTTTGCCATCATCCCACGCGATCCGAAGCGGCACGAGCAGCGCAATTTCGACCTGCCCGGCGCGCTCACTGTCACAGCGGGCGCCACGCTGCTGGTCTTCACGCTGGTTCAGGGACCGGACTATGGCTGGACATCATCAACAATCCTCGCCACCGCCTTGCTGGCGGCATTCTTCCTGATCGTCTTCACCGTGATCGAGGCAAGGAGCGCCGACCCGCTGATGCCGCTGCGTCTGTTCCGCAACCGCAGCCTGGTCGCCGGCATGACGATCACCTTCCTCTACATGGGGACATTTGGAGCCCTGCCATATTTCCTGACCGTCCTGCTGCAGACCGTGCATGGCTTCACCGCGCTGGAGACCGGCCTCGCCTTCCTGGTGCCGTCGATCGCCATCGCCTCCGGCACTCAGCTCGGCGAACGGCTGGCGACACGTTTTTCGACACGCTCGACCCTGGTTGGCGGCATGATCATCGGGGCAATCGGCACAGGCTTGATGGTCCTTGGCGCGTCGGCCGAGAGCAGCTACGCCGCAATCGTTCCCGGCCTGATCATCTCCGGTGTCGGGCAAGGCATCGTCTGGACCGCGATGTGGATCGCGGCCGCTTCGGGCGTCGCGCATGACGAACAGGGCGTTGCCTCTGGCATGGCCTGCACAACGCTCAACATCGGTAACGCCATCGGCATGGCGACATTGATCGCGGTCGCCAACAGCCATATTGCGGCACTAACGGGCGATGCGCTGAAGAGCGCGATCTCCGACGGCATAGGGCTTGCCTTCTGGCTCGCGGCGGCAGGCATCCTGATCAGCCTGCTGGCCGCAATGGCCCTGCCGGCAAAAGCCAAATAGCTGGCGCTCCCCCCGGGTCAGTTCACCCGGCTGATGCAGAAATCGATGACGTCGATCAGCGCCGATTTCTGCGGCGTCTCTTCCAGCGGCGCCAGTGCGTCGCGGGCGATCTCGCCGAAATGGCGGGCGCGGCCGATCGTGTCGGCGATGGCGCCGTGGCGGGTCATCAGGCCGATCGCCTTTTCCAAGCCCGCATCATCGACGACATTGTCCTCGATGGCGCGCTTCCAGAAGGTGCGCTCGGCCTTGGTGCCGCGCCTGTAGGCGAGGATGACAGGCAAGGTCACCTTGCCCTCGCGGAAATCGTCGCCGACATTCTTGCCGAGGTCCTTGCTGGTACCGCCATAATCCAGCGCATCGTCGATGAGCTGGAAGGCAAGGCCGAGATTCATGCCGTAGGAGCGCAGCGCCGCGCGGTCATTGCGGGTCGCCTGGGCGATGACCGGGCCGACTTCAGCGGCAGCAGAAAACAGCGCGGCGGTCTTGGCCTTGATGACGGCGAAGTGCTCGTCCTCGGTGGTTTCGAGGTTCTTGGCGGCGGCAAGCTGCATGACCTCGCCCTCGGCGATGATCGAAGCGGCGCTGGACAGGATGTCGAGCGCTTCGAGCGAACCGACATCGACCATCATGCGGAAGGCCTGACCGAGTAGGAAGTCGCCGACCAGCACGCTTGCCTGGTTACCCCAGATCATGCGGGCGGTCTTCTTGCCGCGGCGCATGCCGCTCTCGTCGACGACATCGTCGTGGAGAAGCGTCGCTGTATGCATGAACTCGACGGAGGTGGCGAGCTTGACATGGCCTTCGCCGGCATAGCCGAACATCTGCGCGGCGGCGAGCGTCAGCATCGGCCTGAGCCGCTTGCCGCCGGACGAGATCAGATGGTTGGCGACCTCCGGGATCATCTCGACGTCGGAGCCGGCCTTGGACAGGATCAATTCGTTGACGCGACCCATATCGGCCGCCGTCAGATCGATGAGATCCTTGATGGAGGCGGGTTCCCGCTTCCCGTTTTCAATGTTGAGAACGACACCCACGACAATCACTCCCGTCTTGGTATAACGCGTGCGACGGCACCCTTAGTCCCGATACGGACTCTAGGGCGGCGGACACGGCCACGGCAAGTGGCGAATTGGCGCGGCGTTGGTGACAGCCTGTTAACCGAGCCGGAGGGAGCGAGGCGCTGCCCCGGAATCCCCGCCCGTTTACATCAATAGCGCAAACTGCGAGTTTCACACGATGATAGAACTTGTCCGCACCAACGATGCCGTGATCATCTCCTTTGTCGAATCGCTGATGCGCGACGCCGGCATCGCCTGCTTTGTCGCCGATCAGAATATGAGCATTCTCGAAGGGTCGATCGGTCTTTTGCAGAAGCGCGTCATGGTCGACGCTGACCAGGCCGATGCCGCGCGGCGTATCCTCAGGGATGCCGGCATCGCCAACGAAATCCGCACAAAATAATGTCGGCCGCGCCAGCCGCCCTCGCCTCGGACACACCGGCTCATACGGTCGATGCCTTCCATCGCGGCCGGTTCTGGCTCGTGCAGCCCAAGCATGGCGGCCATCGCGCCGGCATGGATGCGATGATGCTGGCGGCGTCCGTGCCTTCCGGCTTTGGCGGGCGCCTCGCCGATTTTGGCGCCGGAGCCGGCGCTGCCGGCCTGGCGGTGCTGTCGCGCTGTCCGGCTGCCCAGGCCGTGCTTGTGGAACGTGCGCCGGAAATGGCGGCCTTCGCATCGGCTACCCTTGCCCATCCCGGCAATGCCCATCTCAGCGATCGTGCCTCGGTGCTCGTCGCCGATGTCGCGGTGTCGGGCCAAGCCCGGGCTGCGGCCGGTCTCGCCGACAATGACTTCGACTACGTCATTATGAACCCACCCTTCAACGCTGCCCGGGACCGCGCCACGCCGGAGCGCCTGAGAAAGGAAGCCCATGTCATGGAGGACGGGCTGTTCGAAAGCTGGATCCGCAGTGCAGCGGCGGTGGTCAGGCCCCGCGGCGGGTTGGCCGTCATCGCACGGCCCGAACAGCTCGCCGCCATTCTCGACGCGATGTCAGGCCGTTTCGGAGATGCCGAGATGCTCGCCGTCCACCCTCGCCCTGACGCTGCGGCGATCCGCATCATCGTGCGGGCGGCACTCGGGGCGCGTGGAAAACTCGCCATCCGCCCGCCTCTGATGCTTCACGCGCGGTCGGGCAATGGCCCTGATGAACGCAGCGAAATGATCACCAACGGTCTCGCCTCGCTGTTTGGAGATTGAGCTATTCCTGGCCGCCGCATTGCCGTTGGCCGGGAAATCCCTACATGCCTGCAACCCATCGACCGGAGACCGCGCCCTCGTGAAACGCCTTTTCAACCGACTGCTGCCGAAATCCTGGCGCTCCACCGTCGTCGTCATTCCGGTCATCCGGCTGCACGGCACAATCATGTCGGGCGGCCAGTTCCGGCAGAATCTGTCGCTGGCCTCCACCGCCGGCCTGATCGAGAAGGCGTTTTCCTTCGACGCGCCGGCGGTCGCCGTCTCGATCAATTCGCCCGGCGGCTCGCCGGTGCAGTCGCGACTGATCTTCAAGCGCATCCGCGACCTGGCAATCGAAAAGAACAAGAAGGTGCTGGTCTTCGTCGAGGACGTCGCAGCCTCAGGCGGCTACATGATCGCGGTCGCCGGCGACGAGATTTTCGCCGATCCTTCGTCCATCGTCGGTTCCATTGGCGTTGTCTCGGCTTCGTTCGGCTTCCCGGAACTGATGAAGAAGATCGGGGTCGAGCGCCGTGTCCACACCGCCGGCCAGAACAAGGCTGTGCTCGATCCGTTCAAGCCCGAGAAGAAGGAGGACGTCGAGCGGCTGAAGGCTTTGCAACTCGAGGTGCACGACACCTTCATCGATCTCGTCAAGGAGCGGCGCGGCACGAAGCTGAAGGACGATCCGGACCTGTTCACCGGCCTGTTCTGGACCGGCAAAAAGGGTCTGGAGCTCGGCCTCGTCGATGCGCTCGGCGATATGCGCACGGTGCTGAAGACCCGGTTCGGGGCGAAAACCCAGCTGAGATTGGTCTCGGCGCCACGCGGTTTCCTCGGCCGCTTCGGCCTGTTCGGTTCCAGCAAGGGCTTTTCAGCGCCCGATATCGCGGCGGCTGCCGCCAGCGGCGTCATCGATGCGGCGGAAGAGCGCGCATTGTGGGCTCGCTTCGGGCTTTGAAAAACCGGCAAAACCGTCTAGCATGAGTGGTTGTAGTCCTATGCGTGCCGTTTTCCCAAAACCGAACACAGTTTTGGGCGACATGCATTAACCGACCCTACCGGCCGCCTTCGCCGGCCCAGCGTGGGAGGAGTTTTGGCATGCCGCAGATCATTTTCTTCACCGTCGTTGGCGTCGCCGCCTATTTCGGCTACCGCACCTTCGTGCGCGAAGCCGAGCGCGTGACGGCCAAGGTGCGGCGCACCGAAAAGCAGGCGGCCAACGGCGCGATGGGAACGCTGGTCAAGGATCCGAAGACCGGCGAATACCGGCTGGCCAAGGACTGAGCATCATTTCGCTTACATCAGTTGCGGCGGACACCGACGCCGGTGCGCGGACTTGGCACGCGCATGCCAAGATCAATCTGGCGCTCCATGTCACCGGCCGGCGGCCTGACGGCTATCACCTGATCGAAAGCCTGGCGGTGTTCACGCGTTTTGGCGACCGGGTCGAGATCGCTCTCGCCGACGACGATGAGTTTGCCGTGTCCGGCCGTTATGCGCCGGCGGTTCCCATAGACGCCAGCAATCTGGTGCTCAAGGCGCGCGATGCCTTGCGAAGGGAGGCCGGCCCTGAGCGAGCCCCGCCCGTCTTCATAAAACTCGAGAAAAACCTGCCGGTGGCCTCCGGCGTCGGCGGCGGGTCGAGCGATGCGGCGGCCGTGCTGCGCGGACTGGCGCAGACCTGGGGCCTGGACATGGACGATGCCGGGCTGGCGCGGATCGGTCTCTCGCTTGGCGCCGATGTGCCGATGTGCCTGGCGGCAAAGCCGCTGGTGGCGCGCGGTATTGGTGACGAATTGTCGATGGTGCCGGATTTTTCGGCGCTGGGACTGGTGCTGGTCAATCCCGGAACGCCGGTCTCGACGGCTGAAGTGTTCGCGGCACTTTCCCGTCGCGACAATGAGCCCCTGCCGCCGCTGCCGCGCCGCATCGATTTTCACAGCCTGCGCAACTGGCTGGAGATCACCCGCAACGATCTCGAATCGGCAGCCCTTGTGATGCAGCCGGCCATAGGCAGGGCGCTGTCATGGCTTGATAAGGCCGGATCGGGATTTTCACGCATGTCCGGATCGGGCGCGACATGTTTCGGCCTGTTCGAGACTGGCAATGTCGCCAAGCGCGCGGCAGCCGAGATCCGCGGTCGCCAGCCCGACTGGTTCGTCGCCGCGACGCGCAGCACGTCATCGGAGGCTGAGTGAAATGGCCAGACTTGACGAGAGCCGTTCGTTCATTCCGGTGCGCATCGCGGTGCTGACCGTATCCGACACGCGCAGCCTTGCCGATGACAAATCCGGCCAGACGCTGGCTGACCGCATCACCGAGGCCGGCCACATCCTGGCCGCCCGCGACATCGTCACCGATGACCGCGACAGGATCCGCGATACGGTGCTGGCGTGGTCGCGGGACAAAGATATCGATGTTGTCATCACCACCGGCGGCACCGGCTTCACCGGGCGTGACGTGACGCCGGAGGCGCTGGAGCCGATCTTCGAAAAGCGCATGGACGGCTTTTCGGAAGTGTTCCACCGCATCTCCTACGACAAGATCGGCACGTCGACGATCCAGAGCCGGGCGACCGGCGGCGTCGTCAACGCCACCTTCGTGTTCGTGCTGCCGGGCTCGCCCGGCGCCTGCAAGGACGCCTGGGACGGCATCCTCAAGGCGCAGCTCGATTACCGCCATATGCCCTGCAATTTCGTCGAGATCATGCCGCGCCTGGACGAGCATCTGCGGCGCGGAACGTCGAATCCGTAAGAGCCGAGGCAAAGCCCCGGTTTCATGCCGCGTTTGCCAGGTGGAACGGCACCGGCGCCTTCCAAACGCCATTCCAAACCGGATGCCGGAGCAAGTACCTTCTCGTGGAAGGGCAATAGCCGATCCCGACAAGGAAGATGCGATGACCGAGCATACCGGCGGATGCCATTGCGGCAACATACGCCTTCGATTTTCAACCGAGTTCGATCCCTCGCAAATCGAAATCCGTGCCTGCCAATGCGCGTTCTGTGTCAAACACGGCTCGCGCGCCGTCGCCGATCCGGACGGCAGGCTGATCATTTTGGTGAAGGACGCCGAGCGATTGCGGAAATACCGGTTCGGGCTGAGGACGGCCGACTATCTGATCTGCGGGGAATGCGGCGTCTATGTCGCTGCAATCGCCGGAGACGATGTAATCGCCGGAGAGGACGATGCGAGGGCAATCGTCACCATCAACGCGCTGGATGAGCAAAGGGCGTTCAAGCGTGAACCGATCCCTGTCGACTTCGACAGGGAAAGCAGAGAGCAACGCCAGGCCAGGCGCCGCCTTCGCTGGATGCCGGTCGAGATGCGTTTCGACTGATCTCGCTCAGCGGATGACCGGCTCGCCGTGAAAGCGCCGGCGCGAGGGGCGCGAAACACCGAAGCCGACTTCCATCATCAGCCGCGGCGTGCGCGCCGGCACGGTGCCCATGTGGAACCCGAACGGGTCCTCGACGAAGCCGAGGCCAGCCTCTCCAGTCAGCGTCACCGGGCTCTGCTCGCCATAGACGTCCAGCACCTCCTGGGCGGGATGACCGACCAGCAGGGTGAGCTGATGCTTTATGGCGCGCCTGTTATGGCTGCCCCTGACATAGACATGCGGACCTGTGTCGGCGTCGACAGGCTTGAGGTAGAAGAAGAACTTCAGCATGCGCCAGTCGTCGAGGTCGAAATGATACTTGCCGAGCGAGGCGAGGTTCTTGTCGGCGTCCGAGGCCTCGCCGGTCGGAAAGCTCCACCAGACGCGTGTCGTGATCAGTTTCGCCTGGCCGCCGAGGTAGTGCGCGGCGACGTCGAGAAGCAGCGGATCGCGCTGTATGGCGAGTGCCGCCGGACAGTCGAGGATGCGCTCGAAATAATGCCCGCTGAGCAGCGAGCGGCCCAGGCGTTTCTCGGCCTGCGCATGGTCGCCCGGCATGAACTCCAGACGGCGGTCGAAATTGCCGAAGCAAGGCGTACGTCCCGCGAAATCCGCGATCTCCTGATGAATTTCCGAAGGCAGGACCAGGCCTGAAAACAGGCCGTCGGAACGCAGCGCATCGACCACCGCCGCCCGCTCGACATCGGTAAACATCGTATCCCCGGCATCGGCGGCCAAACGGGCGCGTTTTGCACCGAGCCAGTGCATGCGGCGCCCAGGCATGGTGCGCGCCAGCATGAACATCGGCAGCCAGGCAGGGTTTTCGCGAAGGTCCGTGAGATAGGTCGGAATGCGCACGGCAATGCGCCGCAGCAGGCTGCCATTGCGCGCAATGGCCTCGAGACTGGCAGCACCGGATTTGTCAGGGGTTGAAAGGTTCATCGGGTCCTCTTCTATGAGCGTGACACCCGATGCCGCATCGGTGTTCACCACTCGCATGACCCAAACCCATTCACCCGCTTCAGAGGAAGGCTAACCCCACGTCAGATTTTGTGCAATGCACAATGGACAGAGCAGTTGCAAAAAATCACTTCGGTGCGCGGTGCTGCTGCTTCGGCGGCGCCACCCAGATCTCGGCGTCGAGCCTCTTTGTCGCCAGGCCACGCGCCAGCGCCTCGGCGCTGCCGGCGCTCTTCGACAAGGACGCGGCTTGCCGTTTGCTGATCACCAGCCCATCGGCGAGCGCACGATTTCCTGAAAAGACCCGAGCTAGGAACGGCGTGCGGCTGCCGCGCGCCCGAGAGAATCGCGCCGCCATGGTTTGCCTGCCCGTGTGGACGACGACCGCTTCAATCCAGCCTTCCACCAGCCGCGCGCCCGGCTCCAGCAGCAGCAGCCAGTCACCCTTGGCCTGCCTTATGCCGGCGGCGATACCGCCGCTTGCCACATAGTGGCAGCCGGCATGCTCGGCGACATGATGCGTCTGGTCGGTGGAACCGGCATCACAGACGACGACCTCGCGCACCACGCCCTCCACCGCGCCGCCAATCAGCGAGGCGAGCGTACGGGCGAGAGCCTCCTCGTCATTGCGTGTTTCGATGAGAACACTGAGCATGTTTAGCCGAATAGCGGAAAGCCGCGCACAGCGCCAGTTTTTGCGGCGCAGCATAAAAAGTTCTTGCTTTGTTCTCATCGGCAAAATAGGAATAATTTCATGAGCAGAGCGATTCGACACAACATGGACAGTCCCTGGGAGCGGGCCAAGATGGAACCGATCGTGCGCGCCGACATTGCAGCCTTCGGAGCAGGACGCGCCGAGATGGCCAATGCGATGATCGAGCAGAGTGGCATGCGCATCCGTCCGGACCGCAATCGCGGCCGGTCGGCGGGCATCAATCCGTCCGGCAGGTTCGAACCTGTCAGCCGGCATGTCTTCGACGACGGCTGGAGTTCGCTGGAAGAGCTGCCGCCGTTCAAGACCGAGGTGCAGGTGGAAAAGCCGCGCACCATCATCACCCGCAACGAATCGCCCGACATCTCCTTCGACCGGTCGATCAACCCCTATCGCGGCTGCGAACACGGCTGCGTCTATTGCTTCGCGCGGCCGACGCACGCCTTCATGGGCCTGTCGCCGGGCCTGGATTTCGAATCCAAGCTGTTCGCCAAGCCGGATGCGGCGCGGCTGCTCGACAAGGAGCTGTCGAAGGACGGCTACCAGCCGCGCACCATCGCCATCGGCACCAACACCGATCCCTACCAACCGATCGAGAAACAATACCGGATCATGCGCGAGATCCTCGAAGTGCTGGAAGCGCGTGGCCATCCGGTCGGCATCGTCACCAAGTCCGCCCTGGTGACGCGCGACATCGACATATTGTCGCGCATGGCCGAGCGTGGGCTGGCCAAGGTGGCGCTGTCGGTGACGACGATGGACCGCATGCTGGCGCGCACCATGGAGCCCCGTGCGTCGACACCGACCAAGCGGCTGGAGGCGATCCGGCAGCTCTCGGATGCCGGCATCCCGGCTTCGGTCATGGTGGCGCCGATCATCCCCGGCCTCACCGACCAGGAAATGGAACGGATCCTCGATTCGGCGCATGCGGCCGGCGCACGCGAGGCGGGTTATGTCGTGCTGCGCCTGCCTCTGGAGGTCAGCCCGATCTTCAAGGACTGGCTGCTGCGCCACTATCCCGACCGCTATCGCCACGTCATGTCGCTGATCCGCTCGATGCGCGACGGCAAGGATTACGATTCGGAATGGGGCAAGCGCATGAAGGGCGCCGGACCCTACGCCTGGCAGATCGGCCGGCGCTTCGAGATCACCGCCAAGCGGCTCGGCCTCAATGCCGAACGGCGCACGCTGCGCACCGACCAGTTCGTCGCGGCTGGAAAAGACCAGGAACAGCTGATGCTGCTCTGAAAATTCGCCGTGGCGGTTTGACCTGCCACGGCAAGAAATCCCGTCCGGCCTGCCCCGGCCTGCAGACGGTGCCCTCCCGGTCCGGCGCCCCACCCGACCCGGAGGGACTTGCGGAGAATCGGAGCCGATGCGAACCTCGCCGCAACATGGCTCGCGCGCGTTCCGATTCTCCGCTTCTCTTCGAAATCGTCGAGAAACCCGATTTCTCCTTCGAGACGAAGGCGATGGCCGACGGGCTGTGGCCGGTCGCTGGGATGGACGAGGCTGGCCGCGGCCCGCTGGCCGGGCCGGTGGTCGCCGCAGCTGTTGTGCTCGACCCCGCCAACATCCCCGAAGGCCTCGACGATTCCAAACGTCTCAGCCATTTGCAGCGCGAGGCGCTGTTCCTGCGCATTCTGGGCTCCGCACAGGCGGTTTCGATGGCCTCGATCAGCGCCGAGGGCATAGACGGCAGCAACATCCTGAAGGCGAGCCTCGAGGCGATGCGCCGCGCTTTGGTCGGACTGTCGGTTCGGCCGAAGCTCGCGCTTGCCGACGGACGCGACGTGCCGCCGGGACTGCCGTGCGACGGGCGCGCGCTGATCAAGGGCGACCAGCGCTCGCAGTCGATCGCTGCCGCCTCGATCGTCGCCAAGGTGATGCGCGACCGCATGATGTGCGGCTGCGGCAACCACCACGACCGCTACGGTTTCGAGGTCCATATGGGCTACGCCACGGCCCGCCACCGCACGGCGATCGAGGCGCATGGCCCGGTGGCACGACTGCACCGCGTATCGTTTGCGCCATTCAGGCTTGGCGGGGCTGAGGTGGTTGAGGAAGAGGGCTTGGCCGGGCTGGACTGAGCGCCATCGTTATCTCTCGGAGCTTGGCGGCTTCAGCGCCCCAACAAAAAAGCCGCCAGGTTGCCCGGGCGGCTTTTTGATTTTCAAATGTTGTAGCTCAGTTGAGCTTCGCCTTCACATCCGCGAGCGATGCCTTGAACAGGTCGGCTCCGGCCTTGACGTCGACCTTGGCGGCCAGCAATGCGCGGGCGGCCTCGACGGCGATGTCGACGGCGCTAGCACGGACTTCGGCGACCGCGTCACGCTCAGCCTGACCGATCTTCTGTTCGGCAAGCGCGGTGCGCCGGGCGACATAGTCCTCGGACTTCTTATGCGCATCGGCGGCGAGCATTTCGGCTTCGCGCTTGGCGGCCGCGACGATGTCGGCAGCCTCCTGCTCGGCTTCCTTGCGCTTCTTCTTGTACTGGCCGAGCAGTTGCCGGGCCTCGTCACGCAGCTTGCGGGCTTCTTCGAGCTCACTGCTGATCCTGGCGGCGCGGGCGTCGAGTGCCTTGGCGATCATGCCAGGCACCTTGATGTAGATGGCGACGCCCAGGAAGATGATCAGGGCAATCGTGGCCCAGAGCGTTGCGAGAGATGTGGCGTCCATAATGCGCTCCTCACCGGGCCACGGATTTGACCGCGGCCGCGATCTCGGCCTTGCTGGCCTTGCCGCCGCCGACCAATGCCTCGACGATTTCCGAAGCAGCGCCCTCGGCAATGCCACCGACTTCCTTCATGGCGTTGGCCTTGATGGAAGCAATGCGTGCCTCGGCCTCGCCAAGCTTCTCGTCGAGTGCGGCTTCGACCTTCTTGCGAGCGGTCTCAGCTTCCGTCTTGGCAGCATCGGCGGCCTGCTGGCCGATCGAATTAGCGTTCTTCTTGGCTTCCGCCAGTTCCTGCTCGTAAGCAGCAACGGCGGCGTCGGCCTCGCCCTTCAGCTTGCTCGCCTGATCGAGATCCTGGCTGATGCGATCGTTGCGGACATCGATGATGCCGCCAACGCGCGGCATCACGACCCGCTTCAGGAAGAGGTAGAACAGCCCGAAAGTGATCGCCAGCCACAGAAGCTGCGACGGATACGTCGCAGGATCGAATGGCGGAAACGTGCCGTGCGCCTCCGCAGGCACGCCGGTGGCGGAGTGCGTGTCGCCTCCGGTCGCGGCATGGCTGGTATCGGCGGCAGGCGCGGACTCTTGCGCGAAGGCAGATGTCACGAACATGGACTATCCCCAGATATCAGGCCCGCCGCTTGCGCGGCCGGCCTGTCCAATCTTCCCAAAGCTCAGCCGAACAGGGCCAGCAGCGCGATGAGAAGCGAGAAGATGCCCAGAGCTTCGGTCACGGCGAAGCCAAAGATCAGGCGGCCGAACTGGCCGTCAGCAGCCGACGGGTTGCGCAGCGCGCCCGAGAGGTAGCTGCCGAAGATGTTGCCCAGGCCAATGCCCGCGCCACCCATGCCCAGGCAAGCGATGCCGGCGCCGATGTACTTTGCTGCTTCTGCGTCCATTTGTTCAACTCCTTTGGATCTGAAAATTCCGTTGGTATTCCATCCGGCGCCAATGTTGGAAAACTCTTGGGCCGGAAACTCTTAGGCCTAGTGCCCGGGATGCAGGGCGTCGTTGAGATACATGCAGGTCAACACCGCGAAGACGTAGGCCTGCAGGAAGGCGACCAGCAATTCAAGCGCCGTCAGCGCCACCGCCATCGCCAGCGGCAGGATCGAGCCCGCGACACCGACCGCGCCGAGCGCGGAGAGGCTGACGACGAAGCCCGAGAACACCTTCAGCGTAATGTGGCCGGCAAGCATGTTGGCGAACAGACGAACCGAGAGGCTGACCGGGCGCGACACGAAGGAGATGACTTCGATCAGCACCACCAGCGGCAGCAGGAACACCGGCACGCCATGCGGCACGAACAGCTTCAGGAAACCGAGACCGTGCTTCATGAAGCCATAGACCACCACGGTTCCGATCACCAGGGCGGCGAGGCCGAAGGTGACGATGATGTGGCTGGTGATGGTGAAGAAATAGGGGAACAGGCCGAGCAGGTTGGCGACCAGCACGAACATGAACAGCGAGAACACGAACGGGAAGAACTTCATGCCCTGCGTGCCGGCGGCATCGCGCAACATGTTGCCGACGAATTCGTAGGCCATTTCGGAGATCGACTGCAGCCGGCCGGGAACCAGGCTGCGGCTCGACGTCGTCAGGAACAGGAACGCAGCCGCGACAACCACGGTCGCGACCATGAACAGTGCCGAATTTGTGAAGGACAGGTCGTAGCCGCCGATGTTAATCGGAACCAGCTTGATGATATGGAACTGGTGGATCGGATCGACCTTGTCAGCTGCCACGTTCTAACCCCGTCAATGCCGCGTACGGCCTAATTACCATTGCCGCGTAAGGGCGGCTATTTCCTGTCGTCCCGGCCAGAGCGCGATTTATCGCCCTGTCCGAATTCTGCCACAACGCCCGCTGAACGCATGACATTGAGCACGCCGGCGCCAAAACCAAGCAGCAGGAAAACGATCAGACCCCACGGCGATGTCCCCGCCATACGGTCGATGATCCAGCCGATGCCGGCGCCCACCACCACGCCAGCGATAAATTCACTGGAGAGTTTGACCGCCTGGCCATATCCGGCCGCACTGCCCGCTTTCGCGTCGTCTTTCCCCTCGAGCCGGTTCGGCAGCCTTGTCGCAAGCGATGCTTCAAGTTCACGCCGACGTCGCTCAAGATCGTCGTCGCGGATGCCGGTTTCATGCTGATTGCCGCGGCCGGTTTCTCCGGTTCCGTCTGGCCCATTCTTGTCGGCCATCGCAACCCCCCTGCCCGGTCAGACCGTCACCGTCCGTCCGCTTCTAAAGTCGCCGGCAACATAGTTAGAGGGGTTGCGCCCGTCAAGCCACGGGCGGAAGTTCATTGCCATGTATTTTAGGCAATAAAATCAATCAATTAGAGAGGTGCGACATCGTGCCCGTCGCGATGATGGGGATAGGTTGCGCGAATCCCCCTGGCAATGGCTCGCTGATCGAGCCTGTGGCTGATGGAAAAGACCAGCGGCCGACGAACCTCAGCTCCAGCCGCCGCCATAGGTGCGGTAGAAGATATGCAGACCGATCTTGGTCATCTTCTGCATGGTGCGCGCCCAGCCCGGATGAACATATTGGGCATAATAATGGGTCGACGATCCGACCTCCGGGATGAAGATCTTGCCGGCGGTGACGGCCATGGCAATGTCCTGCGCCGTTTTGTAGGCGACCGGGCTGTCGATGCGCTTCCTCCTGCCGTCGCAAGCGAAGGAGAACTGGCAACGGTTGAACCAGCTGTCGTTCTGGTAGACGACGCCGCAGATCGAATTGGGATAGGCGGGATTGCGGACGCGGTTGAGGATGACCTGGGCAACGGCAGCCTGACCGCGCACGGATTCGCTTCTCGCCTCGAAATAGATGCCGTTGGCCAGGCATTTTTGCTCGGGCTTGGAGAAGACGCTCTCCGGCAGCGGGTTCTGGATCCACGAATGGTCACCCTTGGCCATCGGCGGAATGAAGCGGCCGCTGTTGGGCTGCTCGTCCTGCAGCAGGGCTTCGAAGGGTGAGGCCTTGGCATAGTCCGGCTCGGATTGCGCATAGGCCGTCGCCAGAATATCGGGATGGTCGTTGTTGACCAGGGCGGCAAGCATGGCCGGCACGCCGGGATCCGGCTTCTTGTCCTCCCGCGCATGGAATGCGGCGGCGATCTGGATTTCCTTGCCTTTGATCTGAGGCTTGGCGAAGGCCATCTTCAGGTCGCCGTCCATAGTCGGCCGCATCAAGGAGGAGGTCCGCTGGAAGATCGAACCGGCGTTGAAGTTCTTCGGCGGTGCAACGGGAGACATCTGGACGATGCGGCCCTTCTTGTCGGCGCGCATCACGCGATCCTCGTCGGGCGAGCCGCTGACCTTGCCGCCCTTGCCGCGGAACGACACGTTGCCGACGCCCGCCAGGTGAATGCCCGATCCGGAGATCGAGCCGGTGACGTCGGAATCGACGAAGGGCATCTCGGCGGCATGGGTCGAGCCGGCGACGGATCTCTCGACATAGGAATTCCAGCGCGCGGTCGGCGATTCAAGGCCGGAAACGAGGCTGGTCATGTCCTGGTAGGCGGCGACGGTCGGGAAGCCGATCCAGATGCCGAGACCGATGATGAACGGAGATACGAAGCTGCGTTTCTTCTCACCGGCGGCGGCAACAAGCCGCTTCAACACACGTCGATGCACGGAACACTCTCCAGGAACGCTACTGACCCCACTGGAGAGCAAAATGATGCATTAACCTTGATGGGACGTTAACGGGATCGATCGGGTTTTCTCAGTCGGCTCAAGGTCGTGATTTCGAAGTCGGGCGGTTTTGCGGCGGGATGGCGACGGAACGCCCGCCAATCCGCGTTCCCGGAGGACTTAACCGGATATCCATATTCCAACCGTCACAATGGAGCTGTTCGAAACAGCGGCCGCGCAAGCCGAGCGACGAGGCAACGGTCGTGGACACTACAACCGCAAACGGCGTGAACTCGATAGAGCCACCCGGACGCCTCCAGCTTCATAATTTGACGGCCTTGCGGGCTTTTGCGGCCCTATCGATATTCATCCATCATCTACAGATGTTTGGAATCGATGCGTCGCAATACATCCGGAACATGCATCTGGAATGCGCCGTCTCGTTCTTCTTTGTCCTGTCGGGGTTCGTGTTATCATACAGTTTCGCAGGGCGTTTCCTTGACTGGCGCGATGTAAGACACTTTGTCTGCCAGAGATTTTTCAGGCTCTGGCCTGTCCACATGCTGTGTTCCTTTTTTGCCGTGGTGACGCTTCATGAACCGGCAGGCCTTCTCACCGCATATCTAACGACAACGCTCCAGAGCGCATGGATTCCGACCTACGGCACGGCCTACGCCTACAATGGCGTCTCATGGTCGATATCGGTCGAGTTATTCTTCTACCTTCTCCTGCCGTTCATTCTGATCCTGAGGCCAAACCAGGTCATGCTGGTGATTTGCGGCTGGACCCTTGCCGTCCTCGGCCTGCTTGCGTTCACGGCGGTGTTGCCCGGTCCTGTATTTCCGACTTCTTCCGAACGACCGTGGCTGGATTTCTACGTTACGGACGCATCGTTCGTTCAACTTTTTCCACCTCTGCGCATGGTGGAATTCCTGTCGGGGATAGCCGTCTATCAATTGTTCAGACTTCGGCGCATTCCCGTCGGCTGGCTGGCGTCCACTCAGATTGCGGCGATCGCCAGCCTGGTGCTTTATGCCGGGGTGCATGACGAGATCACGCAATTCTTCGCCAATCACGCATCGGTCATGGCGTCTGCAGCTTATCGCGAATATGGAATGTATCCGGTATTCGCTGCCATGGTCTATGTCTTTGCGCACCAATCCGGCGTTGCGACGCGCGTTCTATCTTGCCGCCCGTTGATTTTCTGCGGCGAGATCAGTTTCGCATTCTACATGATTCATCAAATCGTCATTTTCAACCTGGCCTACAATTACGAGATCGATAAGCACTACGGTCCAACAGCAGCCACAACTTTGGCAGCGATATTGAGCCTTGGCCTTTCGGTCATCCTCCATCGAACGGCGGAAAAACCCGCCATCGCCTGGGCCAAACGGCGGTTCCCGATGTCCAGGCACGCGCCTTCATCCCAGCATATGCCGCTGGCTGCCTTGGTTTGACTGTCTCAAGCTGATCGAGGTGCGGCCGGCCGCAGAAAGATCGGCCACGCGATCAGCGCGCAGATGGCGGCCGACAGCCAGACGCCGGACCAGGACCAGAGGTGCAGCAGCCCTGGAATGGCCACCGGCACCAGGAAGAAGCCGACGAAGACGAAGGTGTTGGCGAGACTGAGCGCGGTTCCGACATGGCCGGCGCCGGCAAGCGTGGCAAGCTCGGTATAGGCGACGCCATGCCAGGCGGAAACCGAGATGCCCGCGGCAATCAGCACCAAGGGAAGGACAGCGATCAGGAAGGACTGGCCGCCCGGCACCGTGGGGCTGGCCATGACCATCAGCCAGAGCACAGCGAAGGCCAGCCCGCTAAGCGCGCTGCATGAGCGCAGAAACTGGCGGCGGTTGCCGTGGCGGTCGGTAAAGCGGCCGCTCCAGACGCGCATGACCATGGCGCCGACCTGAACCGCGGCGAGGCTGGCGCTGATCGCTGCTGTCCCCAGCCCGGCGAAGTCGTGAAGGAACACCGACGCGAAGGTGAGCACCGCCACCTGCGGAAAGCAGAGCAGGCCGATGGCGGTCGCAATGCGCCAGACCTCGATGTTGCGCAGCGGCGCCGGTCCGGCCGCTGCCGACGAAACGACGTGACCTGCAGCTGGCGGCTCATGCAGCCAGCGCCAGGCAAACAGCGCGGATAGAGCGGAGGCGCCGGCCAAAAGCCCGAACACCGCGGAAAAGCCAAAAGCGAGCGCAAGCGACGGCAGGACAAGCGCGCCGAGGCCGCCGCCAAGCGGCACCGCCGTCTGCCTTATGCTCATGGCAAAGCCGCGCTCGTTTTCCCGGAACCAGCCCATGATGGCGCGACCGCTCGAGCCGTTGACGCTGCCGCCGAGCAGTCCCGTAACGAGCAGGCTTGCCGACAGCAGCATGACATCGGGGATGCCTGACCTTGTCGGCACGACGAGTATGGCCATCGCAAGGAGCCAGGCGGCCGTCGCGCCAAGCCCGATCAGAAGCACGCGGCGATCGCCCCAGCGATCGGTGAGCAGACCCCAGGGCAGCTCGCTGAGCGCAACGCCCAAGCCGAGAAGGCCGAGCGCCAGGCCAAGCTCGGCATTGCTTAAGTGATAGCCCTGACGAAGCACCACCGCCGTTGCCGGTATGCCGGAGAACGTGGCCGAGAAGCTGGCGTTCGCGGCGACACCGATGCCCAGGACTTTCCACCGATGGCCGGGACTGAATACCCTCTCGGCGGGACCGGCAGCCCTGTCTTTCAGGACTTGTGTTGACTGTTGGTCGGCGCAGTCGACTATGGCGGACATGGTTTCATTCCCGTGGTGGTCCAGTGGCCCAGACCTTGACGGCATCTCTCTATCGCCATAAATCCATCCTTAAAATCAGGAAGTTTTTGACTATCGATCCTGAAAAACAGGACAGTCTCTATGCAACGCGTGACATTCGACCTCGACGTTCTGCGCAGTTTCGTCACCGGCATGGAGCTTGGCAGCTTTGCCAAGGCCGCCGACCGGCTTGGCCGGTCGACCTCGGCGGTCAGCGCGCAATTGAAGAAACTGGAGGAACAAGCAGCGACGCCGATCTTTCGCAAGGCGGGCCGTGGCCTCGCCTTGACGGAGGCGGGTGAGACCATGCTCGGCTATGCACGCCGGCTGCTCGAGCTGAATGACGAGGCGGCGGCGGCCATCCATGATGTCGAGCTGGAAGGCTGGGTGCGGCTCGGCCTGCAGGAGGATTTCGGCGAGGCTGTATTGCCCGATGTTCTCGGCCGCTTCGCCCGCGCCCACCCGAAGGTCAAGATCGAGGCCAGGATAGCGCGCAGCCACGACCTTGCCGAAAGGGTAATGTCAGGCAGCCTCGACATCGCGCTCGCCTGGCATAGCGGCCAGACGCTGCCCTACAGCGAGCATGTCGCCGATGTTCCGATGCGCTGGATCGGCCCGGCCAAGCGCATCGAGACCAGCCTGCGCGACGGCGAACCGCTGCCGCTGGTGGCGCTCGAAGCGCCCTGTCTGTTGCGCACGGTGGCGACCGAAACGCTCGACCGCGCCGGGCTGCCCTGGCGCATGGCCTTTTCCAGCCCGAGCCTCGGCGGCATCTGGGCGGCAGTGGCTGCTGGGCTCGGGTTGACGATCCGCACCGACATAGGCCTGCCGGCCAGTGTCAGCGCGATGACGCCGGAGATTGCCGGGCTGCCGGCGCTGCCCAGTATGGCGCTCTTTCTGCATCGCCGGGATGCCGAACCCGAGCCGGTGGCGGCCCGCCTTGCCGACATCTTGCTGGAGGCGGCGCGGCAGGCCTTGCCGGACAATGCGCGGGCCAATGCCGGCTTGCGTGCCGTGGCCTGATCGGATGAGCGCCTCAGCCGCGTTTCTTGGCCCGGCCGGCGAATGGGTTGTCCGAAGTGCGCAGCGCGATGCGGATCGGCACGCCCGGAATGTCGAAGGCTTCGCGCAGGCTGTTCGAGAGATAGCGAACATAGGATTGCGGCATCGCGTCCGGCCGCGAGCACTGGACAACAAAACCCGGCGGGCGTGTCTTGGCCTGGGTGACATATTTGACCTTCAGCCGGCGCCCGGCAACGGCGGGCGGCGGATGATGCGCCAGTATGGCTTCGAGCCAGCGGTTGAGCTTCCCGGTCGAGACGCGGCTGTTCCAGACCTTGTGGGTCCTCAGAACCGCATCCATCAGCTTGTCGAGGCCGCGTCCGGTCTCGGCCGAGACCGGCACCGCCTGGATGCCGCGCACCTGCGGCAACAGCCGCTCGGTCTTCTCGCGCAGCTCCGCCAGCAGTTCCTGCGGATGATCGATCAGGTCCCATTTGTTGAAGGCGATCACTGGCGCCCTGCCCTCGCGGATGATCAGGTCGGCGATCTGCAAATCCTGCTTCTCGAACGGGATGGTGGCGTCGAGCACTATGACGACGATCTCGGCGAAACGGATGGCGCGCAAGCCATCCTGCACCGACATCACTTCCAGCTTCTCGTGGATCCTCGCCTTGCGGCGCATGCCGGCCGTGTCGAACAGCTTCAGCCGGCGGCCATGCCAGTCCCAGTCGACCGAGATCGAGTCGCGGGTGATGCCGGCTTCCGGTCCCGTCAGCAGCCGCTCCTCGCCGATCAGCGCGTTGATCAGCGTTGACTTCCCTGCATTCGGGCGGCCGACGACGGCGATGCGCATCGGCTTGGTGTCGTCGTAGGTATGCACATCCTCGGCGTCGGGGTCGGCAATGTCCTCGCCGATCAGCACCTCGGTGGTGGCGATCTCGTCGTCTTCACCCTCTTCCTCTTCACCGAAGGCGCGCGCCTCGCCGAGCGCGCCAATGACCGCATCGCGCAGATCGGGCATGCCCTGGCCATGTTCGGCCGAAACCGGGATCGGCTCGCCCAACCCGAGTTCCCAGGCCTCCAGCATGCCGCCCTGCGCGCCCTTGGCCTCGGCCTTGTTGGCGACCAGCACGACCGGCTTGCCGGATTTGCGCACGATTTCGGCGAAGGTCCTGTCGTCGGGCAGCAGGCCGGACTTGGCATCGATGGTGAAGAAGATCAGGTCGGCTTCGCGGATGGCGATCTCGGTCTGCGCGCGCATGCGGCCGGGCAAGGTCGAGGCACCGGCATCCTCGAAACCGGCGGTGTCGATGACATCGAAATGCAGGTCGTAGAGCTTGGCGGCATGGACGCGACGGTCGCGGGTGACACCCGGCGTGTCGTCGACAAGCGCCAGCTTCCTTCCCACCAGCCGATTGAAAAGGGTCGATTTGCCGACGTTAGGTCTGCCGATGATGGCGACTTTGAAGGTCATACAGTCCTACAATCATGCATGTCGTTGTCCCAAAACCGCTGCACACTTTTGGGCGACATGCATTTACGAGGCATTGCCCGAGCCGCGGATCAGCTCGGACATCAGCGTTGCCCGCTCGCGGGTGTTGCGGGGGGCGCCGTCATCGGCGGCGATCTGGTCGAACAGTTTCAGCGCATCCTGGGTCTTGCCTTCCTTCCAGGCGGCAAGGCCGAGCGCCTCGCGCGCCGTGTGGCGAAGCGTGTTGGTGTCCGACGTCAGCGCCTCGACGCGGCTGGAGACGTCGGCGAAAGAGCCGTGATCGACGAGCAGGAGGGCTGCCCGGAGCCGTGCCATGTCGCGAATGCCTTGGGGAATGGCGGTGTCGGCGGCGACGTCGTCGAAATCCTTGACGGCCGCGTCGGTGTCGCCCTTGCTCGCCTTGACGGTGGCGGCACGCATGCGGGCAAGCAGCGGATAGGCGCCGTAGCCATCCTTTTCCAACTGATCGAGCGCAGCCAGCGCATCGTCGTTCTTGCCGTCGTTGGCAAGCTTCAAGGCCTGCGAGAAAGCATCGCCAGAGCGGTTGGCGCGCGTCTCGTCCCAATAGCGGTAGCCGACGAAGGCGGCGGTGCCGAGCACCACGAGGATCGCAATGACAAGCAAGGCCGGGCCGAAACGGTCCCACAGCTTCTGCGCCTGCTCGCGACGCATCTCGTCGTTGACTTCACGGATAAAACTGTCGTCGGACATCAATCAAAACCACTTTTGCCCCGGGCCGGGGCGGTTCATGAGCCCGCGTTTTAGCGAAATTTTGTCGGCATGGAAGGGGTTCAAGCGGAAAATCGCCCAATCCCCAGGTGCAAACGGATGTTTGCCCCGGGGTCAAGCCGATGTTTGCCCCGGGGCAAACGGACGAAAGGGCCAACCGCACCCACGCCACATTTCGGGGATAGCCGGCTTGCTGACCGTCAGGAGCCTGTAAGTTTGCCGATGCCTTGTTTGTCTCGCGTTGCTGCGTTCTCGCTCGCCTCGCTGGCCACCGCCGGCGTGGCCCTGGCCGATCCGCCCGCGCCACCGATGCCGGCAAAGCCGAAACAGGTGGTCATCATCTCCTTCGACAGTGCGCGCGACATCTCGCAGTGGAAGCGCAGCCGTGCGCTGGCGCAGCGCACGGGCGCGCATTTCACCTATTTTCTGTCCTGCGTCTTCCTGCTGTCGCCGGAGACACGCACGGAATACACGGCGCCCGGCAAAACGGCGGGCAAATCGAACATCGGCTTTGCCGCCTCCAAACAGGAAGTGGCCGAGCGGCTGGAGCAGGTCGGTCTTGCCGCGCATGAGGGCCACGACATCGCCAGCCACGGCTGCGGCCATTTCGACGGCAAGGACTGGAGCAAGGCCGACTGGCTGAAGGAGTTCGCCTCCTTCGATCACATTTTTGAAAACGCCTACGCGATCAACGGCATTACGCCCGAGCCGCAGGGCTGGCGCGATTTCGCGCGGCATGCGGTGGTCGGGTTTCGCGCGCCCTATCTGTCGACAAGCAAAGCGCTCTATGAGGCGCTGCCGGCCGCGGGCTACCAGTTCGACGCCAGCGGTGTCTCGCAGGGCCCTGCCCAGCCGCCGACCGTCGGCAGCATCACCCGCTTTTCGCTGCCGCAGATCCCGGAAGGACCGAAATCCAGGCCGGTGATCGCCATGGATTACAATCTCTATGTCCGCCACTCCGGCGGCTTCGAACGCCCGAGCAAGGCGGGCGAGTTCGCCGACCGGACCTATCAGGCGTTTCGCGCCGCCTTCGACGCGCAGTATCAGGGCAAGCGCATCCCGCTGGAACTCGGCTTCCACTTCACGCTGATGAATGACGGCGCCTACTGGAACGCGCTGGAGCGCTTTGCCGGCGAGGTCTGCGTCAAGGCCGACGTCGAGTGCATCAGTTTTCGCGATTATGTTTCGCGGCAGGAAGCTGGCAGCAAACAGGCTACGGTTGGCGGCTGAGCCGCCAACCCGGTTCAATTTCCAAACTCAGCTTTTTAGGCCGGATCTTCGGCACCCTGCCTTGCCAGATAACGCTGATCGATATCGGGCAGCGGCTCGCCGAGCAGCGTCGCCTCGAAGGCGCGCAGGCGCTTATGGACCGACTGGAGTTCGACAATGGTCGACCAGGAGGTGAGCAGGAACTGCAGCGAACCCGTCACCTTGCCGAAGGCATTCGAGATCTGGTTCAGCGCGCCGAACGTTATCTTGTGCGCGACTAGCGATGGGCCAAGGATCAGCAGCGAGAAAATGTTGTCGGCCTGCAGGTAGGTGTACCGGACGACGTTGAAATAGATGTAGTGGAAATAGAGCCTGAAATAGTTGTGGCGGACATTGGCAAACAGCTCGGCCGTGGTGGCAGGTTGTGCGCGGTCCGCATGATCTTCGCCGTAAACCAGTTCCTTGCGGTAAGCGGCTTCGACGCGCTGGTTACGGAACTGCAGCCCCGGAAGTTTCAGGCCGGCAACCATGACCGAGATGGTTCCGAACAGGCACCAGGCAAGCGCTGCAATCACCAGAGGCTGCGGGACTGCGCCGATGATCGGCAGTTCGCTGATATGGGCCTGCAACTGGATCATGACCGGCAGGAAGGCGATCAGGGTCATGATCGACTGGACGAAGCTGGAGCCTAGATCCTCCATGATCTGCGAGAACCGCATCGTATCTTCCTGGATACGCTGCGAAGCGCCCTCGATATGCCGCAACCTGCCCCAGTTCTCGATGAAATAATTGTTCATCGCCGTGCGCCAACGGAAGATCCAGTGGCTGACGATGAAGGCATTGACCACCTGCACATTCATGCCAACCAGCGCGAGCCATGAGAAGTCAGCCAGTCCGGTGTAGAATTCGCCATTGGTCGATTTTCCGGTCCCCGACATCAGGCCTTGCACGTAGTCAAAGAACGGGCCGTACCAGGCGTTGACGGCAACGCTGACCTGCACATTGAAATAGATGAAAAACAGGATGACGGCCGTCATCAGGATCGACCAGCGCTGCCATGGGTGTGGAGAATACCAGCTCCAGAACGCGTAGAAGACGAGCACGCAAAACGCGAAATACAGATAAAACCAGAGGAACGGCTTCGATACGAGGATGGCGATGCCGATGATGGGCGGCGCGTCGGCAGCCGCCGGTGGCATCCCGAACACGGCGCCCAGTTGCTCCCCCCCGAAAAACCAAAACAGGATGCCGACAAGGCTCCAGATGGCGGCCGAAGAGAAAAAGAGCTTCGGCTGCGGGAAGAAGGATACGAACACTGTGGCGAATTCCTTGCTCGGTGGGCAAATCAGCTGACTTCGGCGGGCATAAAGTCACACATTAGGGGGAAAGAAAATGCCTGCACGATGCCCGGTGCAGAGCAAGACGACAAATCATGGCGATTTTGGCGCGGCCGACCATGTGATGACGCCGGAGACCACCAGCATGGCCGCCGCGACGATCGAAGCGAGGAAGAAATCGCCTGACATCTGCGCCAAAAGGCCGGCGGCGATCGGACCGATGATCTGGCCAAGGCCGAACGAGGCCGTCATCAACGCAAAGATGCGCCGGGGCGCCTTTGGCGCCTGCTGGCGGGCGGCCTGCAGGCCAAGCGCGGTGATGGCAATGAAGGTGCCGCCAAGCAGCAGACCGCCAAGCAGTGGCCCCGAATATCCGCCAAGCGCCACGCTGGCGGTGACGCCGATGACCTCGATGAAGCACGCCAACGCATAGGCGGCGTAGAGCCCGATCCGCCCGGCGATCTTCTGCCACAGGTACGTCGAAGGAAAACCCGCAAGGCCGGCGACCATCCACACCATGGCCTCGAAAACGCGGCTGCCGCCGCCTTGGCGGACGATGGCGACCAGGAACGTCGCCGTCACCACATAGCCAAAGCCGAACAGCCCGTAGGCGACGATGATCTTCATCAGCGGCCGGTCTTTCGGCAGCGCCGGCTCGCGGACGGCTTCACCATTGGCAAGCGGGCCTTCATTCGCCAGCAGCGCCACGGCCACGAAGCCACAGGCCGAAATTGCCGCCGACCACAACCAGCCCGCCGCCCAGCCGGCATGGTCGGTGACCAGCACCGCCATCATCGCCGCCGAGATGGCGATGCCGAGGCCGACACCGCCAAAATGCCAGGCCTGCAGGTCGCCACGACCGGCAGCATTGATATGGCTGAAAACGATGCTGGCCATGAACACCATGACGAAGGCGCTCGCCAGACCGGCCAGAAAGCGGATGAGGAGAAAGGCGACCATTGTGTCGGTCAGCCCCATCAGCGCGGCCAGGACGGTGCTGAAGCCAAGCCCAGTCAGCATCAGCAGACGCTCGCGGCCATGCGCCCAGCCGCCCGCCGCCACAAACGCGCCGACGAGGTAGCCGAGATAATTGGCAGACGCGATCCAGCCGGCATTGGCCGGCGACAGATGGAGTTCTTCCATCATGCCGGGCAGGATCGGCGTGTAGACGAAGCGGCCGATGCCCATGGCGACGGCCATCGCAATCATGCCGGCGACGGTGAAGCGCAACGCTGTTGAGGCCGATGTCATTGCAGCGCACAATAAATGCAGGGATCGCTGAAACAATCGCCTTTCGTTAGACCAGTGGGCCTACCCAGTGGGCCTACAGCGTGTCGCGCCAGCTCGAGTTTTCCTTAAGCCGGAGGGTGCGGGATCCGCTCAGCAGCGCCCACCGAAACCGGCTTGCCACGAAGTGGTCTCGTGCACCGTCCGGCGCGCCGTCAGCCTGAACGGCACGTCGCCAAGTTCGCGCCCCGACATGGTGTTCAGGACGGGATGCGAAAGCGGATCGGTGAGCCATGTCTGCGTATCGCTGTGCGAGCGCGGCTCATAGGGCGTGCCCCCAGCGAACAGAACCTTGAGCGATGACAGCATCCTTAACATTTCCGGCTCCATGGGTCTCTCTCCCATCAACAAAGTCTGCCGTTTCGGCGCGTCTTTCAATTGAGATTTCAGATGGAACAGTTTAGAAAATCTCAAATGGCCATGCTCAACCGCGTCCACCTCAACGGCCTTCGCGCCGTCGAAACCGTTGCCCGTCTCGGCTCGCTCGCGGCGGCCGCCGGCGAGCTCAACGTTTCCGTCAGTGCCGTCAGCCAGCAGATCAGCCGCACCGAAAAGCAGCTCGGCCAGGCGCTGTTCGAGCGCACGGCAAGCGGTCTCGTGCTGACCGAATTCGGCGCCGTCTTCGCGACCCGCCTCGGCACTGGGTTTCGTGAGCTTGCCCAGGCCGTGGCTTTGGCCGATGAGGCGACGCAATGCACGTTGGTGGTTTCGGTGGCACCGGCCTTCGCCTCGAAATGGCTGCTGCCCAGGCTGTCGCGTCACTTCGACCGCCATCCCAACGTGCTGCTGCGCATCGACGCTACGGTGAGGCTCACCAATCTCGACCGCTCCGACGTTGACATCGCCATCCGGCTTGGCGACGGCAAATGGCCGGAAGGGCGAGCGGAATTGCTCCTGGCGCAGGAAGTCTTTCCAGTCTGCTCGCCTGATATCGCCAGGAAACTGCAATCGATCGAGGACCTTGCCCAGACCTGCGCCATCACCGACGAGCGGGCGATGATCAACTGGGAAAGCTGGTTCACGGCAGCCGGTGTTCCACCCGTCACCTTTCAGAAAGGCGCGCGCTTCACCGATCCGATGCTGTGCCTGGAATCGGCCATTGCCGGCCATGGCGTGATGCTGGGCTGGCAATTGTTGGCGGCGGATGCGCTGGCCGACGGGCGTCTGGTGGCGCCGTTCGGAATCCGCGCCCAGAGCGGGCTCGGCTATTGGCTAGTGACATCGTCAGCCAAGGCGGAGAGCCGCAAGGTCCGGGACTTCAAGGCCTGGATCAAGGAAGAGATCGCGGCGACGATGGCGCAGTTCGGGTCACTCGAAAGCGCGGCCTGAACTGGCCTAGCGCAATCGCGGTGGAAAGGATGCCGGCTGCGGTCTATGTAAGACCAGATCAAACATCACGGCAGGCAGGATCATGACCACACATTCGCGCGGCGTTTCCGCAACGATCGACCCGGTGAAGCTCGACAGGCTGGCGGAAGTCGCCATCAAAGTCGGGCTGCAATTGCAGCCCGGACAGGATCTGGTGCTGACCTCGTCGATCGCGGCCCTGCCGCTGACCAGGCGCATCGTCGAGCACGCCTACAAGGCCGGCGCCGGTCTGGTGACGCCGATCTTCAACGATGACGAGATGACGCTGGCGCGCTACCGCTTCGGGGCGGACGCCGGTTTCGACCACGCCGCCGGCTGGCTCTATGAAGGCATGGCGAAGGCCTTTTCCAACAATGCGGCCAGGCTTGCCGTGCGCGGAGAGGATCCATCGCTGCTCTCGACGCAGGACCCGGCCAAAGTGGCGCGCGCCAACAAAGCCAATTCCATGGCCTACCAGCCGGCGCTGGAAAAGATCACCGGCTTCGATATCAACTGGAACATCGTCGCCTATCCGGACCTCGCCTGGGCCAAGCAGGTTTTCCCCGGCGATGCCGACGATGTCGCGGTGGTGAAGCTCGCCGATGCGATCTTTTCGGCATCGCGGGTCGACGTGGAAGACCCGATCGCAAACTGGACGGCGCACAATGCAGCGCTGCACGGCCGCACCGAATGGCTGAACGGCCACAATTTCCACGCCCTGCATTTCACCGGACCGGGCACCGACCTGACGGTCGGGCTGGCGGATGGCCATGAATGGATGGGCGGCGCCTCGACCGCCAAGAACGGCATCACCTGCAACCCGAACATCCCGACCGAAGAGGTGTTCACCACGCCGCACGCCAGGCGGGTCGAGGGCCATGTCTCCTCGACCAAGCCCCTGTCCTACCAGGGCACGCTGATCGACGACATCTCGGTGCGCTTCGAAGGTGGGCGAATCGTCGAGGCCAAGGCTTCGAAGGGCGAGGACGTGCTGAAGAAAGTGCTCGACACCGATGAGGGCTCGCGCCGTCTCGGCGAAGTGGCGCTGGTGCCGCATTCCTCGCCGATCTCGGCCAGTGGCCTGTTGTTCTTCAACACGCTGTTCGACGAAAACGCCGCCTGTCACATCGCGCTCGGCCAGTGCTATTCGAAATGCTTCGTCAATGGCGCTTCGCTCAGCCAGGACGAGATCGCGGCGCGCGGCGGCAACAAGAGCTTTATCCACATCGACTGGATGATCGGTTCGGACAAGATCGACATTGATGGCGTCCACAAGGACGGCCGCAAGGTGCCGGTGATGCGCAAGGGCGAGTGGGCCTGAGGGTCACCGCCTAGGGAGGTCGAATGGCCTTCGACCTGATGGTCAAGCGGATCTACGAGCCGCCCGCTGCCGATGACGGGCAGCGGGTGCTGGTCGATCGCATCTGGCCGCGCGGCGTCCGCAAGGAGCATGCCGCGCTGGCGCTGTGGCTGAAGGACATCGCGCCGAGCGATGGGCTGCGAAAGTGGTTCGGGCATGAGCCCGCGCGCTGGGCGGGGTTTCAGGCGCGGTACGGGACCGAATTGGATGGGAATGGTGAGGCAGTCGCGCAGCTGCGCGGCTTGCTGAACAAGGGCAAGGTGACGCTGCTCTACGGCGCGCATGATGAGGCGCACAACAATGCCGTGGCATTGGCGAGATATTTGCGCGGGAGGGATTGAAGGGTGCTTGCCTCCAGCAACGCTGGCGATTGGCGAAAGCCGCGGCGACGTCCGATCTCCCCCCTTGCGGGGGAGATCGGCAGCTTCAACGTCTCGCCAGCTACTTCACCGCCTGCTCATAAACATCCGGCTTGAACCCAACCAGAACCCTGTCACCGAGCTCCAACACCGGCCGCTTGACCATCGTCGGTTTGGCCAGCATCAGCGCCTTGGCCCTCTTTTCATCGAGGTCCTGCTTGTCTGCCTCCGCCAGTACGCGAAACGTCGTGCTGCCCTTGTTGAGCAGCTTTTCCCAGCCGACCTTGCCGACCCAGCCATCCAGCCGCTTCGCGTCCAGCCCCTCCGCACGAAAATCGTGAAACCGGTAGGGCACGTCATGGCTCTCCAGCCAGACGCGCGCCTTCTTGACCGTGTCGCAGGTGGTGATGCCGTAGATGGTAATCGTCAAAGCGCGGTTCCCTTGGGCTGACAGCCGAATCCGTCCCACAGCCTAAAACCGCCCTCCTCGCTTTGCCAGCGCCCAAGCCGCAACTCCAGAATTTTCGGGCTTGCCAATACTAAGGAATTATCCTAAGTATTTTCGAACCGCTTTTGACGGCGCCGCAGGATCAATCATGACAAGTCTCCAGACCGCCAATCCGAGCCTCCCGCCCATCGATGGCATCTTCCGCGCGCTTGCCGATCCGACACGACGCCGCGTCGTCGAGCGGCTGAACCGCGGCCCGGCCTCGGTCAGCGAACTGGCGCAGCCTTTCGAGATGGCGCTGCCTTCCTTCATCGAGCATCTCAAGGTGCTGGAGGGCTGCGGGCTGGTGCGCTCGGAAAAGAGCGGCCGCACCAGGACCTATCAACTGGCGCCCGAGCCGCTGCAGCTCGCCGAGAACTGGCTGGCCGAACAGCGCACGCTGTGGGAGCGCCGCCTCGACCAGTTCGACGCCTATGTGATGACCCTCAAGGAGCAGGAAAAATGAGCTATCCCTTCAAGCCGGATCCCAGGCTGGACCTCGTGCTGGAGCGCGTGCTCGACGCGCCGCGCGAACTGCTATGGCGGGCCATGACGACGCCGGAGCATGTCAGGCAATGGTTCACGCCGAAGCCATGGCTGATCACCGATTGCGAGATCGATCTGCGGCCAGGCGGGCTGTTCCGGACACGCATGCAGTCGCCCGACGGCAAGGAGGTCAGCGATCGCCATTGCTGCTATCTCGACATCGTGCCGAACGAGCGGCTGGTGTGGACGGATGCGCTGCTGCCGGGCTACCGGCCGTCGGGCGAGCCCTTTATCACCGCGATCATTTCCCTCCAGCCGGATGGCCTGGGCACGCGCTACACCGCCACCGCCATCCACCGCGACGAGGCGACCCGCAACAACCATGAAGAGATGGGTTTCTTCGATGGCTGGGGCACGGTGGCCGATCAACTTGCGGAGTATGTGAAGACGATTTGAGCGTCACACGGCGGTCAGGGGATTTCCCACGGGCCGCCGTGCTGGCTTTTCGACCGAAGAGAGCAGAACTCCGAGAAGGGGCGGATTTCCCGGACTCAGTAGTAAAAACGCTCTTCGGTGATCTTGCCGTTCTTGACCGTGTACAGGCCAACCTCATCCATGGTGACGCGCTCGCCGGTGGCCTTGGGCGTGATGTCGAAGGTGAAGCGCACCGCGAATTGGTCGCCGTTGACATAGGGTCCCTCGACCGAGCCGCCATGGACTTCGTGGTTCTCTTGCCACCATTGGCTTTTCTGCCTGAGTGCCTCCTTGCCGTGGCTGACGGCCATCGGCCCCTCCATGGCTTCGAAGCTGGCGATGTCGTCGGCATTGTACTTTTCGGCGGCACCGTTGTGGTCTCCCTGCTTAAGGAGCTCGGTGAAATCCTTGGCAATGTCCGCGATGGTCATTTGTGTTTCCTCCTGTTCAGACGCACTCGAAATAGGGAAGCGCTGGCCGGCCCGCCACCTTTGCCTGCACGACAGCTGACAAGCCGTGTCAGGACGATAGATATAGCGCGGCTGTGTGACGACGATTTCTCACATACCGGCCAGGGAATCGTCCTGGCCGGTCAATTGCCAACGCCCACGCTCCTTGTAAACACCCTTGCCGGTGAGACTGTGGATCAGCACAAAATCCCGGACCAACCAGCTGACTGGATCAATCGATCGTTCTCGGATTTTGGGAACACGCGCTTCATCGCGAAGCAGCGTGACATGCGGTTCGATGGACTTTGTGAGAAAGGATTTTAACGGGCTGTCTGAAATCAGAGCAGTGAGGTTGCGCCAGAATTCTTGCAGCGCCGGATTGCTGCCACTGCCACCCCGTAGAACAAGCGAACCACCGCCAAAAGCCGACAAGCGATCGAAGAAAACCTGGAAAGGTTTTGCAACGATCATCGAGCCTATACGACAGGCGGTTTCGACCAACTCCTGCGGCAACCCGTCATGGTCGCCGAGACCGACGAGCGAGATATGGATGTGGTCTTCCGGAACAAACCAGCCCTGCAGGCGTAGCTCCCGATCCAGGGCGACAGCCCTCCGCGCGAGAGCGCCGGCGACGGTACTCTCGGCAAGGATGCCGAAGAATATCCGGTCGTCGAAATGTCGATCGAACTCTTCCCATTGGAAAAAGGTCTGGCCGTTCTTGGCGGTCCCGAATGCAGGTTGCCCACCCATAACTGAACTCGTTCGGCAAATTGTATCCGGCCTAGGCGTTTAGAACAAAAAGGGAACAAATCAAGCGAAAATGGAACGAACGCCGGAGCTTCGCAGTTGCGCGACGACCTTGCGAAGATAGATGGCGCTAGCTTGGCAGCATAGGGCAGTTGGCGCCACGGCGCAGGCTGATATGCGCCACGTCGCCGACGCTGAATTGAAAACCCTCGGCCTGGCGCGGCGCATCGATGACAACAGGTGCGCCTTTCTCGAGTTCGGCATGCAAGCGCAGCGTGCGGCCGTGAAAGACAATGCTGTTGACGCGCGCCGGCGCGGTACCGGGCGTGGCCTCGGTCGCCGCCAGCAAGTCCTCTGGACGCACGCCGATGGTACGCATCTCGCCTTCGCCAGGTGACGGGCCGGTTTCAGAAACGGCCTCCAGCGGCAATGTACCGGCGGTGAAACGCAGGCGATCGCCATCGCGGCCGATAAAACGCGATTGCAGGAGATTCATGGTGCCGATGAAGCTCGCAACGAACTTCGTGGCGGGCCGGTCATAGAGCGTCGCCGGCGGCGCGATCTGCTCGATGCGGCCCTTGTTCATGACGACAATGCGGTCGGAGATCGACAGCGCTTCGGTCTGGTCGTGGGTGACCATGACGAAGGTGGTGCCGAGCCGCGACTGCAGCCGCTTCAATTCGACCTGCATCTGTTCGCGCAGATGCGCGTCGAGCGCCGACAGCGGTTCGTCGAGCAGCAGCACGCGCGGCTCGCAGACGATGGCGCGGGCGAGCGCGACGCGCTGGCGCTGGCCGCCCGACAGTTCCAAGACGCGGGCGCCAAGCTTGTCGGCGAGACCGACCATGTCGAGGGCTTCGCCGACGCGCTTTGCCTGCTCGGCACTGGTGAGTTTTCGCAGCGACAGGCCGAAGCCGACATTTTCGGCAACGTTCATGTGCGGAAACAGCGCGTAGTCCTGGAACACGGTGTTGACCGGCCGGTCGAAGGGCCGAAGGGCGGTGATGTCGCGACCGTCGAGCAAAACCCTGCCGCTCGACGGGCTTTCGAAGCCGGCGATGACGCGCAGGCTGGTGGTCTTGCCGCAGCCCGACGGCCCGAGCAGCGTGATGAACTCGCCGCTGATAATGTCGAGATCGACAGCGTCGAGCCCAACGATGCCGCCGGGAAAAATCTTCGAGACCGCCTGCAGCCGGACAAGTGGATCACGCGCCATCGCGAACCTCGGAGGGTCTCGTGGTGTTGACCCAGAGGATCTGGCACTGCTCGGCGCTCGGATTGCGGAAGGCGTGCAAAAGCGTGCTCTTGAAGGCAAAACTGTCGCCGGTCTTCAGCCCGTATTTTGTCGAATCCACCACCAGTTCGACCTCGCCCGAAAGCACGTAACCGAATTCATGGCCGGCATGGGCATAGGCTTCCGCCGTGCCGCCATTGGCTTCCACCGTCACCAGCATGCCGGTCAGCGTCGCGCCCGGCGGTGACAGCAGCGCCTTGGCGATGCCTTCGGATTTTACGGGAATGGCGCGCCGCTTGTCGGCGCGCACGCAATAGAGATCGTTGACGGCATCGTTGCCGTCGGCGATCAGCGCCGACGGCTCGATGTCCAGAGCGGCGGCGAGCGGCCAGATCACCTTGACGCGCAGCGAGGACATGCCGCGCTCGATCTGGCTCAACGCACCGATCGACACGCCGGCTTTTGCGGCCAGTTCGGCCAGCGACAGGCGCCGCTCCAGCCGCAGCGCCCGCACGCGCCGACCGACGCGAACATCGGCATCGTCCTTGGGTTTCTCGGCGGCTTCGTCAAGCATGTCCATTCGTAAGTCCTCGTAGTCTTCCCTTCTCCCCTTGTGGGGTGAGAAGCGGTTCGCGCAGCGAACGAAAAGCCAATTGCTTGGCTTTTCGAGCTTTGAACGCCCTGAGCCTGCGAAGGGCCGGCGTGGTAGTCGATCCACCCTGCCGGGTCCCCGCTGCTTCGCAGCGTCCCGGCGTTCGCCGGCCTTTCATCGTGCCACTGGCACGATGAATTCGCTTACGCGAACCGGCTGCTCACCCCACAAGGGGAGAAGGGGCAGCCTCACCCGCCCGCCTTCACTTTCTCGAACATCTTGGCCACATCGTCATTCTGCTTCATCGGTCCGGTGAAGATGGTGGTTTTCAGCATCACTTCCGGATCGGACGGCAGTTGCAGCTTCTCAAGTTCATCCTTCGCCACGCCGGCAAAGGCGGTCGAGAGCGAGCTGCCATAGCCGTAGGACTGGATCAGGAATTTGCCCGAATCGGCATCCAGCCGGCTGTTGATGAAGTCATAGGCAAGATCGACATTCTTGGCGTCCTTCAGCATGACGAAGCCGCAGGCCCAGGTCAGCATGCCTTCCTTCGGCTTCATGAACTCGACCGGCACGCCCTGCTTCTTCAGCGAGGTGGCCGACGCGTTCCAGGTCATGGCGGCGACCAGCTGGCCGCTGGCCAGCGCCTGCTCGACCGAGGTCATGTCGGTGGTGTAGCTCGACAGCAGCGGGCGTTGTTCGCGCAGCTTTGCCGCGACCTTGTCCATCTGCTCGGGTGTCATGTCGAACGGATTAACCCCGGCGAGCAGCGCGGCAACGATTGGCGTGTCATGCACGGCGTCGATGGTTGCCATGCGGCCGGCATATTGCTTGTCCCACAGCAGGTTCCAGCTCGCCTCGGGGTTCTTCACCAGGTCGGTGCGGTAGAGGATCGAGGTGTTGCCCCAGTCCCACGGCACCATCCAGACCTTGCCGTCGCCGGCCTGCAGATCAGGCAGGTTCTTGAACACCGGGAAGATCGAATCCCAGTTCTTGATGCGCTTGGTGTCGATCGGCTGCAGCAGGCCTTCCTTGTTCCAGCGCGCCACCTTGTCGTAGCAGGGATGGGCGATGTCGGGGCGGAAGCCGGCCTTGACCTTGGTGAAGGCATCGTCGTCGTCACCGAAGATCGAGGCCTCGACGCCATCGGGGTGGGCGGCGAGGAAGCTCTTGTTGAAATCGGGCAGTTCGTAGCCCGACCAGGTGAAGTATTGCAGCTTCTCGGCGGCCAGCGCCACGGTCGACGACAGTGCGAGCGCCAATGCGGCGAGGCCGGCACGGGCCTTGTGTCCGGTTATCGATTTCAGAAATGCCATTTTCGTTCTCCTCTCATTGTTGTGGTCAGGCTGTATTGCGGCGCGCCGCGCCAAGCCCGCGATGACGCAGGAGCTCAGCTGTACCGGCGATGAAGAAGGATACGGCCAGGATCACCGTCCCGAGCGCCATGACGGTCGGCAGCGATCGGGGAAAGCGCAGCTGGCTCCACATGTAGAGCGGCAGCGTCGGCTCGGTCCCAGCGAGGAAGAAGACGACGATGAATTCGTCGAACGAGATCAGGAACGCGAGCATGAAGGCCGAGAGCACGGCCGGCAGGCTGAGCGGCAGCATGACGCGCCGGAACGTCGTCCAGTCGGAGGCGCCGAGGTCGAGCGCCGCCTCGCGAACCGTCCTGGGGATGGCGGCGAAACGGCTGCGCATGATCACCACGGTGGTCGGCAGCGCCACCAGTATATGGCCGAGCACGATGGCGACACGCGATGGTCCGAGGCCGATGAGGTTGACCAGAATCAAAAGCGATATGCCGACAATGACGCCGGGAATAAGGATCGGCAGCCGGGCGATGGCGCTGATGGTCGCGGCCAATGGCGAGCGGCCATAGAGGTCCATATAGGACACGGTGATGCCGCACAGCGTGGCACCGGAGGCGGCGATGGCGGCGATGACGAGACTGTTGGCGAGCGCGCCCGACAGCGCCGGATTGCCGTAGAGCGTCTCGTACCATTGCAGCGTGAAGCCTTGCAGCGGAAACGCAGCCTGGATGGAATCGTTGAAGGAAAACAGCGGGATCAGCAGGACCGGCAGATAGAGAAACACCAGATAGGCAAGCACGTAGAGGCCGAGCCAGCGGCCATCGCGTTTCGTGCCGGTGCGTTCCGCTTTCATGTGCGGCTGCCAAATCTGCGGTCGGCGCCGCGCGCGACCAGGACCACGACGAGGATGACCAGCATGACGCAAACCGAAAGGGCGGCGCCGAACGGCCAGTCATTGGCCTTGCCGAATTGCGACTGGATCAGCGAGCCGATCATGGTGCTGGTCGGGCCGCCGACCATTGCCGGGGTGACATAGTCGCCGACCGTCGGCACGAAGACGACGAGGGCCGCCGCCAGCACGCCCGGCATGGAGTTCGGCAGCACAACGCGGCGGAACGCTGTGGACGGTCGCGCGCCGAGATCGGAGGCAGCCTCGAGCAGCGATTTCGGGATGGTGTCCAGCGCCACATAGATGGGCAGGATGGCGAACGGCGCGTAGGCATGCGCGAGCGTGACGACCACCGCCGCCGGCGTGTTCAAGAAGGCCAATGTCGGCTGGGACCAGATGCCGCTTTCGATCAGCGCCGAGTTCAAGACGCCGTTGTAGGCGAGCACGATTTTCCAGGCGAAGACGCGCAGGAGATAGCTGGTCCAGAACGGCAGCGTCACCAGGAACAACAGCAGGCTACGCCGCCGCCCGGCATGGAAGGCGAGATAGTAGGCGACGGGATAGGCGGTGACGACGGTCGCCAGCGTCACCAGGCCGGCAATGATCAGCGAGCGCAAAGTCACCGTCCAGTAGAGCGGATCGGTGACCACGGTGGCGAAGTTTTCGACGGTCAGCCCAACGCCGAGCAGCGAGCCGTCATTGCCGCGGAAGGCGAGGAACAGCACCAGGCCAAGTGCAAACAGGATGAGCAGGAAGGTGACCAGTGCGCCCGGCAGCAGCATGGCGAGCCGGAAACCCGACGAAGACCGGGCCTCGGGCACCTCTGCTGCAGCAACTAGGGTCGACATCGACCTGCTCACCGGGAATTTGAAATTGGCCAAGACTTTTTCATATTCATGAAACTGTCAAGCGGAATCCGGCTTTCATGAATTGTTGCCGTCAGCGCTCCGGCGACCGCCAGAACGCTTGTGGCTTTGCCCGGAATGGTCGAAAAAGCCGTAGCCGACCTGCTAAGCCTGCCGTTCTCAGCCGCGTCAGCTGGGTTATCTCATCCGAACCGTTTGGTCGGTGTGCCTCGAACGCCTGCGCGCACTGCGAACAGCCCGCCCTCCTGCGGGTTCGCCTGCAGATATCTCTTGCTCATGGTAAACCGCGCCGAAGTGACGAAAAGGATATCGAAATTCTCGCCACCGAAAGCACAGCTCGTCGGCCAGCTGCAGGGCAGTTCCACCACCTTGTCCAGAACTCCGTCAGGTGAAATACGGACCAGGCAGCCACCCCCTGCGACGCGACAATTCCAGACATAGCCCTCTGCATCCATGCACGACCCGTCCGGCAAACCGCGTGGAAAGCCCGAGAAGAAAAGACGCCTGCCGGTTATTCGCGATTGCACCCTGTCCCAGTGATAGCGGAAAATCCGGTTCTTGGTCGTGTCTGCCGTGATGAAGGCATCATCCGCCGTCCAGACCATCGTGTTGGTGATGCCGAAGCGATCGGCGCTGAGCGCCTCGACAATGCCGGCAGTGTCGACTCGATAGATCCGCCCCGCATCTCGCGAGATGTCGCGTGGAAGATCGTCGGCGCCGATGTTGTTTTCCATGGTGCCGACCCAGAATGAGCCGTCCGGGGCGACCACCCCCTCATTCAACCGTGTGTCAGGGCTGTCCGGTTCGATCGTCGCGAGCGTCCTGAAGGTTTCTCCGAAATCCCACAGTGCAACGTCCTTTCGCAGCCCGACGATCGCGCCACCATCCCTGCGCAGGCCAATCGAGGTTGCGAAGTCCGGTGTCTGCCAGCTCTCGTGATCGAGAGTGGCCGGATCGAGCCGGTGGATGCGTCGCCCGATGATATCCACCCAGGCCAGCATCTTCCTGCTCTCGTCCCAGACCAGGCTCTCACCGACAATATCCTGGGCATCAAACACGAAGCCCGGCTGTTTTTCTCCGCTATCCACCACCCTTTTCCCTTCCCGACTGTCGCGCTGTCAACCGCTATTGACAGACAAGATTTCACAAAGATATACACATTTCAAGAAAACATGTCATACAGGTTTGGGGTAAATGGTGAGCGATCGCAGCATGGGACCTGAGGAGACAAATCCCGGTTTGGTGAGTGCCGCCATTCAGGCCATCACCCAACACATCCGCGTTGAAGGCCTTGGCCCTGGCGACCTCTTGCCCAGTGAAGCCGACATGACCCGCAAGCTCAGCGTCTCGCGGACAGTGGTGCGGGAGGCGTTTCGATCACTGTCGGCGATGCGCCTGATCGACATGAGCGCCGGACGTCGCGCCAGCGTCGCCAAACTCGACATTGGCGCCATGTCGATGGTGATCGAGCATGGCGTCACCACCGAACAGATCACCATCCAGCAGGTCTATGATGTGCGCCGTACCATCGAAATGCGCACGGTGGCGCTCGCCGCACTCCGGCGGACCGACGTGGAGGCGGCTGAAATACAAGGATACGCCCGGCTGATGCGCGAGAACTACCGTGCGCCCGAGATCGTCATGGAGCACGACATCGCATTCCATGAAGCGATCGCACGAGCCTCTCACAACCCGGTGTTTTCGTTGATCATCACCGCCTTCAGCGGCGTCACGCGACGCACCTGGGTGATCGGCTGGCGCACACGCTCTTCCGAGGAAGCACAGATCAAGATGATCGAGGGTCACGGAGATATTGCTCAGGCGATCATCGCGGGGAACCCGCAACTCGCCGCCGAACATATGGCCGCGCATTTCGACAAAAGCGTCAAGGCACTGATCGACGCGGGGATCGCATGAAAATCCGGGCGCTTGAGACCATTCGCATCGAAGAGCGGCCCAACCTGCTCTGGATCGAGGTGCATACCGACGAGGGCATCACCGGCCTTGGCGAGACCTTTTTCCTGGCCCGCACGGTCGAAGAATATGTCCATGAATATGTCGCGCCCCGCGTCATCGGCCGCGATCCATTGCAGATCGATCTGCTTTCCGCGGACCTGGTTGGCTATCTGGGTTTCCGCTCGAGCGGGGTCGAAGTCCGCGGCAATTCCGCCTTCGACATCGCGCTCTGGGATATTTTCGGCAAGGCCATGAACCAGCCGATTGCGCAGCTCCTGGGAGGCTTTTCGCGGCAGTCGATCCGCACCTACAACACCTGCGCCGGTACCGAATACATCAAGGACGGCAAGGGGCAGACAACCGCAAATTATGGTCTCGGCACGAGGCAAGGCTACGACGACCTGAACGGATTTCTCCACCGCGCCGACGAATTGGCGGCGGAGCTGCTCGAGGACGGCACCACGGCCATGAAGATCTGGCCTTTCGACCATGCCGCCGAGAAAAGCCGGGGGCAAGACATTACCGCCACCGACCTCAAAGCCGCGCTGCAGCCCTTCGAGAAGATCCGCAAAGCTGTCGGCGACAAGATCGACATCATGGTCGAATTCCACTCCATGTGGCAGCTCCTGCCGGCGATCAAGATCGCCAAAGCGCTCGGACCCTATGGCACATACTGGCATGAGGATCCGATCCGGATGGACAGCCTCGCCGACCTCAAGCGCTATGAGGCCGCGAGCCCGGCGCCGATCTCGGCATCGGAAACCTTGGGCAGTCGCTGGGCATTCCGCGATCTTCTGGAGACTGGTGCCGCAGGCATCGTCATGCTGGACATTTCCTGGTGCGGCGGGCTTTCCGAAGCACGCAAGATCGCCGCGATGGCGGAGGCCTGGCACTTGCCGGTCGCCCCGCACGACTGCACCGGGCCGGTGGTGCTGGCGGCGTCCACGCATTTGTCCCTCAACGCGCCCAACGCGCTCGTACAGGAGAGTGTGCGGGCATTCTACCGGACCTGGTACCGCGACCTCGTGACCGCGCTACCGGAAGTCAAGGACGGCATGATCACCGTGCCGCCCGGCCCGGGCCTCGGGCTGGAACTCAATCCCGACCTCGGTCGGGCCTACACCGTCCATCGCCGTGTCTCCGACAAGACGGACATCTGAAACACACTCAACGGGAGGAATAGAAATGAAACGACTGACTGCAACGCTTTTGCTCGCGACGACGCTGCTCGCCGGGCCTTCCGTCGCCAGCGCCGACGGGCTCAACATCGTCTTTACGCACCATTCGTCGGCCTCGAACACGTTCTGGCAAGCGGTGAAGAAGGGCTTTGACGATGCCTGCGGCAAGGTCGAGGCCAAGTGCAACATGATCTTCACCCAGACCGAAGGTTCGGTCGAGCAGCAACTCGCCAACATGCGCGCCGCCCTTGCCGCCAAGCCGGATGCCCTGCTGACCTCGATCGTCGACAACAAGGCGTTCGACGACGTCATCAAGGAAGCGCGAGATGCCGGTGTGTTGGTGATTGCCGTCAACGTCGATGACACCGAAGGCGCCAAGGGCAATGCACGGCAGGCCTTCATAGGGCAAGGGTTCAAGCCGGCGGGCTATTCGCTGGGCAAGGCAATTTCCGAGAGCTTCCCGAAGGATGGGCCGATCAAGGTTCTGGTCGGCATTTCGGCGCCGGGCCAAAACTGGTCGGAAAGCCGCGGCGCGGGTGTGATGCAATTCCTGGAGGAGTACAAGGCGGCCCATCCCGATCGCCAGGTTTCCTGGGAGCGGATCGACAGCGGAACGGATCTCGCGGTCACGTCCGATCGTGTCGGCGCCTATCTCAACGCGCATCCTGACACCACCGCCTACTTCGACACCGGCTTCTGGTGCGCCGGCGTTGCGCGGTCGCTGCAGGATCGCGGCGTCGCGCCCGGCAAGGTCCTGCTTGGCGGCTTCGACCTGGTGCCGGAAGTTCTGCAACAAATGCAGAAGGGCTACGTCCAGGCCCTGGTCGACCAGCAGCCCTACATGCAGGGCTTCATGCCGGTGATGGAGGCCTATCTGAACAAGAAGGTCGGCCTGGCACCATCCGACATCGATACGGGCCAAGGGATCGTGCGCCCGGACCAGGCCGATGCGATCATGACACTTTCCGCGCAAGGCCTGCGCTAAGCCTACGCGCCATGTGTCCGCCCGGCGGCGTTTACATCGCCGGGCGGTCCCTTGCCTCGAATTCCTGGAGCCTGCCTTGAAACGCCTCTTCAAGACCTATCTGGAAAAGCCGGAACTGGCGGGACTGATCCTGCTGGCGCTTCTGGTGGTGATTTTCGAGATCCGCTCGGATGGCGTGTTCCTCAATCAGGACAACCTTCGTGGCATACTCGGCATTCTGCCTGAGACGGGCCTCGTCGCCATCGGCGTCACAATCCTGATGATCAGCGGCGAGTTCGACCTGTCGGTTGGATCGGTGTTCGCGCTGATGCCGATGTGCATGGCCGTCCTCATGGTCGAGGGGATCCCTTTCCCCCTTGCCTTGCTGGCCGGACTTGTCGTCTGCGCGGTGATTGGATTCATCAACGGCTATGTGACGATCTGGTTCGAGATCCCGAGCTTCATCACCACGCTCGGCATGCTTTTCATCGCCCGGTCACTGACGATCGTCGTCTCGGGCGGGTTTCCACCCTTGCTTCCTGTCGATCTACCGAACTGGCTGTTCACCTCGTTTGTCGGCCCCGGCCATATGTTCCGCATGTCGTTCGTGTGGTTTGTCGGAATTGCCGTGCTGACATCGCTGATGCTTTCCCGGACCAATTTCGGCAACTGGATAAAGGCCACCGGCGGCTTCCATCCCGCTGCCGCCTCGATGGGCATCCCGACCGCAAGGGTGAAACTCGCATGCTTCATGCTTTGCTCGATGCTGTCCGGTTTCGCCGGCATGTTGCAAGTGCTGAGGCTGGGCTCCCCTTTGCCTTCCATCGGCGAGGGTCTGGAACTCCAGGCGGTCGCCTCGGCGGTCATCGGCGGTGCTTCGCTCGCAGGCGGCATCGGTACGGTCGCTGGCGGCATCATCGGCACGATCCTCATCCGCATCATCGACAACGGGCTTGTGCTCTCCCACGTTGACGCGAACTGGTTCAAATTCGCGATCGGCTTCCTGACCATCTTCGCCGTCGTCGCCAATGCCTGGATGCGCAAGCGCGCCAAGGCGATCAAGATGGAGGGCTGAGGCATGGAAGACGCAATCATCTCCGTCCGCAATCTTCACAAATGGTATTCCGGCGTCCATGCGCTGAAGGGCGTGAGCCTCGATCTGAAGCGGGGCGAAGCGCTCGGGCTGGTCGGTGACAATGGTGCCGGCAAATCGACGCTCATCAACATCCTGTCCGGCGTCCATACCGCCGATGAGGGCGAGATCCTGGTCGACGGCAAACCTGTGCGCATCGCCAGGCCACGCGACGCGATGAACCTCGGGATCGAGACTATCTACCAGTACAATTCGATGGTTCCCACCATGTCGATCGCCAGGAACCTGTTTATCGGCCGCGAGCCGACGCGGTTTTCCGTATTCGGTGTCGGCATCCTTGATCAGAAGAAAATGGCTAGCGAAAGCATCAAGGCGATTGCCGATGTCGACCTGCACCTGCGCTCGCCCGACGCATTGGTCGGCGAACTGTCAGGCGGCCAGCGGCAGGGCGTCGCCATCGCGCGCGCCATGCATTTCAAGTCGAAGGTGATGATCCTCGACGAGCCGACCAATCACCTTTCGGTCAAGGAGACCAGCAAGGTTATCGGCTTTGTACGTGGACTGAAGGCACAAGGGGTTACCGGCATTTTCATCAGCCACAACATGCATCACGTTTTTGACTGCTGTGATCGCGTGGTCGCGATGGCGCGCGGCGAGGTCGTGCTCGACAAGCGCATCGAGGAAACCTCCATCGATGAAGTCCACGGCGTGCTTTAGAAGCGGGGAATAGCGATGACGAATCTTTCCGGCAAGGTTGTGCTCCTGACCGGTGGTCTGGGTTCGCTCGGCCGCGCCCAGGCTGCCGCACTTGCCCGCGCCGGCGCGCGCGTGCTCTTGCTTGACCGACCGGAGAATGCCGAAGGGCCCGGCATCGCGGCGGAATTGGCGGCGGCAAACAAGGGTGCGATCGTCTATGTCGGTTGCGACCTGAACCAGTTGGCCGAAGCCGAAACGACGATCAATGCGCTCGCCGACGAAGAAGGCGCGATCGACATCCTGATCAACAACGCAGCGCTTATCATCAACCGTCCGTTCGAGGAATTTTCGCTCGCAGAATACGAGGACCAGATTCGCGTGAACTCCTCAGCCGCCTTCGCCTTGGTGCGCGCCTGCGCTCCTGGCATGAAGAAGAAGGGCCACGGGAGGATAGTCAATTTCTGTTCAGTGACGCTGAATGGCCGCTGGGAGGGTTACGTGCCTTATGTAGCCTCGAAGGGTGCCATGCTTGGTCTCACCAAGTCGCTGGCGCGGGAATTGGGACCGCACGGCATCACCGTGAACGCGGTGTCGCCGGGCGCCGTCGTTTCCGAAGCAGAGCAGCGCGTTTTCGGAGAGCGGCTCAAGGAATACAATGATTGGATCCTGACCAACCAAAGCCTTAAGCGCCGTATCGAGCCGCGGCATGTCGCCGATCTCGTGCTGTTCCTTGTCTCCCCGGCCGCGGACATGATCAGCGGCCAGAACATCAGCGTCGATGGTGGCTGGTAGCGGTGGCCTTCCGTCGATGACAAACAGTGATGTGGCCGAACTTGTTGACGGGCGCGCAAGCCTGGTGGTGAGCCCTCGCGAGGGCGCCGCCATCCTGCGCTACGACGCGCTACGCCCGGGCCGGGCGCCGACGCCCCTCATCAAGCCATCGACGGGCCTGCTGACGTTCGGCGCTCAACTGCTGATTCCGTGGTCGAACCGTATTTCCGGCGGCGGCTTCGAGTTCGACGGGCGCTTCCATCCGCTCGAACCCAATGTCGAAGGCGAGTCGTTCCCGCTCCATGGCGACGGTTTTCAAAGGCCGTGGCGGCTGACACGACGAACCGGCACTGAAATGGAGCTGGTTCTGGAGAACGGGGCGATCGGACCCTATCGCTACCATGCAAGCATCCGCTACGCGCTGGAAGATGGCGCGCTGTCTGCCGTCCTGACCGTCGAGAACCGAGCCGCTATCCGCCTCCCCTACGGGCTCGGCTTCCATCCCTGGTTTCCGCGCCGCCCGCGCACTTTGCTCCAGGCATCGGCGCAAAGGGTCTGGCTGGAGGACGAACGCCATCTGCCGACGGGGGTTGTGCCGCTCGCCTCCCGCCCGGACTGGGATTTTTCGCTCGTTGCGCCGCTTCCTGACGCCTGGGTCAACAATGCCTTCGAAGGCTGGAATGGGCGCGCCTCGATCGTTCAGCCGGATGACGCCATCGTCGTCACGGTCGAGGCATCGCCATCGCTGAATGTCTTCGTTCTCTATTCGCCGGCACGAGACGCCGACTTCTTCTGCTTCGAACCCGTTTCACATCCAGTGGACGCCCACCACGGCAGCGGCCTTACCACACTGGAACAAGGCGGATCGACAAGCGGGCGTTTGCGTCTACGCTGGGATGAGCTGTAGCGTCGAATCGGGAGTGGCTTGTGGCGCAAGGAAATGGTGGCATAGGCCTTTTCCATTGAGCGTCTGTCGCTCCAGCACATGCCGCCTCAGAGCGAACCGACTTGAAGAGACCGTGCACACCTTACAACATTGAACCATCCTGCCTTCTGACAAGAGATAGAGAATAATGACGAACACGATGTTTCTGCCTGACGATGGTGTCTTTCTCGGCCGTGCTCGATCACGGGCCGCGCCCCATCCTTTGGTGGTCACGGTGCGCGACGGCACCGTCTTCGACATCACCTCGAGCGCGGCGCCGACCGTGCGTGATGTCTGCGAGATGGCCGATCCGGCAGGGCATGTGCGCTCGGCCACGGGCAAGCCGATCGGCTCGCTCGATGACATCGCGGCCAACAGTTTTCAGGCCAGGCGCGATCCGGCAAAGCCGTATCTGCTCTCCCCGGTCGACCTGCAGGCGGTCAAGGCATCAGGCGTGACCTTCGTCGTCAGCCTGCTCGAGCGGGTGATCGAGGAACAGGCGCGCGGCTCGGCGGAAAAGGCGGACGCCATCCGCGCCGATATTGCCGGGCTGATCGGCCACGACCTGTCGAAGCTCAAGCCCGGTTCGCCGGAAGCGATGGAGATCAAGGCCAAACTCATCGCCCGTGGCGCCTGGTCGCAATATCTGGAAGTGGGCATCGGTCCCGATGCCGAGATCTTCACCAAGTGCCAGCCGATGGCCTCGGTCGGCTTCGGCGCCGATGTCGGCCTTCACCCGGTGTCGACCTGGAACAATCCGGAGCCCGAAATCGCCCTGATCGCCGCCTCAAGCGGCAGGATCGTCGGCGCCACCATCGGCAACGACGTCAATCTGCGCGACGTCGAAGGGCGTTCGGCGCTGCTGCTCGGCAAGGCCAAGGACAACAATGCCTCCGCGTCGCTTGGCCCGTTCATCCGCCTGTTCGACGACACGTTCTCGATCGACGACGTGAAGCAGGCCGTCGTGCGCCTGAAGGTCGAGGGCGATGACGGGTTCTCGCTGGAGGGCGCAAGCTCGATGGCCGAGATCAGCCGTTCGCCGGAAGAGCTGGTTGCCGCCGCGATGGGGCCGCACCACCAATATCCGGACGGGCTGGCGCTCTATCTCGGCACCATGTTCGTGCCGTCTAAGGACCGCGGCGAAAAGGGCAAGGGTTTCACGCACAAGGTCGGCGACATCGTCACCATCTCGTCGGAAAAATTCGGTGCGCTGGTCAACCGCGTGCGGCTGTCGCCCGATTGCCCGCACTGGACCTACGGCGCCAGCCATCTCATGCGCGACCTGGCGAAGGCTGATCTTATCTAGAATCTGTCCGAAACGGCCGCAATCAACACAATTTTATGCGGAATCCCAGTGACGGCGGACGCAATCCGCTTCAAGATCGCGGTGCGGTCGGGGGGCCGTTCCGATGTCCGATTCGCCGATCCTGTTCGCGCGCACCATCGCCAAACGCTTTGGCGGCACGGTTGTGCTCGAAGACATGAACCTTATGGTCGAGCGCGGCTCGATCAACGCACTGGTCGGCGACAGCGGCGCCGGCAAATCGACGCTGACGAAAGTGCTGGCGGGCATTGTCCGGCCAGACCGTGGCGTCATCGAATTTGACGGCAAGCCTGCGACGATCGACAACCCCAATGCGGCGCGGAAGCTCGGCATTGGTGTGGTCCTGCAACAACCGGGGCTGTTTGCCGAGCGCCCGGTGTTGGCCAACCTGTTCGTCAACCGCGAACCGGTCCACAACGGGCTGATCTCGCGGCGCGAAATGGAGGCACGCAGCCGTGATCTGCTTCGCCAGCTTGGTCTCGATGTCGATGTCCATGCGCCGCTCGGCGATCTCCAGCCTGGCGAACGGCAGTTGGTCGCGATCGCCCGCGCGCTTCTGGAAAACCCGAGGCTGCTCATCCTTGACGACCCGAATTCGGCGCTCGACCTACGCCAGGGCGAGCGGCTGTTCGCGGTGCTGCGGGGGCTGAAAGCCAGGGGCATGAGCATGCTTTACGTGTCGAACCGGCTGGGGGACGCGCTTGCCATCGCCGACCAGCTGACGGTGATCCGCAACGGCCGCGACGTACTGTCAAAGGCGCGGCAGGAGCTGACGGCTTCCGAGGAAGCGATGATCGGCCAGTTGCGCCAATCGCTGTTCCCGCTGCCGCTCAGGGCCCTGCCGACACTCGCCGGCACGCTGAGGCCGCAGGTCACAATCGACGGGCTCAGCGGCGGCAGACTGAATGGGATCGGCTTCACGGCCCGCGCGGGCGAGATTGTCGGGCTTGCCGGCCCCGGAGCGCCGGACCTGCTTGCCCTTTTGTTCGGGCTGCGCAAACCGCGCCAGGGCAAGGTGCGTTTTCCCGATGGCGACGGCTTGCCGAAGACACAGACGGAAGCGGCGCGGCGCAACATCTGCATGATTTCGGGCGATCGCGGCAACGGGCTGATGCCCGACAAGTCGATCGCCTTCAACATGGCGAACGTCGTCGTCGGGGCACGCGACTGGGGGTCGCGCTGGTATTCGCCCCAAGCAGCGCTCGGCCGCGCCGCGCGGCAGATCGAGGCGCTGCGCATCAGGAGCACGCCTGAGATGCCGGCGGGCTCGCTTTCGGCCGGTGGCCAGCAGAAGGTGATCATCGCCAAATGGCTGGAAATCGGCCCGCAGATGGTGCTGCTCGACGAGCCGGCCCGCGGCATCGATATCGGCGGCAAGCAAGAGATCTACGCCTTGATCCGCCAAATGGCGGCCAGCGGCTGCATCGTGCTGCTGCATTCCAACGAACTGTCCGAACTGACCGGGCTCTGCGATCGCATCCTGGCATTGCACCAGGGCAGGCTGGCCGGCGAAATCGCCGGCGACGACATGGATGTGGGCGGGCTTCTGAAGCTGATCACGGCGGGCAAGCCTGCGGACGAAAACCGACAAACCAGCCGGGAGCGTGCAGCATGACCAGGACCGATACCGCGCCGCTGCTTGCCGGCTCCGCGAACCGTCGACCTGGACGCCGTATTCGGCTGCCGGCCGAGACCGGTGCTGTCGTTGCCCTCGCCGTGTTGGTCTCGATGCTGGGTTGGCTGAGCCCCGCTTTCCTCGAACCGGCCAATCTGCTGTCGCTGTTGGGCCAGGCCGCCCTGCCCGGCCTGCTGGCGATCGGCATGGTGTACGTGCTCGCCACGCGCGAAATCGACCTGTCGGCCGGTGCGGTGTTCCATCTCGCGGCGACCTCCACCGCCTTGCTGATGGTTGCCGGAGTGGACCCCTGGCTTGCCGCGCTGGCGGGTGTTGCAGTTGGCGCCGGCCTTGGCCTGATCAACGGCCTGCTGGTGATCGCGCTGCGCCTGCCGGCTCTGCTGGTGACGCTCGGCACATGGTGGATGATCCAGGGCCTGTCGCTGGTCGCCGGCAAGGGCCAGACAATCGCGCCGCCGGGCGCTGATGTTCTGGCCACGCTGTCGGGCAAGGCGTTCGTCATGGTGCCGGCGGCGGGCATCATCTTCATCATGCTGGCGCTGGCGATGCATGTCGTGCTTCACCGCACCCGCTTCGGCTACCGGGTCCAGGCCGTGGGCAGCAATCCGCGGGCTGCCGCCTATGCCGGCATTCCAACAGGCAAGGTCAGGGTGCTGACGCTGGTGCTGATGGGGGCAATGGCGGGGCTGGCCGGTGTGATCCATGTCGGCGCCCAGGGCGCCATTGCCCCCGGTGACGGCGGCACGTTCGCACTGCTGGCGATCGCGGCGGCCATCATTGGCGGCACATCGCTTTCAGGCGGCAACGGCAGCGTCATCGGTGCCGCGATCGGCATGCTGGTCCTGCAGACGATACTGAGCGCCATGACCTTGCTTGGCGTGGATGCCATCTGGGCCGCCTTCGCCACCGGTGCCCTGGTCGTGCTTGCCCTCGCGGTCGACCGGCTGGTCAGGCTGTGGCGCGATCTGCGCGCCGATCGCGCCCGGGACAATCCGCTCGGCTGAGCCTCGAGGCCAATCATCCGGCTGGCCGGAAAAATCACCCCAACTGATGCAATCTGATGGGTCTGCTGATGGCGCCGCCTCAGGCGCCAACTACATCTGCAGATGGAGGCTTGCCATCCGTCGAAAAGGGAATGCTCTGAGGCATCCGAGCGGCGCTGGCAAAAGACGCAATCCGGCCGATGCCGGAACACGGGACGGATCATCTTCAACCGGGAGGAAATCAAATGCTGACAAGACTAAGACTTGTGCTCTACGGCCTGCTGGTCGCGCTGACGCTCATTCCGGCAGCGGCGCAGGCCAAGACGTTCTACTGGATTTCACATGGCGGCCCGGCCGATCCGGTCTGGACCTACTTCCTGGCCGGCGTCAAGCAATGGGCCAAGGACACCGGCAACACCGTCAACACCTCGTTCCACAATGGCGACGTCGCCTCGCAGCAAGAAGCGGTTCGCGCCGCGCTCTCGGCCAAGGCCGACGGTATCGTCACCACCAGCCCCGATCCGGGCAGCCTTGTCGAGATCGTCAAGGAAGCCCGCGCCGCCAACATCCCGATCATCAACTTCAACACGCCCGACCCAAAAGCCAATTTCAACGCCTATGTCGGCGGCGACAACGTCACCTTCGGCAAGCATTGGGCGCAATATCTGGTCGACAAGGGCCTAGTGAAGAAGGGCGACTTCGTCTGGATGCCGGTCGAGGTCCCCGGCGCCACCTATGGCGTCCAGGAAGAGGAAGGCATCAAGAGCGTCTTCGGACCGCTCGGCATCACCTATGAAGTCACCGAAGCGACGCTCGACCAGGCCGAAGTCATCAACCGCATGGTCGACTACCTCACCGCCCACAAGGGCAAGGTCAACGCCATCATCGGCCTCGGCGACCTCGTCACCGGCTCGATCAAGCGGGTGTTCGACCAGGTTGGCGTCAAGCCGGGCGAAATCCCGGTCGTCGGCTGGGGCAATTCGCTCGACACCACCCAGGAAGTGCTGAACGGCTACGTCAATGCCGGCCAGTGGCAGGACCCGCAGGCGACCAGCTATGTCGCGCTGTCGCTCGCCAACATGGCCGCATCAGGCATTCCTCCGGGCTTCAACGTCATCACCGGCGCGCTCTATCAAAAGGACACCGCGCAGGTCTACGACAAGATCCTGTCCGGCAAGTAACACCCCAGACCCAGACAGTCGCGACCCTATCCACGGTCGCGACTGCCTTGTCCCTTCGCCGAGCCTCGCCGGATCCGACGCAGGTGTCAGCCATTTCCCACAATGTCGCGGGTTATCAGTGGAAAATCATTCGCTTGTCCAACGCCTGATCGCGCGGCCTGAATTCGGCCCCTTCGTGCTGCTCGTCGTCGAGATCGGCGTTTTCTGGGGCTTCAACCACGACTTCCTGTCGCCGCAGAACATCTCCAACACGCTGGCCTTCACTGTCGAGCTCGGCCTGATCGCGCTGGCGATGACCTTGCTGATGACGTCAGGCGAATTCGACCTTTCCGTCGGTTCCCTGTTCGGCTTTTCGCCGGTGCTGATGTGGACACTGTTCAATGCCGGCGTCACCTCGCTGGAGATGGGCTTCGTCGTCGCGCTGGTGGTTGCCGCCTTGATCGGCCTGGTCAATGGCTGGTTCGTCACGCAGCTCAAGATCCCGTCCTTCCTGGTGACGCTCGGCATGCTGCTGGTGGTGCGCGGCAGTGCCCTTTTCATCACCGACGGTTTTCCGCAGCGCACCTGGAGTGCCGAGGGCAGCTGGCTGGCGGAAGCGCTGGTCGGCGACTTCTTCATCGGGCCGTTCCGCATCTACATGTCGCTGTTCTGGTTCATCGCCGCGGCGATCGCGCTCGGTTATGTCTTGACACAGAGCCGGACCGGCAACTGGATCCAGGCGGCGGGCGGCAATCCCAACGCGGCGCGCGCCCGCGGCGTCAATGTCAACCGCGTCAAGATCGGCTTGTTCGTGCTGTCGTCGGTCATGGCCTCGCTGGCCGGCGTGATCTCCTCGCTGCGCACCTCCGCCGCCAACCCCAACAGCGGCACCGGCTACGAGCTCGAAGTCATCGCCATGGTGGTGATCGGCGGCACGGCGCTGACCGGCGGGCGCGGCACCATCATCGGCACCGTGCTCGGCATCCTGATCCTGCGCGTGATGCGCAACGGCATCGTGCTGATCGGCGTGCCGGGCCTCGCCTACAACATCTTCATCGGCGCGATCATCCTTGGCATGATGGCGCTCCACTCATGGCTGGAACGCCGGCATCAGGCAGGGACTTGAACCATGGCCGAGCCATTGATCCGCATGCAGAACATCCGCAAGTCCTATGGCCGCGTGCAGGCGCTGGAGGATGCCAATTTCCATGTCAATGAGCGCGAGATCGTCGGCCTGCTCGGCGACAACGGCGCCGGCAAGTCGACGCTGATCAAGGTCTTGTCGGGCGCCGTGCCGCTGACCAGCGGCGACATCTTCATCCGCGGCAAGAAGGTCAGCCTGCGCAGCACCAGCGACGCCATCGCCCATGGTATCGAGACGATCTACCAGGACTCGGCGCTGGTCACGCAACTCTCGATCGCGCGCAATCTTTTCCTCGGGCGCGAGCCGATCAAGCCGCCGCGTTTCCTCAACCGCATGGACCAGGAAACGATGAACACTGTCGCCCGCGACCTGCTCAAACAGGTCGGCATCTCGAAGAACATTCCGCCGACGACGCCGATCGGCTCGCTGTCCGGCGGCGAGCGCCAAGCGGTGGCGATCGCGCGCGCCATGCATTTCGACAGCGACCTAATCATCCTCGACGAGCCGACCAACAATCTCGGCGTCGCCGAAACACAAGGCGTGCTGAGCTTCGTGCGCAGCGCCCGCGATTCCGGCCATTCCTGCATCTTCATCGCGCACAACATCCACCATGTCTTTCAGGTGGTCGATCGCATCGTGGTCATGCGCCGGGGCAAGGTGGTCGCCGACGATATCGACCCGAAGAAGACAAATGTGACGGAAGTCGAACGGATCATCACCGGCATGTCGGACAAGGAAATCCGCGACGCCGTCGCCGACGGCAAGCCGTCGCACTGAGGACGGGCGGACGCCGTCTTGTCGCAGCAGCCGAACGCGTATCGTGGTGATGGGTGTCGATCACCCGCCCATCAGATCCCATCGCTTGTCTGGCGCGTCATCGCATCGGCGCATAGGGTTGCGGCATGAAGGCCACCGTCTCCGACATCGCCAGGAATTGCGGGCTCTCGACCGCGACGGTCGACAGGGTGCTCAACAACAGGCCCGGCGCCAGTGCGGCCAACCGGCAGCGCGTCATGGAGGCAGCCAAGCAGCTTGGCTATCTGCCGGTCGCCGACCAGGTGACGCTTCCCTCGAAGCCCGCCAACCTCGAATTCTTCCTGCCGATCGGCAGCAACGCCTTCATGCAGGATCTGGCAAGGCACATCGAGGACTATGCATCGCGCTTGCCGCTGGTCGCTTCCTGCCGGATCCACAACCTCGCCGGCATCTCGCCGAACGCGCTGCAGAGCGCCGTCGAAAACCTGTCGCTGAGGGCCAATGGCGTCGGGGTCATCGCCGTCGACCATCCCCGGACCCGCAACATCCTGCGCGACATTGTCGAGGCCGGCATCCGCCTGGTGACGCTGGTCTCCGACATTCCGGCCACTCCCCGCTCGGCCTATGTCGGCATAGACAATCGGGTGGCGGGCCGGACGGCCGCACTTTTGATGGGACGCTTCCTCGGTGGTCGCGAGGGCCACCTGGCGATGGTCGTGGGCTCACGCTCCTATCGCGGTCATGAGGAACGTGAAATGGGTTTTCGCTCAGTGCTTGGCGAAGAGTTTCCCAACCTGACCGTCAGCAGCGCCGTCGAGATCAACGACGAACCGGATGCCAGCTATGCCGAGACCATGAAGGCGCTGCACAACGAGCCGGAACTGCTCGGCATCTATTGCGTCGGCGCCGGACGCTCCGGCGTTGCGAAAGCCATCCGGGAAGCCAGGCCCAATCGCAAGCCGGTGTTCATCTGCCACGACCTGACGAGGGAGACGCGCGGTTACCTCGTCGACGATCTCGCCGACGTCGTCATCGACCAGAATGCCAGGCTGATCGCCGAACAGTCGGTCATCCGCCTGCTCGGCTCCATCGCCTCATCGGCGCCCTACCTGACGCGAAAATTCATCGAGCCGCGCCTGATCTTCAGGGAAAACGTGCCGGTGCAATGAGGCGGAATGGGCTAGGCAAAGCCGCTTTCCCGCATTTGTAGGATAATTGACACGGCAAATCTGCACAGCTGCTATGCACAATTCATTGTTGCCGAATCATTGGGCAACTCGTAGCTTCTGGTTGTCGGCCATCTACTCCTCCCAGATGCGATGCCGACGCTGAATGGGGTGCACCTCCTCCCGCGCCACATTCGAAATCGAGCCCGCTGCCACCTCCTCCCGGCAGCGGGCTTTTTTCGTTCAAACGGGAGAAATAGCCGTATTGCCGGCGCCAAAGCGCGCCACGCATCGCGCTTGACCGCACGATGGAATGGCGCGTCAGCAGTGGTTCAATTCAACCGGCGGCAGTGCCCCGGAAGGAAACGATCAGCCCTTCGGCCATGCGCACGAACTGCGTGCTAGGCCCTTCGGTGCCCACGGTCTGCACGCTGACGCGCGCGCCTTCAAGCAGTAGCGACAGCGTATCGGCGAGAAGCTCAGCCTGACCGATGCCCGCATCCCGGCACATCGTTACAAGGCGATCGCGCTGGGCCTCTTTGATCTCCTTGATGACGCGTCTGGCTGGATGGTCAGGCTCGGTCAGCTCAGCAGCGGCATTGGCCATGTCGCAGCCGCGGCCGTCAGCCGTCAGGCAATCAGCGGCCATGCGGATCCAGGCATGCAGTTGGGCGAGCTTGTCACCCGGAAACTCGGCCTCGAACGCTTCCCACATCGCGCCGGCCTTGGACGCCGTGGCGCGCAGACACTCGACGATCAGGTCGTCCTTGGATTCGAAGTGACGATAGAGCGTCATCTTGTTCGTGCCGGCAGCTTCGGTGATGGCATCGACGCCGACACCCTTGATGCCGTGCTTGTGGAACATGTCACGCGCTGTCTCCAGGATTCGATCCCGGGGACGTGAGCGCTCCACGACGCCGTCTGTCATCATGATCTCCTTTCGTTTCCTAAAAACCACGGCCACCTCTTGACTAGGGTGTTACCGGTCTGTAACTATGCAGATGTTACTTACTGGTAACACCTATGTCGCCTTCCGTCAATAACAAGGCCGTGAACTGGTCCTGTCAGATCGGAATGAGCGAAAAACTGCGGTTCATGCGGCTCCGGCCGGTGAAAAGATGAAAAACGGTTCGCGAGCATGGGCTGCGAATCGACAGACAGGGAGCCGGCCAATGCCACAGCGCCGCGATCTTACCATAGATGAGGCCGTCCGGGATCCGATGATCCGGCTGGTCATGAAAGCAGATGGGGTCGACCCCCGCGCCTTCGAGAAGATGCTTCGCTCGCTCGCCGATGGGCAACGTCGCGAGGTGCCGTTGCTGCGGTCACGGGAAGCCTCCCGTGACGGGCACGGCCAGTTGTCCAGGGTTGCCAGCGCCTTCGGGCGGGCAAGAGCAGCCGGCGAGGCATGTGTGTCGTGGTAAATTTTTTCATCCACCGTCCGATCTTCGCCTCGGCGATCGCCATCATCATGGTGCTCGCCGGGACGATTTGTTATTTCCTGCTGCCGGTCTCGCAGTTTCCCGACATCACGCCGCCCCAGGTCGTGGTCAGCGCCCACTATCCGGGCGCCAGCGCGCAGGTCGTGGCCGATACGGTGACGACGCCACTGGAGCAGCAGATCAACGGCGTGCAGGGCATGACCTACATGTCGTCGACGAGCTCCAATGACGGCTCCTCAACCATCACCATCACCTTCGATGTCGGCTATTCCCTGAGCACCGCTGCCGTCGACGTCCAGAATCGCGTCTCGCAGGCGGCCTCGTCGCTGCCGGCGATCGTCAACCAGGGCGGCGTGACGATCAAGAAGCAGAACCCGAACTTCGTCCTGATCGTCAACCTCACCTCGCCCGACAAGTCCATTGATCCGGTGGCGCTCTCGAACCTTGCCTATCTGCAGGTCGTCGATCCGCTGAAGCGGCTGCAAGGCGTCGGCGACGTGCAGATCTTCGGCGAACGGCGCTATTCGATGCGCATCTGGCTAGACCCGGACAAGCTCGCCAATCTCGGCATCACCGCCGTCGACGTCCAGAATGCCATCGCCGAACAGAACGTCCAGGTGGCCGCCGGCAAGATCGGCCAGTCGCCGGCTCCCGCCGGCACCGCCTTCGAAATGCAGGTCAACGCCGTTGGCCGCCTGAGCGACCCGAAGGAATTCGGTGACATCGTGGTGCGCGCCAACACCGACACCGGCTCGCTGGTGCGGCTGCGCGACGTCGCCCGCATCGAGCTCGGCGCCCTGCAGTATTCGTCGTCGGCCTTCTTCGGCAAGGACCCGACGGTGGTGCTCGCCGTCTACCAGATGCCCGGTTCCAACGCGCTCGACCTTCAACAGCGCGTCAAGGACAAGATGCAGGAGCTGTCGGCCCGTTTCCCGAAGGGCGTCTCCTATGCCATGCACTATGATACGACGCGCTTCGTCTCGGCATCGATGCATGACGTGCTGATCACGCTCGGCGAAGCCCTGGTACTCGTCGTCGCCGTGGTGTTCGTCTTCCTGCAGAGCTGGCGCACGACCATCATCCCGACCATCGCCATTCCGGTGTCGCTGGTGGCGACGCTCGTCGTCATGGAGATGATGGGCTTCTCGCTCAACATGCTTTCCCTGCTCGGCATGGTGCTGGCGATCGGCCTTGTCGTCGACGATGCCATCGTGGTGGTCGAGAACGTCGAACGACAGCTCGAGGCCGGGTTGAAACCGCTGGCGGCGACCAGGGCCGCCATGGCCGAAGTCACCGGCCCGATCATCGCCACCACCGCCGTGCTGATGGCGGTGTTCGTGCCGGTCGCCTTCATTCCCGGCGTTTCCGGCAAGCTCTACAACCAGTTCGCGCTGACGGTGGCGATTTCGGTCGGTATATCCGCCTTCAATTCGCTGACGCTCAGCCCCGCACTCAGCGCCGCCTTCCTGCGCCATCGCGGCGAGACGCAGTTCGTGCTGTTCCGCTGGTTCAATACAGGTTTCGACAAGCTGTCGCATGCCTACGCCCATGGCGTGCGCATTCTCATCCGCTTGCGCTGGATCATGCTCGGTCTGTTCGCGGCCGGGCTGGTTGCCACCTATTTCGTCTGGCAGAAGCTGCCCTCGACCTTCCTCCCGGTCGAGGACCAGGGTTATTTCTTCGTCGTCATCCAGTTGCCCGACGGTGCCTCGCTGGAGCGCACAGACGCGGTGGCGCAGAAGGCGCGCGACATCCTGCAGGCGACGCCCGGCGTCGACATTGTCGGCTCGATCAGCGGCCTGAACTTCCTGACCAGTGCCGCGCAGTCGAACTCGGCGGTCGAGTTTGCCATTTTGAAGCCCTGGGAGGAGCGTACTCCCGACCAGAGCGCATCGAAGCTGGTTGCCGACGTGCGCGGCAAGCTGTTGCAGATACCGGAAGCCTTCGCGTTGAGTTTCGATCCGCCTTCGATACCGGGTATCGGGACCACGGGCGGCTTCGAATTCGTCGTCGAGGATCTCACCGGTCGCGGCAGCACGGCCCTCAACGACGCGACGCAAGCCGTGATCGCCGAGGCGCGCAAGCAGCCGGAAATCAATCCGCAGCAGTTGTTCTCGCCGTTCTCGACCTCGACGCCGCAGTTCAACTACGACCTCGACCGCAGCAAGGCGAAGCTCCTTGGCCTCAATCTGCCCGATGTCTTCAACACGTTGCAGATCTATCTCGGCTCGCTCTACGTCAACGACTTCAACCTGTTCGGCCGCACTTTCCGGGTGACCATACAGGCCGACAAGGATGCACGTGCCGGCGCCGCCGACATCTCACGGCTCTATGTGCGCAATGCGTCTGGCGGCATGGTGCCGCTCAGCACACTGGGCAAACTGGTGCCCTTCGTCGGTCCGGAAACCGTGCCGCACTACAACAACAACGCCTCCGCCTCGATCAATGGTGGCGCCGCACCGGGCTTCTCCTCGGGCCAGGCCGTCGCTGCCATGGAACGGGCCGCAGCCACTGCCTTGCCCAGGGATTTCGGTTTCGAATGGACCGGCATCACCTTCCAGGAACTCAAGGCAGGATCGATCGCGTCCGTCGTCTTCGGTCTCGCCATCGTCTTCGTCTTCCTGATCCTGGCGGCGCAGTACGAGAGCTGGGCGATGCCGTTCATGGTGCTGCTGGCGGTGCCACTCGCACTGTTTGGCGCGTTCGCGGCTCTCTGGGTGCGCGGCATGCAGATCGACGTCTATTCGCAGATCGGCTTCGTCATGCTGATCGGCCTGGCTGCGAAGAACGCCATCCTGATCGTCGAGTTTGCAAGACGACGGCGCGAGGAAGGTCTCAGCATCGTCGAGGCGGCGATGGAAGCCGCGCGGCTGAGACTCCGGCCGATCCTGATGACGGCCTTCGCCTTCATCCTCGGCGTGCTGCCGCTGATGTTCGCGACGGGCGCCGGTGCGGCAAGCCGGCAGTCGATCGGCACCACCGTGTTCGGTGGCATGGTTGCCGCGACCATCCTGTCGCTGGTGTTCGTGCCGGTCTTCTACGCGGTTATCGAACAACTGCGGGAGCGCCGCGAAAGCGGCGAACCCGCCTCCTCCAAACATACTGAACCAACTGCCGAACCCGCCTTCCCTCCCCTGGCGGAAGCGGCTGAATAAGATTGGAGACTAATTATGCGTAAATGGAAAATCGCTTTAGGAACGGCTGTCGCGCTAGGCGCGATCTCGGTGGCCAGCGTCCACCTGCTTGACATGGGCAACCTCAGGCTCAGCGCCGGCACGGCTGGAGCGGCGACGCCGGCTCCAGCGGCATTCGTCATGCCTGTGCCGGTGGCAAGCGTCATCAAGAAGACGATCCCGATCTATCTCGACTATGCCGCCCGCATCGAGCCGATCCGCAGCGTCACGCTGCAAGCACGCGTGCCTGGCTATCTGCAGGAGCAGACGGCGCAAGACGGCGCCGATATCCGCCAGGGCGACCTTCTCTACAAGATCTCGCCTGACGACTTCCAGGCCGCGCTCGACCAGGCGAGAGCCCAGGTCCAGCGCGATACCGCGACGCTCGACTATGCGCGGTCCAATCTCGGCCGCGGCACCGAACTCGCCAAGAGCGGTTACCTGGACAAGGACAGCTTCGACCAGCGCACCAGCACCTTGCGTGAAGCGCAGGCGTCGCTGGCTCTCAACCAGGCGGCCGTGCGCACGGCCGAGCTCAATCTGAGCTATGCCGAGATCCATGCACCGTTCACCGGGCGCCTGGGCCGCAACCAGGCTTCGGTCGGAACGCTGGTCAGCGTCGCCGGCACGGTGCTCAACACGCTGGTGCAGCTCGACCCGATCTATGTCACCTTCAATCCGAGCGAGACGGATCTGACCGAGATCGAGCAGGCCCGCGCGGCCGGTCCGATCGAGGTCGAGGTCCTGCTTCCCGGTGAGACCGAGTCCAGCCAGAAGGGCGAACTCACCTTCATCGACAACACGGTTGACCACTCGACCGGCACCATCACGGCACGCGCCACCATCGGCAACGCCAAGTTCATGCTGATGCCTGGCCAGTATGTTCGCGTGCGGCTGCATATCAGGCAGCAGCCCGACGCGCTGATGGTGCCGCAGACGGCGCTGGGTTCGAGCCAGCTCGGCAAATATCTCTATGTCGTCGGCAAGGGCAACACGGTCGACCAGCGGCTGGTCTCGCTCGGCCCGACCAGCGGCGACCTGGTGGCCATCCTGAGCGGCGTCTCGGAAGGCGACCAGGTGATCACAGGCAATCTGCAGAAGATCGGGCCCGGAATGCCGATCTCGCCACTGCCACAGAAACCGGCTACCTGAACCCCCCGCAGGCCCGGTTTTTGCGCGGCGCCCCGGCCTTCCCACAGGTCGGGGCGCCATTTTTTCAAGTCGCGGGCGCCGTTTTCACGAGCAGGCCGACAAGAGCGGCGACATCGGCGCGGTCGGCCTTGGCCGGCGGCATGAAGGCGCAATAGGGATGGCCAAGGCGCACCGAGACCGATGACAGCGCTATCAAGCGGCCAGCCTCCAGGTCGGCCTGCGCCATCACCCGCTGGCCGAGCGCAATTCCCAAACCCAGCCTCGCTGAAGCGATCGCCAGACTGGACAGGCCAACACGGCGCCCATGCGACGGGTCTGGCGAGCGGCTGCCGCCGCATGCCGCGAACCAGTCCGCCCAGCTCGGGTGCGAGGCATAGTTCGGGCCCCAATTGGTGTGGATGAACAGACTCTCATGCAGATCTGTGAGACCCGGATCGCCATTGCCGTGCCGGTGCCAGAATCCCGGCGCGCAGACCGGCAGCACATCGTCGTGGACGAGACGAACCATGCGCAGGCCGGGATAGTGATAGTCGCCATAGGAGATGCGCAGGTCGACGTTTTGGCGCATCAGGTCGATCGGATCGTCTTCCGCGCGCACGTCGATCGCCATGTGCGGGAAGGCATCGAGAAGGGCGGCCAGCCTCGGCGCCAGCCACAGTTCCGCCAGCGAGAACGGAACGCTGACGACAAGGCGTGTCCTCAAGCCGCCTTCCAGCATGCGCTGTCCGATGGCGGCGATGTCGCCCAAAGCGCGCGCCGTCTGCGGATAGATGGCGTGGCCGGCGTCGGTCAGCGTGATGCGGTTGCCGGTGCGCACGAACAATTGCTTGCCGAACCAGGTTTCGAGATTGCGGATCTGCTGGCTGACCGCCGCCGAGGACACGCCAAGCTCGCTCGCGGCCAGGGTGAAGCTGCCGGCGCGGGCCGCGACTTCGAAGGCCTTGATCGCGTTCAGCGGCGGCAGCCGTTCCATGACAAGGCTCCATAAGTTTTTCTTGGTCAGTCGTAATAATTTTCCGCGTTGAGGGAAAGAAATTTTTGCCGTCTTCTGTGTCCAACCCCTTGGAGCACCCGACATGAAAGACATCCTCGATCTCGACCGCTATCCGCTCGACCGCGAAGGCAGCGCCGAATGGCATCGCCTCGTCGAGCAATCGATCGATGCCCTCAGGGCCGACGGCATGTTCAATCTCGAAGGCTTTCTGGGGCCCGGCGTCGCCGAACAGGCGGTGCGGGAAATCAAGCCGGTGATGGACACGCAGTCCCATGTCCACAAGCGCATGCACAACATCTACTTCAATCCCGATATCCCCGAACTCGCGCCCGAACATCCAGCGCTGCGCAAGGTCGAAACCATCAGCCACACGGTCTGCGCCGACCAGATTCCCGGCAGCACCGTGCTTGCCATCTATGAATATGAACCGCTGGTGCGGTTCCTGGCGGCGACGATGGGCAAGGAAAAACTGCATGTCATGCAGGATCCGCTGGCCCGTACCAATGTCATGGCCTATCGCGCCGGCGAGGCGTTGAACTGGCATTTCGACCGCTCGGAATTCACCACGACGCTGCTGCTGCAGCAGGCGGAGCGCGGCGGCGACCTCGAATACCGAACCGATCTCAGATCGGATGACAACCCGAATTATGAGGGCGTCGCGCGGCTGCTCGAAGGGCGTGATCCCGACGCAAAGATCCTGCGCATGAAGCCGGGCACACTCAATGTCTTTCGCGGCAAGAACACCGCGCACCGTGTCACCACGGTCGAAGGCGAGCGCGAACGCATGATTGCGGTGTTTTCCTATTATGAGAAGCCAGGCGTGATGTTCAGCGCCGAGGAGCGGGTCGGCTTCTACGGCCGTGCGGCCTGAGACCGTTTCTCGGAGCGCCAAATGCAAAATCAGAATCCGAAAATAGTCTCTTGTTAGATTGTCGACAATCTGATTGTCTTGCCTTCTGTTCTCGCTGGAGTGGGCCGGATGGTGAAGACGGATTTCAGCCCGATTGCCGACACGACGCGCCGCGCCGAAATCGTGGCGCTGCTGCGGCGCGCGATCCTGACCGGGCAACTGCAACCCGGCCAGAAGCTCAATGAGCTCCGGATTTCCGAACAGATGCGGGTCAGCCGCGCGCCCTTGCGCGAGGCAATGCGCGAGCTGGTGCAGGAAGGCATCATGACCAGCATTCCCTATGCCGGCACCTTCGTCATCGACGTCACCGCCAAGGACATCGACGATGCCTATTCGCTCAACCAGGTGCTGGACGAATTCGCCATCGAGTGCACCTGGCCGCTGCGCGACCAGCGCTTCTTCGACGAGCTTGACAGGCGCCACGAAGCGGTGAAGCAGGCGACCCGCAACCTCGACACCACAAAGCAGATCGAAACGGCGCTGCAACTGCACGGCCTGATCTACGAATGGGCCGACAACTCGGTGCTGCTGGAAACCTGGCAGCGGCTGACCAGCCGGCTGCAGATGTATTTCGCGCTGCACCAGCATGCGCGCAACGAGCCGGTGCCGGCCGAGGACGTCCATGAGACCTACGTGCAATTGATGAAGGGCACCGATATGCGCGCTGCCCAGCGCCATGCCCGCGAGCATATCCACCTCGATTTCGAACAGCTGCTTTCCTACGCACGCGGCCTCGAACTGCGCCCATCAAGGGGCGCCTGATCAATTCCCCAGACATTGCAGCCAACGGACAGACACGTGCGGATTGAAACCATCAAAGCCTACCATGTCGTGCAGCCCTTCGTGGACGGGCCCTACCACATGTCCAAGGGGCGCGAAGCCGACGCCTTCGACGCGGTGATCGTTGCCATCACCGCCGACAGCGGTCTGACCGGCTGGGGCGAGATGGCGCCGCTCGGCAATTTCTACTCGGCCGCCTTCCCGGCCGGCACGCGCGCCGGCGTGCCGGAAATCGCGCCGCACCTCATCGGCCACGATCCGCGTGGACTGGCCAGCATCGGCCGGCTGATGGACACGGTGTTCAAGGGTCATCCCTACATCAAGTCGGCGCTCGACATGGCGTGCTGGGATCTCGCCGCGCGCGCCGCGGACGTGCCGCTGGTGACGCTGCTCGGCGGCAAGGAGAGCGACACGGCCGAGCTCTACAAGGTCGTCACCCATGGCAGCGTCGACGCCATGGCCGCGCTGGCGAAGCGCATCGTCAAGGACGGCTTCCACCGGCTGCAGGTCAAGGTCGGCGGCAATGGCCATGACGACATCGAGCGCCTCACTGCGGTCGCCGCTTCGGTGCCGAAAGGCACCGTGATCTTCTGCGACGCCAATGCCGGCTGGACGCCCTATCAGGCGCGGCAGTTCGCCGATGCCACGCGCGGCATCGACTATACGTTCGAGCAGCCCTGCACGACGATCGACGAGAACATGTCGGTGCGCCGCATGCTCGACAAGCCGATGGTGCTCGACGAATCCGTCACCTCGCTCGAGGCAATGCTGGAAATCCATCGCCTGGGTGCGGCCGACGGATTGACGCTCAAGATTTCGCGGCTGGGCGGCATCACCAAGACCCGTCTGATCCGCGACGTCGCCGTCGACCTCGGTTTCATGATCACGGTCGAGGACACTGGCGGTGCCGAGATCGACACCGCTGCCATGGCGCATCTGTCGCTGTCGACGCCGGAGGAGCGCCGGCTGCATGCGATTGCCTTCCATGAATGGGTGACGGTGCGCACCGCCTCGAACAAGCCGCCGGTGACCGGCAGCCGCATGGGCATCCCGGACGGGCCGGGCCTCGGCATCGACGTCGTTCCCGACCTGCTCGGCAAGCCTTTCTTCGAGATTGGCGGCTGAGATGAAAATCCGCAGCATCAAGGCCACGCCGATCAATCTTCGCCTCGAGGCGCCCTATGGCTGGGTGTTTGGCGAGCTCGACGGGTTTTCGCAGACCATTGTCGAGGTCGAGACCGAGGATGGGCTGATCGGCCTCGGTGAGGCGCCGACGCCGGCGGCAGCCGCCATCATCAATGATGTTCTGGCCGAGCGCCTGGTCGGTCGCGATGCCTTCGATATCGCCGGCGCCGAGCATGTCTGCCTGCCATACTGGACCGGCGTGCAGTCGATCAATGACCGCACCCGCATCATGGCCTTCGGCGCCGTCGAAATGGCGCTGTGGGACCTGCGCGGCAAGGCGTGGAACCAGCCGCTCTACCAGCTGCTCGGTGGCGCCGTGCGCAAGGACATCCCGTTCACCGACTATTTCTCGCTGCGCGGCGATGGACCCAAGGTAAAGGGCGAGACGACGCCGGAAGAAGTCGCCGACTATTGCGTTGAACTGCACGAGACGCATGGCACGACCTTCTTCGAAGGCAAATTCTCGACGCAAGACCCGAAAATCTCGCTGAGAATGGTCGAATTGATCCGCGAAAAGCTCGGCGACGAGGCGATGATCCGCATCGATTCCAACCAGGCCTATTCGCTCAGCACCGCCCGGCGGCTGGCGCGACCGCTCGAGGAGTTAGGCGTGCGCAACTGGGAGGATCCAGTGGCGACGATCGAAGAGATGCGCCAGTTGCGGCAGCATTGCTCGATCCCGTTCTCGACCCACAACATCGACATTGCGCGCGCCATGGATCTCAAGGTTCCGGACGCCTTCGTCGGCAATCCGACAGCGCATGGCGGCATCGGCCGCATGCTGCGCTTCGTCGGCGCCTGCGAGCACGCCGGCGTCGATTTCTGGTGCTATAGCGGCGACAGCGGCATCGGCAGCGCGGCCTACCTGCATCTGTGCGCCGCACTCGGCTGGATCCGGGAGCCGAACCAGTCGCTGTTTCGCATGCAGCCCATGGACATCACCGAGGAAGGGCCGTTTTCGCCCAGGAATAATGTCGTGCGCGTTCCGGAAGGTGCCGGTCTCGGCATCACCTTGTCGCGGAAAAACCTCGCGGCCTGCCATCGCGATTTCGTCGAGAACGGCCCGTGCAACAAATACCACGACCCAGCGAAGCCCGGGACCTATCGCCGCTTGCCGCTGAATTAGGAGAACGAGAAGGGAAAGGAGACTTGTTCAAGAACAAGAGTCCGCCGCCGCGATTGGATCGCGACGACAGGACCTGACGGGTGGAAGCATTGCCTCAAGAAAATCTGACCCCTGCGCCGCAAGGATCGGATGGACCAGGCAAAACCGCATGCTACAGTCCCGGTCGAACTCACGTCGTTGATGGCCGGGGCAAGGAGAACTCCACGGAATTTCGTCAACCGGAAGTGCATTCTCAGCCATAAGAAATAGGGGAAAGGGTTAAACCCATGAGCAAGAACTATCGCATTCTCGACCTGATCCGGCGCAGCCGCTCGCCGCTCGAAAATCACCTGATCGACGGCCTCGTCGACGGCCGCGTCAGCCGCCGCGACTTCATCCGCCATGGCAGCCTGCTCGGCCTGTCGCTGCCGCTTTTGGGCGGCATCACCACCGCCGCCGGCCTCAGTGGCATGCCGTCGCTCGCCCGCGCCGCGGGCGCCGCCGGCGCCACTATCCGCGTTGCCAGCAGTGTGCCGGCCGCGGCGATCGACCCGGTCACCATTGCCGATGCCGGCGGCCTCGTCGTGCTGCAGCAGGTTGCCGAATTCCTTTGCGTCGACGGCCCAGATCTCGTGCTGAAGCCGGCTCTGGCCGAAAGCTGGAAGCCGAACGATAAAGGCACGGTGTGGACCTTCAAGCTGCGCAAGGGCGTGAAATTCCACTCGGGCGGCGAGATGAAGGCCGACGATGTCGTGGCCAGCATCGACCGCCTTGCCGACCCGGCAAACTCGTCCAACGCGCTGTCGGTGTTCACCGGCATCCTGCAGAAGGGCGCCACCAAGAAGGTCGACGACTATACGGTGGACTTCCATCTCGACGCGCCGAACGGCAACTTCCCCTACATGGTATCGTCGGACAACTACAACGCCGTCATCATCCCGGCGAGCTACAAGGGCGACTACGAGAACAGCTTCGACGGCACCGGCCCGTTCAAGATCGAGAAATACACAGCCAAGGTCGGCGCCTCCTTCGTCCGCAACGACGACTATTGGGGCGAGAAGGCCTTGCCCGATCGCGTCGAGTTCACCTTCTTCGCCGACGTGCAGCCGATGATCCTGGCGCTGCAGAGCGGACAGGTCGACATCATCAACCAGATGCCGGTGCTCGCCGGCGTTGCCCTGCTCAGCGATCCGAGCATCGACATCATCAGCCTGAAGTCGGTCGCGCACCAGCAACTGCATCTGCGCTGCGATTCCGATCCGTTCAAGGACCCGCGCGTGCGCCGCGCCATCGCGCTCAGCCTCGATCGCGACAAGCTGGTTGCCGGCCTGATGAAGGGCCGCGCTTCGCCTGGTAACGACAGCCCGTTCGCGCCTGCCTATCCGTCGACCGATACGAGCGTGCCGCAGCGCAAGCAGGACATCGCGCAGGCCAAGCAACTGATGGAAGCCGCGGGTGCGGGCAAAGGTTTCAAGGTGACGCTGACCACCGAGCGCTATCTGGAAATCCCCGAATACGCCCAGCTCATCCAGAACTGGGTCAAGGAGATCGGCATCGAGCTCGAGCTCAACATCCTCGACCAGGGTGCCTATTACGGAGACGCGGTGTTCGGCAAATCGAACTGGCTGGATTCGGTGATGGGCATCACCGACTATGGTCACCGCGGCGTGCCGAACGTGTTCCTTGCAGCACCCCTGAAGAGCGACGGCACCTGGAACGCCGCGCACTTCAAGAACAAGGACTACGACACGCTGGCAAACAGCTATATCGGCGCGCTCGATCTCGAGGCGCAGAAGGCTGACGCCGGCAAGATCCAGAAGCTGCTGCTCGAGGAAACGCCTGTCATCTTCGGCTATTTCTACGACTATTTGACGGCGACGGCGAAGGGCGTGGCCGGCGTGCAGCCGACTGCCATGTCGCAGCTGTTCCTCGAAAAGGCAACGAAGGCCTAAGCGGAGGCAAACAAAGCCCGTCCCGCAACCGCCAGCCCCCTTCCGGGGGCTGGTGCTTTCGCTGCCAGGTCGAGGCAAGGCGCTGCGCGCCGGCCTGACGCGGAACCTCGCGTTGCGGGACGATTGATCATTGATCCGTCCCATGGAGTCCGAGACCCTGCTCACCACCATGCATTGGGGGACCTACGAAGTCCGTGCCGAGAACGGCAGGCTCGTCGGCATCGAGCCGTGGAGCGGCGACCCCGATCCGTCGCCGATCGGCCAGTCCATGCTCGGCACGATACAGGGCGACCTGCGTGTCTCCCGTCCCGCCATCAGGCGCGGCTGGCTGGAGGGGGACAAGTCCGGCGCCAAGGGCGGGCGCGGCAGCGAGCCCTTTGTCGAAGTCTCCTGGGAAACGGCACTGGACATCGTGGCCGCAGAACTCGATCGTGTTCGCCTCGAGCATGGCAACAGCGCGATCTATGCGGGCTCCTATGGGTGGGCGAGCGCGGGGCGGTTCCACCATGCCCAGAGCCAGGTCCACCGCTTCCTCAACGCGATCGGCGGCTATACGAGTTCGGTGCTCAGTTATTCCTACGGCGCGGCCGAGATCATCCTGCCGCATGTGCTTGGCGGCACCGATGGCCTGACGGGCAATCATTCCACTTGGGACGGGATCGAACGGCATAGCGAACTGATCATCGCCTTTGGCGGCCTGCCCTGGCGCAACGCGCAGATACAGGGCGGCGGCGCGGCCCGTCACGAAGCGGCGGCGGCCTTGCGCAATGCCGTCGGCAACGGCGCCCGGCTGATCAACGTCTCGCCGGTGCGCGACGACGCGCCGCGTGGCGTCGAGACCGAATGGCTGCCGCTTAGGCCGAACAGCGACACCGCACTGATGCTGGCTCTATGCCATGTCCTCATCAGCGAGCACCGTCACGACGAGGCATTCCTGGCGCGGCACTGCACTGGCTTCGAGGCCGTGCGAGCCTATGTCCTGGGAGAAGCTGACGGCCAGCCGAAGAGCCCGGCATGGGCTGCCGCCCTGAGCGGCGTGACAGAGGACAGGATCGTCGCGCTGGCCAGGGAAATGGCCGCCAAGCGCACAATGTTGATGGTGAGCTGGTCTTTGCAGCGCGCCGACCATGGCGAACAGCCCTATTGGGCGGCGATTACACTTGCCGCGCTGCTCGGCCAAGTCGGATTGCCGGGCGGCGGCTTTGGCTTCGGCTATTCATCGACAAATGGCGCTGGAAGACCGGAGATGGGATTTCGGTGGCCGTCCGTGCCGCAAGGCAGGAACCAGGTGCCGGACTTCATCCCGGTCGCGCGGATGGCCGACATGCTGCTCAATCCCGGCGGTTCCTTCCAATTCAACGGCGCCACGATGTCCTATCCCGACATCAAGCTCGTCTACTGGGCCGGCGGCAATCCCTTCCATCATCACCAGGATCTGAACCGGCTGGTCGAGGCATGGCAACGTCCTGAAACCATCATTGTCCACGAGCCCTTCTGGACTGCGACGGCGCGCCATGCCGACATCGTGCTGCCAGTCACCACACCGCTGGAGCGAAACGATCTCGCCTTTTCGAACCGGGAAAACCTCGTGGTCGCCATGAAGCAAGCGATCGACCCCGTGGCGGAAGCCCGCGACGATTATCGGATCTTTGCCGATCTGTCGGCGCGGCTCGGCACCGGCGAGGCCTTCACCGAAGGGCGCGGAGCCGGCGAATGGATCCGGGTCCTTTACGAACAGGCCAGGGACAATGCGAACACGGCCGGGGTCGAGATGCCATCCTTCGACCGTTTCTGGCACGACGGCCACGCCGATCTTGCCCGACAGGTGACGTCGCAGACACTGCTTGGCTCCTTCCGGACCGATCCGGACCGGCACCGCCTGGCAACGCCATCGGGCCGCATAGAGCTGTTCTCGCCGACGATCGACTCCTTCGGCTATGACGACTGTCCAGGCCACGCCGTGTGGCTTGAGCCGCGGGAATGGCTGGGCAGTGAGCTTACCAGCCGGTTCCCGCTGCATCTTCTGTCACCGCAACCGGCGGACAAGCTGCACAGCCAATACGATCACGGCTCGGTCAGCCGGGCGGGCAAGGTGTCGGGCCGCGCGCCGCTGTGGATCAACCGGGCGGATGCCGCGGCACGCGGCATCGTGGACGGAGCGGTCGTGCGCGTTTCCAACGACCGCGGATCGTGCCTGGCGGGCGCCATGCTGACGGACGGCCTGATCCCTGGCGTTGTGCAATTGCCCACCGGTGCATGGTTCGACCCCTCCTCGCCAGGAGAGCCGCACAGTCTGGAAAAGCATGGCAATCCGAATGTGCTGACGCCTGACCGAGGTACGTCGCGCCTTGCCCAATCGCCGACCTGCAATTCGACGCTGGTCGAGGTGTCACGATTTGACGGAGTCGTTCCCCCGGTGACAGCATTCGATCCGCCTGCCACAGTGCGTTTAGCCGACGTGTCCGGCCTGGCCGGACCGCAGCCCCATCACAAGGAGGCTTAGCCATTCTCTCCTTCTTTGCCCGGCGTGTTTCCCTGTCGCTCGTGACGCTGTTCCTGCTCAGCATCATGGTGTTCCTGGGCGGCCAGGTGCTGCCCGGCAATGTCGGGCGCGCGATCTTGGGGCCGTTTGCCGACCAGCGCGCGGTCGACGCGCTCAATCACACGCTGGGCGTCGATCGCCCACTGCTGACCCAGTATGCGACATGGATCTGGAATTTTGTCCGCGGCGACATGGGCACGTCCTACATCTTCCGCTCGCCGGTGGCGCCATTTGTCATCGACGCTTTGGGCAATTCGATGAAGCTGGCCGCCGTCGCCTTCGTGCTGGTGGTGCCGATCGGTATTCTCGGCGGCGTCATTGCCGCGCTCAACCTCAACCGCCCGCTCGACCGCATCATCAGCCTGGGCGGCCTGTCGGTGACGGTGCTGCCGGAGTTCGTCACCGGCATCATCCTGATCCTGATCTTCGGTGTGTGGCTGCGCTGGCTGCCTATCTCGGCGGCATGGCCGAAGGATGCCGGCTTCTTCACCCAGCTCTATTACCTGATCCTGCCGTCGCTGCCGCTGTTCCTGGTGCTGTTCGGCTATATCGCTCGCATGGCGCGCTCCGGCATGATCGAGGCGCTCGATTCCGACTATACGCGAACGGCCGTGCTCAAAGGCCTCCCTTGGCGCACCGTGATCTGGCGCCATGTGCTGCGCAATGCGCTGCTGCCGACCATTACCGTCATCGCCACCCAGACCGGCTATCTCATCGGCGGCCTGGTGGTGATCGAGACGCTGTTTCGCTACCAGGGCATCGGTTCGCTGATCTTCACCGCCGCGCGCGGCAAGGATTTCCCGATGCTGGAATCGGGCATCCTCACCATCGGCATCGTCTATGCCGTGGCGACACTGATCGCCGACTTCCTCTATTCCGTGCTCAATCCGCGCATCCGGCTGGGGTCAGACCAATGAGCGCCGTCCAGACCACCTCTCAGCCACAAGACGACACGCGCCGGCGCAGCCCCATGGCGGAGGTCTTGTTCTCGCTGCTGCGCTCGCGAACCTTCCTCGTCGGTCTCTTCATCGTGCTGTTCTGGGTCGCCTGCGCGCTGTTCGGCGAACATTTTGCGCCCTACGACCCGCTTGCCGACGACATCATCAACGCGCTGGCGCCACCCTCGCGCGAACACTGGTTCGGCACCGACCAGATCGGCCGCGACGTCTTCTCACGCGTCATCGTCGGCTCGCGCGATATCCTCACCGTCGCCCCACTGGCGACCTTGCTGGCGACGGTTGCCGGCACCGCACTTGGCCTGCTCACCGGCTATTTCCGCGGCATCGTCGACGATGTCGTCAGCCGCATCCTCGAAGCCTTCATGGCGATCCCCGTGGTCATTGTCGCGCTGCTCGCCATCGTCGCGCTCGGCACCTCCAAGACCACCGTCATCGTCGTCATTGGCCTGAGCTTTGCGCCGATCATTGCGCGCACCGTGCGCTCCGCGGTGCTGGCCGAGCGCGAACTCGACTATGTCGCCGCCGCCCAGCTCCGGCATGAGAGTGCGCTGCATACGATGTTCGTCGAGATCCTGCCCAACGTCATCCCGCCGATCCTGGTCGAGACCACCGTGCGGCTGGGCTACGCCATCTTCGCGGTCGCCACGCTCTCCTTCATGGGTTTTGGCATCCAGCCGCCATCACCCGACTGGGGGCTGTCTATCTCCAGCAATTACGGCATGATCGGCGGCGGCTTCTGGTGGACGGTGCTGTTCGACGCACTCGCCATTGCCTCGCTGGTGATCGGCGTCAACCTGGCGGCCGATGGCGTCCATGGAGCGCTCAATGACTAACTCCGCCCCGACTAAGCCGGCAAAGGCCGAAAACGCCCTCGAACTGCACGATCTGTCGGTCGCCTACCGCGTGGCCGGGCGCAACCGCGCCGTGCTGCGCAATCTCAGCCTCAACATCAGGCAAGGCGAGGCCTATGGTCTGGTCGGCGAATCCGGCTGCGGCAAATCCACCGTGGCGCTCACCGTCGTGCGCTATCTGCCGAGGAACGGCTCGATATCGGGCGGCGCCATCTCGCTCGACGGCCAGGATGTGATGAAGCTCGATGCCGAGGCCTTGCGACGCGCACGAGCCGAAAGCGTCTCGATGGTCTATCAGGATCCCGGCAAGGCGCTGAACCCGTCGATCCGCATCGGCCGCCAGCTGACCGAGATCTTCGAGCTTGCCGGCGTCACGGGCAAGGCGGCTGAGGATCGCGCCATCGCCATGCTCAACCGCGTGCGCATCTCCGACCCGCCAAGCGTCATGCAGCGCTATCCGCACCAGTTGTCTGGTGGCATGCAGCAGCGCGTGGCGATCGCCATGGCGCTGGCCAACGATCCCTCGATGCTGATCCTCGACGAGCCGACCACCGGCCTCGATGCGACGGTGGAAGCCGAGGTGCTCGACCTCATCGCACAGCTCAGGCAAGAGCTCTCCGCCTCGATCCTGTTCATCAGCCACAACCTCGCCGTCGTCTCCAACATGTGCGACCGGGTCGGCGTGCTCTATGCCGGCATGCTGGTGGAAGAAGGACCGACGGACGTCGTCTTCAACGATCCGCGCCATCCTTACACCGTTGCGCTACTGCGCTGCCTGCCACGCGGCGGCCAGCGCAAGGACCAGGGCCGCCTCGACACCATTCCGGGCTTCCTGCCGGGCATTGGGGCTGACATCAAGGGCTGTGCCTTCGCCGACCGCTGCGCGCTCGCCGACGATCGCTGCCGCGCCGAATTGCCGCCGCTCTATGATCTGAGTGACGAGCGCGGAAAACGACTGTCGCGCTGCTTCCATCACGACAAGGCGCAGGCCCTGCCGCGCGCCACACCCAGCGATGTTGCGCCTGTACCAAAGCCGGAAGCGGCACCGGTGCTGCGTGTCGCCGGGCTGAACAAGACCTATGCCAGCCATGGCCATCCCTTGCGCGCCGTCAAGGATGTCTCGCTCGATCTGCGGCCCGGCGAAACACTGGGGCTGGTCGGCGAATCCGGTAGCGGCAAGACCACCTTCGCCAGGCTGCTGCTCGGCCTTGTGCCGCCCGATGACGGCGGCACCATCGAGCTCGAGGGCAAGGCGCTGGCGCCGAAGCTGGAGAACCGTGGCGACGATCAGGTCAAGGCGATGCAGATCGTCTTCCAGAACCCGGACTCCGCGCTCAATCGCTCGCATTCGATCCGCCACATCCTCGGCCGCGCCTTGAAGCGGCTGGCCGGCCTGTCCGGCAAGGCACAGGAGGCGCGTCTCGACGACCTCGTCCGCTCGGTGCGCCTCACCGACCGGCATCTGGCCGTCAAGCCGCGCCAGCTCTCAGGCGGGCTGAAGCAGCGCGTTGCCATTGCGCGTGCCTTCGCCGGCGATCCGCGCATCGTTGTCTGCGACGAGCCGACCTCGGCACTCGACGTCTCCGTGCAGGCGGCGATCCTCAACCTGCTCGCCGACCTGCAATCCAAGGAGGACGTCAGCTACATCTTCATCTCGCACGACCTTGGCGTGGTGCGTTACCTCTCCGACAAGATCGCCGTGCTCTATCTCGGCCGCATCATGGAGATCGGGCCATCGGAGGAAGTCTTCTCCGGGCCGCATCATCCCTATACCGAAGCGCTGCTGTCAGCCGTGCCAAAGCTCGACCAGACCGAGACGGCGCGCATTCGGCTCGACGGCGAGATCCCCAGCGCTACCAACCCGCCATCAGGCTGCGTCTTCCACACACGCTGCCCGCGCAAGATCGGCCCGATCTGCGAGCAGCAGGAGCCGCCGCTGGCAGAAGCACAGCCCGGCCATTCGATCCGCTGCCATATCCCCTATGCGGAACTGGCGAGGCTGCAGAAACCGGCCGTGATCGAGGCGGCATAGCAAAGGCATCGCTTGCCGGCTACCTCAGGTCGGCCATGCCTAGAGCAATTCCAGGAAAAGTGTGAACGGTTTTCCGTCCGGAATTGCGTTAAAACAATGACTTAGAGCAGTTCACCGTTTCCGTGAAACGGTGAACTGCTCTAAGGAACGGTCGCCTTCCGAAAAACCCTGATCGCTGGTCCAGTCCTTGGCCAGCAAGCGCAAGCCCGTCAGCGCGACGTCGAGGACATCAGACGAGACGGGGTTAGAGGGATAGGCGAGATAGATCGGCCGCTGGAACACCGGCGCATTGTCGATGCGCCTGATCTCGCCGCGCTCGATATGGCCGCTGACGGCGCTGAGCGGCAGATAGGCGGCGGCTTGCTGCGACAGCACATGCTGCAGCCCGATGAAGACCAGCCCGGCGGAAATGGCTGGCTTGACCATGCCGGCAAAGGCGCGGTCATGCTCGATGCGGAATTCGAGCCCCCAGTCCATCAGGATGTAGTTCTCGGTCCACGGCTTCGTCTGCGCCGCATGCTGGACCAGCACGACCTGATCGACGGCCAATGTCTCATAGACGATGCCGGGATGCGGGCGCGGCAGATAGAGAATGCAGATGTCGAGCAGGCCTTCGGCGACCTGGTCGATCGCCAGGTCCGGAAAACTGCCTTCGAGCCGCAGCGCCACGTTTGGCCGTCTGGCACGCATCCACTCGACCCATGGCGAGGTGATCAGGTCCCAGAGATAGGCTGGAGCGGTTAGCCGCAGCAGTGTTTCATAGCCATCGGGAACGGCGATATCCTGCCGCGATTGCTCCCAGGTGCGGGTGATGGAAGAGGCGTGCGGCAGGAACTGCCGGCCAGCCGGCGTCAGTGTAACGCCGTCGCGGTCGCGTACGAAAAGCCGGCGTCCCAACTGCTCCTCCAGCCCCCTGATCCGCGCACTGACGGTGGATTGCGCGAGATTGAGCCGGCTGGCCGCGACAGTGAAGCTGCCATGTTCGGCAACCTCCAGGAAGCTGCGCAGGTTTTCGGTATCCATGCTCACACCTTGCATCGAAAATTTCGATGACCCCTATCAAAAAATATCGCTTTCCGGCCGCGGTCAACAATGACCTAAATGGCCGATCCCCTAAGGGCAAGCGAGGAATGCAGCCATGCCAAGGCCTTTCATGACGATCGATGCTGCTCGCAAAAACCTGACGGCAATCGAAAATTCCGCTGTCGACGACTTGCTGGCCGGCCGGCTCGATCGTCGCGATTTCCTGCGCCATGGCAGCGTTCTCGGCCTTTCCCTGCCGTTCCTGGGTAGCCTTGTTACGGCTGCCGGCCTCGGCATGCAGAAGGCCCGCGCCGAAGGCAAACCAGGTGGCACGGTGCGCGCCGGCGTCGCCACGCCCGGCGGCGCCATCGATCCCGTCACCTACTATGACAGCGGCAGCTACCAGCTGGTTTTCCAGACGGCCGAATTTCTCTGCATCACGCAGCCGGACCTGACCTTGAAGCCGGTGCTGGCGGAAAGCTGGTCGCCGAACGCGGACGGCAGTGTCTGGACCTTCAAGCTGCGCAAGGGCGTGAAATTCCACAATGGCGAGGATTTTAAAGCCGACGACGTCGTCGCGACCTTCGATCGCCTCGCCGACCCCAACGGTGCCTCGAACGCGCTTTCGGTGTTCAAGGGCCTGCTGTCGAAGGGCGGCACGCAGAAGGTCGACGACCACACCGTCGCCTTCCATCTCGATGCACCGAACGGCAGCTTTCCCTATTCGGTGTCGATCGACAATTACAACGCCGTCATCCTGCCGGCGAGCTACAAGGGCGACTACGAAAAGACGTTTGAAGGCACCGGCCCGTTCCGGCTGGAGAGCTATACGCCGAAGGCGCGACCTTCGTGCGCAACCCCGACTATTGGGGCGAGAAGGCGCTGCCCGACCGGCTTGAGTTCAAATTCTACGGCGACGTGCAGCCGCGCATCCTGGCGCTGCAGGCCGGCGAGGTCGACATCCTCGACGCGGTGCCGCTCGATGTCAGCCAGGTCGTTCTGAACAGCCCCGACATCACCGTGCTGCGCGTCGCCTCGACCGCGCACCGCCAGTTGCACATGCGCTGCGACACCGGTCCGTTCACCGACAAACGGGTGCGCCAGGCGCTGGCGCTCAGCATCGATCGCTCCAAGCTGGTGGATGGCCTGTGCCGCGGCATGGCGGCGACCGGCAATGACAGCCCGTTTGCGCCGGCCTTCCCCGCCACCGACAAGTCTGTGCCGCAGCGCGTCCAGGACATCGCCAAGGCCAAGCAGCTTCTCGAGGCAGCCTGCCTCGCCAACGGCTTCGACATCACGCTGACGACGCTGCGCTATTCCGACATCCCGGGCTACGCGCAGCTGTTCCAGAATTTCGCCAAGGAGATCGGCGCCCGCATCTCGCTCAACATCGAGGACCAGGACAAATATTACGGCAAGGCGGTGTTCGGCCAGTCGGACTGGCTGGACAGCCCGTTGGGGATCACCGACTACGCCCATCGCAGCGTGCCCAATGTCTTCCTGAAAAGCCCGCTGGTCAGCGACGGCCCGTGGAACGCGGCGCATTTCAAGAGCCCTGCCTATGACGGCATGGTCACTTCCTATCTGAAGGCGCTCGACACCGGTGCGCAGCGCACGGCGGCCTCCGACATCCAGAAGCTGCTGCTCGACGAGACACCTGTCATTTTCAGCTACTTCCCGGATCTGCTGGTGCCGGTGCGCAAGAATGTCAGCGGCCTGCCGCCGATCGCCGCCGGTCTGCTGCTCGATCGTGTATCGCTGGGATAGAGGCTGGCTTGGACAATTCCGCTTTTCGGGCGGTGAGGCTATTCGCTGGCAGGGCTGCGACGTGCGATGGGGGGCCATCGTTCGAGCCGCTTGATGCAAGAGGAACCCGCCGCCCGGAAACCCTCTCCGGCCACACAATTCAATCCAGGTTCATCTCGCTGTGCGCCAACGCTCGATGACAAAAGAAAAGAAACGGGAGACTACCATTCGCAAGCCTCATTTGCGCGGTCGCGGACCGCATTTCCCCTTGCTTGACGCCATCGTGCAGTACGAGTTCGAGCCCGGCTACGTCGCCTTCACCATGCCGATGCAGAAGCGGCTGCGCGTGCAGGTGGGATCGATGATCGTCGCCGACACGACCAAGGCGCTGGTGCTCTACGAATCCGACCATCTGCCGGTCTACTACTTCCCGATGAGCGATGTGCGCGAAGAATTCCTGCTCCCGAGCACGACGATGACGGAGAGCCCGTTTAAGGGCGTCGCCACCCATTATTCGCTGAACACCGGCATCACGCTGGTCGAGGATGCCGCCTGGCGCTATGTCGATCCGGTCAACGGATCGCCTGACCTGTCGGGCTACATGTCCTTCTATTGGCCCAAGATGACGCATTGGTACGAAGAGGACGAAGAAATCTTCGTCCACGCCCGCGACCCGTTCCGCCGGGTCGACTGCCTGCCCTCCTCGCGGCGGGTCCAGGTCATCCTCGACGGCGAGCAGGTCGCCGATTCACGCCGTGGCGTGTTCCTGTTCGAGACCGGCCATCCGGTGCGCCACTATCTGCCGATCGCGGACACGCGGCTCGATATGTTCGCGCCCAGCCGCTACATTTCGCGCTGCCCCTATAAGGGCATCTCCAGCTACTATCACGTGACGACGCCCAAGAAGCGGCACGAGAACCTCGTCTGGTATTATCCAGAGCCGGTGCACGAGGCCGAGCGGATCAAGGGCATGGTCTGCTTCCACCACGAACTGGTCGAAAAGATTCTGGTCGACGGCGTCGAGATCCCGAAGGAATTCACGGCCGCGTCCAGCGGCTACTTCTGAGCTGCACTGGCTGACTGCGTTCGAAGTCATCCAGAGTTTCGAGTTTTCGTTCGCCCGGGCCGGTGCTAGGCTGAGATTTCGCGGCGGACGATTGCTCATGAGGACAGCATTTCATCATGCGGCCTTTTCCTGGCTGGTCGCCCTGGCCGCTTTGCCGGTGTCGGCATCTGCCGAAAACGGTCCGGCTTTCGAGCTCAAGCTGGATATCGACCAGGACGGCAAGATGGACAGGGCCGTGGTGATGCAGGAGCTCGGTGGGCCGGCCGATCTCTATATTTACCTGGCAGCCGGCGAGGAGAAGCTCGATCCCTCGCGCCGGCCCGATTTCGTCAGGAAAGGGCTGACCGAAGACCGGGTCATCGACCTTGAAAGCAAGGGCAAGGGATCGCTGGTGATAACGTCCTGCTTCGGCTGCGGCGCCAGCAAGTCGACGGAAGACACGCTGACAATCGTCTATCGCCGAGGCCAATTCCTGGTTGGTGGCTACAGCCGCAGTTGGGATTGGAACCAACAGACATCGGATGGCGTCAAGACGACGGTGGGTGGCTGCGACATCAACTATCTCACCGGCAAGGGCACTGTCTCCAAGGACCTTGAGGACGGCAAGCCGATCAAGGGCAGGTTCAAGCCGGTGCCACTCAAGGACTGGTCCACCGACAGACGCCCCAAGGCCTGCGAGTTCTAAAAAGGTTGATCGAAAGACGGAATAGGCAAATAACCTCCCTGAAACCGGGAGGGCTATCGATGGATCTTTTCAAGCTGGACGGCGATGTTGCGCTGGTCACCGGTGCCGGCAGCGGCATTGGCCAGGCAATCGCGATCGGGCTGGCTGAGGCAGGGGCCGACGTCGCCTGTTTCGGTCATGCATCGAAAGGTGGGCTGGAGGAGACCGCGCACCGGATCACGGCACTTGGCCGCAAGGCGCTGGTGCTGACCGGCACGGTGACATCCGAGAGCAATCTGGTGGCGGCGATCGACCGCGTCGAGAACGAGTTCGGTGCGCTGAGCGTAGCCGTCAACAATGCCGGCATCGCCGGTTCGGAACCGGCCGAAACGATGTCGCTGGAGACATGGCAGAGGGTACACGAGGTCAACGTCGCCGGCGTGTTCCTGTCCTGCCAGGCCGAGGCGCGCAAGATGCTGGCGCGTCGCAAGGGTTCGATCATCAACATCGCCTCGATGTCGGGGACCATCGTCAATCGCGGGCTGACGCAGGCGCACTACAACTCCTCGAAAGCCGCCGTCATCCACATGTCGAAGAGCCTTGCCATTGAGTGGGCCGACCGTGGCCTGCGCGTCAATGTCGTCAGCCCGGGCTACACGCTGACGCCGATGAACAAGCGGCCCGAGGTGGCGGAAGAGATCAAGATCTTCAAGCGCGACACGCCGATGGGACGCATGGCGGCGCCTGAGGAAATGGTCGGGCCGACGGTGTTCCTCGCCAGCCGCGCGTCGAGCTTCGTCACCGGCCTCGACCTGATCGTCGATGGCGGCTACGTCTGCTGGTAGGACCGCATCTGGCAGAACTTCGCCTGCAGTCTGAATTTGTGCATCCGCGAAGCGTTAGTCGTTGCGCGAGATGAACGTTGGTATATATAATTTCATCCTATGAAACGGCTTGGCGAGATGGGGCTTGCCAGGCCAACAGCCGAGATCATGGAACCTTGATGGCTCGCACCTTGCAGGGCGCCGCAAGACTGGCAATTGATCCGCGGATGATCGCTCTCGCAGCGATGCATCGGCAGCCATGACGCTGACCCTCCCGGCATACTCCATCATCACCGAAATTCAGCATCATTTCGCCTGCGCCGGCTTCAGCCGCGACGTGGCGGCAACGGCCTTGCGCAACGACCAGTCTTTCCACCACAATCAGGGAAAGATGCAAGACGGGCATAAAAAGACGCAAGAAGGGAACGAGCACTAACCGCCACAGCTTGAAGGAGAACAAGCATGTCATTTCGGAGCAGAATTTCGAAACTATCGATGGGCGCCGTCGCGCTCGCGACACTAAGCCTGCTGACACCTTCCGCCCAAGCCGCCGCACCGGAATCCAACGACCCGATCAAGATCGCGCTGTTCGACTGGACCAGCGTTAACCTCAACGCCAAGATCCTCGGCGGCATTCTGGAAAAGCTCGGCTACACCGTCGAATATCCTACCGCCGACTACCTCTCCAGCCTGACCACCGGCCTGACCAATGGCGACCTCGATGTCGGCCTGGAATTCTGGGACACGACCGCCGGCGAGGCCATGAAAGCATCCGACGCCACCGGCCAGACCGAACGGCTCGGCAAGCTCGGCCCGAAGGCCAAGGAAGAGTGGTGGTTTCCCGAATACATGAAGGAGAAATGCCCGACCTTGCCGGACTGGCATGCGCTGCTCGATCCAACATGCGCCGCCTCGTTCTCGACTGCGGAGACGGCACCGAGGGGGCGCTATCTCGGCGGCCCGGTGACCTGGGAAGGTTTTGACGATGAGCGCGTCGCGGCGCTGAAACTGCCCTTCACCGTGATCCATGCCGGTACCGATGCGGCGATGTTCGCCGAACTCGACTCGGCTTATCAGCGCAAGGCGCCGATCATGCTGTGGATCTATTCGCCGCATTGGGCGCCGGCCAAGTACAAGGGCGAGTGGGTGCAATTCCCGGAGTACACGCCCGAGTGCTACAATGACCCGAAATGGGGCGTGAATCCCGACGCCAAATACGATTGCGGCAAGCCGCATGGCGAGATTTGGAAATACTCCTGGTCCGGCATGAAGGACAAATGGCCGGTCGCCTACAAGGTGGCCAAGGCCTTCACGATCGATACCGACGAGCTCAACAAGATGAGCGGCGAGATCGATCTCGACGGCAAGAAGCCGGAAGATGTCGCCGCCGCCTGGATCGCCGCGCACGAAGCCGACTGGAAAGCCTGGGCGCAGTGATCGTTCCGACTGGAAACGCGAGACCCGGCCGTTGATCGGCCGGGCCTCAATTGTTGATGCTCCAGAAGGACGATTGGATGACGGACGGGACTGAACAAGGGGCGATGCAACCGGGCACGGGCGAACGCCCGGTAAAGCTTGCCTGCCGCAATGTCTGGAAGCTGTTCGGGGCGAACGCGGCCAGTTTCATCCGCGAGCGCGACGGCAAGGCCAGCATGGCCGATATTACTGCCGCCGGACTGGTCGGCGCGGTGCGCGCCGTCGATCTCGAAATCCGTCAGGGCGAGATCTTCATCATCATGGGCCTGTCGGGATCAGGCAAGTCGACGCTAGTGCGCTGCATGTCGAGGCTGGTCGAGCCGAGCCACGGCAAGGTCGAGTTCGAAGGCAAGGACCTGCTCAAGATATCCGACGCGGCACTGATCGAACTCCGGCGCCATCGCATGGGCATGGTGTTCCAGAATTTCGCGCTGTTGCCGCATCTCAACGTGCTCGACAACATCGCGTTTCCGCTCAGCATCCAGGGGCAGGACCGGGCGACACGCGAGGCGCGGGCGCGCGAGGTCATCGAGCTTGTCGGTCTGCGCGGCCGTGAGCATTTCTATCCGCGCGAGCTTTCCGGCGGCCAGCAGCAGCGTGTCGGCATCGCCCGTAGCCTCGCGACAAAACCGGAAATCTGGTTCCTCGACGAACCGTTCTCCGCACTCGATCCGCTGATCCGCCGTGAGATGCAGGACGAGCTGATGCGGCTGCAGACCATGCTGCACAAGACCATCGTCTTCATCACCCATGATTTCGACGAAGCCATCAGGCTCGCGGACCGCATCGCCATCATGAAGGACGGTGAGGTCATCCAGATCGGCACGCCGGAACAGCTGGTGGTCAATCCGGCGACCGACTATGTCGCCGAATTCACCCGCGACGTCGACCGCGCCAAGGTGATCTCAGCGCGCAGCCTGATGCGCGCCTGCGACGGCGCCGAGCATGGCGGCACCGTGGCGCCCGATGCCAAGATCGCCAGTTTCTCGGCCAGCATCGTTTCCGCCGGCAAGCCTTTCGCGGTGGTCAACGGCACCGGCAAGCCGATTGGCGAAGTCACGCCGCAAGCGGTCATCGACCTGCTGGCCGGCGTCGAGAGAGCTGGCGCATGACGGTAGCGGCAAGCGCCAGCGAGGCGAGGCCACCGCTTCAGCACTGGCACCTTGTCTGGGCACTCGCCCTTGCCGCCGTGCTAGTGATGTTCCTGCTGCAGGACAGTGTCCCTTGGGCCGTCGACTATCCGGCCAGTGCCGTCGTGCCGGTCGCCGACTGGGTCAGCGCGCTGATGCGTTGGATCAAGTCGAACCTGTCATGGCTGACCCGTTCGATCACCGCGGTGCTCGGCGTGCCGCTCGACTTCGCGCTCAATCTCTTGGCCAAGAACTTCAAGATCGGCCACGGCGTCGACACCGTGGTCCTGCCGCGCCTGTCCTGGGTCGGGGTGTGCGCTGCCGCCTTCCTCGCCGGCCATGCTGTCGGCGGCAGGAAACTCAGCCTGCTGGTCGGCGGCTGCTTCCTCTACATCGCGCTGTTCGGGCAATGGACCAGCGCCATGCTGACGCTGGCGCTGATCTCCATCGCCGTGCCGTTCTGCATCGTCACCGGACTGTTCGCCGGCATCTGGGCGTGGCGCAAGCCATGGGCGGAAAGGCTTGTTGTCTCCCCTGCCCTTGACCTGATGCAGACGATCCCGACCTTCGCCTACCTCATCCCGATGCTGCTGCTGTTCGGCAACAGCCCGGTCTCGGCGATGATCGCCACCGCCATCTTCGCCACGCCGCCGATGGTGCGGGCGACGATGCTTGGCCTCTCCCGCGTGCCGCTGGAGATCGGCGAATTCAGCGACATGGCCGGCTGCACGGCGCGGCAGAAACTGTGGCGGGTGCTGCTGCCCTCGGCGCGGCCGACGCTGATGGTCGGCGTCAACCAGGTCATCATGCTGGCGCTCAACATGGTGATCATCGCCTCGATGATCGGCGCCGGCGGCCTCGGCTACGACGTGCTTCTGGCGTTGCGCGCGCTGAAGGTCGGCGAAGCGATGGAGGCCGGTCTCGCCATTGTGGCGCTGGCGATAGCGCTCGACCGGCTGAGCCAAGCCATCGCGCACAAGCAGGCAAAGGGACATGTTCATCAGGAATCGACCCCGACTCTTTGGCGGCGCTACCCCAACCTGACGCTGGCTATCGCTATCCTTGCCGTTACCACGCTGCTTGGCCTGTTCGTGCCGGCTTTCGCGGCGGTGCCGAAGACGATCACCTTCACCACCGCGCCGCTGTGGAAGGCAGCGGTGAACTGGGTGACGATCAACTTCTTCGACATCATCGAAGCGTTCCGCGTGGCGCTGATCCTCAATGTGCTCAACCCGGTGCGTGCCTTCTGCGAAGGCTTTCCGTGGCTGGGCGCCGTGTTCCTCCTCGGCCTTACCGGCTATCAGCTCTCAGGCCTGCGCCTGGCGGCCCTGGTCGCCGCACTGACCACTTTCTGCGCCGTCACCGGCCTGTGGGAAAAGACCATGGCGACGGTCTATCTCTGCGGCATCTCGGCCTTCATCGCTTGCCTGATCGGCATCCCGATCGGTCTGATGGCCGCGCGCAGTGACCGCTTCGAAAAGATCGTCACCCCCATCATCGACACGCTGCAGGTGCTGCCGTCCTTCTGCTTCATCATCCCGGTGGTGATGCTGTTCCGCGTCGGCGACGTCACCGCCATGATCGCAACGATAGCCTTCGCCGTGGTGCCGGCGATCCGCTACACCAATCACGGCATCAGACAGGTGCCGCCGGCGTTGATCGAGGCGGCCAAGGTGTCGGGCTGCACGCCGCGCCAGACTTTCTTCCGGGTGCAATTGCCGCTGGCGCTTCCCGAAATCATGCTCGGCGTCAACCAGACCATCCTGATGGCGCTGGCGATGATCATCATCTGCGCCATGGTCGGCACGCGCGATCTCGGCCAGGAGGTGTTCATCGCGCTGTCCAAGGCCGATTCTGGCCGTGGCATTGTCGCCGGCCTGGCCATCGCCTTCATCGGCATCGTCGCCGACCGGCTGTTCAATGCCTGGACCGCGAAGGCACGGGCCAGGCTTGGGTAAACTCAACCGCCAATACCACCAAAAGGAGAGAAGAGAATGAGCAGCAGGGTGGCCAGCTGCACCTGCGGACAATTGCAGATACATTGCCCGCAAGAGCCGACCATGGTGTCGCTTTGCCATTGCCTCGACTGTCAGCGGCGGACCGGCAGCCCGTTTGGCATCGCGGCCTTCTTCGACGCCGCCGCGACCGATATCCGGGGCCCATCGAAGACATTCCAACGCGTTTCCGACAGCGGCTTCCCGATCAGCTTTCATTTCTGCGGAACGTGCGGGTCGACCGTGTTCTGGTATCCGTCACGAAAACCTGAGGCGGTCGCAGTGGCCGTCGGCTGTTTCGCCGATCCGTCCTTCCCGGCGCCGACAAAGTCAGTCTATGACAAGCGCCGCCACAGCTGGGTCGCGGTGCCGGCGTGACGGCAGGCTTGTCCTTGGCTTGTGGATGCTACTCCGCCGCGACGCCTTTCACCTCGAGATAGCTCTCCATGGAATCATCCAGCGCCTGCAGCCAAGGCGTATGATGCAGCGGCGCCATGGTGCCGGTCATCAGCGAGCGATAGGCGTGGTCGCGGAAGCTCATAATGTCTTCGGCCTTGTGGTGCTCCCACTCCATGAAGGTCTGGTTGACCGCCTCGACGTCGAAGCCGGGATAGTCGGTCTGGTCCATCAGTTCCTTGGTGTAGTCGCCCTGGAACCAGATCATCTGCTCGGCGTCTTCCAGCGTTTCCTCGCGCGCGCGCCACTTGGCGCCATGCGCGGCCATCGCCTCGGCCGAGGGCAGCTTGATGCGGCCCATGATGACGTCGCGGGCAAACCAGGCCTGCGCGTCGAACATGTTGAAGGTGTAGAACTGGTCCTGCATGCCGATATAAGAGAGCTTCGGGTTCTTCTCCCAGACGACGCCTTCATAGAGATCCAGCGGCCACATGCGGTTGGCGGTCTTGAGCTTGAGGTCGTCGGTGAGGAACGGGAAGGAATGGAGATAGCCGGTGCACAGGATGATGGCGTCGACATCTTTGGTGGTGCCGTCCTTGAAGTGCGCCGTCTTGCCGACGACCTTCTGCAGCAGCGGCACTTCCTTCCAATTCTCCGGCCATTTGAAGCCCATCGGCTTGGAGCGATAGCTGGAGGTGATGGATTTGGCGCCGTATTTGTAGCATTGCGAGCCAATGTCCTCGGCCGAATAGGAGCGGCCGATGATCAGTATATCCTTGCCCTTGAACTCCATCGCGTCGCGGAAATCATGGCTGTGCAGGATGCGGCCATTGAAGGTCGAGAAACCCTCGAAGTATGGCACGTTGGGCACAGAAAAATGCCCGGAGGCGACGACGACATTGTCGAACTCCTCGGAATAGGTGACATCGTTGGTGCGGTCATGCGCGGTGACGGTGAATTTCTTCGTTTGGTCCGAGAACGTCACCATGCGCACCGGGCTGTTGAAGCGCACCCATTTGCGCAGGCCCGACTTCTCGACGCGGCCCTTGATGTAATCCCACAGCACGGCGCGCGGCGGATAGGAGCCGATTGGCCGGCCGAAATGCTCCTCGAAAGTGTAATCGGCGAATTCCAGGCATTCCTTCGGTCCGTTCGACCAGAGGTAGCGGTACATCGAACCGTGCACCGGATCGCCATGCTCGTCGAGGCCGGTGCGCCAGGTGTAGTTCCACAGGCCGCCCCAGTCGGACTGCTTTTCAAAGCAGACGATTTCGGGGATGTCGGCGCCCTTGTCGGCAGCCGACTTGAAGGCCCTGAGCTGTGCCAGGCCGGACGGTCCGGCGCCGATGACGGCAACACGAGTTTTCATTTCCAGGGCCTCCTCTTTTTGATTTCCCCAGCGAAACAAATTTCACTGACAGTGACACTAATTGGCGCTTCGGTGCTGTCAACAGACATCTGCGGGAACGGCGTTTGCGCCGACAGGATTCCTGGCGAAAAACCTTCGCGGGCAGAAATCATGGGATCGGCCCCGTGCGACACAAGACGGCTTGCCGACACCGCCGCGCTGCTGTATCGCCACCTCTGATGTTCACCGTGAGTGAAATAAATCCGCGACGTCCGGGGGGCGACATGGCGAAAGACAGTTCCAAGGCCGGGCTTGCCGGTGCCAAGCCAAAGCCGTTGCCAAAGGTCTCGGCGGACGGCAAGACCATCCGCGCGCCGCTGACGCAGAACCCGCACGCCATTCGCGACACCCGCGAGAAAGTGCTGGAGGTGGCGATCGGCCGCGAGGTGCGCGCGTTCCGAAAGAAGCTCGGCATCACCGTCGCCGATCTGGCCGTCGCCACCGACATTTCGCTGGGCATGCTGTCGAAGATCGAGAACGGCATCACCTCGCCGTCGCTGACCACTCTGCAGGCACTGTCGCGGGCGCTCGGCGTTCCGGTCACCGCCTTCTTCCGCCGCTTCGAGGAGGAGCGCAGCGCCGTCTTCGTCAAGGCCGGTGAGGGACTCGATGTCGAGCGCCGCGGCACGCGCGCCGGCCACCAATACAATCTGCTCGGCCATATCGGCTCCAACACCAGCGGTGTCGTCGTCGAACCCTATCTGATCACGCTGACCGAGGATTCGGACGTGTTCCCGACCTTCCAGCATGAGGGCATGGAATTCCTCTACATGTTGGAGGGCGAGGTCGTTTACCGGCATGGCAGCAACCTCTACCCGATGAAGCCGGGCGACAGCCTGTTCTTCGACGCCGACGCGCCGCACGGACCGGAGCAACTGACGAAACTGCCGATGCGGTATTTGTCGATTATCTGCTATCCGCAAAACAGCGCGGGCTGAGATTGGCGATCTCCCCCCTAGTGGGGGAGATGTGCGGCAGGACAGAGGGGGGCGCTGTCCCTCCGACTTATCAATCTATCGTAGTCTAGCAGCGACCTCAGAGGTTAGTGTTCTTTGCCGCAGATAGGCAAGGTTTGCGTTCCTTCGCGCCCCCCTCTGCCCTGCCGGGCATCTCCCCCACGAGGGGGGAGATCGGCAGCTTCGAGGGCAGCTCTAGTCCGGCCCAAACCCCGGGCTTGTCGCACTCCCGTCATCCAGCGTCGACAGCCACTCCACCAGCGTCGGCCGATAACGGGTCAGGCCCTTGTAGTTGGCAAGTTCATCGGGCAGGTCACGGATGACGCGGTGCAGGCGGCGTGCCCATTTCGGCTGCGTCACAAGTTCGTCCATCTTGATCAGATAGCAGCGGATCGGGAAGACGATGCCGTTGGAGCGCGGCAGCCGCCAGAAACTTTGCAACTCGACGCGCAGATGTACCTTGTCGCCGACATTGTCCGGCGTCACCGTGGCGCGATCCGGACCCCATTTGTGGTAATTCTCCGGGCTGGTGTCGAGGCGCGGATTGATGGTCATCGTCCAGTTCAGGCGCCTCGCCGGCTTGCCTTGCTGGATGTTGGTGAGGAACTTCAGCGCCCTGGTGAAAATTCCCTTCTCATGCGCCAGCGGCACCGGCGCGTGCCACTCGAAGAAATTCATGCCGATGTCGAAATCGAGCGACCAGTCCGCTTGCGTGGTGACCATGCCGGCATCCATCCACAGATTGCCGTCGCGCTGGTCGAGGATGCAGAAATCGCCCTGGCTTTGGCGGGTGATGTATTCCATCGGCCCGTAAGGCAGGGTCGAGGTGTCGCCGAAGGTGAAGGTGTCGTCGATGCCGAGCGGCCGGTTGATCCACCGCCAGCGGTCGCCGTCGCGGGTCAGCGTGAAATGTTCGGGATAGCCGAGCGCCTGCTGTTCCATCAAAAGCTCGAGCAGGTCCCAGCCGGCCAGCGTCATGTGCGGCAGCGACTGGCAGCGCAGCGGGTCCTCGGCTAGCACCAGCGCCCGGTCCTGCATCTCGGCGACATAGTGTTCGTCGACGTCGATCAGGTTTTCCAGCACGCTGCCCTTCGGGCCAACCACATGCGGCTCGATGTTGACCGCATACATGTAGCTGTCTTCGTGGAACGGGAACGGGAACCGCCTGATATGCTCCGGGCTGTTCTTGAAGGTGAAATCGTCGCGGAACGTTTCCTTGCGAAAGGTGATGCCCAAGCTCGCCTCCTATCTTTCCAAGACCAACGACTTGCCCTCGAAGCGCGAGACGCACGGCATGATCTTGCAGCCGGAACGATGGTCTTCCTCGCTCAGCCAGTGGTCATTGTGGATGAACTTGCCATCGTAAGAGATGACATTGGTCTCGCACTGGCCGCAGACACCGCCGCGGCAGAGATAGGGCGGATCGACGCCGGCCGCCTCGATCGCTTCCAGCAGGCTCTGCTGCTCGTCAACGCGGATCGTCTTGCCGGTGACGGCAAGCGTCACGTCGAAAGGCAGGCCTGGCTGGGGTGCGGCGAAATGCTCGAAATGCACGGCCTCCGATGGCCAGCCCAAAGCGGCTGCGCGGTCGCGCACCCAGTTGATCATGCCGGCGGGACCGCAGACATAGAGATGTGTGCCGAGCGGCTGTGTCGACAGCAAGCGGTCGAGATCGATGCGCTCGTCCAGGTCGTCGTGATAAAGCCTGATGCGCCTGTTGTAGCGCTCCCGCAGCACGTCGGCATAGGTGCCTAGCGAGGCGGTGCGGCAGGTGTAATGCAGTTCGAAATTGCCGCCCTCGCCCGCCAATTGCGCGGTCTGCGCCATGAAGGGCGTGATGCCGATGCCGCCGGCGAGCATCAGATGCTTTTTCGCCCTGAGGTCGAGTGAGAACAAATTGACGGGATAGCTGATCACCATCTCCAGTCCCGGCTTGACGGACCGATGCATGAACAGCGAGCCGCCGCGTCCGACATCGTCGCGACGCACCGAGATCGTGTATTCGCGCGTGTCGAGCGGCGAGCCCATCAGCGAATAGGGATTGAGCCTTGTGCGGTCGCCATCGCGCATCTCGACCACGACATGGGCGCCGCCGGAAAAGGTCGGCAACAGATCGCCGTCGCGCCGGCGGAAATGGAAACGGGTGACCAGCTCGTTGACCGGAACGACGTCGCTGACCACGACATCGAGCTTGGTGGTGCCGGTGCTCATGGGAAGGCCTCCTCCATTGGAGGAATTTCCGAGCGATCCTCGGCATTGATGCAGACGCCCTGGAAAGCGGCGAGACGCCTGGAGTAGTGATCGCGCACCAGAAGCAGCAGGCCGCAATGCGCGCAGGTCGCCGGTTGCGTCGTGACGTTTTCGGTGATGCCCTTGCAGTGCACGCATTGCATGCGCCGTGCCAGCGAGCCGCGATGCTCGGTTTGCATCGAGGTGTGGTCGATGCCAGCTTCGAGCGCCACCTGCATCGCCTGGCCGATCAGCCCTTCGGTGCCGGCGAGGTAGAGGCGCAGGCCCATATGGGCGTTGCTCAGCGTCTGCTTCAGTCGCGGCAGCAGGCTGGCGAAGGACGGCGCCTGATGGAACTGGGCCGGCTTCAGCGCTTCGAGTGCTGCGACGTGTTTGCCGTCCGGATCCGGGATAAAGACGATTTCGGCGCCGTCGAAAAACCCGGCTGGCGCTCTTGCGGCCATGTCTAAAATAGCGAGCGCACCTTCGGCATCGGCGATGAAAAGATGGTGTTTGCCGGGCTGCGGAGAGAGCGTTCCGTAGACCGGCCGACTGATGATGCTTTTGGCTGCCATTTAAGTCTTCGTGCCTCGAACCCCTCGCTGTTGATGATGCCTCAACCCTTGGCCGTGCGCTTGGTCTTTTTGGGATCGTCGAACGGCAGTGGCTGCGCCGTCGCCTTGATCGATCCGCTCTTGTTGCGGATTTCGAGCTTGGTGTCCTTGACCGCGCAGTCGACATCAAGGCGGGCGATGCCCATCGATTTCTTGACCAGCGGCGAATACATGGCGCAGGTCACCACGCCGACCTTTTTGCCGTCGCGATAGACCGGTGCGCCTTCGTCGGCCGGCTCCTTGCCGTCCAACAACACACCATAGATCTTGAAGCGCTCCTTGCCCTTGAGGCGGTAGTGCTCCTCGGCCCCACGGAATCCGGTCTTGCCGGGGCTGACAGTGAAGTCGAGGCCGAGCTCCCACAGCGTGTCGCCGGGGCCTTCATTCTCGAACGGATATTTTTGCGAATTGTCGTAAGGGTAGAACAAGAGGTAGCTTTCGACGCGCAGCATGTCGAGCGTAGTGAAGCGGCAGGGAATGATGCCGGCGCTCTTGCCCTCGTCGAGAATCCTGTCCCAGATCGTGCCGGCATCCTGGCCACGGCAGAAGATCTCGTAGCCGCGCTCGCCGGTGTAGCCGGTGCGCGAGATCATCACCGGGAAGCCGAACAGCTGCGTCTGCATGTGATGGAAATAGTTGAGGTCGCGGATGCCCGGCACGTGCTTGGCGAGATAGTCGACCGCGGCCGGCCCTTGCAGTGACAGATCATGCAGATTGTCGTCGAAGCGCAACGACACATCGCGGCCGACGGAAGCGCGCTGCAACTCCTCATGGCCAGTGCCTGAGCCATGCACCACCATCCAGGCGTTCGGCCCGGTGCGGTAGAGGATGCAGTCGTCGGTGAATTTTCCCGCCTCGTTCAGCATGCAGGCATAGGCCGACTTGCCGGGGTAGATCTTTTCGACGTCGCGGGTGGTGGCGAGGTCGATGAGATGCGAAGCGTGCGGGCCGGTGATGTGGACCTTCTTGAGGCCCGACACATCCATCAGCCCGGCCTTGGTGCGGATGGCGGTGTACTCTTCGTCGGCGTCCTTGTGGTAGGTCCAGGCGGTGCCCATGCCGCTCCAGTCTTCGAGCTTCGAACCCAGCGCGCGATGGCGATCCGCCAGGGTCGAGAATCTCCAGGATGCCGTCATCCGATCGTCCTCCGTTTCAAAAATCCATTGTTCCCTGCTCCTTGGCTCGGAGGCCGGAGCTTTGGGATGAATATTGACCGCAAACGCGCGAGAGCCGCAATCCCCTGAAAGCAAATAATTTCATTGTCAGGCAAAATCGACCGCCCCGACCAAACGGTTAACTCAACGTAAATGGCGCTTGACAATCGCTCAATTCGGACAGAGTTTATGAAAAAAATTTCACTCTCTTGAAAGAGGGCGGCGCGCGGCGAATTCGGAACCGGGCGTCGGAAAAAGGGGAAAAACCGATGTCAGACCTGCAGCAGCGCATCGAAGCGCTGTACCGTTCCGATTTGCGTGGATCCGCGTTGCTGATCATCTGCCTGTGGGTGACGATCCTCTTCGTCCTCTTCATGACATGGCCGTACATTCCCGACAGCGGCATCAAGGCCGTCGTCGCGATCGCCGCCGCCGCCGTGCTGATCTTCAACACGGCCGCAATCCTGGCGATGGTCAAACACTACAAGGAAGACAAGGACTTCATCTACGGCCTCGATATCAAGAACGCCGACGCATCCCGCAACCGCAAGTCCTGAAGGGTACAAGAGATGTCGCGCTATACGCCGCCGGAGCAGAGCAAGGCCGGGCAAGTCTTCGATATCGCCGTCGTTGTGGTCGCCATTTTCGTGGCACTGTGGCTGCCGCTGAAACTGGGCCTGGCCGGAGCCGCCAAATCCATCGACGCGCTCGACGCCAAAACCTGGGAAGCGCTTGGTCAGAACCCGACCATGGCCGCGATCTGGGAGAAGCTCGGCTACACACCCGAGACCGCGCACGACGTCATCCAGAACCGATTCCACTATGTCATCGACTGGCCGACGCTGATCATCATGGCGGCGGTGCTGATCGGTTATTTCGTGTTCCTGTTCCGTGCATCCGACCGCGAATACCGCGACGTCATCAACGAAAAGTTCGACGACAAGTAAGAGTTCCGAAGACAAGCAATCGGGGACGCACCATGTGGATTTCACTCTCTTACGCATGCTGGGGCATCTCGGTCGTGCTCGCTTTGTGGATGCTCTACGACTGGTTCAAGGTCGATACGACCTATTCCGAGGACGTTCTGACCTCGTCACGCGAAGGCGAGCTTGAAGCCGTTTCCGAAAAACATCGGATCTGAGTGGGGACTGACATGACGGCAGCGATTGAAACGGCACAAACGACGACAATCCACGGCGACAGGGTCTCGCTGCTGCGGGTGCTCGGCCCCGCCCATGTCTGGGCGCTCGGGGTCGGCATCGTTCTGGTCGGTGAGTTCACCGGCTGGAATTTCTCCGCCGACAAGGGCGGCGCGCTGGCCGCGCTGATCGTCTGCTGGGTCGTCGGGTTGCTCTACACCTCGGTCGCCATGATCGATTCCGAGGTGACATCGACGGTCGCCGCCGCCGGCGGCCAGTACGCGCAGGCCAAGCACATTGTCGGGCCGCTGATGGCCTTCAACGTCGCGCTGTTCCTGGTGTTTGCCTACACGATGCTGGAAGTCTCGGACGCGATCCTGCTCGGCGACACCATCGTCGCCAAGGCCGGCGTCGAAGGGCTCACCCACAATTCCTTCATCGCCGCCACCATCGTGGTGCTGGCCTGGCTCAACTATCGCGGCGTCCTGATGACGCTCAACGTCAACTTCGTCATCACGGCCATCGCCTATATCTCGATCGTCATTCTGTTCTTCTCGGTCAGCCCGTGGACGCAAGGCGCAGTGCTGAAGCTCAACGAACTGGTGACGCCCGGCAATGCCTTGCCCTATGGCTGGATCGGCGTCATCGCCGCCTTCCAGTTCGGCATCTGGTATTATCTCGGCATCGAAGGCACCACGCAGGCCGCCGAGGAAGTGCGCTCGCCCGCGCGCTCGCTGCCCTACGGCACCATGGCCGGCATGATCACGCTTCTGATCGCCGCCGCCATGACCTGGTATGTCTGCGCCTCGCTGATGCCATGGGAGTATCTCGGCATCACCTATTATCCGCTGTGGGACGCCGGCAAGCTGACGGGCAGCCCGCTGCTGGAAAACCTGCTGTTCATCGCCACGCTGCTTGCCGCTTTGGCCTCGGCCAATGGCTGCATCAATGATGCGGCACGCGCCTGGTTCTCGCTCGGCCGCGACCGCTATCTGCCGAGCTGGTTCTCGGCGGTGCATCCCAAATACCGCACGCCCTACCGCTCGATCCTGTTCCTGCTGCCGATCGCGCTCGCCTTCGCCTTCATCGCCGACCTCAATCAGGCGATCACCTTCTCGATCCTGTCGGGCGTGCTGCAATACACCTTCATGAGCATCAACATCATGATGTTCCGCAAGAAGTGGCCGCTCGGCACGATCCGCCGTGGCTACACGCACCCCTTCCATCCGCTGCCGGCGATTGTGCTGTTCTGCCTGTGCGTGGTCACCTTCTTCGCCATCTTCCTCGGCTACGGCTCGCAGCTGATCGCCATGGTCGCCTTCTACTTCCTGATCTCGCTGTGGTTCCATTTCTACCGCTACCGCTATGTGCGCCGCGGCGACCAGTTCACCATGCCGTGGCCGAAACCGCAGGGCTATTGATGGGAGACGGCCCGTCCGGATGCCGGATGGGCCAGGCATGATAAAATGTCCGAGGTGACATCAGCACTGCTTGCCGGGGCCATTGTCCTGGCCCTCGCCCTTCACTTTGCGTGGCTGGCGCGGCGCAGCCGCAACAGGGTTTTGGCTGCGCTCGCCGCGGACGAGGCCGGCATCCGCACCGTCATTGCCGACGCAGCCAATGTTTCGGACGGCACCGCCGGGGTCATCACCTGGGAAGGATCGTGGAACGGCCAGCGCGTTCAACTGCGCACCGTCGTCGATACGCTGGCGACGCGAAAACTGCCGGCACGCTGGCTCAGCGTTTCGATCACCGAAAAGGTCGCCGTGCCAGCCACCTTCGACATGATGGTGCGGCCGGGCTCGCCGACGACTTTCTCCAATTTCGACCATCTCCAGCACACACTGCCCAAGGCTCCGGGATTTCCCGCGGAGGCGGTGCTGCGGACCGACCGCCGCGGCACGCGTTTCCCGCAAGGCATCATCGCCGACCATCTGGAGCCCTTTTCGGAAGGACGCGCCAAGGAATTGCTGATCACGCCAAACGGAGTGCGCATCGTCTGGCTGCTGGCCGAGGCAGAGCGGGCGCGCTACGGCGTTTTCCGGCAGGCCGCGTTCGGTGACGCGCAGATCGATCCGGCGCTGATCCAACGGTTGCTCATATCCCTCTCGGCGCTGCGCGACGCCATAAACAAAAGCGAACGGCAAGCCGCATGACCAGTTCAGACACCTCGCCGGCGGCAACAAACCCCTATCTCGTCCTGGGCGCCGCAATCGTGCTGCCGGCGAGCGGCCATGTCATTCTGGGCGTGCCTGTACGCGGGTTGCAGTTTCTTTTCTTCATGGTGATCCTGGCCTGGGTCACCGCCAAGATCGCGCCGCCCGACGCCAGCTTCATCGGCCGTCATGCCGGCGGCTTCCTGATCTATGCGCTGTCGGTCCTCGACGCCTACAAGCTCGCACGTATCCGCCATACCCTGTGGGTTCACAATGCCGCGCAGGGCAGCGATAATTCGCATGGCGGCATTGCGCCGCATACGTAACTAGAGGAAAATTTTTTTCATGTGATTGAATTCGTGCAACGCATTCGGTACATCATCTCTTAGCTACAAACGATCTCTTAGCTAGAAACGCCGGGAGGCTGACATGTGTGGAATTGTCGGACTGTTTTTGAAGGACAAGTCGCTGGAGCCGAAGCTCGGCGCGATGCTGTCGGAGATGCTGGTCTCGCTCAGCGATCGCGGCCCGGACAGCGCAGGCATCGCCATCTATGGCGCCCCCTCCAAGAATGAGGCCAAGATCACCATCCAGTCGGCCAAGCCGGAGCGTGATTTCCGCGGTCTCGAAGCGGAGCTGACCAAGGCGATCGGCGTGCCGGTGAGCATCGCCGTGAAATCGACCCATGCCGTCGTCAGGACAACGCCGGGCAAGATCGACGAGGCCCGCGAGGCCATCCAGACGCTGCGTCCCGACATCCGCATCATGGGTGCCGGCGACGTCGTCGAGATCTACAAGGAAGTCGGCCTGCCCGAGGCGGTCGTCGATCGCTTCGACGTCCGCAAGATGACCGGCACGCATGGCATCGGCCACACCCGCATGGCGACGGAATCGGCGGTGACGACGATGGGCGCGCATCCCTTCTCCACCGGCGCCGACCAGTGCCTGGTGCACAATGGCTCGCTCTCCAACCACAACAATGTCCGTCGCGAGCTGATCCGCGAGGGCATGAAATTCGAGACCGAGAACGACACTGAAGTGGCGGCTGCCTACCTCTCCTCGCAGATGGCGCATGGCAAGAATCTCGGCGAGGCGCTGGAAGGCACGCTCTCCGACCTCGACGGCTTCTTCACCTTCGTCGTCGGCACCAAGAACGGTTTTGGCGTCGTGCGCGACCCGATCGCCTGCAAGCCCGCCGTGATGGCCGAGACCGACCAGTATGTCGCCTTCGGCTCGGAATATCGCGCGTTGACCAAACTGCCCGGCATAGACAATGCGAGGGTCTGGGAACCGGAACCCGCAACCGTCTATTTCTGGGAGCATTGAGTTCATGCCGGCAACCAAACTTTCAAAGGCGGCGGCGAGCGACCACGCCTCTCGGGTGTTCGATCTCGATGTGTCGTCGCTGCGCGAGCTCAACCAGGCGCTGCACAATCTGACGCCCGGTTCCAACGAAACGGCGTGGGAAGTACTGCACCCGAAGGGCAGCCATTCCGTCGCCGTCGGCGTCGACCAGCCCGTCAGCATCGATGTGCGTGGCAGCGTCGGCTATTACTGCGGCGGCATGAATTCCGGCAGCACCATCACCGTGCACGGTTCGGCCGGCCCCGGCGTCGGCGAGAACATGATGTCGGGCTCGATCACGATCAAAGGCGACGCCAGCCAGTATGCCGGCGCCACCGGCAAGGGCGGCCTGCTGGTCATCGAGGGCAATGCCTCGTCGCGCTGCGGCATCTCGATGAAAGGCATCGACATCGTCGTGCACGGCAATATCGGCCACATGTCGGCCTTCATGGCGCAGTCCGGCAATCTGGTGGTGCTGGGCGATGCCGGCGATGCGCTGGGCGATTCCATCTACGAGGCGCGGCTGTTTGTGCGCGGCAAGGTCGACAGCCTCGGCGCCGACTGCATCGCCAAGGAGATGCGGCCCGAGCATCTGGAATTGCTGCAGGGTCTGCTCGACCGTGCCGGCGTCACTGGCGTCAAGCCGTCGGAGTTCCAACGCTACGGCTCGGCGCGCACGCTTTACAATTTCAATATCGACAACGCCGACGCGTATTGAGGCAGCATGACCTATCGCAACCCGCCGACGACGCCGCGCAAATCCGCGACCTTCGACGACTACACGCTTTCCGAAATCCGCCGCGCCGCCGCGACCGGCATCTATGATATCAGGGGCGCCGGCGCCAAGCGCAAGCTGCCGCATTTCGACGACCTGCTGTTCCTCGGCGCCTCGATCTCGCGCTATCCGCTCGAAGGCTACCGCGAGCGCTGCGACACCAGCGTGGTGCTGGGTTCGCGCCATGCCAAGAAGCCGATCGAGCTGAAAATCCCGATCACCATTGCCGGCATGAGCTTCGGCTCGCTGTCCGGTCCCGCCAAGGAAGCGCTCGGGCGCGGCGCGACGCTGTCGGGCACTTCGACCACGACGGGCGATGGCGGCATGACCGAGGAAGAGCGCGGCCATTCCAAGCAACTGGTCTATCAATATTTGCCCTCGCGCTATGGCATGAATTTGCGCGATTTGCGTCGCGCCGATGCGATCGAAGTCGTTGTCGGCCAGGGCGCCAAGCCGGGCGGCGGCGGCATGCTGCTCGGCCAGAAAATCTCCGATCGCGTCGCCGAGATGCGCACGCTGCCGAAAGGCATCGACCAGCGCTCGGCCTCGCGTCACCCCGACTGGACCGGCCCGGACGATCTCGAGATCAAGATCCTCGAACTGCGTGAAATCACCGACTGGGAAAAGCCGATCTACGTCAAGGTCGGCGGCGCCCGCCCCTATTATGATACCGCCCTGGCGGTGAAGGCCGGCGCCGATGTCGTCGTCGTCGACGGCATGCAGGGCGGCACAGCGGCGACGCAGGAAGTGTTCATCGAAAATGTCGGCCAGCCGACACTTGCCTGCATCAGGCCAGCCGTGCAGGCGCTGCAGGATCTCGGCATGCACCGCAAGGTGCAGCTGATCATTTCGGGCGGCATCCGCAATGGCGCCGATGTCGCCAAAGCGCTGGCGCTTGGTGTCGACGCGGTGTCGATCGGCACCGCGGCTCTGGTCGCGCTCGGCGACAACGATCCCCGCTGGGAGGCGGAGTACAACGAGCTCGGCACGACGGCCGGGGCCTATGACGACTGGCACGAGGGCCGCGACCCCGCCGGCATCACCACCCAGGACCCGGAGCTGATGAAGCGGGTCGACCCGGTGGCCGCCGGTCGCCGGCTGGCGAACTACCTCAAGGTGATGACGCTGGAGGCTCAAACCATTGCCCGCGCCTGCGGCAAGAACAGCCTGCACAATCTCGAGCCCGAAGATCTCGTCGCGCTCACCATCGAAGCCGCCGCCATGGCCGGCGTGCCGTTGGCCGGCACCAACTGGATACCGGGGAAAAACGGCTTCTAAAAACAGCATCCAAAGACATAAGCGAGGAATTATAATGGGGAACGATCTCGCCGCATTCGCCAAACAGAACGGCGTCAAATATTTCATGATTTCCTACACCGACCTGTTCGGTGGCCAGCGCGCCAAGCTGGTGCCGGCGCAGGCGATCGCCGATATGCAGAAGGATGGCGCCGGCTTTGCCGGTTTCGCCACCTGGCTGGATCTCACGCCGGCGCATCCCGACATGCTGGCGGTGCCGGATCCAGACTCGGTCATCCAGTTGCCATGGAAAAAGGAGGTGGCCTGGGTCGCCGCCAACTGCATCATGGACGACAAGGAGGTCGACCAGACGCCGCGCAACACGCTGAGGCGGCTGATTGCGGAGGCCGCCGGCGACGGCATGCATGTCAAGACCGGCGTCGAGGCCGAGTTCTTCCTGATCTCGCCGGACGGCAGCGTTATATCAGACCAGTACGACACGGCCTCGAAGCCCTGCTACGATCAGCAAGCGGTGATGCGCCGCTACGATGTCATCGCCGAGATCTGCGACCATATGCTGGCGCTGGGATGGAGCCCCTACCAGAACGACCACGAGGATGCCAACGGCCAGTTCGAGATGAACTGGGCCTTCGACGACGCGCTGGCGACCGCCGACAAGCACTCCTTCTTCAAATTCATGGTCAGGTCGGTCGCCGAAAAGCACGGCCTGCGCGCCACCTTCATGCCCAAGCCCTTCCAGGGCCTGACCGGCAATGGCTGCCACGCCCATATCTCGGTGTGGGACAAGGCAGGCAAGACCAACGTCTTTGCCGACAATGCGATGGAACTCGGCCTTTCGGCCAAGGGCAAGAATTTCCTCGGCGGCATCATGAAGCACGCCTCGGCCTTGGCCGCCATCACCAACCCGACGGTCAATTCCTACAAGCGCATCAACGCGCCGCGCACCATCTCGGGCGCGACCTGGGCGCCGAACACGGTGACCTGGACCGGCAACAACCGCACCCATATGGTGCGCGTGCCAGGCCCAGGCCGCTTCGAGCTGCGGCTGCCCGACGGTGCCGCCAACCCTTACCTGCTGCAGGCAGTCATCATTGCCGCCGGTCTCGACGGCATCCGCTCCAAGGCCGATCCCGGCAAGCGCTACGACATCGACATGTACCAGCATGGGCACACGGTGAAGGGCGCGCCAAAACTGCCGCTCAACCTGCTCGACGCGCTGCGCGAGTTCGACAAGGACAAATCGCTCAAGGCGGCGCTGGGTGAGGAATTCTCGTCGGCTTATCTAAAGCTGAAGCACCAGGAATGGAATTCCTATGCTTCGCACTTCACGCAATGGGAGCGCGACCACACGCTGGATATCTGATGTCCGGTTTGGGGCGAGCGACCTCGGAATGAACGTATGAAATACTCGATCTTCTCGCTCGCCCGTGCCGCCTTGTCCGGCCACAAGAACTGGCAGCGCACCTGGCGCGACGCCACGCCGAAGGATCGCTACGACGTGGTGATCATCGGCGGTGGCGGCCATGGCCTGGCCACCGCCTGGTTCCTCGCCAGCGAATACGGCATCAAGAATGTCGCGGTGCTCGAGAAGGGCTGGATCGGTTCCGGCAATGCCGGCCGCAACACCACCATCATCCGCTCCAATTACGGCCTGCCCGGCAACACCGGCTTCTACGAATTGTCGATGAAGCTGTGGGAACGGATGGAGCAGGACCTCAACTACAATTCGATGGTCAGCCAGCGCGGCGTCATCAACCTCTACCATTCCGATGCGCAACGCGACGCCTATGCGCGGCGCGGCAACACCATGCGCATCAACGGCATCGACGCCGAACTGCTCGACCTCGCCGCGGTCAAGAAGATGATACCGTTCCTGAACTACGACAATGCGCGTTTCCCCGTGCAAGGCGGATTGCTGCAGCGGCGCGGCGGCACGGCGCGGCACGACGCCGTGGTCTGGGGCTATGCGCATGCGGCGAGCGGGCTCGGCGTCGACATCATCCAGAATTGCGAGGTCACCGGCTTTGTCAGGGACGCCAATGGCAAGGTGACTGGTGTCGAGACGTCGCGTGGCAAGATCGGCGCCGGCAAGGTCGGCATGGCCGTCGCCGGCTCATCGTCGCGCGTCGCTGATATGGCGGGCTTGCGCCTGCCGATCGAAAGCCATGTGCTGCAGGCCTTCGTTTCCGAGGCGATCAAGCCGCTGATCCCCGGAGTCATGACCTTCGGCGCCGGCCATTTCTATGTCAGCCAGTCCGACAAGGGCGGCCTTGTCTTCGGCGGTGACATTGACGGCTACAATTCCTACGCCCAGCGCGGCAACATGCCCGTGATGGAGGATGTCTGCGAGGGCGGCATGGCGCTGATGCCGATGATCGGCCGCGTGCGGCTCTTGCGCCAGTGGGGCGGCATCATGGACATGTCTATGGACGGCTCGCCGATCATCGACAAGACGCCCGTCGACGGCCTCTATCTCAATGCCGGCTGGTGCTATGGCGGCTTCAAGGCGACGCCGGGTTCAGGCTTTGTCTTTGCCCATCTTCTGGCCCGCGACACACCGCACGAGGAGGCAGCGCGGTTCCGCCTCGACCGCTTCCGGACTGGTGCCATGATCGACGAAAAGGGCCAGGGCGCCCAACCGAACCTGCACTGAGGACGGTCACATGCGCATCACCTGTCCCTTCTGCGGCGAACGCGAACTCGGCGAGTTCACCTATCTCGGCGACGCCAAGCCGGTGCGGCCGGCAGCCGGCGCCTCGGAAGACGAGGTGTTCGACTATGTCTATCTGCGCGACAATGTCGCCGGCGTGATGAGCGAGAATTGGTACCATGGCGGCGGCTGCCGGGCCTGGCTGAAGGTCACCCGCAACTCGCTGACGCATGAGATTTCTTCGGTTGAGCCGGCTGTGGGCGCCGGCGCCGCGAAGGTTGGCGCGTGATGGCCGGCGCGCAGACAAACCGGCTGGACAGCGGCGGTCTCATCGACCGCTCGGCGCCGCTGAATTTCCGCTTCGACGGCAAGAGCTTTTCCGGCTTCCAGGGCGACACGCTGGCGTCGGCGCTCGTTGCCAATGGCGTCAAGCTGGTCGGCCGCTCGTTCAAGTATCACCGCCCGCGCGGCATCCTGACAGCAGGCTCGGAAGAACCCAACGCGCTGGTTGAGCTGCGCACCGGCGCCCGGCGCGAGCCGAACACCAAGGCGACGACCGCCGAGCTCTATGAAGGGCTGGAGGCCGCCAGCCAGAACCGTTGGCCGTCGCTGCGCCACGATGTGATGTCGGTCAACCAGCTGTTCGCGCCGATCTTCGTCGCCGGCTTCTACTACAAGACCTTCATGTGGCCGGCGAAATTCTGGGAAGCGATCTACGAGCCGGCGATCCGCCGCGCCGCCGGTCTCGGTCGGGCTTCAGGCGTCGCCGATCCCGACCACTACGACAAGGCGTGGGCGCATTGCGATGTGCTGATCGCCGGTTCCGGTGCGGCCGGTCTGGCAGCAGCATTGGCTGCCGGCCGCAGCGGCGCCCGCGTCATCCTATGCGAGGAAGATTTCACGCCTGGCGGGCGGCTGCTATCGGATGGCGGTACGATCGACGGCCTACCGGCAACCGATTGGCTGTCGCGGACACTGGCCGAGCTGGGTTCGATGCCCGATGTTCGCATCATGACCCGCACGACGCTGTTCGGTGTCTATGACGGTGGCACCTATGGTGCGCTGGAGCGGGTCAATGACCACCTGCCCTCTCCGCCCGAGCACCAGGTGCGCCAACGGCTGTGGCGGATCGTGGCCAAGCGCTGCGTCGTTGCCGCTGGCGCCATCGAACGTCCCATCGTCTTCGCCGGCAATGACACGCCCGGCGTGATGATGGCTTCCGCGATGCGGACCTATGTCGCGCGCTATGCCGCCGCTCCTGCAAAGCGGGTCGCGCTGTTCACCAACAATGAAGATGGCTGGCGCACGGTCGAGACGGCGCTTGGCGCGGGGCTGCAAATCGCGGCGGTGATCGACGCGCGGCCAGACGTTTCGTCGGCACATCGCTCGCTGGCCTCCAAGAATGGGTTCACGATACTCCACGGCTCCGTCAGCGGCGTCGACGGCGGCAAGGATGGCGTGCGGAAAATCGCGGTGTCGCTGACCGGCGGCGCGCGCGCCGAAGTCGAGGCCGACGGGCTTGCGGTTTCAGGTGGCTGGAATCCCGCGGTCGGGCTGACCTCCTATCATCGCGGCCGGCCGAAATGGCGCGACGATATCGCTGCCTTCGTGCCCGACGGCGCGCCTCCCGGCATGGTCGCCGCCGGTGCCGCCAACGGTGCCTTCGGCCTTGGCGCCTGCCTGGCTGAAGGGTTCGCCGCAGGTGCAGCGGCGGCACGTGATGCTGGGCGTGCCGGCAAGACCGGCTCAGCACCAGTCGCGGACGACGAGGCCTTTTCGTTGGCGCCGCTCTGGCACGTTGCCGGCAAGGGCAAGGCCTTTGTCGACTACCAGCACGATGTCACCGCCTCCGACATCGAACTTGCCCAACGCGAAGGTTTTGAATCGGTCGAGCATCTGAAGCGCTACACCACGCTCGGCATGGCGACCGACCAGGGCAAGACCTCGAACGTCGCCGGACTCGCGATCATGGCTGCTGTCAGCGGCCGGTCCATTCCCGAGACGGGCACGACGATCTACCGACCTCCTTACGTACCCGTCGCCATCGGCGCCTTCGCCGGCCACCATCGCGACGAGACTTTCCATGCGACGCGGCTGACGCCGTCGCATCACTGGGCCGCCGAACAGGGCGCGATCTTCGTCGACACTGGTCTGTGGAAGCGGGCGCAATGGTATCCGCGCGCCGACGAGAAGGACTGGCTGGTATCCGTCACCCGCGAGGTCAAGGCGGTGCGAAGCGGCGTTGGCTTCTGCGACGTCTCGACGCTCGGCAAGATCGACGTGCACGGTCCGGATGCTGGCGCCTTCCTCGACCGCGTCTATATCAACACCTTCTCCAATCTCGCCGTGGGAAAAGCCCGTTACGGGCTGATGCTGCGCGAGGACGGCATCGTCTATGATGACGGTACGACATCGCGGCTGGCCGAGGATCATTATTTCCTGACCACCACCACGGCCAAGGCCGGGCTGGTGATGCAGCATCTCGAATTCTGCCGGCAGGTGCTGTTCCCAGAACTCGACGTGCAGCTGACCTCCGTCTCCGACCAATGGGCGCAATTCTCGATCGCGGGACCGAAGACCCGCGACCTGCTCAAGGAGATCGTCGATTCTGCGGAAGACCTTTCCAACGAAGGTTTCCCATTCATGGGCGCGCGCGAAGTCGCTTTGCGCGGCGGCATCAAGGCGCGGCTGTTCCGCATCTCCTTCTCCGGCGAAATGGCGTTCGAGATTTCGGTGCCGGCGCGCTACGGCGAGGCGATGGCGCGCAATCTGATGCTTGCAGGAGAACCGCTCGGCGTGACGCCTTATGGCACCGAGGCGCTCGGCGTGATGCGCATCGAGAAGGGTCACATCGCCGGACCGGAACTGAGCGGCACAACGACGGCCGCCGACCTTGGTCTCGGCAAGATGATGTCGACCAAGAAAGACTATATCGGCCGCGTCATGGCCGGGCGCGAGGCGCTGGTGGCGCCGGATCGCCAGGTCGTGGTCGGCATCAAGCCGACCGACAAGGCACGCCGGCTGCGCTCCGGTGCGCACATCATCCCGAAAGGGCAGACACCTGGGCCACGCAACGACCAGGGTTACGTCACCTCGGTCTGCTTTTCGCCGACATCAGACCAATGGATCGGGCTGGCGCTTGTCGAGCGCGGCCGCGAACGCGTCGGCGAGATCGTCCATGCGCACGATCCGATCCGCGGCGAAGACTATGATGTCGAACTCTGCAATCCCGTCTTCTACGATCCGGATGGAGGGCGCCAGCGTGGCTGAGTTTTCCTGGGACGTCCGCAGCCCGCTAGAGCAGGCGCTTGTCGCCGGTGCGCATGGCGCGCGTGGTGACGCCGGCGTGACGCTGACCGAGATCCGCAATTTCGAGCTGGTGCAGGTGATGGCGCGGCGTGGCAAGGCGGCGGAGATGGCCAAGGCTGCGAAGAGCAGGTTCGGTGTTGCTGCTCCGGAAGCACCAAAGGCGGTTGGGGGTGCCCACGCCACGCTGATCTGGTCGGGACCGGACCAGTTTTTTGTGCTGTCGAAGGACGGCAAGCATGCAGCTGGGGCACTTACCCAAGCGTTTGCGGCCTCTGCTTCGCTGTCCGACCAATCACATGCGCGGGTGCTGATCAGCATCTCCGGCGCCAAGGCGCGGGCGATGTTGGCCAAGCTGTCGTCGATTGATCTGCACCCCGATGCGTTCGCGGTTGGTGCGGCGGCGGCAACCTCGATGGACCACACCAGCGTCACGCTCTGGCGTGGGAATGATCGAGATGGATTGGCCGTGTTCAACGTTCTGGTGTTCGCGACTTTCGCTGAAAGCCTGTGGCACACGATGCTCGACTCGGCTGCGGAGTATGGCGTGGCGATCAATCATTCCGAGGAACTGGCGTAGCGCTTGTGCGCGGCTCTTCCTTCTCCCCTTGCGGGAGAAGGTGGATCGGCGCGCAGCGACGAGACGGATGAGGGGTGTTCCAGCGAAGTGAGACGTTCGCTTTCCCTGGAGCACCCCTAATCCGTCGCCTTCGGTGACACCTTCTCCCACAGGGGGAGAAGGGGCAGCTTACATCACCTCCGCCTTGCCAAACTCAACCGCGCTGCTATTCTTGCTGCTAAAATAATTTCACACACAGGCAAACTTGTTTCTCGAACAGCAAGGCTGAGATGAGCCAATCGCCCTACCCCGCCGTCGCATCTGGACCGCCGCGCCCGAGCCTCATCCTGAGGCCCGGCCAGATCGCGCTGCCGCCGGGCATGGAGCGTTACACGATCCAGGGCAATGGTGCGGTGCTGATCGAGGTCGAGGCGGGCGATACGATCACGGTGCGCAATGTCGAGGGCGGCCAGGCGTGCGAGCTGCTGGCCTGGGACACCGCAGGCGCGACCGATCCCGGCATCTTCGGTGAAAAATCCAACAGCAATGCCGCCGGCATCAAGGCACTGCTTGCCGAGGGCGACGACAGTATCGGCGCGTTGCGGCGCGGCATTGCGCGCCGGCAGGTGCAGCTCGACCAGGCCAAGGCGGTGCGCGTGTTCGGCGCCACCACGCCTGCCGGTACGGAACAGGCTTTCACGGCCACGCGCGACGGCTCGATGGTCATCGCCGCGCCCGGCGGGCCGATGCTGGTCGATGGCCACGACACGGCAACGCCGCTTACCGTCATCGTGCGGCGCGCCACAATCCGCCTGAAGGCAAAATCGCAGTTGGCCGAACCGCTCGCCGATCCGGTGCTCGACCTGCGCGTCCATTCGGCGACCGCCGAATCCTATTTCGTCAAGGCCGGCGACTATCTGCAGATCATCGATGTCGACGGGCGCCAGTGCACCGACTTCCAGTGCTTTTCGGCGCGCAAGCTGGACAGGGGCCTCGACCATCCGCTCGACGTGACGACGACACGCACGCTGATGGGCGCCAGCTATCCGATGCCCGGCCTGCATTCGAAATATTACGACCAGGACATGGAGCCGCTGGTCGAAGTCGTGCAGGACACATGCGGCCGGCACGACGCCTTCGCGCTGGCTTGTGCGGCCAAATATTACGACGACATCGGCTATCCCGGCCACACCAACTGCTCGGAGAATTTCAACGGCGCTCTGACCGGCAAGGGCGTCACGCCCCGCGCCGGCTGGATGGCGATCAACTTCTTCTTCAACACGGCGATCGACGCGCATGGTGTCATGGTGTCCGACGAGCCGTGGTCACGCGCCGGCGACTATGTCCTCCTGCGCGCACTGACCGACATCGTCTGCGTGTCCTCCGCCTGCCCCGACGACACGACGCCGGCCAATGGCTGGGATCTCACCGACATCCATGTGCGAACCTATTCCGGCCAGCACAAATTCTCGCGAGCGATCGCCAGACGCATGACGCCCGATTCGGAACCGAAAATGACCCGCGAGACCGCCTTTCATTCGAGCTTCGCCAAGCACACCCGCAACTTTTCGGAGTACAAGGGCTATTGGCTGGCCAATTCCTTCGCCAAAGAAGGCCTCATCGCCGAATACTGGGCCTGCCGGCAGGATGCCGTGATCATGGACCTGTCACCGCTGCGTAAGTTCGAAGTGACCGGCCCGGACTCCGAAGCGCTGCTGCAATACACGCTGACCCGCGATGTCAAGAAACTCGGCGTCGGCCAGGTCGTCTATTCCGCCATGTGTTACGAGCATGGCGGCATGATCGACGACGGCACGCTGCTGCGGCTCGGCAAGGACAATTTTCGCTGGGTCGGCGGCGACGATCTGTCCGGCGAGTGGCTGCGCGAGACCGCCAAAAAGCTCGGGCTCAATGTGCTGGTGCGCTCATCGACCGACCAGATGCACAATGTCGCCGTGCAGGGTCCGAAGAGCCGCGACATCCTCAGGGAAGTGATCTGGACGTCGCCATTGCAGCCGTCGATCGATGAGCTCGAATGGTTCCGCTTCGCCGTCGCGCGCATCGGCGGCGGCAATGGCATTCCGGTCGTCGTCTCGCGCACCGGCTATACCGGCGAGCTTGGCTACGAGATCTGGTGCCATCCGCGCGACGCCGAAAAAGTGTTCGACGCCATCTGGGAGGCCGGCCAGCCGCATGGGCTGAAGCCGATGGGCCTGCAGGCTCTCGACATGGTGCGCATCGAGGCCGGACTGATCTTTGCCGGTTACGAATTTTCCGACCAGACCGACCCGTTCGAGGCCGGCATCGGCTTCACCGTGCCGCTGAAGAGCAAGACCGACGATTTCATCGGCCGCGAGGCGCTGATCCGGCGCAAGGAGAACCCGCAGAACAGACTGGTCGGGCTCGACATCGACAGCAATGTCGCGGTCGGCCATGGCGACTGCGTCCATGTCGGCCGCGCCCAGATCGGCGTTGTCACCTCGGGCATGCGTTCGCCGGTACTGAACAAGAACATCGCGCTGGCAAGGCTCGACGTCACCCACGCGGCTATCGGCACGGAGGTCGAGATCGGCAAGCTCGACGGCCATGCCAAACGGCTGCCGGCGCGAGTCGTCGCCTTCGCCCATTACGATCCGCAGAAGACCAGACCGCGCTCCTGAGCGCCGCCTTCGGACAGGCAAACCGGCCTGTCGGTCATCCCTCCGGCCGCATTGGCGGCCGCGCGCGCAAGCGTGATGTGCACGGTTTCACAAAACGCTTGACGTGAAAGCGCGCTGGATCAATCTTCACTCTTAAGAAAAAAATGCGACTGAGTGGAAACACCGGAGTCGTGCGGTCATGTGCCGGGGAGCAAGCTTCGCAAAGCCGAGGCATCGCCGGCGGGGAACACTGGAAAAGGGGAAGTCACTGACATGAGCACTATAAGCACGGCCCTTGAGCAGCCTGCCGAAAGCAAGCTGCTCAGGCATATCGACTGGCGCGGCGCCTTCTGGGTGGCAAGCGGCGTTCCGGCGCTGGTCCTGTTTTCGATCGGCGGCATCGCTGGCACGACGGGGACGCTGGCCTTCCTGATCTGGACGGTGTCCATGATCATGGGCTTCCTGCAATCCTTCACTTATGCCGAGATCGCCGGCCTGTTCCCGAACAAGTCGGGCGGCGCCTCGATCTATGGCGCCACCGCCTGGCTGCGCTATTCCAAATTCATCGCACCGCTGTCGGTGTGGTGCAACTGGTTCGCCTGGTCGCCGGTGCTGTCGCTCGGCTGCTCGATCGCCGCCGCCTATATCCTCAACGCGCTGGCGCCGGTGCCGCTGTTCACCGAGACCTCGGCCGAAGTCGTCGCCTATATCGCGGCGCACGCCGGAACGGCGCCTGCCGACGCCATCACGGCGGTGACTGCAGCCGCGACCCCGGCGATCCGCAACTGGACGCTGTACAGCCACACGCTGGGTCCGGTCTCCTTCACCTTCAATGCGACCTTCTTCATCGGCGCGGTGCTGATGCTGATCATCTTCTCGATCCAGCATCGCGGTATCCTCGGCACCGCCAATGTGCAGAAGTACATCGGCCTGCTGGTCATCATCCCGATGCTGATCGTCGGCGTCGTGCCGATCGTCACCGGTCAGATCAACTGGGCCAATTTCTCGCCGCTGGTGCCGCTGGCCGCCGCCTATGCGCCCGAGCCGGGCGCCTGGAACATCGCCGGCTGGACGCTGGTGCTCGGCGGCATGTTCATCGCCGCCTGGTCGACCTACGGCTTTGAAACCGCCGTCTGCTACACATCCGAGTTCAAGAACCCCGGCACCGACACCTTCAAGGCCATCTTCTATTCCGGCCTGCTTTGCATGCTGCTGTTCATCCTGGTGCCCTTCACCTTTCAGGGCGTGCTAGGCCTGAACGGCATGCTGGCGACACCGATCGTCGACGGCTCCGGCGTTGCAGACGCTCTGGCCGGCATGGTCGGTGGGGGCGCGCTGATCCACAGCCTGCTGGTGATGCTGATGATCCTGGCGCTGGTGCTCTGCATCATGACGGCGATGGCAGGCTCCTCGCGCACGCTCTATCAGGGTTCCGTGGATGGCTGGCTGCCGCGCTATCTCAGCCACGTCAACGAGCATGGCGCGCCGACGCGGGCGATGTGGACCGATCTCGTCTTCAACCTGATCGTGCTGGCGATCGCCTCGGCCGACGCGACGAGCTTCTTCTTCATCCTCGCCGTGTCGAACTGCGGCTACATCATCTTCAACTTCCTCAACCTCAATGCCGGCTGGATCCATCGCATCGACAACGGCCATATCGCGCGGCCCTGGAAGGCGCCGAGCTGGTTGTTGGGGATCGGGGCGATCTTCGCCTATGTCAATGCGATCTTCATGGGCGCCGGCGCCAAGGTGTGGAACCCGATGGCGCTGTGGGCCGGGCTGATCACCGCGGCGCTGATCATCCCGGTGTTCTGCTTCCGCCACTACATCCAGGACAAGGGCAAATTCCCCGACCACATGCTGGCCGATCTCGGCATGACGGGCGCCGACCTCGCGGTCAAGAAAGCGGGAATGCTGCCCTATCTGACGCTGATCGCCGGTGTTGTGGTGATGCTGCTCGCCAACTGGTACTTCGTCATCTGACGCAGCGACTTAAACATGATCGGGCGCGCTTCGGCGCGCCCGATGTTTTTCGGCCACCGGCCGGAGCCTTACGTCAACCAGCCTTGCGGACAGCCGCTTTCAGGTCTTCGAAGAACCGGTTGGGCGGCCGCTTCAGGCCGAGATTCTCACGCAGCGTCGATCCCTCATACTCGCGCCTGAAGAGCTCTCGCCGCTGCAGTTCGGGCACCACCTTCTCGGCAAAATCGTCGAGCCCGGCGGGCAGATAGGGAAACATGATGTTGAAACCATCGGACCCCTCAGTGACCAGCCACTCCTCCATCTCGTCGGCTATGGTTTGCGGCGTGCCGACGAAAGCGAGGCCGGAATAGCCGCTCAGCCTCTGGGCAAGCTGGCGCACGGTCAGGTTTTCGTTCCGGGCCAGCTCAATGACCCGCTCGCGGCTGCTCTTCGAGGCATTGGTCTCCGGTATCTCCGGCAGGGTGGCGTCGGGATCAAAGGCCGACGCGTCATGTCCAAGCGCGATCGACAACGAGGCAATGCCGCTCTCGTAATAGACCAGGCTGTCGAGCTTCGCCCGCTTGGCCCGCGCTTCGTCGACGCTGTCGCCGACGATGACGAAGGCACCAGGCAGGATCTTGATATCGTCGCGCGAGCGGCCGAGTTTTTGGGCCCGGCCCTTGACGTCGGCAAAGAAGCGTTGGCCGGCGGCAAGATCGCCATGGGCGGCGAAAATCACCTCGGCCGTCTCGGCGGCCAGTTGGCGCCCCGCCTCCGAGGCACCAGCCTGGACGATAACCGGCCAGCCCTGCACGGGGCGCGCGATGTTGAGCGGGCCGCGCACGGAGAGGTGCTCGCCCTTGTGGTCCAGCACATGCAGTTTGGCCGGATCGAAATAGAGCCCGCTTTCGGCGTCGCGGATGAACGCATCGTCGGCAAAACTGTCCCACAGTCCGGTGACGACATCGTAGAACTCCCGCGCCATGTGATAGCGCTCGTCATGCTCGACATGTTCGTCGAGGCCGAAGTTCAGTGCGGCATCAGGATTGGACGTGGTGACGATGTTCCAGCCGGCTCGCCCACCGCTGATATGATCCAGCGACGCGAAACGGCGGGCGATGTGATAGGGCGCGTCGAAGGTCGTCGACGCTGTGGCGACCAGCCCGATATGGTCGGTAACGGCGGCAAGCGCCGACAGCAGCGTGAACGGCTCGAACGAGGTCACCGTGTGGCTGCGCCGCAGCGCCTCGATCGGCATGTTGAGCACGGCCAGATGATCGGCCATGAAGAAGGCGTCGAACTTCGCCGCCTCCAGTGTCTGCGCGAAGCGCTTCAGATGCGCGAAGTTGAAGTTGGCGTCGGGATAGGCGCCGGGATAGCGCCAGGCGCCGGTGTGCAGGCTGACCGGGCGCATGAAGGCGCCGAGCCGCAATTGCCGTTTTTCTGCCATGGGAAGACACCCTGATGAGGACGAGCGTTGCCGCTCCATATAGCGCAGGATGGGACCGCTTTGCGGTCCTGGGAAGGAATTCTGTTTTGCAGAATCCGCTCCGGAGAGCATTTTCATCGGCGTGACGGACCAGCCGTCATACGGCATCATCCGCCATCGCGCCGACGGCGGATGATGCGATAGAACCGCTCTATTCCGCGGCCAGGGCCAGTTGCGGCCGCTCGGCGGGCAGCTCCGGCTCGGGCGCCTGCTCACTATTCATTACCTTCTTCGGCTCGCGGCCGAAGAACAGGGCGTAGCCTGCCGGCAGCACCAGAATGGTCAGCACGGTGGCGACCATGATGCCGCCCATCATGGCGTAGGCGAGCGGCCCCCAGAACACGGCGCGCGAGATCGGGATCAGCGCCAGCACCGCCGTCATCGCCGTCAGCACGATCGGCCGGAAACGCCGGACAGCCGAGCCGATGATCGCTTCGGAGCGTTCCATGCCTCTGGCGATGTCCTGATCGATCTGATCGACCAGGATGATCGAGTTGCGCATGATGATGCCGAGCAGCGCGATGACGCCGAGGATGGCGACGAAGCCGAACGGCGCGCCACTGATCAGCAATGCCGCGGCAGCGCCGATAATGCCGAGCGGACCGGTGGCCAGCACAAGCATCGCCTTGCCGAAGTTCTGCAGCTGGATCATCAAGAGCACGACGATGATGGCCAGCATGATCGGCGCCTTGGCGGCGATGGAAGCCTGGCTTTCGGCCGAGTCCTCGGCACCGCCCTGGATCTCGATCTTGTAGCCGGGCGCCAGGCCGTCGCGCAGGCCCTGCATGTCCTTGTACATCTTGGTGACGACGTCGTTGGACTGCATGCCATCAGGCAGCGTGGCGCGCACGCTGATGGTCGGCAGGCGGTCACGGCGCCACTCGATACCTTGATCGAGCACGGGAACCACCTCGGCCACCTGCGACAGCGGCACGAAGCCGCCGAAATCGGTCGGGATATAGACCGAGTCGACCGAGGACAGCAGGCTGCGGCTGGCATCCGGCTCGCGAGCGACGATGGAGACCGTCTCCTCGCCGTCGCGGAAGTTGTCGAGCGGCGCGCCGGACATCGATGCCTGCAGCATCTGGCGGATGCGCTGTGAGGTGACGCCGAGCGCACGGGCACGATCCTGGTCGATTACCAGTTTCATTGCCGGCACGGGTTCGAGCCAATCGTCGTGGACCGCGCCCAGCAGCGGATCCTCACGGAACTTAGCCTTCACCTGGTCGGCGATGCGGCGCACTTCCTGGCGATCCGGGCCCATGACGCGCATCTGCACCGGCCAGCCGGTCGGCGGGCCGAGGAACAGGCGGTCGACCTTGCCACGGATCGACGGGAAGTCTTCGGCCAGAACGGTGCGCAGCTTGACGATCAGCCGCTCGCGCGCCGGCTCGTCATTGGCCATCACCAGCATCTGGGCGAAGTTCGGGTTGGCGAGCTGCTGGTCGAGTGGCAGGAAGAAACGGGGCGCGCCTTCGCCGATATAGGTGGCGATGAAGCGCTTGTCCTTGTCGTCCATCATCTTGGTTTCAAGCGCCTTGGCCTGCGTCTCGACCTCCTTAATGCTGGTGCCTTCTGGCAGCCAGAGATCGACGAGGATTTCCGGCCGTGACGATTGCGGGAAGAAGTTCTGCGGGATGAACTGGAACGCCCACAGGCTGGTCCCGAAGGTCACCAGCGTCATCACCAGAACGATGATGCGATGGCGCACCGCCCAGCCGACCGTGGCGCGAAGCCGGCGGTAGAAGCGCGTGTCGAAGGCATCATGATGGCTGCCGGCATGCTTGCGCTGCTTGAGGATCATGTAGCCGAGCCACGGCGTGAAATAGACCGCGACGAACCATGACACGATCAGCGCGATGCCGACGACATAAAACAGCGTGCGCACATATTCGCCGGCCGTCGAGGCGGCAAAGCCAACCGGGATAAAGCCAGCGGTGGTGATCAGCGTGCCGGTCAGCATCGGGAAGGCAGTTGAGGAATAGGCGAAGCTCGCGGCCTCGATCTTGACCAGCCCCTCCTCCAGCTTGCGCTCCATCATCTCGACGACGATCATGGCGTCGTCGACGAGCAGGCCGAGCGCGATGATCAGGGCGCCCAGCGAAATGCGCTGCAGGTCGATGCCGAGCTCGTACATGATGGCGAAGGTGGCTGCCAGAACCAGCGGAATGGCGATGGCGATGACCAGGCCTGAACGCCAGCCGATCGACAGGAACGAGACGACGAGCACGATCAGCAGCGCTTCGCCGAGCGCATGCATGAATTCGGCCACCGCATCCGTGACGACGCCCGGCTGGTCGGAAATCTGATCGACCGACACACCATAAGGCAGCGCCTCCTCGAAGCGCTTGTAGGTCGCTTCGACGTCGTTGCCGACATCGGTAACCTTGAAGCCCTTGGCCATGACGACGCCGAGTTGCACACTGTCATGACCGTTGAAACGGTATTTGCGCTGGAAGGGATCTTCGAGCCCTGATGTCACCGTGGCGATGTCGCCGAGCCGGGTGACCTGGCCACCGGCGCGCAGGCGCAATTCCCTGATGTCGGCTGCCTTGGTGACGTCACCTTCGACGGAGATGCGCACCGAATTCACACCAGTGTCGACGGACCCGGCCGGATCGACATTGTTCTGGCCCTTGATCGCGTTCTGCAGGTCGGTCAGCGTCAGGCCGCGCTCGGCGAGCGCCTTGGACGAAACGTCGATGTAGAGTTTTTCCGGCTGGTCGCCGATGATGACCGCCTTCTCGACGCCGGGCGTCGTCAACAGCATGTCACGCGCCTGGATGGCGAATTTCTTCAGCTCGGGATAGGAGAAACCGTCACCGCTGATCGAATGCAGCGTGATGAAGGTGTCGCCGAACTCATCGTTGAAATAGGGGCCGAGCAGGCCTTGCGGCAGGTCACCTGAGATGTCGCCGACCTTCTTGCGCACCTGATAGAAGGCGTCCGTCACCTCGGCGGCATTGGTGTCGCCCTTGATCTGCACGGTGATGATGGCGCTGCCGGCGCGGGTGAAGGAGCGCACGAAGTCGAGATGCGGCGTTTCCTGCAGCTTGCGCTCGATCTTGTTGACGACCTGGTCTTCCATCTCCTTGATCGAGGAGCCCGGCCAGATCGCCTGCACGACCATGACCCGGAAGGTGAAGTCGGGGTCTTCCTTCTGGCCCATGCGCATCAGGCCGAGCGCACCGGCGATGATGATCAGCCCGAACAGGAAGCGCGCGATGGAGGGGTGGCCGATCGCCCAGCGCGACAGATTGAAAGGCCGCTTTTCTTCAGTGGAGGTCGTCATCGGTGCTGATCCACTTTGCTTGGTTGCCGGCGCCTGGTGCTTCGAAGAAGCGCGGCGCGCGAAACGAAATCATCTGCGTTCGATCTGGCTTCCGGGCGGCGAGGCCTTCCAAGTGGAGAGACACTCATCGCGGTGGGACGCGAAGATCGATGCGGGGGGACATCGGCCTTGACGTCTCGACCTTCGGGCGCACGCCGCCCGGAAACCTGCGGCCGCGGGAACGCGCGGCCAACCTGTCTGTCGTCAGCGCAGCTGGCTGGCGTCCTGGCCCTCGGCGGAGGCGGATTGCTGCGCCACGCCGCCGGCAAGCTTAACCTTCAGATTCTCGGTCATGAACTGCGTGCCGGCGGCGACCACGATGTCACCGGGCTTCAATCCTTCAGTGACACGCACGCCATCGGCGGCGAACTCGGCGACCTTGACCGGGCGGGCATGAACGGTGTCGGCGCCACGATCGACGGTCCAGACGATCGACTGGCTGTCTTTCTCGGCCAACGCGCTCAGCGGGATCGATACGAGCTGCTTTTCATTGGCCGCCGAAGCTTCGATATTGGCGGTCATGCCGAGCAGCACGCGCGGATCGTTGGGCAGGCTGACGCGGACGGCGAAAGTGCGCGACTGCGTATCCGCGCTGCCGGCGACTTCGCGGACCTTGCCGTCTAGCGCCAGCGTGTTGTCGGACCAGAATCCTGCCTTGACTGACTTGCCCGGCTTGAATTCGGCGATTTCCATTTCCGGCACCGCGATCAGCACTTCCTTTTCACCGTCGACCGCGACGGTGACCACCGGCGTGCCGGAGCCAACCACCTGGCCGACATCGGCATTGACCGCCGTGACGATGCCGTCCTTGTCGGCCTTGAGGTCGGTATAGCCAACCTGGTTCTTGGCCTGGTCAAGTGACGAACGGGCGGAGTCGCGTGTGGCAACCGCCTGGTCATAGGTCAACGTCGCCTGTTCGAGCTGCGATTTTGGTGAAAAATTCTTGGCGAAAAGCTGCTCGGCGCGCTTGCGGGCAAGCTCTGTCGTCTCGACCTGACGCTCGGCGGCATCGAGTGTAGCCTGCGCGCTCTTGACCGAGAGGTCGTAGTCGGTGGGATCGATGCGGGCGAGCACATCGCCCGGCGCCACATGCTGCCCGATGTCGACCAGGCGCTCGGTGATCTTGCCGTTGACCCGGAACGCCAGGGCGCTTTCGGTACGGGCCCGCACCGAACCGGAATAGGAAAGCATGCGGGTGTCATGCGCCTGGGCGATCTCGACGACCTTGACCGGGCGGATGATATCCTTGACTTCGGCTTTTTCCTGGCTGCAGCCGGCGAGAGCGAGCGCCGCGACGAACAAGCCCGCGACCGGCAACCGGCTGATGATGGAATGGGACAAAGACACCTTGGCACTCCCGAACTGGAGATGAACTGTCGACCGGCGCCCGGCGGGCGGCGGCTATTTCTTCAGGGCCTTGATCGCATAGTCGATCAGGTCGTCGGGCATCGCCCGGTTGGTCTTGGCGAGGCACTGCGCCACCATCTGCGGATGGCACAGGATGACGGTGGCGGCGCCGAAGCAGCGTGAAGCGATCACCGGATCCTGCTCGACGAACTCGCCGGTCTCGATGCCGTCGCGGATCACCTCAGCGAACAGATCGTGAATGCTGTCGACATGCTTGTCGATGACGCCCCAGTCGCGTTCGAGCGCGACGATGACCATCTCATGGACCTTCTGCTCGTCGAGCATGGTCTCCAGCGTCATCTTGTATTGCGCATGAATGTAGCGACGAAGCCGCTCCTCGGCGCCGATCGGCAGGTGCATGATCTCGTAGGCCATCTTGTAGCTGGCGCCGAGCATGCGGCCGCAGACCGCCTGGTGGATTTCGACCTTGGAGGCGAAGAAACGGTAAATGTTGGCCGGCGACATGCCGAGTTCGCGGGCAATGTCGGCGACATTGGTCTTGCCGTAGCCATAGTGCCGGAACAGCCGCTCGGCACAGTCGAGAATGCGTGTCACATTCTCCTGCCTGGCGGCATCGACGACTATGTTGGCGGCTTCGGACATGGCTCTTTCATTTGACAAGTGACGAATTTCAATTTTCGTCAGTCGTAAATTGAAGAAAGCAGGATGTCAACGCGAAATCGGCGTACGCGTACAAGATAGTGACAGATGGTGACATCCAACAGACGTCACCAAGCGGCCGAAGGATGTGGGCAACTCAGAATTTTTTTTGCAAGGGGCCGTCGTCGCTTCAAGCGAGTTTGGCCATTTCCCGCAGCCGGAACTTCTGGATCTTTCCGGTCGAGGTCTTCGGTATCTCCGCGAAAATCACCGCTTTCGGCACTTTGAAGCGGGCAAGCAGCGCGCGGCAGTGCTCGATGATCTCGGCCTCGGTCGCGACCTTGCCGGGCTTCAACTCGACATAGGCGACCGGCACCTCGCCCCATTTGTCATCCGCGCGGGCAACCACACCGCATGACGCCACAGCCGGGTGCTTGTAGAGCGCATCCTCGACCTCGATCGACGAAATGTTCTCGCCGCCGGATATGATGATGTCCTTGGAGCGGTCCTTGAGCTGGATATAGCCATCGGGATGCATGACGCCGAGATCGCCGGAATGGAACCAGCCGCCAGCGAAGGCTTCGTCGCTGGCCTTGCGATTCTTGAGATAGCCCTTCATGACGATGTTGCCGCGGAACATGACCTCTCCTATGGTCTGGCCGTCGGCCGGTGTCGTCCGCATCGTCTCGGGGTCCATGATGGTAAGCCCTTCGAGCGCGGCATAGCGCACGCCCTGCCGCGCCTTCTTGGCGCTGCGCTCGCCCTTTGCGAGACCGTCCCATTCGCTGTGCCATTCGTTGACCACCGCCGGACCATAGGTCTCGGTCAGGCCGTAGAGATGGGTGACGGCAAAGCCGGCATCGGCCATGCCCGACAGCACGGCTTCGGGCGGTGGGGCGGCCGCGGTGTTGAAGGTCACGGTCTGGGCGAACGTTCGCTTGTCCTCGTCCTTCGCGTTGATCAGCACCGACATGACGACCGGAGCGCCGCAGAGATGGGTGACGCCATGATCGGCGATGGCGTCGTAGATCGGCTTCGGCCGCACCCAGCGCAGGCAGACATGGGTGCCGGCCTGGACGGCGAGCGTCCAGGGAAAACACCAGCCATTGCAGTGGAACATCGGCAGCGTCCAGAGATAGACGGCGTGCTTGGCCATGCCGGCATGGATGGTGTTGGTGTAGGCCATCAGGGCGGCACCGCGATGATGGTAGACGACGCCCTTCGGATTGCCTGTCGTGCCTGATGTGTAGTTGAGCGAGATGGCGTCCCATTCATCGTCGGGCATCGACCAGGCGAAATCCTCGTCACCGCCAGTGACAAAATCATCGTAGTCGAGCGCGCCGATGCGCTCGCCCTTCGGATAGGGCGCGTCGGTGGCGTAGTCGGGATCGTCATAGTCGATGACCAGCGGCTTGACCTTTGCCAGATCGAGCGCTTGCCGGACGACGCCTGAGAATTCGCGGTCGACGATCAGCACCTTGGCTTCGGCGTGGTCGAGCTGGAAGGCGATGACCGCGGCATCGAGGCGGGTGTTGAGCGAGTGCAGCACCGCCTTGGTCATCGGCACGCCGAAATGCGCCTCCAGCATCGGCGGCGTGTTGGACAGCATGACGGTGACCGTGTCGCCCTTGCCGATGCCGCGCTTTTGCAGCGCCGAGGCGAGCTTCAAGGAGCGGCGCCAGAAGTCACGATAGGAGATGCGCTGGCGGCCATGGATGATGGCGATGTGGTCAGGATAGGTTTTGGCCGCGCGCTCCAGATAGGTGAGCGGCGTCAGCGGCTGGTGGTTCGCCGCATTCCTGTCGAGATCCTGTTCGTAGGAATTGCCCATCCCGTCCTCCCCAAAGTCCTTTTCGAGCTTTCTAACCTTAGGGCTCTCATCAGGCCATCCCCCTGAATGGCCGAAAATGCTATGCTATCCAGGCTTTATAGAATGGCGATCCCATATGCGCCTGGCAGCTAGGCGATTGCGCTTAGCCATCCTAATTTGACTTTTGTCGAGAGCCGTGACTAATGTCAGCCGAGGAGACGGCATGGCGATCCGACCGGCAGAACAGCTCATTCACAAAGCCGCCTGGCTCTATTATGCGCATGGCCTGCGGCAGGACCAGGTTGCAAGCCAGCTTAACATTTCCCGTGCCTCGGTGGCCATGTATCTGCGCAAGGCGCGCGAGACCGGCATCGTCAACATCTCGACCTCGACCCAGTTGTTCACCGACGATGTGATGGCGCGCAAGCTCGAGGATGCGTTGGGCCTCGACGCGGTCTGGATCGCGCCGGAGAACGGCCATATCCCGGATCCGTCGACCGACATTGCCGTGCTGGCGGCGAGCGTCTTCCTCGAACTGGTCAAGAAGGGCGACCGCATCGGCGTCGCCTGGGGCCGCACCGTCTACACGATCGCCGACATCATGTCCTATGCCGACCTGCAGGATGTGACGGTGGTGCAGCTCTGCGGCAATCTCGGCGCGCCCTATTCCTACCGGCCCGACCAGTGCACGATGGAAATCGCGCGCCGGCTCAACGCCAAGGGCCTAAACTTCTACGCGCCGCTGGTGCTGTCGACGGAAGAGTTGGCGCGCGCGCTGCGCGCCGAGCCGGTGATCCGTGAGCAGTTGTCGGGAATCAGGGATTGCGATCTGGCGCTCTACTCGGTCGGCGCGGTCGATGCCGACAGCCATCTGGTCAAATGCGGCGCGCTGACATCAGAAGAGATGGCGGAGCTGCGCAGCCGGGGTGCCGCCGGCGTCATTGCCGGGCAGATCATCGACGCCGAAGGCAAGGTGCTCGACTGCAGCTACAACCGCCGGGTGATCTCCGCCGAGCTTGCCTCGCTGCGCGCCATCGCCAGGCGGCTGATGGTGGTGCAGGAGGACAGCAAGTTCGAACCGCTGCTGGCGGCGATCGCCGGCGGGCTTTGCACGCATCTGGTGGTCGGCGCACATATGGCGCAACGGCTGCTCGATCATGCCGGAGCGGCGCCACAAAAAGCATCCTGAAAAGCAACCTTACGCCGGCGCATTGTCATCAAGGCGTCGCGGCATTCCTGTTTCACCACCCAAGACAGCAACTGGACGAAGCGAACATGAAGAATTTGTGGAACGACGACGCGGCCGAGAAACTCGTTGCCGACTATGCGAAGAAGGGCGTCGGCCGCGACCTCGCGCTGCGCGTCTACACGACGCGGCTGCTGGGTGGCGTGCCGCAGCTGGTCCTGCATGGCGGCGGCAACACCTCCTGCAAGATCAAGGCGACCGACCTCGTCGGTGACGAATGGGACGTGCTGTGCGTCAAGGGCAGCGGCTGGGACATGGCCGTCATCGAGCCGCAAGGCCTGCCGGCGGTCAAGATGGGCGCCCTGCTCAAGGCGCGCGCGCTGGACAAGCTGGCCGACGAGGACATGGTGGCGCTGCAGCGGGCGAACCTCATCGACCCCTCCTCGCCCAATCCCTCGGTCGAGACATTGCTGCACGCCTTCCTGCCGCACAAATTCGTCGACCACACGCACTCGACCGCCATCCTGGCCATCGTCGACCAGGAAGACTCGAAGCCGCTGGTGAAAACGGTTTTCGGCGAGAAGATGGGCTACGTGCCCTACATCATGCCCGGCTTCGACCTCGCCAAGGCGGCGGCCGACGTTTTCGATGCCGACCCGACCGTGGAAGGCCTGATCCTCGACAAGCACGGCATCTTCACCTTCGGCGATGATGCCAAACAGGCCTATGACCGGATGATCCACTATGTGAACGTCGCCGAGGACTATGTGGCCAAGCATGCCAAGCCGCAGGCGGCAAAGGCGGCACTGCCGGCAAAGCTGGCGACACCGGCGTCCATCGCGCCGATGCTGCGCGGCGCCGTCGCGGTGGCACGCGGCGAAGGCCGCTTCGACCGCATGATCTCCGATTTCCGCACCTCCGACGCGATCGTCGATTTCATCAATTCGGCGGGGATTGCCGACTATGCCGGACGTGGCGTGTCGACGCCGGATCTGTCGATCCGCATCAAGACCGGCCCGATGGCGGTGCCAGCGCCCGATGCCGACAAGGCCGGCGACTACAAGGCCGTCATCAAGAGCCATGTCGACGCCTTCTCCAAGGAGTACCGCGCCTATTTCGAGACCAATGATGCGCTCGACGACGTCAAGCGCACCATGCTCGACCCGATGCCACGGCTGACGCTGGTGCCGGGGCTAGGCATGTTCGGCCATGGCCGCACGCTGAAGGATGCCAGGATCGCGTCGGATGTCGGCGAAATGTGGATCGAGGCGGTGCGCGGCGCCGAGGCGGTCGGCCGTTTTCATCCGCTGTCCAAGGCCGATTTGTTCCCGCTCGAATACTGGTCGCTGGAGCAGGCCAAGCTTGCCTCCAACAAGCCGAAGCCGCTGACCGGCCAGGTGGTGCTGATCACCGGCGGTGCCGGCGCGATCGGCGCGGCAACGGCAAAACTGTTCGCCGACAATGGCGCCCATGCTGTCGTCGTCGATCTCGATGCCGAAAAGGCTGCTGACGCCGCCAAGAAGGCTGGCAACAATTCGATCGGCGTCGGCGCCGACATCACCGACCCGGCCCAGGTACGCGCCGCTTTCGACAAAGCGGTCGCCGTGTTCGGCGGCGTCGACATTCTCGTCTCCAATGCGGGTGCCGCCTGGGAAGGCCGCATCGGCGAGCTCGACGATGCGCTGCTGCGCAAAAGTTTCGAGCTCAATTTCTTCGCCCACCAGTCGGTGGCGCAGAACGCCGTGCGCATCATGCTCGAACAGGGCACCGGCGGCGTACTCCTGTTCAACACCTCCAAGCAGGCGGTCAATCCGGGTCCGAAATTCGGCGCCTATGGCGTGCCGAAGGCGGCGACTTTGTTCCTGTCCAGGCAATATGCGCTCGACTACGGCGCCCACGGCATCCGCTCAAACGCCGTCAACGCCGACCGCATCCGCTCGGGCATTTTGACCGACGCCATGATCGCCAGCCGCTCCGGCGCGCGCGGCGTCTCCGAGAAGGAATACATGTCCGGCAATTTGCTCGGCCAGGAAGTAACGGCGCAGGACGTGGCGCAGGCCTTCCTGCATCATGCGCTGGCCGAACGCACCACCGCCGACGTGACGACGGTCGACGGCGGCAACATCGCGGCGGCGCTGCGGTAGGCATTCCGGTAGACAACAAAAAGGGCGGTTCATGGGCCGCCCTTTTCATATGTGTCGTGACGAACCTTACTTCGCGTTCGGGTTTGGCATCCATGCCGGCATCGCGACATCGGCATGGGCGAACTGCGGCAGCTTGGCCGACAGGTCTTCCATGTTCTTGATGTCCTTGTCGATCAGCTCCTTCTGGGTGATCAGCGTCGGCGGCACGATGACGTTGTGGCCGGGATCTTCACCGGCCAGCAGCTGCGCCAGCGCACGCACCGAGACCTGACCGACGACGGCCGGGTTGGTTGCGGCGGTTGCCGCCCAGGCGCTGTCGGGCTCGCGCATCGCCGCGATATCCGATGTCGAGATATCGGCCGAATAGATCTTGATGCCCTTGTTCAAGCCGGCCTCGTCGACAGCGATCTTCACGCCCTTGGCGAATTCGTCATAGGGGGCGAACATCACCTTGATATCGGGATGAGCCGACAGCACCGAACGCGCCTGGTTGGCGACGGAATTGGCGATCGGATTGTCGAGCGTGCCGAACATGGCGACTTCCTTGATGCCGGCATATTTTTTCTTCACGTCGACCCAGGTCTCGTTGCGGCGGTCGAGCGGCGCGATGCCGGCGACATAGACGTAGCCGGCGTTCCAGCTCTCACCATTGTCCTTGACCGCCTGCTCGAGCGCGAGACGGGCAAGGTCTTTGTCGGACTGTTCGATCTGCGGGATCTTGGGGTTTTCGACATTGACGTCGAAAGCGACCACCTTGATGCCGGCGTCGACCGCACGCTGGGCAGCGTCCTTCATCGATTCCGTCAGGCCGTGCTGGATGATGATGCCCTGCACGCCGAGCGCGATGGCCTGGTCGACCATGTCCGACTGAAGGGCGGCATCCTGGCGGCTGTCGAGCACGCGCAGGTCGATGCCGAGCGCCTTCGACTGCGCCTCGACGCCCGAGAGATAGGCCTGGAAGAAGTCGCCGGTCGAGAGATAGCGCACCAGCGCGATCTTGACGCCAGGCTTGTCGAACGGCGCCGGCTTGTCGGCGGCCAGCGCCGGGAACTGCATCAGCATGGTTGCGCCGGCCAATCCGAGCGCCGCCTTCCCCAGAAGTCTTCTTGTGATGTTCACCTTGTTTTCCTCCACTCTTGTTGAACCCAAAATCCTGTGGTCGAGACCTACCCCCTGCCCCTGCCCGAAAGGGCAAAGGTAAAGACAAGGGCGACGACCAGAACCACGCCCTTGACGAAATCCTGCGTGTAGTAAGGCGCGTTCATCATCGTCAGGCCTTGCAGCAAGATGCCGACGAACAGCGCGCCGACGGCCGTGCCGAAGGCGTTCGGCTTGGCGGCGCCCAGGACCGCGTAGCCGATCAGCGCCGCGGCAACCGCATCGAGCAACAGATTACTACCCGAGGCGATGTCGCCGCGTCCAAGCCTGGCGGCGAGCAAAATGCCGCCGATCGAGGCAAAAACTCCTGAAATAACATAGGCCCAGATCTTGTATGCCTTGACAGGCGCGCCGGCGAGTTCGGCGGCGCGCTCATTGCTGCCGACCGCGTACATCATCCGTCCGAAACGGGTGTATTCGAGGAAGAACCAGATCAGCACCGCGAGCACCAGCAGCACGACGACCGACACCGGAATGAGGTTCGGGATGAAGAAGTCGAAGCGGTGGCGGCCAAGCGCCAGGAAAGCGTCGGAGAATTTGCCATTGGCGACCGAGCCGTCGGGCATGGTCATGCCGGTGGCGATCGAGCGGCCCTCGGTCGGGATGCGCTGCAGGCCGACGAGCAGGAACATCATGCCGAGCGTCGCCAGGAGATCGGGCACGCGCATATAGACGATCAGCCAGCCATTGATCAGGCCGACAATGGCGCCGATGAGCAGGCAGACGACGACCGCGACGACCGCGTTCTGCTCCAGCACCACCATGACATAGGCAGCCGCCATCATGGCCGAGGTGGCGACCGAGCCGATCGACAGGTCGAACCCGCCAACGACCAGCGTGGCGGTGACGCCGAGCGCCAGCACGCCGGTGATGGCGACCGACTGGAAGATGAAAACGGCACTTTGCGGTGAGACGAAACCGTCGGCGGCGATCGCGAAATAGGCGACCAGCCCGAACAACAAGATGATGAAGCCGTAGCGGATGGCGTAGTCGCGCAACGTCATTCGGCGCACCCCGGCGCCGCTGCCCGCTTTACCCAACTCGAACCCATGCTCTCTCCATTCCAATTCTATCCGCCGCCACGCTCAGGCAGCGCTGTGCAGCGGTCCGCCGGCGACCTCGGCCAGCAGGCGATCGAGATCGACTTCGGCATTGCGGTGTTCGCCGACGATTGTGTGTTCCGACATCACCAGGATGCGGTCGGCCGTCTCCAGCGCCTCGTCGAGTTCGGTGACGAACAAAAGCGTGGCGCGGCCATGGGCGCTCGCCCTCAGCTTGGCAGCGATGTCGCGCCTGGCCGAGATGTCGACACCCTGAAACGGCTCGTCGAGGATGAACAGCACGGCATCCTGCGCCATCCAGCGGGCGACCATCACCTTTTGCTGGTTGCCGCCGGACAGTGCGGACATCTCGTCCTTCTCGGAGCGGCAGACGATGCTGAGTTCCTCGATCTGCCGGCGCGCGGTTGCGCGTTCGAGGCGGCGCTTGAGAACGCTCAGATTCGACATCCGCTTCAGGAACGGCAGGCTGACATTGCGCTCGATGTTGAAGCCGCCGACGATGCCGCTTGTCGCACGATCCTTGGCGACGAGGAACACGCCGGCGGCGATCGCATCCCCGGCCGAGCGCGGCGCATAGGGCTTGCCGTTCATCGTCATGGTGCCGGCGAGCGGCTTGCGCACACCGAACAGCGTTTCGGCAAGTGCCGTCTTGCCGACGCCGACGAGGCCAGTGATGGCGACGACCTCGCCATCGCCAAGCGTCAGTGAAATCGGCTTGGCGCTTTGCCCGATGCGCAGGCCTTCGACGGTCAGGACCGGTTTGAACGAGTCCCTGGCAACGATCTGGTCGAGATGGATCTTGCGGCCAAGCATGGCGTTGACCGCGCCTTCATAGTCGAGCGGCTTCTGATCGAAAACGCCCGAAATGATGCCGTCACGCATCGAGACGATGCGATCGGCAAGCCGCCTGATGTCCGACATGCGATGCGAGATGTAGAGGATCGCCACGCCTTGCTCGCGCAGCCGGTCGATCAGCGCAAACAGCCGATCGGCCTCGGCGCTGGAGAGCGAGGAGGTCGGCTCGTCGAGGATCAGCACCTTCGGCTGATGCGCCAGCGCACGCGCGATCGCCACCATCTGGCGGTCAGCCAGCGAAAGGTCGTTGACGCGGGCCTTGAGATCGATGGCCAGACCCATGCGGTCGGCGACCGCCTTGGCCTCGCGGCGCACACGGACCGGATTGAACAGGGTCGGTACGCCCCGGCCGCTCAGCCTGTCGAGGGTCAGATTGGTGGCGACATCGAGGTCGGCGACGACACCGTCATTGATGTTCTGGTGCACGGTGACGACGCCGGCGCGGATCGCCTCCGCCGGCGTGTTCGGCGCAAAGTCCTGCCCGGCGAGGCTCATCGTGCCGCCGCCGCGCTCGTAGACGCCGCTGATGATCTTGACGAGTGTGGATTTGCCGGCGCCATTGGCGCCCATCAGCACGGTGACTTCGCCGGAATGCAGCTCGAGCGAGATGCCGCCAAGCACCTCGTTACGGCCAAAGGATTTCCTCAGTCCCTCTACGCGGAACACGGCATTGCCGACCATGCGTTCCTCCCTGACCACGACGCTATGGTCAATATCGGCAATTGTCAACACGATTGACAATTGCCAAATCGCTTCCTAGCTTGGCCCGGCCGCCATGCCTCCGTTATGTTGGGAGTGCATATGCGAGGGGATGACGATGACTGGGAAATTGCCGTTCGAAGCACTGTCGGTCGAGACGCTTGCAGCGCGCCTCGGCGCCAACGAGGCGCTGTGCGCCAAGATCGGCAAGGACACGTCACACTGGAAAGTCCGCGAGGTCGGCGACGGTAATCTCAACCTGGTGTTCATCGTCGAGGGCGCCAGCGGTGCCGCCGTGGTCAAGCAGGCCCTGCCCTATGTCCGCCTGGTCGGCGACAGCTGGCCGCTGCCGCTGAAGCGCTCCTTCTTCGAGTACCACGCGTTGACAAGGCAAGAGGCGCGCGCACCCGGCTCGGTGCCGGCGATATATTATTTCGATGAAGGCCAGGCGCTGATCATCATGGAGTATCTGGCGCCGCCGCACATTATTCTCAGGCGCGCCCTGATCGACGGGCGCCAGCTTCCGAACATCGCCCGGGATATCGGCCTGTTCATGGCCCGCACGCTGTTTCGCGGTTCCGACCTGTCGATGGTGACCAGGGACCGCAAGGCCGATCTGGCGCTGTTCGCCGACAATGTCGACCTCTGCGACATCACCGAGAACCTGGTGTTCTCCGACCCGTATTTCGACGCCAAGATGAACCGGCATACGTCGCCGCAGCTCGACGGCCTCGTTGCCGAACTGCGCGCCGATCGCGACCTAAAGGTCGAGGCGCAGCGGCTGAAGCACATTTTCGCCGCCAATGCCGAAACGCTGCTGCATGGCGACCTGCATTCCGGCTCGATCATGGTCACCGACCAGGAGACCCGGATGATCGATCCGGAGTTCGCCTTCTACGGTCCGATGGCGTTTGATGTCGGCATGCTGCTCGCCAATTTCTGGATGTCGTTCTTCTCGCAACGCGGGCATGAGCAGAAGGGCAAGCGCGATGCCATGCGTTCCTATCTGCTCGGGGTCACCGCGGAGACTTGGACGGTGTTCCGCGCCGAGTTCTCGCATCTGTGGCGCGGCGAGCGCACCGGCATGCTCTATCAAAAGAGCCTGTTCGAGGATCAGGGCGACATGCTGGCCGCGGAACAGGCGCTCGACCATGTGCTGCACCAGATATGGACCGACCTGCTCGGCTTTGCCGGCATCGAGGTGCACAGGCGCATCCTCGGCCTCGCCCACAATGCCGATTTCGAGACCATCGCCGACGAGGACCTGCGCGCCTCCTGCGAGGCGAAGGCGCTCAAATTCGGCCGTCACATCGCCGTCAACCGGCGCCAGATACACAGCATCGACGAGGTCAACACTCTGGCCACGCTGATCGAACAGGAGAACAGCATTTGAACGTCGGCGACCGCCACTATCGCACCATCTGGTTGAGCGACGATGGACGTTCGGTTGACATTATCGACCAGCGCTGGCTGCCGCATGATTTCCGCGTCGAGACGATCGGCACGGTCACCGGCATCGCCACCGCGATCCGCGACATGTGGGTGCGCGGCGCGCCGCTGATCGGCGTCACCGCGGCCTATGGCGTCGCCATGCAGATGGCGAATGATCCGTCCGACGAAGCGCTCGATGCCGTGTGGGAGACGCTGCACGAGACACGCCCGACGGCGATCAATCTGCGTTGGGCGCTGGACGAAATGCGGCGCTTCCTCCGCCCGTTGCCGACAGAACAACGCGCCGCAGCCGCCTATCGGCGCGCCGGTGAGATCGCCGACGAGGATGTCGGACTGAACCGCGCCATCGGCGAGAATGGTCTCGCCATCATCAAGGCGATCGCCGCACGCAAGCAGCCGGGCGAGACGGTCAATATCCTGACTCATTGCAATGCCGGCTGGCTGGCCACCGTCGACTACGGCACCGCCACCGCACCGATCTATCTGGCAACGGAAGCCGGTATCCCGGTCCACGTCTATGTCGATGAGACGCGGCCACGCAACCAGGGTGCCCAGCTGACCGCCTGGGAGATGGCCGGCCACGGCGTGCCGCACACGCTGATCGTCGACAATGCCGGTGGCCATCTGATGCAACGCGGCGCCATCGACATGGTCATCGTCGGCACCGACCGCACCACCGCCGATGGCGATGTCTGTAACAAGATCGGCACCTATCTCAAGGCGCTCGCCGCCGCCGATAATGACGTGCCGTTCTATGTCGCGCTGCCGTCGCCGACCATCGACTGGACGGTGCATGACGGATTGAACGAGATCCCGATCGAGCAGCGTTCGGCCGACGAGGTCTCACTGGTCTGGGGCAAGACCGCTGCCGGCGAAATCGCCCAGGTGCGCATCTCGCCCGAGGCGACGCCGGCGGCGAACCCGGCCTTCGATGTGACCCCGGCGCGGCTGGTGACCGGCTTGATCACCGAACGCGGCATCGCCAAGGCCTCGCGTGAGGGCCTGAAGGCGATGTTCCCCGAACGCGGATAGGCCTTTATACGCCGGGCTCGCGAGCGCAGGGCCAATTCGGAGTTCAGAAAGCGCTGCTCTTTGCGGTCTCCAGCACGTTGACGAAATGCAATGAGCGCTGCAGCGCGCGACGAATGGTTGCGATATCGACAGGTGTGTTTCGCCGTTGGGGATCGCGGCGCTGCGGGCGCTCCAGTCGCAACGGCAGTTCGATGCTGACCGGCAGCGTCGGGGGAAGGACTGCCCAGTACGCTTCGTAATCGATCGAGCCGTCACCGACGGCGCAGAATCCCCATCCGGCATCGGTGCTGATGACGTCCTTCAGATGAGCATGACCAAGCGCATCGAGGGCTGTCGCAATATCCTGCGCCGGCTGTGTTGCCTCTTCGCTATAGGTGAAGACGTTTCCGGCGTCGTGGTTCAGGCAGACATGCCGCGATCCGATTTCACGGATGAAGCTCGCCCCCGATCGAGCGTTGCCAAGCAAATCGCCTTTGCCCTGCCCAGGGTTCTCGAGCGCGAGCACGATGCCGGCCTGTTCCAGTCTCGGCAGGACGGCATCGATCGTTCCGCGGATGTCAGCCCGATTTGTCATCGGGCCGGCATTGGTGATCAGGAACTTTGCGCCAAGCCCGGCTGCAAAAGTCAGTCGTCGCGATAATGCATCCAGCGCATCCGGGCCTGACAGGTCGAGATGACCCGATACGGCATTGATCCCAAGCCCGGCATTGTCTGCTGTCTGACGCAGCTTCGAAGCCTTACTGTCGGCAAACATGCTTTCATCGAAATCGACATAGCCGCGAATGAAGGCGGGTTCGACATAGCCGCCGCCAGCCGCCGCTATCTCCTCGATGGCCAATTCCATGGAATAGCCGTCGAAGAGGGCGGTCGATACCGATATGGTCCGTGGCGGCGACAACGGCGCTCAGGCTCCCTTGCCGTAGACGATCAGTTCGGAGGCTTCCTTCACCTTGGCCGGCGACAAGGCCTCACGCCAATCGTCGCGGACGACGACGCCCTTGGCAAATCGCATCAGCCGCAACGCGGCATCGGACGGCACTTTTGGAGAGAAGCCGAACCACATGGCGATCTCGACATTGAGGTGGCCAATCAGAAAGTCGAGGGCGGCCTTTCTGGGAATGCCGTATTTGCGCTCGCATTCCTCGACGGCCTCGACCATGGTGTCGACGAAGGGCATGGCAACCATCTCGGACAGGCCCGGCTCGAGGATCGCCAGCTGTTCGACCGTCACGCGGTGGCTATCGATGATCGGCGACCACATCGCCTTGCACACGTCTTCACCAAGCGCGTAATGCTCTTCCGGGCCCTGCATCAGGGCGCAGACGATCGACTGCCTAGCGATGCCGCCATGATAATCGCGGCGCGCCGCCCACTCCGTCTCCTCGCCGAACAAAGGCGGATGGCAGGGATGGCCGACAAAATAGGTCAGATCCGGGCGATCCTTGGGCAGGTCGCCGGCATAAGGTGCGGCGGCATCGAGAATGAGAAGCATTGTGCCTTCGGCGAGCATCGGCGAGATCTGCCGTGCGATCTGGCCAATGATGTTGTCCGGCAAGGCCATAACCACAACCTTGGCGCCGGGAACGCCCTCTTCCATGGAGACGGCGCTGATGCCGGCCTCGGACAGCCGCTTGCGGCCGGCCTCGCCGACTTCCACGGCGCGGACATCGTAACCCGCTTCGATCAGCTTGCGAGCCACGCGGAAGCCCATCTTCCCGCCAGCTCCCAGCAACGCCACGGATGTTGTCATTCGTTTCTCTCCCAATTGCCTTGACGGTGCGCGAGCGTTAGCACCAAAAAGATATCATGTCATCACATGAGTTTTGGTGTTCAAAAATTTTTGAGCGATCTGAATACTCAGCCGGCCTCGCCGCCGATCAGTTTCGAATAGAGCTCATTGGCGCGGCCGATATGCTCGGCCATGGCAAGGCTCGCGCCTTCCGGATCCCCGCTGGCGATCGCCTTGTAGATGCGTTCGTGCTCCTCGACCGTCAGGCGCTCAGCACCTTTCACCGCCACAAGGTCGCGCTTGAAGCGGGACAGCCATTCGAGCATTCCCTTCGCAACCGCCGCTATCATTGAATTGCCGCTCATTTCCGCGATGACCGCGTGGAATTCCATGTCGGCGGCCACAAATCGCGCCTGGTCGCCCCTGGCATCCCGCAGCTGACGCAGGGTCTCGGCAAGCCGCTCCAGGCTCTTGGCGGTAGCGCGCCGTGTGGCAATCCGCACCAGGCCGGTTTCCAGCAACAGCCTGACTTCCTTGAGCTCTTCGAGGCCACGGGAGTTTGTCGCCAGCATCATGACCATGGCCGCGGAAACCTGATCGACGATCACCTCGGGTGTCGGATTGATGACGCGCGCACGTTCTCCATGGGAAATCTTGATAAGCCCCATCTGCTGCAGCGTCAGCATGGCTTCACGGATCGACGGCCGCCCCACGCCGATCATCGTCATCAGTTCCTTTTCCGATGGCAATTGAGAGCCGGGGGGAAATTCGGATGTCGAGATCGCGGCCATCAGCCGGTCCAGCACTTCCACATACAGTTTCTTCTTCTGGACCGGTTCCATCCATCCCTCCGCCATTCACTCTCCGGCATATCGACCTCAAGTCGCAGGGACAGGCAAGGCCCCATGATCGATTGACATTACATATATGATGACATAATTTCTGCCTGCGGTCGATGCCGATAGGCGACGCGACCGGCAAACGGGTTTGCCGGCGCGAACCGGCCCGACTGGCCAAGACAGAAAGACGAAACGATCGGCCGCGTTTCGCTCTCGTCAATGCATCAAGTGAGTTCCGGTACCGGCTTGCCTATTTGGTATGCTGGTATAACATGTAGATGGTATGGTGTCCGTCGCGGGACGCCATAATGGGATGGCATGCAAGCCGACCATGCTGGTCGGTGTTTTTTGGGAGGAAGTATCATGAAGTTTGCAATCGTGGCGGCGCTTGCCAGCGCCGCGCTGGGGAGTGTGTTTGTGCTGCCGGCAGCGGCGTCATCGGATGCACCGGTGATCGCGCTGACCAACGCCTATTACGGCAACACCTGGCGACATCAGATGGTCGAAGCCTTCGAAGCCTCGGCCAAGGAAGCAAAGGCGGCTGGACAGATCGCCGACTACATCGTCATGAACGGCGATGGCTCGGTGGCGCAGCAGAACAGCCAGATCGCCGAGCTGATCCTCAAGAAGGTCGACGTGCTCGCCGTCGACGCCGCCTCGGAAACCGCGGTCAACGGCATTATCGAAAAAGCCTGCAAGGCCGGCATCATCGTCGTCTCCTTCGATTCGGTCGCGTCGGCGCCCTGCAACTACCAGCTCAATTTCGACTTCAAGGGTTACAAGGCGACCCAGGCCGAAGCCGTATTCAAGATGATCGGCGGCAAGGGCAACGTCATCCAGGTGCGCGGCGTCAAGGGCTCGGCCCCGGACAACGACATGTTCAATGCGCAGCAGTCGGTGCTGGCGAAATATCCCGACATCAAGGTTGTCGCCACCGTCTATGGCCAGGCGACCGCTTCGGTGGCGCAGGCCGCCATCGCCAATGTCCTGCCCTCTCTGCCGCATGTCGATGCCGTGCTCGGCCAGGGCGGCAGCGACGATGTCGGCATCGCCCAGGCCTTTGTCCAATATGGCGGCGACTATGCCGGCAAGATGCCGATCATCGAGGGCGGCGGCGGCACCGATTTCGTCAAATGGTGGGCCGAAGAAAACGCCAAGAATGGCTACCAGACGGTCTCGATGAACACGACGCCCGGCATTGGCGGCGCTGCTTTCTGGCTCGGCCTGTCTCTGCTCAAGGGCGCCAAGGCGCCCAAGATGATGATCATGCCTGTCGCAACCGTCGATGCCAGCAACCTCAAGGAATACGCGAAGCTGCCGGGCGGCCAGATCATCAGCCCCAGCTATTCGCTCGACTGGGTCAAGCAGAACCTGCTGAGCAAGTAACGCGACCAGCACAATGGATCGGACGCCGGATGGCGCCCGATCCCTGGCCGTGAAGAAACGGAGGACGAATGTCCCACCTTGCCGTTGCCGATCAGAGGGGTGCAGCCGCCACGGCGCCCGCAGTTCGGCAGGAAATCGTCTCGCTTTCACAGATCACCAAGAGTTTCGGGCCGACGCTGGCGAACGCCGAGATCGATCTCGCGGTTTCGGCCGGCGAGATCATCGGCCTCGTCGGCGGCAACGGCGCCGGCAAGTCGACGCTGATGCGCATTCTCTGCGGCACGATGTGGCCGACGCTGGGCTCGATCTCCTTCGCCGGCCAGGCGCTTGATTTCACCGACTACAACACGGCGGAAGCGCAGCGGCGCGGCATCCGCATGGTGCATCAGGAACTGTCGCTGTGCGCCAACCTCTCCGTGGCCGAAAACTTCTTTCTGGAGACGCCGCAAGACGCGGCAAGCAGGCCAGGCTGGCGGGCGCTTTACAGAAGCCGCGCGCGCTCGGCGTTGGACGCGGTCTTCCCCGGCATCGGCATCGATGTGGATGCCGATGTCGGCCATCTCTCCATCGCCGAACGGCAGATGGTCGAGATTGCGCGCGCCGCCGCGACACCCGGCGTCAGGCTCATCGTTCTCGACGAGCCGACCTCCTCGCTCGATCTCGATCGCTCCAGGCAGTTGCGGGCCTTCATCCGTGAGCGGGCAAAGGCAGGCCTCGCCTTCATCTTCATCAGCCACAAGCTGCAGGAAATCATCGACATCGCCGCGCAAGTGGTCGTGCTGCGCAACGGACGCTCTGCCTGGCGCGGCGACGTGGCGGACACGTCGATCGGCAAGCTGGTGCAGTTGATGGGCGGTGACGCCAATCCAGTCCACCAGCATGGCGCCACCGTCGCCAGCACCGGAGGCGCATTGGTGCGGCTGTCCGGGGCCCTGACATCCGAATTGGGCCGTGACATCGAGATCGCGCGCGGTGAGATCGTCGGACTGGCCGGGCTCGAGGGCAGCGGCCAGAAGGACCTGCTGCATGCCATCTTCAAGCCCGGAAAGGATGCCGCCGTCACCCGGACCGGTGAAGCCGGATTCATTGCCGGCGACCGGCAGAAGGAAGGCGTGTTCCCGCAATGGAGTGTGCTGGGCAACATCTCCATCGGCAGCCTCGCACGCCGCCCAGCACTGGGCCTGGTCTCGGAACGGGTCAACCGCGAGGCCGCTTCCGACGCCGCCGGCCGGCTGCGGCTCGACGAAAACCGCTTCGGGTCCAACATTCTGGAACTGAGCGGCGGCAACCAGCAGAAGGCGCTGGTTGCCCGCGCGCTCGTTGCCGATACGCCGATCATCCTGCTTGACGATCCGACGCGCGGCGTCGACATCGCCACCAAGCAGGATTTCTACCGGCTCTGCAACGACATCGCGCGCAGCGGACGGACACTTGTCTGGCACACGACCGAGGACGCCGAACTGCTGGCCTGCGACCGCGTGCTGGTCTTTGCCGGCGGGCGGATCGTCAAGGAACTGACCGGCGCGGCGATCACCGAAGCGGCGATCGTCGGGGCATCCTTCGTCCAGCAGGCGGACAAGCGCGCCGACGCAGCGCACGGCCAGGCCGGTGCTGCCGGGCTTGCCCGCAGACTGGTGAACGCGGCGCCTTTCATCGGCCTCGCCGCCGTGCTGGCAGTGATGATCTCGGCCAATCCGGCGGTCGCCTCGATCTTCGGGCTCGACCTGCTGCTGATGCCGGCACTGTCGCTGGTGCTGGTGACGGCGGCGCAGATGTTCATCGTCGGCGGCAGCGAAATCGATCTCGGCGTCGGCGCCTTTGCCGGCCTGGTCAGCGTGCTCAGCGCTACGCTGCTCTACGATCAGCCATGGCTCGGCGCGCTGGCGCTTTTGGCTGCGGTCGTTGCCTATGCCGGTCTTGGCGGGTTGATCCAGGCGCGCAAGATCCCGGCCATCGTCGTCACGCTCGGTGCCTCCTTCATCTGGGTGGGGTTGGGCTATGCGCTGCAGCCAACGCCGGGCGGCGCCAGTCCTGAATGGCTGACGGCGCTGTTCGGCTGGTCGCTCGACTTCCTGCCGACATCGATCATCCTCATCGCGGCGGTCGCCCTGGTGGTGTTGGTGATCGACAGGCTGCCGCTCGGCGTGGTGCTGCGCGGCTTCGGCAACAATCCGACGGCGATGGTCCGCTCGGGCTGGTCGCCGACACGCTACGCACTGGTGCGCTATCTCATCGCCGGGCTGTTCGCGGCGGCCGCCGGCCTGTCGCTGACGGCGATCAACACGGCGAGCGACATCAATTCCGGCAATTCGTTCACGCTGCTCAGCGTCGCCGCCGTGGTGATGGGCGGCTGCTCGCTGCTTGGCGGCATCGTCTCGCCGGTCGGCGCCATCGCCGGCGCGGTGACGCTGTCGCTGATCGGCGCGCTGCTCGGCACGCTCAATGTCAGCAGTGACTACAACGCCGCCACGCAAGGGCTGATCCTGATCGCGCTGCTGACGCTGCGTGGCCTGACGGCGGACCGCGGGAGCGAACAATGAACGCGCTATCCGCCTTCACTTTCTGGGCGCAGAAAAACCGCTGGATCTGGGCGGCGATCGGGGTGCTTCTGCTCTGGCTGGTGCTCTCCGTGGTCACCAACCGCTTCAGCCTGTCCAGCCTGTCGGGCATCATCCTGTCGGCCTCGTTCCTGACGGTCGTCGGCATCGGCCAGATGTTCGTCGTCACCACCGGGCGCGGCAACATCGACCTCTCCGTCGCCTCGGTGATCACGCTCAGCGCCTTCGTCGCGCTGCTGACCATCAAGGGCCAGGATGCCAACCTCGCCATCGGTGTCGCCGCCGCCGTCCTGCTCGGCCTCGCGGTCGGGCTGCTCAATTCGCTGCTCGTCGTCGGCCTCGGCATTCCAGCCATCATCGCGACGCTCGCCACAGGCTATGTGCTGGCGACCGCGACGCTGCTGTCGAACAAGGCAATTCCCGGCTTTGCCGTCAGCCCGGCACTGAAGAATCTGGCGACGGCCCGCATTTCGGGTGTTCCGATCATGGCCATCATCGCCATTCTCGGCGTGGCGATCGCCTCCTTCGTGCTGCGCTACACCGTGTTCGGGCAGCTGCTGTCGGCGGTCGGCCAGAACCGAACCGCTGCCCGGCTCGCCGCCATCAACAACGGCCGGGTGATCGCTGCGGCCTTCATCATCTCGTCGGTGCTGGCCTCGCTCGACGGCCTACTGCTCGGTGCTTATATCGGCGGCGCCTTCCTCGAAATGGGACAGCCCTATCTGCTGCAGTCGATCGCCGCCGTGGTGCTCGGCGGCACGCTGATCTTCGGCGGCTCGGCGACCGCGCTCGGCACCCTGTTCGCCAGCATCCTGCTTATCCTGATCGTCACCACCATGCAGATCATCGGGCTGCCCCCCGGCGCCCAGGACATCGTCCAGGGCATCGTTGTCATCTTCGTGCTGGCACTTGCCGGACGACAGGCATTGGCGCGCCGCGCCGCTGTCGATCCCACGGATGCCGCGGCGGCGAAGACAGAGCCAGGCGCTACCGCGCCCCTGCCGAAGTGACGAACACAGAACCAATGATTCCTCTTGCCAAATTCTGGTAGAGTGATCATACCAGTATATAAGATGACGATCGCGAGACGATCGCCTATGGATTAGGAGCAAGGTCAGATGACAACGATTGCGCTGTTCGGTGCGGGCGGGAAAATGGGCTATCGCCTGTCGACCAATTTTCGCGGATCGGACTACACGATCCGCCATGTCGAGATCAGCGAAGCGGGCAAGGAGCGGCTGAAAACCGGTCTGGGCTTCGATGCGGTCGGCGTCGATGAGGCGCTCAAGGGCGCCGAGGTGGTGATCCTGGCGGTGCCGGACACACATATCGGCAAGGTCGCCGCCAGCATCGAAAGCAAGCTTGCCTCAGGCACGATGGTGATCGTGCTCGATGCTGCCGCCCCATTCGCCGGTCATCTGCCTGATCGTCCCGACCTGACCTATTTCGTCACCCATCCCTGCCATCCGCCGATCTTCAATGACGAGACCGACATGGCCGCCAAGAAGGACTTTTTCGGCGGCGTCAAAGCCAAGCAGCATTTCGTCAGCGCGCTGATGCAGGGGCCGGAGGAAGACTACGCCAAGGGCGAGAAGATCGCCCAGATCATCTGGGCGCCGGTGATGCGCTCGCACCGCGTCACGGTCGAACACATGGCGCTGCTCGAGCCTGGCCTCTCGGAGACGGTGTGCGCTTCGCTGCTCGTCGTCATGAAGGAAGCCCTCGACGAGGTCGTGGCGCGCGGCGTCGACCGGCAGGCCGCACTCGATTTCCTGCTCGGCCACATGAACGTGCTCGGCGCCGTCATCTTCGGCGAGACCAAGGGCGTGTTCTCCGATGCCTGCAACAAGGCCATCGAATTCGGCAAACCGGTGCTGATGCGCGACGACTGGAAGCGCGTCTTCGAGCCGGAAGAAATCGCCGCCAGCATCCAGCGCATTACCTGACAGGGGTGGGCTCGGTTTTCCTTCTCCCCTTGTGGGAGAAGGAAAAAACGCCGACAGCTCAGATACAGATCACCTTAATTAGTGGTTGACTCATCATACCAGTTAGCTAAGCTACTCCTGCGCTCGGATTGAAGCCGGGACGAGCGGAGGATGGCGAGGAACGGGGAGCGAAAATCGATTCGGTTGGAAAGTCGGCAAACGGCTTTGCCTGACCGAGTGTCTGCTGCCCGCACTGCCTGATGAATTCAAATGCAGACAATGGCCTCGGTTGGTCGAGGCGATGTCTTTTCAACGGGAGGACTTCATGAAACTCACTCGCAGAATGACGCTTGCGGCTTTCGCCGGCGTACTGGCACTTGGCACGGCGGGGCCGGCCTTCGCGGCCGATCTGATCGCCATCATCACCCCCTCGCACGACAACCCGTTCTTCAAGGCGGAAGCTGTCGGCGCCGAGGCAAAGGCCAAGGAGCTCGGCTACGAGGCGCTGGTGCTGGTGCATGATGACGACGCCAACAAGCAGTCCGAACTGATCGACACCGCGATCGGCCGTGGCGCCAAGGCGATCATCCTTGACAATGCCGGCGCCGACGCCACCGTCGCCGCGGTGCAGAAGGCCAAGGACGCCGGCATCCCCTCCTTCCTGATCGACCGCGAGATCAACGCCACCGGCGTCGCCGTGGCGCAGATCGTCTCCAACAACTACCAGGGCGCCCAGCTCGGCGCGCAGGAGTTCGTCAAGCTGATGGGCGAAAAGGGCAATTATGTCGAGCTGGTCGGCAAGGAATCCGACACCAATGCCGGCATCCGCTCCAAGGGTTATCATGACGTCATCGACGACTATCCGGACCTGAAGAAGGTCGCGCAGCAGTCGGCCAACTGGAGCCAGACCGAAGCCTACTCCAAGATGGAATCGATCCTGCAGGCCAATCCCGACATCAAGGGCGTGATCTCCGGCAATGACACGATGGCGATGGGAGCCTATGCGGCGCTCGCCGCGGCGAACCGCAAGGATGTTATCGTCGTCGGCTTCGACGGCTCCAACGACGTGCGCGACTCCATCACCTCCGGCGGCATCAAGGCCACGGTGCTGCAGCCGGCCTATGCCCAGGCGCAGATGGCGGTGGAACAGGCCAACGACTTCATCAAGAACAAGAAGTCGCCGGAGAAGGAAAAGCAGCTGATGGATTGCGTTCTCGTCAATGGCGACAATGCCGCCAAGCTGGAAACCTTCGCGCTGAAGAACTGAGCCGGCGCAACGCAAACAGCAAGGGACGAACCCAGGGTTCGTCCCTCGCCTCCTTTTTCACCGGGATGCTTTGACCTTCATGCTGAACAAGCCGGTATGGCCCACCAAAGTAACCGGGCCGATTAAAGCGACTTGGCCGATCCTTGCGCTGGCCGCCGGCCTTAGCCTCAGCGCCTGCAAGATTCTGCCGACGCCCTCCGCGCAAGGCGGCGCCAATGCGTCCGGCTTCAACCCGGACAAGATGGTCGAGGAGATCTGGGTGGCGAAGGTCATCCCGTACCTGCAGCAGAAGGCCGGGCCGTTCGCCGAGGTCCATGCGCTGGCGAAGACCGACCAGGCGGCCGCTGGCGCCAAATACGGCAACCCCAAGAAGCAGGCGAATTCACCGTGGACCTTCGCGGTCCGCGTCGAGGGCAAGATCGTCGCCGCCAACACGCAGTCGCGCGCGGCAACGATGGATATCGACGTCGACGGCGACGGCAAGGCGGATGCGCGGGTGCAGATCGGGCCGGCGATGCGCGGAACCGCACTGCGCGACAGCCTCGACTTCGTCCAGTTCAACGATTTCACCAACCAAATCGATTTCGCCCAGTTCGGCAAGGCGTTCAATGCCTATGCCGACAAGACCGTGCTGTCGAAGCTGCCGCGCGAGGCGCTGGAGGGCCGCACCGCCAAGGTGCTCGGCGCCTATACGATCGAAGGCGGCCAGGACCTGCCGCTGGTGACGCCGGCGGAGGCCGAGATCGGGCCGAAACCATGAGCTCGGCAACCGGTCACGACATCATCCTGAAGCTGGAAGACGTCTCGAAAGTCTATGCTGGCACCGTCGCGGTCAAGCAGGCCAATTTCGAGGTGCGCAAGGGCGCGGTCAATGTGCTGGTCGGCGAAAACGGCGCCGGCAAATCGACGCTGATGAAGATCATCGCCGGCGTCGAGCAGCCGACGGCCGGCCGCATCCTGCTCGACGGCAAGGAGGTCTCCTTCTCCTCGTCGGGTGACGCGGTGAACCGCGGCATCGGCATGGTGTTCCAGGAGCTGAACCTGTTCGGCAACATGACGGTTGCCGAGAACATTTTCGCCACGCGCGAGATCACCAACCGGTTTCGCAAGATCGACCGCAAGGAGCAGGAGCGGCGGGCCGGCGAATTCCTCGATCGGCTCGAAGCCGGTATCCGGCCGGACATGCTGGTCGAGGATCTGCGCATCGGCCAGCAGCAGCTCGTCGAGATCGCCAAGGCCGTCTCGCTCGACGCGCGCATCCTGATCATGGATGAGCCAACTTCGGCACTGAGTGCGTCCGAAGTCGAGATCCTGTTCAAGGTGATCGCCGACCTCAAGGCGCGCGGCGTGGCGATCGTCTATATCTCGCACCGGTTGGAGGAGCTGATCCGCATCGGCGACTACATCACCGTGCTGCGCGACGGCCGCATCACCGGCCAGGAGGACGTGAAAAACGTCGACACGCAATGGATCGTGCGGCAGATGATCGGCTCGGACGCCAAGGATTTCGCCAAGGCCGACGGCCATGTGCCGGGCGAAGAGATCTTCCGCGCCGAGGACATCTGCCTGCCGCGCGCCACCGGCGGGCTGGCGGTCGACCACGTCTCGCTGTCGCTGCGCGCCGGCGAGATTTTGGGCATTTACGGCCTGATGGGCGCGGGGCGCAGCGAGCTGTTCGACTGCATCATGGGCCGCCACGGCCATGCCAGCGGCAAAATCTTCATCGAGGGAAACCATATCAGGGAACGCGACACGACGCGGCGGATCCGGCGCGGGTTGGCGCTGATCCCGGAGGACCGCCAGCGCGAGGGCCTGGTGTCGATCCTCTCCGTCGCCAGCAATCTGACGCTGGCAAGCCTGTCGCGTTTCGTCACCCTGTTCCACATCCGAGGCAGTGCCGAGCGGCAGGCCGTGGTGCAGATGGTGCGCGAGCTTTCGATCAAGGTCGCCGACCCGGCGCAGGAAGTCTCGTCGCTCTCCGGCGGCAACCAGCAGAAGGTGGTGATCGGCAAGGCGCTGCTCACCGGACCGAAGGTGCTGTTGATGGACGAGCCGAGCCGCGGCATCGATGTCGGTGCCAAGGCCGATGTCTTCCGCACCATGCGCAAGCTGTCGCGCGATGGGCTCGGCATCCTTTTCGCCACGTCCGACCTCGACGAGGTGATGGCCCTGTCCGACCGGATCGCGGTGATGAGCAATGGCAAACTGACCGGCATGTTCGACCGCGCCGAGGCGACCGAGGCCGCGATCGTCGCCGCATCGGCGCTCGGCCACGGACCTGCCCATCTTGCCCCCGCACATGGAAAGCAAAGCTGATGACTGACATTCCGGCCAGGGCGGCGCACTCTTCGGCCCCCAGCGGCTCCGCGCTGCTGACGCTGATGAAGCTCAGGACCTTCATCGCGCTGATCGCCGTGCTGGTGTTCTTCTCCATCGCGGCGCCGAACTTCCTGTCGGCGGCGAACCTGATCCTGATGGCCAAGCATGTTGCGCTCAACGCCTTCCTCGCCATGGGCATGACCTTCGTCATCATCACCGGCGGCATCGACCTTTCGGTCGGCTCGATCGTCGGCCTGTGCGGCATGGTGGCCGGCTATCTCGTGCTCAACGGCATCGACCTGCAGATCGGCTACACCATCTATTTCAACGTGGTGGAGATCGCCTTGATCACGCTGGTGGTCGGCATAGCAATCGGCGCTGCCAACGGATTGCTGATCACCAGGCTCAACGTCGCGCCGTTCATCGCCACGCTCGGCGTGCTCTACGTGGCACGCGGCCTGGCGCTGCTGTCTTCGGACGGGCGCACCTTCCCCAACCTGGTCGGCAAGCCGGAACTCGGCACCACCGGCTTCGGCTTCCTCGGCGCCGGCCGGCTACTAGGCTTGCCGGTCTCGATCTGGATCCTGATCGTTGTGGCGCTGGGTGCCGCCTATCTTGCCCGGTACACGCCGCTCGGCCGCCATATCTTCGCCGTTGGCGGCAACGAGCGCGCGGCACGCATCTCGGGCGTGCGCGTCAACATGGTCAAGATGTTCGTCTACATGTTCTCCGGCTTCTGCGCGGCGATCGTCGGCCTGATCATCTCGTCGGAGCTGATGGCCTCGCATCCGGCGACTGGCGAAAGCTTCGAACTGAACGCCATTGCCGCCGCGGTGCTTGGCGGCACCTCGATGTCGGGCGGCCGCGGCACGATCGGCGGCACCATCGTCGGCGCCTTCGTCATCGGCATCCTGTCGGACGGGCTGGTGATGATGGGCGTCAGCTCCTTCTGGCAAATGGTGATCAAGGGTCTGGTCATCATCGTCGCCGTGGTCGTCGACCAGGCGCAGCGTCGGCTTCAGCAGCGTGTTACTCTGATGCAAATGGCAAAGGCTGGTTGATCATGGCGAGCTTGAGTGGAGCGCTGATCGGCTGCGGCTTCTTCGCCGTCAACCAGATGCATGCCTGGCGCGACATCGACGGCGCCTCCATCGTCGCCATCTGCGACCGCGATCCGGAGCGGCTGCGGATCGTCGGCGACCAGTTCGGCGTGGCGAAGCGCTACACCGACGCCGAGGCACTGTTTTCGGCCGAGACGCTCGACTTCGTCGACATCGCCACCACCGTCGGCAGCCATCGGCCGCTGGTCGAGATGGCGGCCGCCCACCGCGTTCCGGTGATCTGCCAGAAGCCGTTCGCGCCGGCGCTGGCCGACGCCAAGGCGATGGTCGCGGCCTGCGCCAAGGCCGGCGTGCCGCTGATGGTGCATGAGAATTTCCGCTGGCAGTCGCCAATCCAGGCGGTGCGCGCCGTCCTCGACAGCGGCGAGATCGGCACGCCCTTCTTCGGGCGTATCTCTTTCCGGTCCGCCTATGACGTGTTTTCCGGCCAGCCCTACCTGGCGACGGGAAAGCGCTTCATCATCGAGGATCTCGGCATCCACATCCTCGACATCGCGCGCTTTCTCCTCGGCGACGTCTCGAGCCTCACCGCCCGCACGGCGCGCGTCAACCCGGCCATCGCCGGCGAGGATGTCGCCACGATGCTGATGGATCACAGGAGCGGCGCCACTTCGGTGGTCGATTGCAGCTATGCGACCAGGCTTGCCGTCGAGCCGTTTCCCGAAACGCTGATCGAGATCGACGGCAGCGACGGCACCGTGCGGCTGGCGCAGGGCTACCAGCTCACCGTCACCGGCAAGAGCGGCACAACGGTCAGGGATATCTCGCCGCCACTGCTGCCCTGGGCCTCGCGGCCATGGCACAACATCCAGGAGAGCGTGCTGGCGATCCAGCGGCACTGGGTCGACTGCCTTGCATCAGGCAAGGAGCCGGCGACCTCGGGGGCCGACAACCTCAAGACATTCGCGCTGGTCGAGGCCGCCTATGCCGGCGCCGCAAGCCGGCAACCGGTGCCGATCGACGACCTGCTGAAATGACGGCGGATCGCTTCCTCCTGTGCGGCACACGCGCGGCGGAGACCCAACCGGTCCGGCTGACTGCCGGGCCGCTCAGCGCCGATTTCGTCAACGGCAATCTGCGCACCATCGGCCATGGCGAAACTGAAGTATTGCGCGCCATCGCCTATATCGTGCGCGACCGCGACTGGGGCACCTACGAGCCAGTGCTGGCGGACCTGGTCATCGACCAGGGCGCCGAGGCGTTCTCCGTCGGCTATACGGCAAGCTGCACCGGGCCGGGCGGAAGCCGGCTCGTCTTCCGCGCCACCATCAAGGGTTCCTCCGATGGCCGGCTGGTGTTCGACGTCAGCGCGCTGCCCGAAAGCGATTTCGAGACGAACCGCTGCGGTTTCTGCATCCTGCATCCGATCGCCGGCCTCGCCGGCAGCCCGGTGACGGTCGAGCATACGGATGGCAGCGTGGTGGCGACGAAACTGCCTGACCTGATCGACCCCTGGCAGCCTTTCAAGGATTTGCGCGCCATCATGCATGCGGTGCGTCCCGGCGTCACCGCCGAATGCCGCATGGAAGGCGACGTTTTCGAGATGGAGGACCAGCGCAACTGGTCCGATGCCTCCTACAAGACCTATGTGCGGCCACTCGCGCTGCCATGGCCCTATGTGTTGCCGGCCGGCGAGGCCAACCGCCAGACGATCACCCTGCGCATTGCCAGCGACAGCAGGACGCCCACCGTCGCCAAGGCATCCGGCCCGGTACGCGTGACGCTCGGCGAGCCCGGTCCGGCGCTGCCGGATGTCGGCGTGATCATCTATCCCGGCGATGTCGAGACGGTGCTGGCGAACCTCGCCACCTTGTCCGTGCTCCGTCCGCAACAACTGCTGTTTCACTACGATCCGACGCGCGGTCACGGGCTCGACGCCTTGCGCGCTTTCGCCCGGCTCGCCGACGCCTATCGCGCCCGGACAACGCTCGAATGCGTTGCCGCCTGCAGCGGCGATCTCGACGCCGAACTCACAGAGGTCGCCGGTCTGGTGCACCGGGCAGGTCTGCGGCTCGACGCCATCGCGGTGTCGCCTTCGGTCGACCGGCAGTCGACGCCGCCGGGCAGTGCCTGGCCACCCTGCCCGCCGCTCGAAGATGTCTATGCCGCGGCGCGCCGCGCCTTTCCCGACATCCGTCTCGGGGGCGGCATGTTCAGCTATTTCACCGAACTCAACCGCAAGCGCGTCCCGGCCGGGTTGCTCGATTTCGTCACCCATTGCACCTGCCCGATCGTGCACGCAGCCGACGATCTCAGCGTCATGCAATCGCTCGAGGCGTTGCCGTTCATCACCCGGTCGGCGCGGGCGATCTTCGGCGACCGGCCCTACCGGATCGGACCTTCGACCATTGCCATGCGGCAGAATCCCTATGGTGGCGCGACCAAGGACAATCCGCAGGGACAGCGCATTGCCATGGCGAACCGCGATCCGCGCCACAACGGCTTGTTCGCCGCCGCCTGGACCATCGGCTATGCCGCCCGCGTCGCACCGGCCGGGCTGGAGATGCTGACGCTGTCCGGCTTCACCGGGCCGTTCGGTCTGCTGGCGGCAGGTGGCGAACCCGCCGCCGAGGGGTCACCGCGACCGATCTTCAGGGCTATCAAGGGGCTTTGCGAGTTGGCTGGCCTCGCGCATGTGTCCGCCAAGACGAGCGACGAAACGCGGATTGCCGCCCTGGCCGGGCGCTCCACCTCGGGCGAGACCATCGTATGGCTGGCAAACCTGACGGCGGACGATATCGCGGTCGACGCTTCCGCGCTTGGCCATGGCAATCTGCTAATGTCGCCCTACGCGATTAGCCGGATCGGTTAAGAACTTACTTCTCGGAGTTCATCACGTAGAGCGCGCGCGAGCGTTCGAGGTGCTTGATCATCGATTTCTCGGCACCGTCGGCATCCCTCTGCTCGATGCGGTCGACGATCTCTTCGTGCTCGGTCAGCGTGAACTTTTCCTTGCCGGTCCAGATCAGCATCTCGGTGTGATATTCCTTCAGCCAGCCGAGCATTGCCTCGCTGACGGCGACATAGATCGGATTGCCGGATATCGCCGCGATCTGGGTGTGGAACTTCATGTCGGCGGAAATGAAGGCGTCGGAATCGCCGCGCGCGGCACGCTGCTCGGCGACCGTTGCCTTGAGCCGCTGCACGTCCTCGACGGTGGCTTTTTCGGCGGCTTCCCTGACCATGCCGCGCTCGAAGAAGATGCGCGCGGTCTTGAGGTGCTCGAGCGTGTCCTTCGACGACGACAGGATGATCTTGGCCGCGCCGTCGACCTGTTTGATGATCGACTTGGCGGTGAGCTGCAGCACCTTGGCCCGCTCGCCATGCGAAATGGCGACAAGGCCCATATTGCTCAGCGCCTGCATCGCCTCGCGGATCGCCGGCCGGCCAACCTCGAAGCGCTCCATCAATTCGCGCTCCGACGGCATGTCGTCCCCCGGCTGCAGCTCGCCGCTGGTGATCAGCCGCTGCAGCCTTGCAAAGACTTCGTCGGAAAGTTTGCGCCGGACGATCGGCTCCGAACGGTTCATCGTGACGAATCACTCCCTGGCCCGGTTCCTGTCTAGCATTGCCGGCGCGATTCCCGGAATGCCTGCGCCTTGCTCGCCGCGCAGCACAAGACCGGGATATTTGCTTGCAATACTTATGTACTCATTATACCAGATTTCGGACGCGACGAAACTTTTTTCGGACCCTTTTCGACCGGCCGGCTCCCCATGATCACCTTCACCTACCGCATCGAAACACCTGATAGCATCGAGGCGCTGGCGGCCAAGATCGCCAGCGACCAGTCGACCGGCACTTTCGTTGCCCTGCCCGGCGAGACCGAAGAACTGAAGGCACGCGTGGCGGCGCGTGTGCTGGCGATCCGGCATCTGCCCGATGCCGAGCAGCCGTCCATTCCCGAGGCCGGCAGCGGGCCCTTCAAGCGCGCCGATGTCGACATCGCCTTCCCGTTCGATGCGATCGGGACCGATCTTTCGGCGCTGATGACCATCGCCATCGGCGGCACCTATTCGATCAAGGGCCTGTCGGGCATCCGCGTCGTCGACATGAAGCTGCCGCAGGAATTCAAGGGCGCCCATCCAGGCCCGCAATTCGGCGTCGCCGGCAGCCGTCGGCTGACCGGCGTCGAGGGCCGGCCCATCATCGGCACCATCGTCAAGCCGGCGTTGGGCTTGCGGCCACCTGAGACGGCCGCGATGGTGGGCGAACTGATCGAGGCCGGCGTCGACTTCATCAAGGACGATGAAAAGCTGATGAGCCCGGCCTATTCGCCGCTGGCGGAGCGGGTTAAGGCGATCATGCCGCTGATCCTCGACCACGAGCAGAAGACCGGCAAGAAGGTGATGTATGCCTTCGGCATCTCGCATGCCGATCCGGACGAGATGATGCGCAACCACGATCTGGTGCTTGCGGCCGGCGGCAATTGCGCCGTGGTCAACATCAACTCCATTGGCTTCGGCGGCATGGCTTATCTCAGAAAGCGCTCCGGCCTGGTGCTGCACGCCCACCGCAATGGCTGGGACATCCTCACCCGCCACCCCGGCCTCGGCATGGATTTCAAGGTGTGGCAGCAGTTCTGGCGGCTGCTTGGCGTCGACCAGTTCCAGATCAACGGCATCGCCTCGAAATACTGGGAGCCGGACGAGTCGTTCGTCCGCTCCTTCGAGGCGGTGACGACGCCGCTGTTTTCGCCTGACGATTGCGCCCTGCCGGTCGCCGGCTCCGGCCAGTGGGGCGGACAGGCACCGGAGACCTATGAGCGCACCGGGCGGACGGTCGATCTGCTCTATCTCTGCGGCGGCGGCATCGTCAGCCATCCCGACGGCCCGGGTGCCGGCGTGCGCGCCGTCCAGCAGGCCTGGCAGGCCGCCGTCGCGGGCATTGCGCTGGCGGATTATGCCCGCGACCACGCCGAGCTGGCGCGCTCGATCGAAAAGTTCGGCGACGGCAAGGCGGCGTGAGCGCGGCCATGCAGAACCTGCTGCTCAGCTACTATGGCGACGACCTCACCGGTTCGACCGACGTCATGGAGGCGCTCGAGCTCGGCGGCGTGCCGACCGTGCTGTTCATGCGCCAACCCGACCAGCAACTGCTGGCGCGGTTTTCGCAGTGCCGTGCCGTCGGACTGGCGGGTACGAGCCGCAGCGAAACGCCGCAATGGATGGACGACAATCTGGCCCCGGCCTTCGAATGGCTAAGAAGCCTCGAAGCGGCGGTTTGCCACTACAAGATATGCTCGACCTTCGATTCGAGCCCGACAATCGGCAGCATCGGCCGGGCGATCGAGATCGGACGCGCCGTCTTCGACCAGAAGAGCGTGCCGGTGGTTGTCGGAGCGCCCCAGCTCAAGCGCTACACGGCGTTCGGCAACCTCTTCGCGGCATTTCGCGGCACCTATTTCCGCATCGACCGGCATCCTGTCATGAGCCGGCATCCGGTGACGCCGATGAACGAGGCCGACCTGCTCGTCCACCTCTCGCGCCAGACCGATCTCGGCTCCGGCCTTGTCGACCTGGCGGCGCTGCAGGCGGATGATCGTTCGCAGACCGTCGACCAGGCCTTGCAGGACAAGGCGATCGTCCTGTTCGACGTCGAAAGCCGCCAGACGCAGGCACGCGTCGGCGAACAGCTCTGGCGGGTTTGCGAACAAGGCCATGGTTTCGTCGTTGGATCCTCGGGCGTCGAATATGCGCTGCTTGCCGAATGGGCCGGCACAGGCATCGCCGCTGGGCACGCATCCTTCGCGCCGCCCGGTCCGGTGGACCGGCTCGCCGTGGTCTCGGGCAGTGTGTCGCCAACCACCGAGAAGCAGATCCGCTTCGCCCTCGCCCATGGGTTCGACGGCATCCAGATGGATGCCATGCGGCTGGTCTCGGACGGCGCCGGCGAGGCGATCGAGCGCGCCGTCGCCAGCGGCCTGGCGAGCCTCGCGGCAGGGCGCAGCGTCATCCTCTACACCGCCCTTGGTCCTCAGGCCGACCGCAGTGCCGAGATCGACCATATCGAAGGCGCACGAAACAGGCTCGGCAGGGCGCTGGGGGACATTTTGCGCCGGCTGGTTGTCGACCAGAAACTCAAGCGTGCGGTGATCGCCGGCGGCGATACCTCCAGCCACGCGCTGGGACAGCTCTCCATCGATGCGCTGACCGTGCGCATGCCGCTGCCGCAATCCCCGGGTTCGCCGCTTTGCCTCGCGCATGGCGGCGGCGAAATCGACGGTCTCGAAATCGCGCTTAAGGGCGGCCAGGTCGGTACCGACGCCTATTTCGAGACGATCCGAATTGGCGGTTAATACAGCGGCTTGCTCATATGGTTGGGCGTTGGCCACGTCTCGGTGATGCCAGGCTGTACCGGCCGCTCGAGATAGGTCGACAGCACGACATAGCTGCGTGTCGAGGTGACGCCGGGCGTTTCGTAGAGGCGCGCGAGCAGGCCTTCGAGCGCCCTCGTGTCTTCCGTGCGGACCTTCAACAGCATGCAGGTGTCGCCGGCGACGGTGTGGATTTCCTCGACCTCCGGATATTGCGAAACCGCCATCAGTTCCGGGGTCTTGCCCCAGCCCCTGGTGTCGATATGCACGAAAGCCAGCAGCGGCTTCTTCACCGCCTTGGGGTCGATGATGACAGCGGTGCCGCGAATGGCGCCACTGCGCCGAAGGCGCTTGACTCGTTCATGGGCAGCAGGTGGTGAAAGACCGACCCGATCGCCGAGTTCAGCATAACTGACCGTGGCGTCGTCGACGAGGACGCCTAATATTTTTCGGTCAATCGCGTCGACATCACGGGGCGGCGGCCTGTTCTGCTGAATGCCATCTGTTTCTTCATCCATATCGACAATCTCCGTTGCCACGGAATTTAATACGGACATTATGGTGATATGTCGAACAGCAATCAAGCCACAGTCCTGCCAGTCGATGCCAGGCCACCGATCCCGGCCCTCGCCTATCTGCTGACCGGCTGCATTGCCGTCATCGGCTCGAATTCGCTGGTCCTGGGGCCGATAGCCCCGGCGGTGGCTTTGTCGTTCGGAACAAGCGTACCGATGGTGATGATCGCGGCGGCCGCCTTCGGGCTCGGCACCTCGGCAAGCGCGCTGTTCCTGGCCCGCTACATCGACCGGCTCGGCGCCCGCCGGATGCTACAGGGTGCACTGCTGTTGCTGGCCATTGCTCTCGTCGCCAGCGCCGCCGCACCGATACTGATCATGCTGGTCGCGGCCCAGCTGGTCGCCGGCATCGCCGCCGGCGTCGCCATGCCGGCGATCTATGCCAGTTCGGCGGCGATCGCGCCGCCCGGCCGCGAAAGCGGGACCATCGGCGTCGTGCTGACCGGATGGACGCTCAGCATGGTGGCCGGCGTTTCGCTCTCGGCCGTGATTGCCGATCTGGTGCATTGGCGCGCCGTTTTCGCAGCCGTCGCGGTGCTGGCACTGCTTGCGCTGGCCAGTCTCACCATGACGTCGCTGAGCGACATCAGGAAAAGCGGCCCGGCACCAACGCCGCTGGCGGCGCTGAGCATTCCCGGCATCGTGCCGCTTCTCGTCGCCTGCGCGGCCTTCATGACCGCCTTCTACGGGGTCTATGGCTATCTCGGCGACCACCTGCACAGCGGCCTGGGCAAGCCGGTGAGCGCCAATGGCTGGGCAGCCCTTGCCTATGGCATCGGTTTCGGCACGGCTGCTCTCCTCGACGGCGTGATCGATCGCCTGGGCGCGCGACGCGTCATGCCGTTCGCCTATCTTCTTGTCGCCATCGTCTATGTCGCCATTGCCGCGACGAGCGACAGTTTCGGGCTGACGCTCGCCATGGTGGCTATCTGGGGACTTGCCAATCATTTCGGGCTGAATGTCCTGGTGATGCGCCTCTCCGCGCTCGATCCCTCACGGCGCGGCACGATCATGGGCCTGAACAGCGCGGTGACCTATCTGGCGGTCTTTATTGGCACCACCGGCTTCGGACCGCTCTATTCCAGCTTCGGCTTTGCCTTCTGCGCGATCGTTGCGGCGCTGCTGATGCTGGTTGCCGCTTCGGCCGCAGCATGGCGCACGCGATGAAGCGCTTCGTTCACGCCATTGCTCCAGTCGACAGAACGTGATTGGCCACCAGCCGGTCGCCCGGTTGACAGCTCAGCCCTGCCCTTCCATACAAACGGCGTTAAAGTTCTCAGGGCGGGGTGAAAGTCCCCACCGGCGGTGAGGATCTCGATCCAAGCCCGCGAGCGCTTTCCAACAGAGTTGGAAAGGTCAGCAGATCCGGTGTGATTCCGGAGCCGACGGTATAGTCCGGATGAAAGAGAACGAAACGGAAAACGGACCACCTCGGCGGGCCGGATTCCGTATCGTGCGTCCTGATTCTGGTTCGAAACGGAAGGATGGACCCATGAATCAGCATTCCCACAAAGACTATGAAACTGTTCGCATCGCCGTTATCCGCGCGCGCTGGCATGCGGATATCGTCGACCAGTGCGTAAAAGCCTTCGAGGCGGAACTGGCCGCCATCGGCGGCGACCGCTTCGCCGTCGATGTCTTCGACGTCCCCGGCGCCTACGAAATCCCGCTGCACGCCAAGACCGTGGCCGGGACCGGCCGCTACGCGACGATCCTCGGCACGGCGTTCGTCGTCAATGGCGGCATCTACCGGCATGAGTTCGTCGCCAGCGCCGTCATCGACGGCATGATGAACGTGCAGCTGTCGACCGGCGTGCCGGTGCTTTCGGCGGTGCTGACGCCGCACAATTACCACGACAGCGCCGAGCACCATCGCTTCTTCTTCGAGCACTTCACCGTCAAGGGCAAGGAGGCGGCCAAGGCCTGCGTGGAAATTCTCGCCGCACGGGAAAAGATCGCGGCATGAAATCTTCCCGGCCGGGTGGAAATCGCGATAACACCCGGTAGTATTTGCTAAAAGTCGGGAGGATGCCGGTGCAGACCAAGAAGATCATTAATGACGGCAACCGCGCCGTCGACGAGATGCTCGAAGGGATCCTCGCCGCGCATCCTCGCCATCTCAAAAGCGCGGACGGCAGCCCGCGCTCGATCATCGCCCGTGACGGGCCGCGACCCGGCAAGGTCGGGCTGGTGATCGGCGGTGGCTCGGGCCATGAGCCGACCTTTCTCGGCTTTGTCGGCAAGGGGCTGGCGGACGCGGCGGCCATCGGGAATGTCTTTGCCTCGCCGCCGCCCGATCCGATCCTCGAATGCGCCAAGGTGGTCAGCGGCGGCGCCGGCGTCCTGTTCATGTATGGCAACTACGCCGGCGACGTGATGAATTTCGACATGGCGGCCGAGATGGCCGCGATGGACGACATAGAGGTGCGCACGGTGCTGACCACCGACGACGTCGCCTCGGCACCGCGCGACCAGCGGCAGAAGCGCCGCGGAGTCGCCGGCAATTTCTTCATCTTCAAGGCGGCTGGTGCCGCCTGCGACCTCATGCTCTCCTTCGACGAGGTCGAGCGCATCGCCCGCAAGGCCAACGACCACACTTTCACCATGGGCGTGGCGCTGTCGCCCTGCTCGCTGCCGCAGACAAGGCGGCCGAATTTCGAGATCGGCGCCGACGAAATGGAGATCGGCATGGGCATCCATGGCGAGCCCGGCATCGCGCGCGGCAAGCTCGGCACCGCCGACGCGATCACCGACGATATGCTGGACAAGATTTTCGCCGAGATGGCGCCGTCGCGCGGCGACAAGGTCGCGGTGCTGGTCAACTCGCTCGGCTCGACGCCGCTGATGGAACTCTACATCATGAACCGGAGGGTCAAGCAGCGGCTCGACGCACTCGGCGTTTCCATCCACGCGACCTGGGTCGGCAATTATTGCACGTCGCTCGAAATGGCCGGCGCCTCGGTGACGCTTTTTCATCTCGACGAGGAACTGCAGACCATGCTCGACCACCCCTGCGACTGTGCCATGTTCCGTGCCGGCTGACGAAAGAGCGTTCTCGTGACCATCGATGCCGCCGACCTGAAAAGAATGTTCGATACGATCGCGGTGGCGATCGCGGCCGACCGGGACCGGCTCTGCCAGCTCGATGGCGTCATCGGCGACGCCGATCATGGCATCGCCATGGAGCTCGGCTTCAATGCCGTGCGCGATGCGCTGGCGCCGCTCGACCTTGCAACGACCGAGCCGACAGCGCTGCTCAACACGGCTGCGAAATCGTTCCTCAATGCTGTCGGCGCCTCGTCAGGCCCGCTCTACGCAACGGCCTTCATGCGCGCGGCTTCCGCCGTCAAAGGCAAGGCGACGCTGGCCGACGCGGATTTCATCGCCCTGTTCCAGGCCATGGCGCAAGGCATCAAGGATCGCGGCAAGGCGGAACCTGGCGAAAAGACGATGGTCGATGCCTGGCAACCGGCGGCTGAAGCCGCCGCAGCAGCCAATCTCGCCGGCAAGACCCTGGCTCAGAGCCTCGAGGCGGCCCTTGCCGCCGCCGAGTCTGGCGCTGAAGCGACCAAGGACATGATCGCCGCCAAGGGCCGCTCGTCGCGGCTCGGCGAGCGGTCGCTTGGCCACATCGATCCAGGCGCCGCATCGGCCGTCACCGTCATCGGCGCGATACGCAAGAGCCTGGGTTAAACCTTCGCCGCGTCGAGCCTGTCGATCGCCTGGACATTGCCGGCCGACGGCCCCTTCTCGTCGAACTCCGAGGCAAGCCATGTATCGACGATCGCCTTTGCCAGTTCCGGGCCGATGACACGGGCGCCCATGGTGATGATCTGGGCGTTGTTGGATTTCGCCGCGCGCTCAGCCGAATAGGTGTCATGGGTGAGTGCGGCACGAATGCCCGGCACCTTGTTGGCCGAGATCGAGACGCCGATGCCGGTGCCGCAGAACAGGATGCCGCGCTCGTTCTCACCGTCGATGATGGTCTGGGCGAGCTTTTGCGAGAGGTCGGCATAGTAGCCGGCCTGGCTGAGGTCGCTGACGGTGAGGCCCGGCTTGGTGGCAAGGTGCGCGGCGATGACGTCGAGCAGCGGCTTGCCGGCGCTGTCGGCTCCAATGGCTATTTTCATGTCTTTCCCTTTCGTGTTTGGATGACTTCAGATCGCCGCCGAAGCGCGGCCGAGAATGTCGATGTAGCCATCCGCCTGCCAGGCGGAGCGGCCGATGAAGAGGCCGTCAATATTGGGCTGGCCGATCAGCTCGGCGGCATTGCCGGGATTGACGCTGCCGCCATAGAGCACCGGCGGCACGGACGGCAGCAGGCCCCCGGCCACCGTCTTGATCAGTGCCTGCTGCTTGTCGGCATAATCGGAACTCGCCGGAATGCCCTTGTCGCCAATCGCCCAGACCGGCTCGTAGGCGAACAGGATTTTTGCGCTCTTCGCCTCGCCTTCGAGGAATTGCAGCGCCCCCTCGACCTGAGCGGTCAGCACGGCATCGGCCTTGCCACTTTCGCGCTCGGCCAGCGTCTCGCCGACGCAGATCAATGGGATCAGGCCGTGCTTCACCGCAGCCGCCGTCTTCAGGCCAACGGTGCGGTCGGTCTCACCGAAATGCTCGCGCCGTTCGCTGTGGCCGAGTTCGACCAGATCGAGCCCACAGTCGGTCAGCATCACGGGTGAAATCTCGCCGGTCCAGGCGCCAGCGTCGGCCCAATGCATGTTCTGGGCACCGACCTTGATACGCGTCGACGACAGTGCCCGTTTGACCTCGCGCGCCGCAGTGAAAGGCGGGATGACGAAGGGCTGGATGCGGCCATCGAAACCGGGAATGAAGCCGGCCAGGCGTTCGGCGAAATCCAGCGCCTCGGCGAGCGTCTTGTTCATCTTCCAGCTTGTACCGACCCAATACACCACGCGTACTCCTTACTCCGTGCCGAACTCAGTTGCCGACCAGGGCCACCGAGACACCGGCGGCATCCAGCGCCTCGTACAACCCCGGCTCCAGCTCACGGCCAGTGAAGACCGTGTCAAACGCCATGAGGTCGGTGAGAAAATGCAGCGCCGTGCGGCCGAACTTGCCGTGATCGACCAGCAGATATTTGCGGGTTGCCGCCGCCATCATCAGCCGCTTGGCCTGCACCACCTCCTGGTCCTGGTGGAAGGCGGAGGCGCCATGGATGGCGGATGAGGACAGGAAAGCGACGTCGGCGCGCAGCGATTTGAGCATGTCCTCGGCGAGCAGGCCGAAGAAGCCGTGAAACTTCTTGCTGTATTGGCCACCAAGCGCGATCAGGTTGATCCCTCCCGCGCCGGCCAGTTCCTGGATGACGGCCAGATTGTTGGAGATCACCGTCAGCGGCCGCAAATCGGCGAGATGGCGCGCAATGCCGCCCGCCGTCGAGCCGTCGTCGATGATCACCGTCTGGCCGGGTTCGATCATGGCCACGGCGGCTGCCGCAAGGCGCTGCTTTTCCTCGGTCGCCTGCTTCTGCCGGTAGCGAAAATCGCTTTCGAACAGGCTGCTTGGCTGGATCGAGGCGCCCCCACGTACCTTGCGCAGGAAACCGCTTTCCTCGAGTTCGTCGAGGTCACGGTGCACGGTCATCTTGGAAACGCCAAAGCGCACAGCAAGGTCATCGACGCCGGCCTGACCAGCGTCCATCAGAAAGTCCATGATGCCTTGCCGCCTGATGTCGCTCTTCATTGCCGCCGACCGCCAACGCCGAACCTCGGCTCCTTGCTCAAGCTTCAAGACATAACACCTATCGTCGCAAAAGTATCAGAAATTTTGTGATAATGGGACAATTCTTTGAGATATTCCGCTTGCTCTCATCGCGTCGCTGTAACAAGAATTGCGGCCGGGACGGTCTGTCACGGTTGCGGTTGCGCCGAAATCCGGCCAGAAGCATCGGTGGGCTGGACGATGCGCGGACAGTCCGCAACCACCAGGTTTGAAACCAGATACGGGAGACTATTCGTTGGCTCGCATCACACTGAGACAATTGCTCGATCACGCCGCCGAATACGGTTATGGCGTGCCGGCCTTCAACATGAACAACATGGAACAGGGCCTCGCCATCATGGAGGCGGCGGAAGAGACCAAATCGCCTGTCATCCTGCAGGCAAGCCGCGGTGCGCGCGCCTATGCAAATGACGTGGTGCTGGCCAAGCTGATCGACGCGCTGGTCGAAATCCACCCCGACATCCCGGTCTGCATGCATCTCGACCATGGCAACAACGAAGCCACCTGCGTCACCGCGATCCAGTACGGCTTCACCTCGGTGATGATGGACGGCTCGCTCAAGGAAGACGGCAAGTCGCCGGCCGACTACGCCTATAATTCCGGCATCACCAAGCGCGTCGTCGACATGGCGCATTGGGGCGGCGTGTCGGTCGAAGGCGAGATCGGCGTGCTCGGCTCGCTGGAGAGCGGCGGCGGCGAGCAGGAAGACGGCCACGGCGTCGAAGGCGCGATCAGCCACGACCAGCTCTTGACCGATCCGGAACAGGCGGTCGAGTTCGTCAAGGACACGCATGTCGATGCGCTGGCGGTGGCCATGGGCACCAGCCACGGCGCCTACAAATTCTCGCGCAAGCCCGATGGCGCCGTGCTGGCCATGAACGTCATCGAGGAGATCCATCGCCGCCTGCCGAACATGCACCTGGTCATGCACGGCTCGTCCTCCGTGCCCGAAGACCTGCAGGAGATCATCAACAAATATGGCGGCCAGATGAAGCCGACCTGGGGCGTGCCGGTGGAAGAAATCCAGCGCGGCATCAAGCATGGCGTGCGCAAGATCAACATCGACACCGACAACCGCATGGCGCTGACCGGCGCGATCCGCAAAGTGCTGACCGAGAACCCGAGCGAGTTCGACCCGCGCAAATACCTCACCCCGGCAATGGCTGCCATGCGCAAGCTCTGCAAGGAGCGCTTCGAGCAGTTCGGCACCGCCGGCAACGCGCCGAAGATCAAGCCGCTGCCGGTCTCGGAGATGGCCAAGCGCTACAAGTCGGGCAGCCTCGATCCGAAATTCGGATAGAGCGGCGAACCGCTCTATCTCTTTGTTTTGACGCAATTCCGGGCGGAAAACCGCTGCACACTTTTCCTGGAATTGCTCCGAACTCGGCCGATTTGAAATCTGCTTTCATCGGGCAGGAGCCGTATCGGCTCCTGCCCGATTTCTATTCGGCCTTTGGCAGAAGACCGGACCTGCCGGCGTCGATGAACGGAGCCCAGTAGTCGACGGATTCGCGGATCATGGCGACAACCTGATGGTCGACCGGCTCACGCTCGCGGAACGACAGTTCGAGGCAGATCTCGTTGTCGGTGCCGCCGCCGCGCCGCACCGTCTCCAGCAGTTTTTCCGGCGTGATGCGGCCATCCCTGTTGTAGGTCGCGGTGAACGGCCAATGGCCGCCCTTGTTCATCGACGACTGCTTGATGTGGATGATCGGCGATTTCCGGGGAAAGGCTTCCGCCCAGGCATAGGGATCGATGTCGGCGGGATTGCTTGATGTGACGTCGCCATGGTCGATGTCGACCATCATCTCCAGCGGAATGGCCATACTGGCGGCGTCGATCGCGCCCTGCAACTGGCGGCAGTTCTCGATGGTGTGGCCGAACTCGCGGCCGACCGACATCGGTTCCCAGAACAGGTAGGTCAGGCCTGCCGCCTTGGCATGCTCGGCGACCTCGCGCCAGCAGTCCAGCGCGATGTCGAACAGCCGCGCGCGACGCTCGAGGTCGTCAAAGTCGCGGTGGGTGAAGATGGCGAATTGCGTGCCCATGCCGCTGGCGCCGAGCTCGGCCGAAATGTCGGCGAAGGTCTTGAACCAGTCGACATAATAGCGGCGCACATCGGCGTCGGGATGGCCGAAATGATTGAGCCGGCCGTAAGGGCCGGTCATGCCGGAGGTGACGCGCACGCCGGTGCGGGCGAGTGCATCGCGGAACAGGCGAACGAATTTGACGATCGTCGCCGCCGGCCAGCCCGGATTGACGAACTCATGCGTGAGCTGCACGTCCCTTATGCCGATGTCATAGGCAATGGTGTCGATCAAATCGTCCGGATCAGCAAAACGGTTGACCAGCGGATTGGTGTTGAGGGAAAGCGTGAAGGCCAAGGCCGCTATCCCTCCCCGAGCAACGACACAATGGTGGAGCGGAATGCCGTCATTGCAGCGTCGCCCCCTCGCGGTTGAGTTGCTGGCGGTATTTTTCAGCGTCCCAGTTCAGCAGCTCGGCATTCTCCTTTGGGCTGAGATAGTTGACGCGCGCCGTTCCATCGACGCGCGCGACGACGTCGGCCAGGCAGCGCGCCATCGCCTCGGCGCCGGCATTGGCATTCCGGCGCATCAGCACGCCCTTGCCGGGAAAGAGAATGGACGTCGGCGCGGCCGCAGTGCGGGCAACGACCGCCGCCGCGTTCTCGGCGGGGCCGGCGATCACCGAGCCGACGCCGAGGAAGATGACATGATCCGGATAGAGGCTGCCGGAAGCGGCGATGCGGCAACTGGCGAGATCGGTCGCGACAGCATGCGCGGCCGCCGAGGCCGGCAGCCGATAGTCACTGCCGGTAGCGAGCCGCAGCAGCGCGTCGAGATCGGGCGGCGGAGCCGGTCGCGGCGGCCGCGCGAGCAGGCCGGTCACCCGTTGCAGCAGCAAGGCTGCTTCGCCGACCGTGTCGGCGGCGACCACCAGCCCGTGATTGCCAAGCACAAGCACGTTGGTCGCCGGCTTCAGCCGCTCGGCGATCCCCTGCGCCAGCGGCAGACCGGGCCGGCGATACGGCACGAACGCCCAATCGAGCCCACGCAGGCGCTCCTCCAGCAGCGTTTCGGCATTGGCCTGGACGGCGATCGAAATCGTCTCGACGCAATGGACATGGACGACGATCTTCTGGGGCAGCAGCGCATGCACCGTCGTCTCAATGGAGGGCCGCAGCTGGCGAGGGTTGAGATCCGCCAGCGTGAACTGCCCGGCCGTCTCGGCCGCCGGGCTCCGCTGCGCCACGGCATCCAGCAACGGCGCCAGCGCCACCGGCACCATGATCTCATCGTCGCGCGCATTCTTCAGCCAGGTGCCGGAGGCTTTGATCCACAGCACCCCCGCCTGCTTGATGGAGGTGTTGCCGCCGGCGCCCTGGACCAGCAGCGGGTCGGCGCCGATGCTGGCCGACAAGGAGCGCAGCATGCAGAATTCGCTGGAGTGGTTGTCGCCCGGATGCGCCATCAGCCTGCCCTCGCCAGCCGGTTCGCGGACCAGTGCTCGAAGGCCGCCCTCTCCTCGGCGGACAGATGCAGGCCATGCTTGGTGCGCCGCTCGAGGATGTCGGCTGACGTCACTGCCCACTCCTGATCGAAGAGATAGTTGGCCTCGCGCTCGAAGAAATCCTTGCCGAAGCAGCGCCCGAGGTCATCGAGCGAACGCGCCGCGCCAACCAAAGCCCTCGTCCTGGTGCCGTAGAGCCGGCCGTAATGCTTGAGCAGCGATGCCGGCATCCATGGATATTCGCGTCCGAGGTCGCCGAGAAACTGTTCGAAATCGGCATTGGCGATGTCGCCGCCGGGCAGATGCGCCTTCGCCGTCCAGGGCTTGCCCATATGGGGAAAGAACGGCGCGATCCTGTCCAGCGCATGTTCGGCCAGCTTGCGGAAGGTGGTGATCTTGCCGCCGAAGACGGAAAGCAGCGGCGCCTGCGCATCCGGCGCGTCGAGCTCGAAAATATAGTCGCGGGTCACCGCACTTGGGTTGTCGGCATTGTCGTCATAGAGCGGCCTGACGCCGGAGAACGAATACACGACATCGCCGCGCGCCAGGCCGCGCTTGAAATAGCGGTTGACCACCTTGATCAGGTAATCGATCTCGCTCTCATCCGCGGCCACATCCTCGGGCCGGCCCTCATAGGGAATGTCGGTGGTGCCGATCAGAGCGAGATCGTTCTGATAGGGGTTGATGAAGATCACGCGCTTGTCGCTGTTCTGGATGAGATAGGCCTGCCGCCCCTCCCAGAATTTGGGCACGACGATGTGGCTGCCCTTGACCAGGCGGACATTGCGCCTGGAGTTCTGGCCGGCAACACGGTTGACGATGTCGTTGACCCAGGGGCCGCCGGCATTGATCAACGCGCGCGCCCGAACCACCGTCCTGGTACCCGTCCTGCCATCCTGCATCTCGACAACCCACACGCCGTTCTCGCGGCGGGCGGCGGTGCAGGCGGTGCGGGTGAAAACCCTGGCGCCGCGCTCGGCGGCGTCGAGCGCATTGATCACAACGAGGCGGGCATCGTCGACCCAGCAGTCGGAATATTCGAAACCGCGCCGGAAGGCGTCCTTGATCGGCGCGCCCTCGGGCGCGGTGTGCAGGTTCAGCGTGCGGGTCGCCGGCAGCCGCTTGCGGCCGCCGAGATGGTCGTAGAGGAACAGGCCGAGCCGCACCAGCCAGGCCGGCCGGTCGTCCGGGCTGTGCGGCAGCACGAAGCGCATCGGCCAGATGATGTGGGGTGCCGATTCCAGCAGCACCTCGCGCTCGATCAGCGCTTCGCGCACCAGGCGGAACTCGTAATATTCGAGGTAGCGCAGGCCGCCATGGACAAGCTTGCCCGAGCGCGAACTGGTGCCTTCGGCGAGATCGTCCTTTTCGCACAGGATGACCGAAAGGCCGCGGCCGGCGGCATCGCGCGCGATGCCGGCGCCGTTGACGCCGCCGCCGATGACAAAGAGGTCGACGATTTCAGGACCGCCGTTCATGTCGCCGTGGCCTCGATGCCGGTTTGATGCGTCATGGCGGCTGCCTCAGCACGGATTGACCGGGGGCAGACCGGCGAGGTAGCGGCGCACCTCTTCGGCGGCCTGTTCGGCGGCATAGGTGACGGTGCGCACCGAAGCGCCGGCAATGTGCGGCGTCAGTGTGACGTTGGGAAGCTGCAGCAGTGGCCAGTCCGATGGCACCGGCTCAACCGCGAACGTCTCCAGCATGGCGCTGGCGATCTGGCCTGAAACCAGCGCCTCGTAGAGCGCGTCATAGTCGACCAGCGGCCCGCGTGCGGTGTTGATGAGGATCACGCCCGGCTTCATCCGTGCGATGGTGTCCATGCCGATCATGCCGCGCGTCTCCTCGGTCACCCGGGGATGCAGCGTGACGACATCGGAGCGGGACAGCAGATCGTCCAGCGCGACGAGTTCGACGCCGGCATTGCGATCGTCGGCACTCAATTGCACATAAGGGTCGCAAACGAGGACGTGGCAGCCGAAGGCGCGCAGCAGGCGCACCACCTTGGTGCCGATATTGCCGTAGCCGATGACGCCGACGGTCATTTCGTTGAGCTCGCGGCCGGTGCGGTCTGCGCGGTAGAGATCGCCGCGCCACTCGCCCTTGCGCAAGGCCTCGTGGCCGACCCGGATCAGCCGCGTCTCGGCCAGGATGGCGCCGATGGTGAACTCGGCGACGGCGGTCGCGTTGCGGCCGGGCACGTTGACCACAGTGACCCCGTGCGCCCTTGCGGCAGCCATGTCGATGTTGATCGGCCCGCCGCGCGAAACCGCGACCAGCTTGAGATCAGGCAGACGCCGCATCATGCCCTCCGAAAGCGGAGCCAGCTGGGTGACGAGAATCTCGGCATCGCCGATGAAGTCGACGACGTCGTCGGGGTGGCCGAAATATTCCTTGACCTTGTCGAGGCCGAGCGCCGGATTGCCGAACTCCATCGGCTCGTCGGGCCAGGCCGTCTGCAATGTCCTGATGTCGAGATCGCCAGTCGCGACCTTCTCGATTTTGGCGCGAAACACCTCCGGCAGCATGAAGTTGTCGCCAATGATCGCTATTCTCTTACGCATACTCGACTTCTCAATTTGCCTGCACTGAAGCCATCGCGCGCCAGACCGGCCGCAACGCCTGGTGCGCCAACATGTAGGACGGGGTCATCTTGTCGTAGATCGCGGCGAGGTTGCGGTCGCTCGGCTCGGCTTCGCCAAGCAGCGGCGTCACCCATTCGCCGACGCACGCGTCCATGGACGGGTAGAGACCGACGCAGACCGCGGCGATCATCGCAGCACCCGCTGCGCCCGCCTCCTCGCGCGCGCTGGTGCGGATGTCTGCGCCCACCGCGGCACCCAGGATCTTGCGCAGCGCCGGGCTCCTGGCGGCGCCACCGGTCAGGCGGACTTCGCGCGGCAGCGGCCCCATCGCGGCGTAGCAATCGCGCGCCGCAAAGGCCAATCCCTCGAAGACGGCGCGGACGAGGTCGGCATAGCCGTGCCGCGAGGAAATGCCGACGAAACCGGCCCTGGCATTGGCATCGACGAACGGCCCTCGCTCACCCGCCTCCGACACATAAGGCTGATACAGCAGCGACGCCGGCTGAGCGGCCGCGATCCAGGTGTCGACCAGCGCGATCATCTCGCCATTGCTGCGGGTAATGCCTTGCGAGGCGAGAATGCCGGAGGCCAGCCCAAGCACCCAGTCGATGTTGAGCGTCGCCGCCATGTTCGACTGCATCTGTGCGAACACGCCGGGCGCCGGCATCGCCATTGTGTAGCCGGTCGCCGCGTCGTTCAGCTGCACATCGTCGGGAGTCTCGGCCAACCGCATATGCATGCCGGTGGAGCCGATGATCGAGCAGCCCGGCCTGCGCTCGCGATCGAGCAGGCCCGCGCCGAGCGCTGTGCAGACGACATCGACATAACCGAGCACGACGGGCGTACCGGCCAGCATTCCGGTGGCGTCGGCCGCTGCCTGCGACAGCCCGGTGCTGTGCCTTGTGCCGTCGACGATCGGCGGCAGCAGATGCCTCAGATCGGCGACGCCAAGCACGTCGAGTACCTCGTCGCTGTAGTCGCGGGTGTGGAAATCGCCGAAGGTGAATGTTCCCTCCGACGGATCGGTGGCGCGTTCGCCGGTCAGCCTGAAATAGAGCCAGTCCTTGCAGTGGAACGCGGTTGCCGCCTTGCCGAGCATTTCGGGCATGGTGCGCTTCATGAACACGAACTGCGAACCCTGCTGGCAGGCGGCGAGACCGCTGCCGGTCTTTTCGAAGCGGAGCCGGTCCTCGGGCCGCGCGCGGATCTCTTCCACGACGGCGGCGGCGCGCGCGTCGAGCCAGAGCCAGCCCTTGGCCACCGGCTCGCCCTTGTCGTCGATCAGCCAGGTGCCGTCGCCTTGCCCGGTGACCGCGATGGCGACGGTCCGATTGGCGAGATTGGGCACCTTGTCGGCGAGCTGGCGCAGGGTTGTGGCGGCATCGCTCCATGTTCGCGCCAAATCCTGTTCGGCGCCGCCGCCCGGCAGCGTTTCATAGTGGTTGGGGAGTGCTGCGGCGGCGATCTGCCGGCCCGCTATGTCGAAGGCGATGGATTTGATGACGGAGGTGCCGGCATCGATGCCGATCAGTATGTCACGCATCAGGCAAGCTCCATGCCGTGCGAAATCGCCTCGCCGCTCGTTTGGTCGAAGACGTGTAGGTTCTTCGGATCGATGCTGACATTGATCGGCGCACCCAGATCGAGACGCGTGCGGTCATGCTCGACCAGGACCAGAGAACCGCCGGCGAAGTCGGCCGCTATATGGGTCTGGTCGCCGAGCCATTGGTTGGCCGATACCCTGGCGGGAACGCCTTCCTTCGAGCGCCGGACCGCGTAAGGCCTGATGCCGATGACGACCCGCTCGCGGCTGAGCAACTGATCGCGAACCGGAGCGCTGAAGGCGTCCTTGTCGTAATCGAGCGACAGGCCATCTGGCAGCCTGAGATTGATGCGGCCTGCGGACGTGCCAACATAGGCCTCGAAGACGTTCATCGGCGGTTCGCCGACGAAAGTTCCGGTGAACAGGTTCGCCGGGCGCTCCTTGATCTGGTCTGGCGTGTCGAACTGCTGCAGCACGCCGCCTTCCATCACCGCGATGCGGTCGGCAAGCGCATTGGCCTCGGTCTGGTCGTGGGTGACCAGGATCGCGGTCAGGCCGCGCTCCTTGATAAAGTGCTTGATGCGGCCGCGCAGCACGGCGCGCAGCTGCGGTTCGAGCTGCCCCATCGGCTCGTCCAGCAGATGCAGGTCGGCCTCGCGGATCAGCGCGCGGCCGAGGCTGGCGCGCTGCTGTTGGCCGCCGGAGATCGAGCTGGGGTAGCGCTCCAATATGTCCTCGATCTCGAGCAGCTTGGCGATGCTGGCGACCTTGGCGTCGACCTCGCTCTTCGGCAGCCGCGCCGCCTTGAGCGCGAAGGCCATGTTCTCGCGCACGGTCAGCGGCGGGTAGAGCGAGTAACCTTCGAAGGCCATCGCCACATTGCGCTTGACCGGCGCCAGAGTGTGCACCTTGCGGCCGGCAACCGTGATCTCGCCGCGCGACACGTCCTCGAAGCCGGCGATCATGCGCAGCGTCGAGGTCTTGCCGCAGCCGGAAGAGCCGAGCAGGGCCACGATCTCGCCCTTGGCGATTTCCATCGTCAGGTTCTTGACGGCGTGGACACCGCGATCGATCGGGCCATAGAACTTGTCGACACCTGAAATGGTGAGTGCGCTCTGGCTCATGCCGCTTCTCCATTGCGCAAGGCGACGACGTTTTTCGAACCGATGCGGTCACCGTTGGCGTGATCGAACAGCAAGGCACTCTTGCCGTCGACGGCGATGTGGGCCTTGCCCTCGCTGCGCCCCGGCATTCCGGCCGGGCGCGAAACCAGGATCTCGCGGCCGCGCACGGTGCGCACCAGCGTGACGATCTTTTCGTTGAGCGGCGTCTCGGCCTCGACCGTCACCGGAATGGCGCCGGGAGTGCTTTCCTCGACGAAGCTTAACGCTTCCGGCCGCAGGCCGATCACGCAGTCGCGGCCGACCGCCGTGTCGTAAGCGCCGGCGAGATGGACCTGGACATTGGACAGGCCGACATAAATCCCCCTGCTATCCCGCGCGGGCTTGACGTCGAGCAGGTTGATGGTCGGGTCGCCGAACAGCCGGGCGATCTCGATATTGGCCGGCTCGCGATAGATCTGCTCGGGCGTGCCGAGCTGTCTGATGACGCCTTGCGACATGACAGCGATGCGGTCGCCAAGCGCCATGGCTTCTTTATAGTCCTGGGTGACGTAGACGACGGTGGCGCCGCGGTCGGCAAGCAGCCTGGGCAGTTCGAGCCGCATCTCGAAGCGCAGCTTGGCGTCGACATTGCGCAAGGGATCGTCGAGCAGCAGAAGCGGCGGCGAGCCGACCAGCGCGCGGGCCAGTGCCGTGCGCTGCTTCTGTCCATTGGAGAGCGCGCGCGGCTTGTGGCTAAGCACATGGGCGATCTTCAACAGCTTGGCGACGCTCTCGACGCCGGCCTTGATCGCGCCCTGCGAGGACCGCTTGGCCTCCAGCGGCGTGGCGATGTTGTCGAACGCGGTCATATGCGGAAACAGCGCGAAATTCTGGAACGCCATGCCAATGCCGCGGAACTCCGCATCGACGTCGGTCATGTCGTCGCCACCGATGAAGATCTTGCCCTCATCCGGGTCGATGACGCCGGCAACCAGCCGTAGCAGCACCGTCTTGCCGGCACCTGACGGACCGAACAGCACAAGGGTTTCGCCATCAGCGACGGTCAGCGACAGATTGTCGAGGACGGTCTGGCTCTTGTAGCGCTTGACGATGTTTCTGAGTTCGAGGCTGGCCATGTCTATCCTTTCACCGCGCCAAGCGAGAGGCCTTCGACCAGATAGCGCTGTGCATAGAGGGCGAGCGCCAGCGTCGGCGTGATCGAGAGCACGATGGCCGCCGAAATCTGGCCGTACTGGATGCCCGAGGAGGTGATGAAGGCGAGCGCGCCGACCGTCACCGGCTGCTTGTCGGCCGAGGCCAGCACCAGCGCGAAGACGAAATTGTTCCAGGCGAAGATGAAGGCGAGCAGGCCGGCGGCGGCGATGCCGGGGCCGGCGAGCGGCAGCGCGATCTTGCGGAAGGTGGCGAACCAGGAATGGCCGCCGATACGGTAGGCATATTCGATGTCGGCCGGAATATCCTCGAAATAGCCGCGCACGATCCACAGGATCAGCGGCAGGCAGATCAGCTGGTAGACCCAGATCAGCCCGATATAGGTGTTGGCCAGCCCGAGCTTCTGGAAATAGAGGGTGAGCGGCAGGAGCACCAGCAGTGCCGGCGCGAACTTGAAAGACAGCAGCGTGAAGGCGATGTCCTCCGAGCCGCGGAACTTGTGCCGCGCGAAGGCGTATGCCGCCGGCACGCCGAGCAGCAGCGAGACCGCCACCGAGGTCACCGACAGGAACACCGAATTCCAGAGGTTGCGCATGAAGGCGATATCGAGTGTGCCGGCGGCGGTGATCAGCTTGCCGGTGATCAGCGCCGTGTAATTGGCGAGCGTCGGCTCGAAGATCAGCTGCGGGGGAATCCGCAAAATGGTCTCGTTGGTCTGGAACGACATCATGAAGATCCAGACGATCGGGAACATGAAGAAGATCACGACCAGCGTCAGTGCTATGCCGCGCAGGATGCGTTCGAGCAAGGATGTGTGTTCCATCCCGGCCTCCTATGCCTGACCACGGGCGCGTTCGCGCAGCCGCAGCCAGTTCTTAATGAAGATGTTGGAGAGGAAATAGGTGATCGCCCACAGGATGATCATCAGCGCCGCCGAGCGGCCGACATTGGTCGACTGGAAAAAGTTGAGATAGGCCTCGACCTGGAAGACGGTCAGCGTATCGCCCGGCCCGCCTTGCGTCATGGCGTAGATGATGTCGAACTGCTGAATGGAATCGAGCAGGCGGAACAAAGTCGCCGTCAGGATATAGGGCGTCAGCATCGGCAGCGTGATGCGGAAGAACACGAAACTCCTCGGCACGCCATCAAGGGCGGCGGCCTCAAAAGGCTGCGTCGGCAGGCTGCGAAGGCCGGCAAGCAGCAGGATCATGATGAAGGGCGTGTAGACCCAGATGTCGACCAGAACCACGGTGAACAGCGCCGTCGACGGCGATGATGCCCAGCGGAAATCCTGCAATCCGATCAGGCTGGCGAGATAGCTCAGCACGCCGAAGCCGGGATTGGTCATCAGCTTCCACATCAGGGCGGCAAGTGCAGGCGCAGTCATCAGCGGCATCAACAGCATGATCGAGATGAAATTGTTCAGCGTCGAGCGCTTCTGCAACAAGAGGGCGATAGCGAGGCCGAGAAGCAGCTCCAGCACGACGGTGGTGCCGGCATAGAGCAGCGACACTTTCAGCGTGTTCCAGAATTTTGGATCGGTGAAGAAGGAGATGTAGTTGTCGCCCCAGTTGAACTGCCGCGCCCAGGGCTGGCTCAGCCGATAGCGCTGGAACGAATAGACGACCGAGGTCAGGAACGGGATCAGAATGCCGATGCAGACCAGCAAGGCCGGCAGGCTGAGCACATAGGGCAGCACCCGCTTGCTGATCCTGAAGCCGGAGGGCTTGGGCCTTTGCGATACCACCGCAGTCATCGAGCTGCTCCGTTGTTGCTGTCGCTTCGCCCTGCCGGCCGCCCAAGGGAGCAAGGCGACCGGTCGGGCGAAATAGCGGCCACCTTCCGGCACCGCATCGCAAACGTCAAAAGGTGTGATGAGGGCCGGTCCGCCAAGCAGGCCGGCCCTCGTTGCGACTTAGCCGAGGCCGGCTTCCTTGAGCTGGCCGTTGATGCTTTCGGCGAGCTTGTCGAGACCCTCGTCGACCGGCACTTCCTTGGCCACCATCTTCTGCAGCGTCGCCGCCCATTCGGTGGTGAGGTCGAAGAACAGCGGCTGCGCCGTGAACTTGATCGAGGCGCCCGGCGCCGAGGCGTCGAACATCTCGACATAGCCGGGATAGCTCTTGTTCAGCTTTTCGCGGAACATCTCGTCCTTCCAGACCGACTGGCGGACCGGATTGACGAAGTCCATCTTGGTTGCGCCGAACAGCCCATGCTCCGGTCCGGAGGCCCATTGCATGAAGTACCAGGTGGCATCCTTGTCCTTCGAGAAATTGGACATCGCCAGCGACCATATCCAGATGTTGGGTGTCGCCGCCTTGGCTGCCGGGTTGGCCTTGAAGCTTGCGAAGGCGAGCTTGCCGGCCATCTTGTTGTCGCCGCCATTCATGAAGTAGCCAAGGATATCGGCGTCGAAGATCATCGCCGAAGCGCCGGCGCCGAGATCGGTGCCGACCTGATACCAGGTGTAGGTCGACCAGTCCTTGGGGCCGCTCTCCTGGATCATCTGCACCCACTGCTTGTGGAAGGCCTTGGATTCGGCGGTGTTCATGGCGGCCGACAATTTGCCGTCGGCCGACACGTTCAAATCCTTCTGGTCGAAATTGGCATAGGCCGACAGGAAGCCGGGATGGATCGTCGCCCAGGAGCGCGAGCCACGCACGCCGATGCCGTAGACGCCGCCACCGACATCCTTTGTGAGCTTGGCCGCCGCGGCGACCATCTCGTCCATGTTGCCGGGAATGGTGACGCCGGCCTTGTCGAACATCGCCTTGTTGTAGGTGATGTTGTTCTGTTCGAAGCCCCACGGAATGCACCACTGCTTGGCATCATCCGAACCCAGCGCGCCGCCCGGCTTGCCGTTCCAGGCGCAGGAGTTCTTCACCCCAGGCAAGAAGTCGTCCCAGGCATAGTTCGGGTTGGTCTTGGCCGGATCCTTGATCCATTCGTTGAGGTCGGTGATCCAGCCGGCCGGGCCATAGGTCCAGGTCATGTAGGCGCCGGTCATGAAGGCATCGTATTCGGGCGAGCTTGCCGAAAGTGCTGCCGTGACCTTGTCGAAATAGACGTCTTCCGGGAACACGTCATAGACGACGTTCATGCCGGTCAGCTTCTTGAAGTTTTCCAGATCGGCGATCATCGCATCGGCATAGGGATGCTTGTTGAGCAGGAGCTTGATGGTCTTGCCCTTATGCGCCTGCCAGTCGAAATCCGCTGCCAGCGCCCGGGTCTGTCCCAGGTTGAGCAGCGTGCCGGCGGTGCCGGCGGCAAGGCCCATCGCACCCAAGCCCTTGATCAGCCCGCGACGGTCGACTTGTCCGCGCAGGAAGGCGTCGATGAGGTCTTTCTCTTTCTCATGCATTTCGTTTTCTCCTCCACAGGGTAGTTTCAACCAAACTGATACCGGCTACCCGACCGGCGTCTCTTCCACGAGCGATCGCGCCGTCCGCTCGTCTGTTATCAGGCCCTTGAGATAGCGGCCTTCGAGCACCGACTTGATGGCGCGAACCTTGATCTTGCCGCCGGCGACGGCGACGATCCGGCGGCTGGCAATGTCCTCACGCGTCAAGGCCAGCGCCCGGTTGGAAACGGTCGTCGCCACCGCCTTGCCGGCCTCGTCGAAGAAATGGCCGAGCAATTCGCCGACGCCGCCGTTGCGGCGGATCTCCTCCATCTCGCCCTTTTCGATCATGCCGGTGGCAACCAGCGACGCCTCACGTTCGGCGGTGCCGACACCGGCAAACAACAGGTCGGCGGATTTCGCGAGATCGAAGACCTCGCTGATGCCTTTCTGCCCGAGCAGGACGGTCCGGTCCTCCGCCGTGTTGGCGAACATCGGCACCGGCATGACATAGGCTTCGGCGCCGGTGCGTTCGGCGAGCCGATGAATGACATCATGCGGATTGGCCGAGAATTTGCGCGTCAGGCCGCCCAGCAGCGAGACGAAGCGGATCTTGTCGGTCGAGGTGCGCGGCAGATATTCCACGCAGGCTGCCAGCGTGCGGCCATGGCCGACGCCGATCAACGCCTCCTCGCCACGCTCGATCTCGCGCTTGAGGAACTGCGCGCCGGCAATGCCGAGCGCTTTGAGCGGCAGATCCTCGGAATCGAAGTCCGGAACCACCTCGCAATAGTCGAGGCCGTAGCGGCGGGACAGTTCGTCCTCGAGCTCGACGCATTCCGACACTTCGCCGTCGATATAGACCTTCACCAGCCCTTCCTGGTTGGCCTTGGTGATGAGGCGATGGGCCTTGAGGCTGGTCAGCCCCAGCCGCTTGGCGACCTCGGACTGGGTCAGGCCGCCGGCATAGTGAAGCCACGCGGCACGTGTCGCCATGCTGGTTTCATCGTCGCGCAGGAGACCGTTGCCGAACCCTACCATTTCCACCCTTTGATATTTTTATCAGTTGCTGCAAAATTTTTCACAAGGCGCGATCAGAGTCAAGCGATCGATTGGCGCAAATCACGAGATGACGGCCGAAGCAGGCTTCGGCCGGTCGTCTGGCGATGTCAGTGAATGAATGATGCGAAGGAGGCTCTTCCGGCGTGCAGGTCAGCACCGCCGGCTTTTTCAAGCATGGTTTTGGATTGCCGCTTTTGATGACACCGAGTTGAGCGCGCCTTACGCGTCGGCCGCCGGGCTGTCGTCCTCGGCGCGAATCAACTTGATGTCGGCGCCTGCCGCCCATGCGCCGACATCTTCCCGCCGCAAGGCCGCCGCCATCATGTCGGGAAACAGGTCCGGCGTGCAGGCAAAGACGGGAATGCCGAGCGCGGCCACCGAACCCGCCATCTTCGGGTCATAACCCGGCCTGCCCTGATCGGTCAGCGCCAGAAGCACTACGACATTGACGCCGGAGCGAACGAGTGCCGCCAGCCGCTGCAGCAATTCCTGGCCGTTGCCGCCTTCATACAGGTCGGTGATCAGCACCATATGCGACTTGGTCGGCCGCTCGATGCGATCGGCGCAATAGGCGACGGCCTGGTTGATGTCGGTGCCGCCGCCAAGCTGCACGCCGAACAGGACCTCGACGGGATCGCTGAGTTCCTCGGTCAGGTCGACGATGGCCGTATCGAAGCAGACGAGCTTGGTGCGCACCACCGGCAAGGAGGCCATCACCGCGGCGAAGATCGAGGCGTAGATCACCGAGCTTGCCATCGAACCCGACTGGTCGACGCACAGCACCACCTCATCCAGATCGACCAGCCTCCGCTGCTTGCGCATGAAGCCGACCAGCTTCTCCGGGACGATGGTTTTGTGCTCGGGCTGATAATGGCGAAGGTTGGCCGAGATGGTCCGCGGCCAGTCGATGTCGCGCTGGCGTGGGCGGTTGGTGCGCTGCGACCGGTCGAGCGCGCCACGGATCGCCTCGGCGGTCTTCTGCTCCAGCCGCTGCATCAGCTTGGCAACGATTTCGGCGATGATCGTGCGCGCAATGTCCTTGGTTTTGGCCGGCATGACCGAGCGCAGCGAGATCAGGTCGGCGACGAGATTGACGTCGGCCTCGATCGCCTTGAGGAATTCCGGCTCCATCAGCATCTGCTTCAGATTGAGCCGCTCGAAGGCATCCTTCTGGACGATCTGCACGACCTGCGCAGGAAAGAATGATCTTATATCGCCCATCCACTGCGCCACCTTCGGCGCCGAGCGACCAAGCCCGCCGCGCCGCTTGCGCGGATCGGCAGCCGCATCGCCGGCGCCATCGCCGTAAAGCGCATCGAGCGCGGCGGAAAGCCGCTTGTCGGTGTCGGACAGCGCTGACGAGGTTTCGTCATCGGCACCTATCGCCAGGCGCCAGCGGCGCTCCCGTCCGTCGCCGGCCGGCCCGGTTTCGTTGATGTCGGCCTCGTCATCCATTGCCGTTCTCGCTCATCAGCAGAGGTGCAAGCCGTTCCAGGTGCCGGCGCCAGGCTTCGTCGCCGTTGGGCGTCGGCGTCAGCCCCGCCGGCAGGCGCCTGGCGCGGCCGAGGACTGCCTCGATCAGCCGCCGCCGCTCCATCGAATCCAGATGCGAAAACACCCGGCGCAGCAGCGGCAGATGCGCGATGAAGGCATCCTCGTCGAGCGATTTGAGCCAGGCATCGACGGCGCCGCGCAGGCCCTCGTCATAGATCAGCCGCTGACCGGCGGTACTGAAAAAACCCTCGAAAAACCCGGCGGCCTCTGCGACCGGCGTTCCCGGCGACAGGCGCCGCGCGATCAGACCCGCCGCGGCGTCGGCGGACAGGTGCCCGGCCTCGTAAAGCAGATGCGCGGCACAGCCGGCCACCAGCGCCGTCGATCGCGATCCATCGAGCACCGCCGCCAGCCCATTGCGCCAGGCGTCCAGAACATCCTGTTCCGATTCGACCAGCTTGATCGCCTCGTCGGCCTTGCGCATGGCGCCGACCAGCGCCGTCGAAGCCTGGGCATCGAGATCGCGGGCGGCGTAGGGGAGCGCGATGCCGCCTTCGACGATCAGCCGCTCCAGCAGGCCGGACAGGCGCGCGGTTTCCGTCTTGCGGGCTTCGCCATAGCGGATGATGTCGGCGAGCGGCGGCACCGATGCCAGGATTTCCAGGCATTCGCTGCTGCGCGCCGCCCGTTCCTCCAAGGTCGCCAAACCTGCAGTCGACGCCTCCGACAGGTTGGCCGTGATGGCGCCCTGGACCAGCGCCGCCAGCGCATCGAGCGAGGTCGCGGCGCCGATCATCTGGATCAGCCGGCCATTGGCCGCCTTTTCGATGGTTGGCCCATGGACCAGATTCTCGACCAGGCGAACCGCATATTCCGGTTCCCACGCCAGCGTCCAGCGCTCGCGAAACGTGCCGCGGCTGCGGCCGCTGTCAGTCAGCCTGCCCCAATGCACGCCAAGCACGTTCAAGCGGTGCAGCAAGGTCGACCGGAACAGCCCGCTTTCGCTGCGCAGGTCGACCGACAATTCGCGCTCCAGCGCCTCGGGCTTCAGCCGCGCCGCCTTCTGGTTGCGTTGCAGATCCTCGATCAGCGGCGCCAGCGGGGTGTCGGGCGGAATCTCACCGACGTCGGCGCCGAGCAGCAGTTCGGCTTCGACCAGCGCCCACAATACCGCTTCGCCGTTGAACAAAGCGGCGATCGCGGCATCACGCAATTCCTCGAAACCGGGCTTTGGCCGCTCTCGGATCACGGCGAGCGTACGCGCCAGCCGTTCGGCTTCGATCAGCGAGGCGGTCGAGACCACGTGCCCCTTCGCCCGCAGCACCGTGGCGATGCGCGCGAGCCACAGGACCGAAGCATCGCCTTGCCCACGCGTCTGCCACAGATGCTTGCACCAGCCGGGCGCGACGACACCGGCGCCATAGCCGAAGCCGAGCGCCAGGCGCGGGCCTGTCCATGGCGCCCAGGTCATCGTGCTCTTGCGCCGGGCGAGGCCCTTGAGCAGCGCCTGATCCTCCTTTTGCGGTCGTGTCACCTGCAGAGCCGGCACATGGAAGGCGCCGCAGACGACAGCGACCGGCCCGTCAAATTCCTTGCGTGCGGCAGCGATCTCCAGCCGCATATGCGCTTCGCGTTTTGCCTCCAACTCGGCAAGCGGGCCTTCGCCTTCGCGCAGCGTCGTCATAGCATCGGCGATTGCCGCAAAGATCGGGCCGGGTTCAGGATTCTGCTCGATAATATCGGCCCACCAGCTCTCGCCATCCTCATAGCCAGCGGCCTGCGCCAGCGTGCCGATCGGATCGCGCAGATGTGGTGCCAACTCAGCCTCGACGGTGACTTCCGTTCCGTCGGCATCGGCTTCTTCCGTGGCCTCAGCCGTTGCGACCCGGGCCGAAGACGGCAGGTCGATGAAGCGCACTGCGGCGTTGTTGGCGACGGCCCACAGCGTCGCCTGATACTCCGGCGAGAACTCGGCAAAGGGCCAGAAGCTGGTCGAGGCCGGATCGTCTTCGGGATAGCAGAGCAGCGCCACCGGCGGCTGCATTTCGGGACGGGCGAGCAATGGCAACAGCGCGGAGGCGTCGGCCGGCCCCTCGATCAGCACGGCGACGGGTTTCAACTCCTGCAACGCCTGCACCAGGCTGGCGGCGGAGCCGGGCCCGTGGTGGCGTATGCCGAAATAGGAAACGTCGCCTGTTGCCATGGCGTCAGATCGCTGCGTTCAAGGCCGCGTAGTAGCCGGCATAATCGGGCCGCTTCTTGAGCACGGTTTCCAGATACTCCTCCAGCACCAGCTTGTCCTGCACGGGATCTTTGACGATCGCGCCGACAAGGCTGGCAGCGAGACCTTCGGCGCCGAGCTTGCCGCTGTCGAACCAGGCCGCCTGGCTGAGGCCGCCGACCATGGTGGCGATGGCTTCAGCCGTGGACAGCGAACCCGACGGCGTCTTCAGCGTCACCTTGCCGTCGGCTGTCGCGCCGGAGCGCAACTCGCGAAAAATGGTCAGCACGCGCGCAATCTCCTCGCCGACATTCTTCGGCACGGGCAGGTCGAGGCCGCCGGCCATCTCGCCGACGCGCTTGGAGACGATCGCCACTTCCTCCGCCATGTCTTCGGGCAGAGGCAGCACGACCACGTTGAAGCGGCGCTTCAACGCCGAGGACAATTCGTTGACGCCCTTGTCGCGGTTGTTGGCGGTGGCGATGATGTTGAAGCCGCGCTGTGCATAGATCGAGGTGTTGAGTTCGGGGATCGGCATCATCTTTTCGGAGAGCACCGTGATCAGAGTGTCCTGCACGTCCGAGCCCATACGCGTCAGTTCCTCCAGCCGGCAGAGCTTGCCGTCCTGCATGGCGCGGTAGAGCGGCGTCGGCACCAGCGCCTCCTGGCTCGGGCCCTTGGCCAGCAGCTGCGCGTAGTTCCAGCCGTAGCGGATCTGGTTCTCGTCGGTGCCGGCCGTGCACTGCACGATCAGCGTCGAGTCACCCATGATGGCGGCGGCGAGATGCTCCGACACCCAGGATTTGGCGGTGCCGGGAACACCGAGCAGCAAAAGCGCGCGGTCGGTGGCGAGCGTCGCCACCGCCGTTTCCATCAGCCGGCGGCGACCGACATATTTGGGCGTTATCAGCGTGCCGTCGTCAGCCTTTCCGCCGAGCAGATAGGTCAGCACCGCCTTTGGCGACAGGCTCCAGCCGGCGGGTTTTTGCCGGTCGTCATTGCGCGCGAGCGCCTGCAATTCACCGGCATAGGCCTGCTCAACCGGAAGACGGATGGCTGCGTTCATTTGCTGTTCTCCGCATGGATCATGTTTTGGTTCAAGGCCCGGTCAGGGACGCGTTGAGGCGCAGAAGACCGAGCGAAGGTGCTGCCGGCGCCATACCGGCCGCGACGACATCGTCGATCAACTTTTCCGCCGCCGCCGTGGTGGCGAGAAAGCCCAGCGTGTCCAGAAGCTGGTCGACGCCGCGCTTCACGGCATCATCGTTTCCCGCAATCGCGGAGCGCAGTGCCGGCAGCGTCTTGCCGTTGGTCAGGTCGGCCCACTCCAGCCAGCCTGCTTCGACGCCCTCGGCCAGGCTGAGCGCACTGAGATATTGCGCGTCCTTCAAAATCAGCCTGATCAGGGCACGCTGTCGGCGACTGTCCAGACGCGGCATCAAATGCAGGACGGCAAGCGCCGGCTTGCCGCCCTCAGCGACAAGCGTATCGGCCATGTGCGTGACCGCCGTATCACTGCCGGATGCCGCAACCATGCGGGCGACAAGGATATCGACATTGTTGTCGGCGCCGAACTGCCAGGCGCCGATGAAATCGGCTTCGGTGACGCCGAAACGAGCGGCAAGGTCGACCAGGTTGCAGGTCTCGAACAATTCGGCGCGGCGTCGTTCCTGCGCCGGCGATTTCAGCTTTGCCGGCGTGTAGGTGGTGCGGCGGCGGATGAAGCCGGATTTGCCTTCCGTGATGAAGGCGGCGAGTTCGGCTATCGGGTCTTCCGGCCCGCTGTCGCCTGGCTGGCCGTGCTGCCCCAACCGCGCCAGCAGCCGGCCGGCCAATTCACGCACCTTGCCGGAGCGATCGGCGGACAGGCTTTTCAGGAAGGGCACGTCATCGGCCCCCAGGCCGAAGTGCATGAGTGCGATGAGCGTAAGCCTGATCTCCGCCGGTTCGGCCGATCCCTTGGTCTCGATCAACTGCCGCGCCACGGCCGGCGCGGTGCGGCGCATATCGGCCAGCGCAGTGCGGCGCGCGGCGGGATAGAAATCGTCCCAATTCTGCGCCGTCAGTTGCTCCCGGCCTGTGTGTTTTTCGCCATCCACGCCAGCCTGCCAATCGATCCAGGGTGCATAGACGTCCGGGCTGGTCTGATCCGACGCGGCCGGCATCCAGTCCATCGGGTGCAGCACGAAGCCGCGGCTGGCGACGAGGGCCACCACACGCGACTTGGCTCTCGCGTCGGCGGCGTGTTTTAGCGCTGCCCGCAAAAGCGGCCGCAGCGGCTGCGGCAGCATGGGCAAGGCAAGTTCGGGCAGCGGCGGGCGACGCTTCAGCGTCTTCGGCGCTGCCGGCCGCAAGGCAATTTCGAGGGCCTGCGCGGCGATCGCCAGCAGCCGGCGCTCACGCTCGTCGGGGCTGGCGCCGGCGGCGATGTCCTTCCACGCGGCTGGAGCCAGGTCAAAGCTGGTGCCGCCGGTGATCCAGCAATCGCGCATGGTCGCGAGACCCGTCTGCTCGATCTCGTTCACGACAGATCAAGCCTCCCGAAGCCGCTTTGCGCCGCCAAAAGGTGAAGCCGGCTGCCGCTCCAAAGCGCTGCCGTTGCCGCGAGGTCCAGCCCAAGCAGCGTCGGGTTCACGCTATCGGCGATCGGCAAGGCGATGCCGTGCGGATTGTCAGTGGACTGCCACCAGGCATCGCCGCGATCGTCGAGCATGATCGCGCCGGGAGGCAGCATGACGGGACAATCAGTGAGCCAGGGAGCCGTGTCCTGATGAGCGACATGGGCGGCGAGCGGATCGGCCGCGTCAAAGCCGAATGCCGGCCATTGCCCTGACGAGACATCGCCCTTGCGCTCGACCACCAGCGCCCGCAGCGGCTGGCGCGCGGGATAAAAGACCAGCCTTGCATCGAAGCGATCGCCCGGCGTGAAGGCATTGGACCTGCGACCGGCAGAGGCCGGAAAATAATCGAGCAGCAGGGCGAATCGCGGACCGGGGCTCTGCAGATCGAGCAGCCAAGTCGAATGGCTGACAAGACCGTCGCGGCGCGTCTCGATCTTCTCGCCGAGCACCTCCCAGACGCTTTCGACCTGGATCGCGTCGGAATTGGCCAGAACCTGCTCGCGGCTTTCCGAGGTCGATACCAGCCGCCGCAGTTCGGCGTCATCAGGTGTCGATCGCCAGGCCTTGGCCAGCAATACGAGCTTACCGAGTTCGCGGATCGCGGCATCCGGGCGCTCTTCGCTGCGCAGCCCCATCAGCCGGGATGGAATCTCGTCGATGCGGCCGGCAAGCGCTGTCGCCTTCATGTCGACCAGCCGCGCAGCGATGCGGCGGCAACGATCGCTGCTGTTGTCGACAAAGCCGGCAAGGCCAAGCCGCAGCTGATCCGATATCCATTGATCGAGCTCGTCAAGCGCCGCCGAGACCGAGGAACGCGTATCCTCAGCGCGCTTGCGCTGTGCGGCCTCGCGGCGCTCGACCGTGGCTGCGTCCTCGGCAACGGCGCTTTCGTCATCGCGCGAGGCCTCGCCAATGCTCTTGCCTCCCGCACTGGGCGCCGATGCAGCCGGCTGCGAGGTGGTCTTCCGGCGACGGCCGAGCCAATCGTTCACCCATTCCGGCGTCGAGCCGGCGGCGGTGAAACTCGCTGGTGTGGTGGCGGCGATCCACATCAGCGCCAAAGTGTGCTTGCAGGGAAACTTTCGCGATGGACAGGTGCATTTGTAGCCGTGGTCGCCGGTGTCGACGACGACGCGATAGGGATTGGAGCCGGAGCCCTGGCATTCGCCCCAGATGAGCGCCAGCTGTTCGTTCTTTTCGAGCCGGGGCCAGTTCGATTGCTTGGTCAACTTGGAAGCGGAACTCAGCGACGCCTGATCAGGCGCGAGCGCTTCGATGGTTTTCAAGTCAAATTCCAAGCCGCGCCTCTCGTCGCTCGAACGATACGGACTGCCAGTATAGAGGACCGCCTATCACGGATTCTTGTAGCAGCAGCGGCACAGAGATCGATACAGCTGACCGCGATCGTTGCGCCAGCCAACCTATGGCTTACTGCAGCGTCCGCAATGGCGACTGGGCGGCGCGGTCATGCGCGAGGCCGACACCGGCATCCTCCGCGCCGAGCGCACGATCGAGACCGGTCGCCACCACCGAGACCCGGAAGCGGCCTTCCATGCTCTTGTCGAAGATGGCGCCGACGATGATGTCGGCGTCCTCATAGACCTCCTCGCGGATGCGGGTGGCGGCCTCGTCGACCTCGAAAAGGGTCATGTCGCGGCCGCCCGATATCGAGACCAGCACGCCCTTGGCGCCCTTCATCGACACTTCGTCAAGCAGCGGGTTGGCGATCGCGGCTTCCGCCGCCTTCATCGCCCGGCTTTCGCCCGACGCCTCGCCGGTTCCCATCATCGCGCGACCCATGCCGCGCATGACCGATTTGACGTCGGCGAAGTCGAGATTGATCAGGCCTTCCTTGACGATAAGGTCGGTGATGCAGCTGACGCCTGAATAAAGCACCCGGTCGGCGATGACGAAGGCGTCGGCGAAGGTGGTCTTGGCATCGGCGATGCGGAACAGGTTCTGGTTCGGAATGACGATCACCGTGTCGGCGGCTTCGCGCAGCCGCTCGATGCCCTCTTCGGCCATCTGCATGCGGCGCCTGCCCTCGAAGGTGAAAGGCTTGGTGACGACGCCCACCGTCAGGATGCCGGCCTTGCGCGCCGCTTGCGCGATGATCGGGGCAGCACCGGTTCCGGTGCCGCCGCCCATGCCGGCGGTGACGAAGCACATATGCGTGCCGGCCAGATGATCCATGATCTCGTCGAGCGATTCCTCGGCCGCGGCACGGCCGATCTCCGGTAGCGAGCCGGCGCCAAGGCCTTCGGTGACGTGGGCGCCAAGCTGGATCAGCCGCGTCGCCTTCGACATGGTCAGCGCCTGCGCATCGGTGTTGGCGGCGATGAATTCGGTTCCCTGAAGCTCCTCCGTGATCATGTTATTGATGGCGTTGCCGCCACCGCCGCCGACGCCGATAACGGTGATCTTGGGTCTCATCTCGGAGATTTCCGGCTTCTTGAACTCGGCCATGCCTGCTTCTCCTTCGCCAATTGCGCGCGCTTCACGACCCACAAGCAGACTGCCTTCTAGACATTGCGATCGAGCGGCATGACGCGAATCAGTCCGTTCGGATGGGTGCCCCAAAAAGCCAGAGAGCGGCCGGACGTGCAAGTGCGCGAAAGGTCAAGATTTGTGATGAAGAGGCAAACCTTGTGCGACCGGCTGTCGGATCCCGGGCAATCGCGCCCGATCCGGTGGCTTTCAGGACGCCTTGCGCTCGGGAACCTGGCTGGTCGCCCGTTCCAGGCTTGCCGCGCAACGATTGAGGCGTCTATTATGAGCTGACAAATCGCTGGCTTCGGCGTCCCGCCATGCTCGGCCCGATCGGATTATCCGCGGCTGTCGTCGTCAGGGTAGATTTCAGAACGAATGAAGTAGCGCCCCCGCCAATGGCCGACAGAACACAAATCGGGTTGAGCGCTGTCGACACCGTGCCCCTGCATGAGAAAGTCTATCTGGAGCTTGTGCGGGCGCTGATGTCCGGCCAGTTCACGCCCGGCCAGAAGCTGACCTCGCGCAAGCTCGCCAGGGAACTCGGCACCAGCGACATGCCGGTGCGCAGCGCCTTCATGCGGCTGCAGGCGCTGCGCGCGCTGAGCCCGATGCCGAACGGCAGCGTCGAGGTGCCCGTCATTTCGGCCGACCGGTTCTCGCAGTTGACTGCCGTGCGCACGATCCTCGAAGGTTCGGCGACAGAGTTCGCGACAAAACGCATCAACGGCAACAATCTGCGGACGATCCGGCGCCACAGCACCGAATTGACCCTGGCGGCCCGCCAGGGCGATATCGACGATTATCTCAGGAAGAACTACGCCTTCAAATTCTCGATCTACCGCCATTGCGGCAACGAGCAGATGATCTTCCTGATCGAGACCGTCTGGATGCAGGTCGGCCCCTTCCTCAGAAATCTCGCCATGGGCTTCGAGGACGACCTCTCCTCCATCCTCGACATCGACTATCACGAGGAGGTCGTCGCGGCGATCGAGGCCCAGGACGCGGCACGCGCCCGCGCGGCCATCGTCCGCGACATCGACGAGGGTGCCGCACACATCCTGCGGCAGGCCAGATTTCCGGCCGCCAGAAGCTAGGATTGCCGGGCGACGTCGTCGACCCTGAGGCCGATCGTGCCTGCCCAGCATCGAACCCGGCAAGCCGAATGCCCCTTGGCTTTCCGCCTCCTTGCCTCTATGTTGCGATCGCAGATCGCACAATTGGTTTTGAAATGCCTCCCGACATCCCGGTTAGTGACTTGAAAAAATAAGGAAAAATATCCGGCAATAGTCGGATGGCTTCCCGAAAACTCACAAGCATTTTTTACCAGGGACAGTGCAGCCGATCAGGCTGAGGCACCTTCGAAAACCAGAGGTTTTGAAATTGAGCGATGCAATTGCGGACGTCCTGAGCTGGCTTGAAAGCAGAAACGACATCCAGAGCCTGAGGGCGGCGGTGTGCGACCTCAACGGCGTCATGCGGGGAAAACGCATCCCCGTCGAGCAGGCCCGCAAGGCGCTGGAAGGCAAGCTGCGCATGCCCTATTCGCTAATCGGGCTGGACATCTGGGGCGAGGATATCGAAGGCAACACGCTGGTCTTCTCGACCGGCGATGCCGATGGCCTCTGCCAATGGACGGGACGCGGCATCCTGCCGGTGGACTGGACGGCGCATCCGACGGCACTCGTCCCGCTCTGGCTCGCCGACGAAAGCGGCGCCCCCTATCTCGGCGATCCGCGGCGGGCGCTGGCACGCATCCTCGACCGCTACAAGGCGCTCGGCCTGACCCCGGTCGCGGCGACCGAACTTGAATTCTATCTGGTCGATCCGCAATCGCAGCGGCCGGTTGGGCCGGTGTCGCCGGTCACCGGGCGGCGTCTCGATTCCGACGCGGCGCTGTCGATCGACGAGATCGACGACTTCGAATCCTTCATCCATGACGTCTACGAAGCCTGCCGGGCACAAGGCATTCCTGTCGACACGGCGATCGCCGAAAATGGCGTCGGCCAGTTCGAGATCAATCTGAACCATGTCGCCGACGCCTTGCGCGCCGCTGACGATGCGGTGTTGTTCAAGCGCACGGTGAAGGGCATCGCCCGCAAGCACGGCTTTGCCGCCTGCTTCATGGCAAAGCCCTATGGCGATCGGGCCGGCAACGGCTTTCACGTCCATTTCAGCCTTGTCGACGCCGAAGGCCGCAACGTGTTCGACGACGGCACCGACCAGGGCTCCGAAATCATGCGCCACGCGGTTGGTGGCCTGCTGGCGGCGATGGCCGAGAGCACGCTGGTGTTTGCCCCGCACTTCAACTCCTACCGCAGGCTTCGCCCGCGCTCCTATGCACCGACCGCGGTCGCCTGGGGCTACGAGAACCGTATGGTCGCGATCCGCATTCCCGGCGGCCCGACCGGGGCACGCCGCATCGAGCATCGCGTATCGGGAGCGGACGCCAATCCCTATCTGGTGCTTGCCGCCATACTGGGCGCGGCACTGATCGGCATCGAGCGGCAGATGTCGCCGGGCGACCCGACCGGCAGCGACGGACAAGGCGTCGTCCCGGCCAAGCTGCCGCCGGACTGGGCTTCCGCGATCGCCACCTTCGAGAGCGGAACGCATGTGGCGGAGATCTTTCCGGCGATCCTGCGCGACTCCTTCGTCGCCTGCAAACGCCAGGAACTGAACACCTTCGCCCTCAATGTCAGCGACTTCGAGATCGAGACCTATCTCGAAAGCGTTTAGGCTCAACTGACCATAAGCGTCGGCGCAGACGACCTTCCAGCGGCCGTAAAAGCAAGGGGCTTGCGGTGCAGTCGCCAACCGGGCATAAACATGATTATTTTGATCATGTATTACTTGGAGGCAAACAGAAGTTGACCTTCGTTGCGCGCATGGAAAGCCGGATAGAGGGCTTTTCCGTCATCGGCGACCTGAAATGGCACCTGTGGGACGGCGTGGTTGCCGACCTCTGGGATGTCTCATGCGGCGACAGGGCCGAGGGTTACTACGTCTCCCCCGATCCCCGGCTTTTTGTCGCGCTCGACGTCGATGGCGACGGCGCCTTCTTCGTCGAAGGCGGCAAGGGCGAACTGAGCCGCCACGACAGGGCCCTCTCCATGGCCTACATTCCGGCCGGTGTGCCGATCCGTGGCCGGGTCGAAGGGCTACGCCGCATCCGGCATCTCGACCTGCATTTCGACGTGGCGACGCTGACGCGTCGCTTCGGCCGCAGCCTCGACCGCGAAGCCTTGCTGTTGTCGCGCTTTCAGTTTCGCGACGAACGCATCGCCATGCTGGCCCGCCTGATCGCCGCCGAGTGCGACAGCGACCAGCCTCTGCACGATCTCTATGGCGAGGGCCTGCTCAGCGCCCTGTTCGCAAGCCTGTTCCAAATCGATCGGCCAAATGCCCCCAGGCGTCGGTCACCGCTGTCGCGCCGCAAGCTGCGCCTGGTCACCGACTATATCGACGCGCACTGCCTGGACCGGATCCGGCTTGCCGATCTCGCGGCGCTGACCGGCCTCTCCGAAACCGCGACGAGCCATGCCTTCAAGGCGGCGACCGGCGTGCCGCCGCATCGCTGGCAGATGCAGGCGCGGATCGACAGGGCGAAGGCGATGATGGCGCGTCAGGCCGCTTCGCTTGGCGACATCGCCGAGGCGACCGGCTTCTTCGACCAGGCGCATCTGACGCGCGTGTTCAAGGCGGTGGTCGGCGTGACGCCCGGCGCCTGGATGAAGAGCGCTGACAGCCCGTGACATTTCCGCCTTCATGAAACCGCGCGTCTGGCCAGTATGACCGGACTGGCGCGCAGCGATCGATCACGTCCCGGCAACCGCGATACGGTTGGCAGGCCCCCGGGCGTCCTGCGCACCGAAACCCAATCGTATCAGACAGGCGCGCGCCAGGGCCGCATTGCTGTCGATGACGACCAATCCATCCATATCGCCAAGACTTGCAGCCACCACCGACAGTTCGGTGCAGCCGAGAACGGCGGCATCGGCACCAGCTGATCCCGCGAGATCAAGCGCGCGCTCGGTTTCGATCGCGGCATCGGCGATTGAGCCAGCCTTGACGAGGCTGATCGCGTTGTCGACGCGCTGCTGAAACTCCGTGCCCGCGGGAAGGCAGGGCTCAAACCCCGCCGCCGACATCCTGTCCTGATAGAAGCCTGAGACCAGCGTGCCCTGGGTGGCGAGAATCGCAACCCGGCCCCGGTCCAGACTGCGACGCGTTTCCGTCACCACCGCGTCGCCGATGTGGATGATTTCCGCGTGCGAATTGGCCGCCAGCTGGTCGTACCAATGATGCGCGGTGTTGCACGGCACTGCGATACAGGCAACGCCGAGCGCATTGAGCGTCGAGACCGCGGCCTTCAGTGCCGCCAACGGTCCGTCATGGTTGCCGAGGATTGCTTCGGTCCTGTCGGGCAACTGTGGCACGCTGAGGAGGACGGCAGGTACATGGTCGTTGTCCCTGTACGCCTGGGTCATTCGGGTCAGCTTGAAGTAGAAGTCAGCCGATGCAAGCGGCCCGAGGCCGCCGATAATGCCGAGTTGGGGACGGATGCTGTCGTCGATCATCGGACCGGCTCGGCTTCGAGCTGTTCCGAGACGGTTTCGACAGGCTGCGTCGTCTCCCGGTGGCTGGGCGCGATCATTGCCGTGCTCGCCGCGACGGTGCTAACGCTGGCCAGCGTCATGAACGTGTCCACGGCCGCGTCCACCGCGACGAACAGGGCGAAGGCCGCTTCGAAGGGAAGCTTCAGGTAGCCGCACACGATGGACATCTGGGACAGGATGAGCAGGCTGCCCATGCCGCCGGTGGTGAGCGCGAGAAGCGCGGAGGCGATGCCGACGAGCACGAGGTCTGGCACGCCGAGCGGATGGCCATAGAGCTGGGCAATGAACAGGGTGCCCGAGGTGTAAAGCAGCGCCGGGCCGGTGCGCAACAACGCCGCCTGCAGCGGCACCAGCAATTCGACGACCACCAGACTGAACCGCAGGCGCTCGCTCAACAGATTGATGACCCATGGCAGCGAGGCGACGGTGGAGCGCGTGGTGATGGCCACCATCAGCAGGGGCTGGCAGGTCTTGATCGTCGTCCAATAGCTTCGCCGCGATCGGATTGCGATGATGGCAAAGGCGCCGGCGACGAATATGAAGCAGGAAAGCCCCATCACCAGCAGGTAACCGCCCATCAGCATGAGCGGCTTGGTCCCGGTCGACGCGGTCTGGTCCGCGATCAGGATGAAGGTTGCGAAGGGCAAGCCCCAGATGAACCAGTTGGTGAGGACCGTACAGGCCCGGTAGACCGCGTTGAGTGCCTGCGTGAGGCTCATGGACGAGGGCTGGGGGATCCTCCCCATGGCGAGCCCGAAAAGCAGGCAGAACAGCAGGACCTGGATGGTCTGGCCCGAGGCCAGCGCGTTGAAGACGTTGTTCGGCACCAGGTCGAGCAGGATCGAATGGCCGCTGTCGGCGCCTTCGCTGGATGGCGGCTGGAACGGGAAGGCGAGATCGGTGGAGACGCTGCCCTGCGAATTGATGAACTCGCCAAGCTCGATGCGCGACTGAGGGTTTTCGATCTGGCCTGGCTGGAGGATCAGCGACAAGGTGCCGCTCACCAGCACGCCGAGGAACGACACGACCAGCACGGCCATGCCCACCTTGCCCAGGTAACGCACCGATTTGGGGTCCTGGACCATCGCCGTGATGGAGAAGATGACCGACGAGACCAAATAAGGCAGGACGACCATCTTGAGGAAATTCAGATAGAGCTGCGCGACAGGGCTGATCGCGTGGGCAAAGGCCGGATAGTAGAGACCGCACAGGATCCCTGCCCCGATCATCGCCAGCGTCGTCACGGGTGAGCGCAAGATGCGCTTTGCGGCGAGCCGCCAATCGAAAGGCATGGGGCCGGCTACGTCGGAGATGGCCATGTCAGGCTTTGCTCCCCTGGCGATAGCGGGCGATGATCTCGTCGGTGTTGAGAACCTGCTGACCCCGGGCGAGATCGAGATAAAGGTCGACAAAGGCCGCGAGATGCGGATTGTCCGGGCGCACGCCGATCGCGATGGTGTCGACCTTGTCGGTCAGCGTGATCGAGCGCGCGACGACCGTCATCGACGGATCGTCGACCATCAGCTTCTTGATCTCGAAATCGTCGCGATAGGCCATATCGATCGTCCCGTCGCGGATCGCATCGATGATCAAATCCCAGCTGGCGAAGCGGCGAATCTGTGCATGAGGGAAGGTTGTCGGCGCATAGGTGGCGAATGAAGAGCCCTCGATCACGCCGAGATCGCCCGAGAAATCGCGGATGATCTGCTCGGGTGGCTTGCCTTGCGCCATACGCGCCAGGTTGAGGCGGTTGGCGATCAGCCCCTGGCGCAGCATGGCGTAGGGCCGGGAATAGACGATCGAGCGACCACGCTGAAGGGTCCGGCTGAGTTTGCCGATCGCCAGGTCCGCCTGACCGGAACTCACCAAATTCACCATGGCGTCGAACGTTGCGGCGGACCGGTCGAACACCGGCTCGACGCCAAGCTGCGCGGCGATGCCGTGCGCCAGTTCCATGTCTATGCCATTGTCGCCCAGCCCATCGGCCGGGAAGAATGGATTGGAAGCGAAGGCCGGCATTGCGATACGCAGCGCATCGCCGCTTGCGACGGGCTGTGGAGCGCTCTGCGCCTGAGTGCTGGCCGCCTGAGCCTGCGAAATCAGCAACCCACCGCTTCCGGCCATAAGCAGCGTACGACGCGTAACCGACATGCGCATTCTCAATTCGTGCGGGAGAGCAAGCAAACAGGTCTGCTCAGTCCGCAGTATGCACGCGGAGGTTAAGTAAGCGTATATTTTACATTGTGCTCTTTCTATATAGCGGACGAAGCGGCACAGCATCACAAGATATGAGCATTTCCTGATATATAGAGATTCGCGAAAATGGGCGCGTTGCTGCACGTTTGAGGGCAATCGCGGGCTGACCTGACGGTTCAAGCGGGTGGTTGGACCGGCACCGGGCGCCTGGCTGAGCAGCGCATCGGTCGCCAGTGACATTTCCGCAACATGGCGCCGCGATGTCCCTCGTTTGGACAAGAATGGACAAGCCGCCCAAATCCGTCCAATGACCCGCAGATAAGTTGAGGTAAATGATCAAGTATCTCAACGACGACAGGCGGGGACTTACCTGATGAGCAGACTTTACCGGATCAAGGCGCTTCTGGCGGGCGGCGTCGCCGCGGCCGCGATGATCCCGCCGATGGCCGCCTTCGCGCAAACAGCGCCTGCAAGCACCCAGCTTGAACCAGTGGTGGTCGAGGGCGAGGCCGGCGGCAGCGCCACCGGCCCGGTCGAAGGTGTCGTCGCCAAGACGACCACGACCGGCTCGAAGACGGCAACCGATATCAAGGACATCCCGCAATCGGTCTCGGTGGTCGGCCGCCAGGAGATCGATGATCAGGGCGCGCAGAAGGTGGATGAGGCGTTGCGCTACACAGCCGGCGTCTTCGCCCAGCCGTTCGGCCCGGACAGCGACACCAACTGGCTGTTCATCCGTGGTTTCCAGGCGACGGCCACCGGCACCTACATGGATGGGTTGCAGTTGTTCAGCTATGCCTTTGGCGGCTTTTACGTCGATAGCTTCGGCCTCGAGCGCATCGAGGTGCTGAAGGGCCCGGCTTCCGTGCTCTATGGCGGCAGCAATCCCGGTGGGCTGGTCAACTACGTCAGCAAGCGTCCTGACTTCGAACGCAAGCGCTATGTCGAAACCGGCGTCAACGATGCCGGCAATGTCTATCTCGGCTTCGACATTGGCGACGTGGCCAATTACGGCACGGTCAGCTACCGCATCAATGGCAAGGTCGCCGGCGGCGACACTTACAGCGATTTGCAGAATGGCTGGCGCGGCTTCATCTCGCCCAGCATCACCTGGAAGCCCGACGAAGCCACCACCCTGACCATCCTGGCCAATTACAGCCACATCGACGAGAACCACAATGGCGGCAGCTTTTTGCCCTATGATGGCACCGTGACCGACCACATCGCCGGCGGCGTGAATTACGGCCGCATCGACCCCGATGCGAATTTCACCGAGCCGAGCATCGATCTCTACAAGCGTGAGCAGGGGTCGATCGGTTACGAATTCGAGCACACCTTCGACAGTGACTGGACGGTGCGCTCCAACGCCCGCTTCGCCGCCGCCGATATCAATGAAGTCAGTGTCTATCCGAACGGCTGGTCACTCATCGGCGGGCCTACCGACCTTGCGCGAATAAATTTCGACCACGACACCACGGCAAAGACCTTCCTTCTCGACAACCAGATCGAAGGCAAGGTGACGACCGGTCCAATCGAGCACACGATCCTCGCCGGTCTGGACTTCAAGTACTACAACATCGACGAGGTCCAGTCCTCCGGCCTTTACGATCCCAACTACGACAATCCCATTGATGCCTTCCATCCGGTATACGGATCGCCGCTGACGCCGCGCGTCAGCTACCTCAACCAGAACCTGACGCAGAAGCAGCTTGGCTTCTATGCGCAGGACCAGCTGCGCTTCGGCGATGGCTGGCTGGTGACGCTGAATGGCCGCTACGACCGTGGCTGGCTCGACGCCGATAATCGTCCGACCTACTACACGGAGCTGTTCAACACGCCGATCGTCGACCTCAGCCAAACCGTCGGCGACTTCTCCGGCCGTGCCGGCCTCGCCTATGAGTTCGCCAACGGCGTAACCCCCTATGCCAGCATCGCGACTTTCTTCAATCCGGTTATCGGTACCGACGCCAACGGCAATCTTTTCAACCCGGAGACCGGCCAGCAGTACGAGGTTGGGGTCAAATATGTGCCGACTTTTGTCGACGGCCTGTTCACCGTGTCGCTCTTCGACCTCACGCGCCAGAATGTCGCGACCGCAAGCGCAGCCAACCCTTTTGCCCAGTATCAGACCGGCGAGGTGCGTTCACGCGGCGTGGAACTGGAAGGCAAGGTGAACATCACCGAGGATTTCAGGGTAACCGGCGCTTTCACCGCTTACGATCTGAAAATCACCAAGGACGAGGAACCGACATATGTCGGCAAGACACCCTTCATCGCGCCGGAAGTGATGGCCTCGGCCTCCGCCGACTACACATTCCGCGGCGATTGGTATGATGGCATCTCGATCGGCGGCGGCCTGCGCTATATCGGCTCGTCATGGGCCGACAATGCAAACACGGCGAAGGTGCCGGCCGTGACACTGGCCGACCTGAAACTCGGCTACGAGAAGGAGAATTGGGGCGTCGACCTCAACGTCACCAATCTGTTCAACAAGACCTATGTCGCCAGTTGCCAGACGACGCTGACCTGCTCCTACGGCGAAGGCCGCTCGTTCAAGCTGAAGGTGCACGCGACTTGGTAGCGCTTACGAGGACCGCTCAGCCTTCAGCACCGACACCGCCATCTCGCTGTTGTGGACATAGTCGTTGGCGTCCGGCTGCCTCTGCACCAGAAGGATGAACAGCAAATCGGTCAGCGTCAGTTGCGCGTCGCGCGCGGTGATGGAGGACGAGCGAGCGCGTTCCTCGTCGGCGATGGTGTAGAGGCGGATGTCGGCGACACGGCTCAACGGATTGTCGTGCAGGCCGGTAACGGCGATCACCGTCGTGCCGCGCTTGCGGGCAAGCTCGGCGATGCGCAAGGTTTCGATGCTGGCGCCGGAATAGGAGAGCGCGAACAGCACGTCGCCCGGCCCCAGCGTCGCGGCATTGGCCATCTGGATGTGGCTGTCGCTGTCATGCAGCACGTTGCGGCCGAGCTTCATCAGCTTGTAGGAGAAATCGCGCGCCACCAGCGAGGAGGCGCCGACGCCGACCAGATGGATGCGGCGCGCGCCATCCAGCAGTTCCAGCGTCCGGGAAATGATGCGCTCGCTGTTGGCAGCCACGGTCTGCTGCATCGACAAAAGCTTGCTGCCGATCAGCTTCTTCAGGATGACCGGATAGGTGTCGCCGACCTCGATCGAACCGTGGATGACGCCGGCCGGCACCTGCCAGTCCTGCGCCTTGGCCTCACTGACGGCGAGCTTGAGCTCCTGATAGCTGGCATAGCCAAGCTTCTGGCTGAACTTGACGACACTCGACTGACTGCGGCCGATCTCGGCCGCAAGCGCCGCTGTCGACAGCCGCAGCATCTGGTCGGGATTGTCGACGATGTACCGGCCGATCTCACGATCGCCGGCAGCCATGCCATCGAGCTTCGCATTGATCGTCTTCAGGACGGACATGAACCCTCTACAGCGCTTCGGTGCTCGACGTCAGAGGAATAAATTATTCCAATTTCGATTGACAGCCAAGAACGCAGAATTAATTCTCGATTGGACCGGCGAAAGCCCGGGATTCGAGGCAGGTCTTCCCGAGCGAAACCGCGCCACTATCCGTTTCGCCATACAAGGGTTTAACCATGGACAGATTGCGGATCGTCGGCGGACGAAGACTGGAGGGCGCGGTCACCATATCCGGCGCCAAGAACGCCGCTCTGCCGCAGATCGCGGCTGCCCTGCTCAGCCCCTACCCGCTCGAACTGACCAACCTGCCCGCCGTCACCGACGTCGAAAACATGATTGGCGTGGTGCGGCTTCACGGCGCCGAGGTGACGCGGTCGACGCATGCCGCGACGATCGACACCAGCGCCGCCGTTTCGAAGGAGGCGTCCTACGACACGGTACGGAAAATGCGGGCGACGGTGCTGGTGCTGGCGCCACTGCTCGCCCGGTTCGGCCACGCCCGGGTTTCACTGCCCGGCGGCTGCGCCATCGGCGCGCGGCCGGTCGACATGCATGTCGCGGCACTCGCGGCGCTGGGTGCAAGGATTGCGATCGAGAACGGCTCGATCGTCGCCTCGGCGCCGCATGGACTCACCGGCACGCGCATCGTCTTGAGCTCACCGTCGGTCGGAGCGACCGAAACCGCCATGATGGCGGCGACCACGGCCAAGGGCGAAACCGAGATCCTCAACGCCGCGCGCGAGCCCGAAGTGGCTGATCTCGCCGCTTGCCTCAATGCCATGGGTTCGCGCATCGAGGGCGCAGGCACGCACCGCATCCTGATCGCCGGCGACACCAGCTGGCATGCGGCCCGGCACGACATCATCCCGGACCGGATCGAGGCCGGGACCTATGCCATTGCCGCGGCGATCACCGGCGGGCAGTTGGAACTGACGCATGCCCGGCTCGAGCACATGGCCTCTGTGGTGCAATTGCTTGAGGCCACCGGCGTCAGCGTCTGGCCCGGTGACCGCGGGCTGATTGTGTCACGCGAGCGGCCGCTCAAGGCGGTCGATCTCACGACCGAACCTTATCCGGGGTTTCCGACCGATCTCCAGGCGCAGTTCATGGCGCTGATGTGCTGCGCCGAGGGCGCGTCGCTGCTGCGCGAAACCATCTTCGAGAACCGCTTCATGCATGTACCCGAGCTGATGCGGCTCGGCGCCAACATCAAGCTGCAAGGCACCATGGCGCTGGTGCGCGGCGGCGAGAGGCTGCATGGCGCGCAGGTGATGGCCACCGATCTGCGCGCTTCGGTGTCGCTGGTGCTGGCGGCATTGGTCAGCGAAGGCGAGACGATCATCAACCGCGTCTACCACCTCGACCGCGGCTATGAGCAGCTTGACCGCAAGCTGCGTCTTTGCGGCGCCGACATCGAGCGGCTGAGCTGATGAGCGGCGTGGACTATTTTCTCGGCGTCGATGGCGGCGGCACCGGCTGCCGGGCCCGTATCGAGGATGCGGAGGGAACCGTGCTGGGACAGGGCCTGTCTGGCCCGGCGACAACGCGGCTCGGCATCGACGCAGCCTGGGCCTCCATTGCAAAGGCCTTTGGCGCGGCAATCGAAGAAACAGGGTTCGGGCCAGCCGAGATCGCTGGAATTTATGCCGGCATCGGCCTTGCCGGCATCGGCCGCAAGGGCGCGCTGGAAGCGTTGCGGGCGATCGCGCATCCCTTTGCCAGCATCGATTTCGTCAGCGACGGAGTCGGCGCCTGCCTGGGCGCGCATTCCGGCCAGGACGGCGCCATCGTCATTGCCGGTACGGGCTCGATCGGTCTTGGCTTTGTCGAAGGACGCGACCTGCGCGTCGGTGGCTACGGCTTTCCGATTTCCGACGAAGGCAGCGGCGCCGATCTTGGCCTGAAGGCCGTGCAGCTGGCGCTGCGCGGCCATGACGGCCGGCACGAGCGGACGGCGCTGCTGGCGGAGGTGATGCAGCGCTTCGAAGGCGACCCGATGGAGGCCGTCGCCTGGATGGACCGGGCCAGCGCCACCGACTATGCGGCGCTGGCGCCGATGGTGATGCGCCATGCCGACCAGGGCGACCCGGCCGGACGGCGCATCGTGCAAAGTGCCGCCGAGCAGATCGACACGCTGGTGCGGGTGCTGTTCGAAAAAGGCGCGCCGCGCGTCACCTTGCTGGGCGGCCTCGCCAGCCCGCTCGAACCCTGGCTTTCGCCCGATGTAAGGCGCCGTCTGAAGCCCGCCGACGGCGACGCCGTGTCCGGCGCGATCATCCTTGCCAAGAGGTCGCTCTTCACCCGGTAGCCATCGAAGGAGAAGGAATAAAATATTCCAAATTTCTGTTGACGATGTGAATATCCAATTCTAAAAAGTTAACGAAGAAAACCCGCGACGACGGACCCAGGGTCCGTATGCACCGGTGCCCGTTGAACCGTGCCGGGCAGCATGATTTTTGAAAGCACTGGGATGACCGAACAAGGGTTGATGTCCGAGCTGGACCTGCTGGTTTCCGAAGGCCGCAACCCGAGGACCGTCGACATCGACCTGCTGCCGACTATCGATGTCCTGCGCAAGATCAATGACGAGGACCGGCTTGTCCCGGTGGCTGTCGAAAAGGTGCTGCCGGAAATCGCCGTAGCGGTCGACCGGATCGTGCTTGCCTTCCAGAAAGGCGCCCGCCTGATCTATATGGGCGCCGGCACCAGTGGGCGGCTCGGGGTCCTCGATGCTTCGGAATGTCCGCCCACTTTCGGCGTGCCCGAAGGCATGGTCGTCGGCCTGATCGCCGGTGGTCCCGACGCTCTGGTGCGATCGTTGGAAGGCGCCGAAGACAATCCGAAAATGGGCGCACGGGCATTGCAGGAGATGGGGCTCACAGCGGACGACGTCGTGGTCGGCATCGCTGTCAGCGGGCGCACGCCCTATGTCATCGGCGGGCTGAACTATGCCAGGCAGGTCGGGGCGACCACGGTTGCCCTGTCCTGCAATCCGGCCTCGACCATTGCCGGCATCGCCGACGTCGCCATCTCGCCGGTCGTCGGCCCGGAAGTGCTCACCGGCTCGACCCGGCTGAAATCGGGAACCGCGCAGAAGCTGGTGCTCAACATGCTGACCACGGCCTCGATGATCCGCATCGGCAAGAGTTTTCAGAATCTGATGGTCGACCTCAACCCGTCCAACAAGAAGCTGGTTGCCAGAGCGACAAGGATCGTCATGCAGACCACCGGCTGCACGGCGCAGCAGGCCAAACAGGCGCTCGCCCAGACCGGCAATGACGTGAAGCTGGCGATCCTGGTGACGATCACTGGCCTTGAGGTCGAGGCGGCGCGAACCGCCCTCGGCAAGGCCGGAGGCTTCCTGCGAAAGGCAATCAGCGATGTGACGGCATAAAGCCGCACGGGACAAGACGGCATGAAGCCGCTTTAGACAAGACGGCCCAAGGCCGCATAGACTGGGCCGATACTCCGAACCATGTGTGTCTTGGAAGCGGTCCGCAGAAACTGCAAGGCATCAAGTCAAATCATAATGGGAGACGAAAATGATAGGGCATCTCACAAGAACACTGCTGTCGGGCATCACGGTTGCCGCGATGCTCGGCGTGGCTGTGGTTTCGACGCAGGCGGCAACGCTGCATATGGCCTGGTCGCAGGACGCCACCGGGCTTGATCCGCACAAGCAGACGGCCTTTTCGTCGCTGCGGCTGCTGGAACTGATCTACGAGCCTCTGGTCCGGGTCGATGCCAGCCTGCAGATCATCCCCGCCATCGCCACCTCCTGGGAATTCTCGAAGGACGGCAAGGAATTGACCTTCAAGCTCGACCCCAAGGCGAAATTCCAGGACGGCGCGGCTGTGACCTCTGCCGACGTCAAGGCCTCGTTCGAGCGCATCCTCGACGAGAAGACGGGCGCTGCCGCCCGCGCCAATTTCCTGTCGATCGCCAGCATCGACACGCCCGATGCGGCAACCGTCGTGTTCCATCTCTCGCAGCCCGACGTGCCGATCCTGACGGCGATGAGCGACGTCAATGCGGCGATCGTTCCGGCGGCTGAAATCAAGGCCGGTTCGATCGGCACCAAAGCGGTCGGCTCGGGTCCGTTCAAGCTCGACAAATGGGACCCCAACGCCAAGGAAGTGCTGAGCGCCAACAAGGACTGGGCCGGGGGTGCTACCGGCGTCGACGGCATCGAGATCAGCGTACTTCCGGACGAAGCGGCGATCCTGGCCGCCATGCGCACCAAGCAGATCGATTTCGCGCTGCTCAACGACCCGCTTGTCGCCACGCTGGTGCCGAAAGAGGCCAGCCTGCAGCTGAACCGCGTGCCGGTGCTCGCCTATCACGTGCTGCAGCTCAACCCGTCGCGCAAGCCGATGACCGAGCTCAAGGTGCGTCAGGCGATTTCCTGCGCCATCGACCGGCAGGAGGTGCTGGACACCGCTTCGCTCGGCGAAGGCAAGGTCACCGGACCGCTGACCATCCCGGCGCTGGCGACCGATCCGAGCCAGCTGTTCTGCTACAAGCGCGATGTCGACAAGGCCAAGAAGCTGATGGCCGAAGCCGGCTTTGCCGATGGCTTTTCGGCGACCGTTATCGGGGCCACCGGCGAGCCGCCGACGGCGGCGGCGGAAGCCCAGGTCATCCAGTCACAACTCGCCGAAATCGGCGTCAAGCTCGACATCAAGATGATGGAGCTCAACGTCTATGTCGACGCCTGGCTGAAGGGCGATTTCGACATGGCGATCGCGCTCAATGGCGGCCGCGCCGACCCCTACACCATGTACAACCGCTACTGGACCAAGGCAGGCAATCTGCAGAAGGTGGCGAACTACATCGACGACACGCTGGACAGCCAGATGCAGCAGGGCCGCGCCGAGACCGACCCGGCCAAACGCAAGGCGATCTTCGCCGAGTTCGAGAAGCACCTCGCCGAGATGTCGCCGTGGATCTGGCTCTACACGTCCTACAGTTACACGGCGCAGCAGAAGAACATCGCCGGCTTCGTGCCGACGCCGACGGGCACGCTGTTCAGCCTGAGCAAGGTTACCATCCAGCAGTAGCCGCAGGCATTGGACGAGAGGACCTCTTCGCGTGAACTATCTGATGCGACGACTGGCGACGTTTCCTCTCGTCCTGCTTGGCGTGTCCATCCTGGTCTTCGTGGCGATCAGGATGGTGCCGGGCGATTCGATCACGGCGATGCTGGGTACCGAAGCCGGCCTGCTGACGCCGGCGCAACGTGACTCGCTCGCCGCCTATTTCGGCATCGACCAGCCCTGGTTCGTCCAGTACTGGCGGTGGATCGGCGGCATTCTGCACGGCAATCTCGGCATCTCCGTCACCTATGGCAGGCCGGTGCTCGACGTCATCCTGGAGCGTTTCCCGCTGACGCTGGAGCTGGCCGTCCTGTCGATGATCATCGCGCTCGTGGTCGGCTTGCCGGCGGGGATATTTGCCGCCACGCACAACGAAAAACTGTCCGATTTGGGAGTGCGCATCGCCGCCATGATCGGCCAGTCGACGCCGAGCTTCGTGCTTGGCCTGCTGATCATCTACACGCTGTCGGCCGGCTTCGGCGTGCTGCCGGCGATGGGCGAATTCGCGCCGCTTTGGCAGGATCCCTTGCGCAATCTCAGCCAGCTGATCCTGCCCGCCATCACGCTCGGCTTCGCCTTCGCCGCCTCGGTCACCCGTATCGCGCGCTCGGCGATGCTCGACGTGTTGAGCGACGACTATGTGCGCACCGCGCGCAGCAAGGGTGCGTCGGCGCGCAGCGTCATCTGGCGGCACGCACTGCCCAATGCGCTGATCCCGGTGGTGACGCTGAGCGGCATCGAGTTCGGCTATCTGCTGGGCGGCGCCGTCATCGTCGAGCAGATCTACGCCCTGCCCGGTCTCGGACGCATGGTGCTCGACGCGATCCTGCAGCGCGACTACGCGCTGGTGCAGGGCGCCGTGCTGTTCATCGCCTTCAACTTCATGATCGTCAATCTCCTGGTCGACCTCGCCTATGTCGCGCTCGATCCGCGCATCCGGCTGGGAGAGCAGTGATGCGCATCCTGCGCGCCATCTTCGGCCACGGCAGCGGCCGCATCGGCGGCATCATTGTCGGCGTCTATTTGCTGATCGCCGTCCTCGGCCTGGTCGGGCTGACGCCGCACAACCCGATCACGCAGTTCCGCGTCGACCGGCTGCACGCTCCCAACGGCGCCTACTGGATGGGCACCGATTTGTTCGGTCGCGACGTGGCCAGCCGGCTGATGGCGGGCGTCGGCCAGTCGTTCACGGTCGCCTTCTTCTCGGTGGCCTTCGCTACCTTTGCCGGCACCGTTCTGGGGCTGGCCGCCGCCTGGCTCGGCCGCCGCTGGGACGGCGTGGTGATGCGGATCATGGATGTGCTGCTGGCCTTCCCCGCCATCCTTCTGGCGCTGCTCATCGTCACCGTTGCCGGACCGGGCACCTGGACCAGCGTCGTTGCCATCGGCATCGTCTACACCCCGATCTTCACGCGCGTGGTGCGCGGCCCTGCCCTTTCGCTCAAGGCACGTGAATTCGTCGACGCCGCGCGCACCTTTGGCAGCAGTTCGTTCTACATCGTCACCCGGCATTTGCTGCTCAACCTGGTGGCGCCGCTGACCGTTCAGGTGACGCTGGCGCTGGCCTGGGCGCTGCTGACGGAAGCCGGCCTGAGCTTTCTCGGCCTCGGCACACAGCCGCCCGCCGCATCACTTGGTCTGATGCTGAGCGACAGCCGCAATTTGATGGAGACAGCGCCCTGGCTGATGATCTTCCCGGGCCTGGCGATCATGATCAGCATCCTCGGCTTCAACCTGCTGGGTGACGCCTTGCGCGACATCCTTGACCCGAGGATGCGGAGGGCGCCGGCATGACGCCGCTGCTGTCCGTTTCGGATCTTCGCGTCGGCTTCGGCCGCAATCCTCAAGCCAATGAGGTGGTGCGTGGCGTCAGCTTCGATCTGGCGGATGGCGAAACGCTGGCCATTGTCGGTGAAAGCGGCTCCGGCAAATCCGTCACCGCACTGTCGATCAACCGTCTTATCGATTTTGGTGGTGGCCGCATCACCGGCGGCGCGATGAAGCTGAAGCGGGCCGATGGCAGCCTCTTCGACCTGATGAGCGCCACCGAGCCGCAGCTGACCGGCATTCGCGGCGCCGAGATCGGCATGATCTTCCAGGAGCCGATGACTTCGCTCAATCCGGTGCTGACCATCGGCACGCAGATCGAGGAATCGTTTCGGCTGCACCGTGGCCTCACCGGCCGACAAGCTACGGCGGCAGCCAAGGATGCGCTCGACCGCGTGCGCATCCCCGATGCCGCGCGGCGGCTGAAATACACGCCCAACCAGCTGTCCGGCGGCATGCTGCAACGGGTGATGATCGCCATTGCGCTCGCCTGCAATCCGCGCCTGCTGATCGCCGACGAGCCGACGACGGCGCTCGACGTCACCGTGCAGGCGCAGATCATGGCACTGCTGGCCGAGTTGAAGCGCGAGACCGGCATGTCGATGATCTTCATCACCCATGATATCGGCCTGGTTGCCGGCATCGCCGACAAGGTGATGGTGATGCAAAACGGGCAGGCCGTCGAGCAAGGCGAGCTGAACCAGATCCTCGACAGGCCGCAGCATCCCTACACGCAGCATCTGCTGCAGGACGTGCCGCATTTCGCCAACGGAAGGGCGACGCGCGCGGACGGACAACGCGACAAGGGCGCAAGCAAGGAACCGGCCTTGAAGGTCGATGGCCTCGTCGTGCGGTTTCCTCTCAAGAGCAATCTCTTCAGCCGCGCCACCGGCGCGGTGCATGCCGTCGACGGCATCGACTTCGACCTGATGCCGGGCGAGACTTTGGCCATCGTCGGCGAGAGCGGCTCGGGCAAATCGACAACCGCAAAGGCGGTGCTCGGCCTGGTGCGCTCGACGCGTGGCAGCTTCTCGGTCGGCGCCCGAAAGGCCTCAACCGAGCAAAGCGCCAAACCGGTGCAGATGGTGTTCCAGAACCCCTATGCCTCGCTCAATCCGAGGCTGAGCATCGAAAGCATCCTGGCGGAGCCGGTGATCGCCACCGGTGGCCGCGTGGATGCCGGAACGCGGGCCAGGATGGCGAGCCTGCTGGAACGCGTCGGCCTGCCTGCGAATAGTTTGCAGCGCTATCCCCACGAGTTTTCCGGCGGCCAGCGGCAAAGGCTGTGCATCGCACGCGCGCTGATGCTCAACCCGTCCGTGGTCGTTCTCGATGAGGCGGTGTCGGCGCTCGACGTTTCGGTGCAGGCCAAGGTGCTGGAATTGCTGGTCGATCTGCAGCGCGACTTTGGGCTGGCCTATCTGTTCATCTCGCACGACATGGCAGTGGTCGAGCGGATCGCGCATCGCATCGCCGTCATCTATGCCGGCCAGATCGTCGAGATCGGCGACGCGGCTTCGGTGCTGTCGAAGCCGAAGCATTCCTATACCAAGAAGCTGATCGCCGCCGTTCCGACCATCGACCGGCGGCGCGAGCATTTCGAGCTCGACACACGGCAAGTGCCCTCGCTTGTGCGCCCGCAGGGGTTCGAGCCGGCGGCGGCGCGCTGGGAGCAGTTTGACGGGGATCACATGGCGAGGGTGGAAGGGTGATGCTCCAAACACTTCCAGACTTGGCGGGACAGCGCCCCCCTCTGTCCTGCCGGACATCTCCCCCACATGGGGGGAGATCGGCAGTTTTGACCTTCCACCCACCTTCCAACGCAGAAGGTTGGCGAAAGCAGTGCCGACATCCAATCTCCCCCCTCGTGGGGGAGATGTCCGGCAGGACAGAGGGGGGCGCGAAGGATCGCGGCGTCTCAAGAGGAGGCTCCCCTTGAGCCCCCTCGCCTCCCTCTTCGACCACGCGTTCGCTCCACTGGAAGCTGCAGTGGCCACCAAGCGCATTCCCGGCGGCGTGCTCGGCATTGTCGACAAAAATGGCCACCGCATCACCAGGGCAATCGGCTCGGCACAACTCGCGCCGAAGCAGCGGCCGATGACCGTGGAAACCTGGTTCGACCTGGCGTCCCTGACCAAAATCATCTTCACCACGCCATGCATCCTGGCGCTGGCGCAAGACGGCGTCATCGATCTCGACGCACCGCTGATCTCGGCGCTGCCGGACCTGCGCCAATATGATGCCCAGGCTTGGGAGCGGAAGGTGACCTTCCGCCAATGCCTCGGCCACCAGACGCCGTTTCCGGCCGTCGAACCGATCTACACTTATGGGCGGGACCAGGAGCTGTTGCGCGCCTTCATCCTGCAGCGCGAATGGCGGGCTCGGGACCCCGTCTATTCCGACATCAACTTCATCCTGCTCGGCTTTGCCCTCGAGCGGCTGTCGGGCAAGACGATCCGCCACATGGATCCCGGCCCGGGCTTTGCCTGGTCAACAGAGCCGGATACCGCCGCGGCGACCGAGGACTGCACCTGGCGCCATCGCGTGCTGTCCGGCGAGGTGCATGACGACAATTGCTCGGCGCTGCAAGGCGCCGGTCATGCCGGGCTGTTCGGCACAGCCGCTTCGGTGCTGGATTTCGCGCAAGGGCTGCTGGACGGGACAGTTGCCACCGAACGCTCGATCGCGCTGATGCGCACGCCCTTGTCCGCTACCCGCACCCATGGCTGGGAGCGCCCTTATGACGGCTGGTCAGGCGGGTCCTTGTGCAGCCCGGGAACCATCGGCCACACCGGCTTTACCGGCACCGGACTGTGGATCGACTTCGATAGCGGCAGGGCATGGACCTTGCTCACCAACCGGATCCATCCGACACGTCATTTCGACAGCGGAATCGTTTCGCTGCGGCAAGCGGTCGGCGATCTCATCAACAGCGACTAAGGAAAGCGAACATGGAACCAATCTGGGCCGTCGGCCTGATGACCGGCACCGTGCTTGACGGCAATATCGACGTCGCGCTGATCAAGACCGATGGCGAGCGCATCGACGATTTCGGCACCTACCGGCTGATGCCCTATCCCCAATCGATCCGGGCGCTGCTGGAAGAGACGCTGACGGCGGCCAGAGCCTGGAATTTTGTCGGGCCGGAACCGGCGATCTTCCGCAAGGCCGAGGAAGCGCTGACGCGCGCCCAGTCGGCGGCTGTGAAGGAATTGGTCGAGGGCTACGGCATGACGATGGCCGACATCTGCGTCGTCGGCTTTCATGGCCAGACCGTGCTGCACCGCGCGCCGCAGGTCGGACGGCTCGGCCAGACGCGCCAGCTCGGCGATGGCGAGCTGATGCACTCCCTATTGGGCACCAAGGTCGCCTATGATTTCCGCTCGGCCGACATGCGCGCCGGCGGGCAAGGCGCACCCCTGGCCGCCGCCTATCACACCGCGCTGATGCGCAGCGCCGGCGCCAGCGGCGAGGTGGCCGTGCTCAATCTCGGCGGCGTCGCCAACATCACCTGGTGGGATGGCGCCGACAATGTCGTCGCCTTCGACACTGGCCCCGCCAACGCGCCGCTCAACGATTTCATCAAATCGAAGGGGCTCGGCGAAATGGACCGCGACGGCGCGCTTGGCCGTGCCGGAACGGTCGACGAGGCAAGGCTCGCCAAGCTGCTGCAGCATCCCTATCTCAGCAAGCCCTACCCCAAATCGCTGGACCGGTTCGACTTCGGCGCCGCCATGGCCGATGGCCTTAACACCGAGGATGGTGCGGCCCTGCTCACCGCCTTCACCGCCGGCGCCGTCAGCAAGGCGCTCGACCTTTTGCCAAGCCGGCCGAAGAAGCTTGTGGTCAGCGGCGGCGGCCGCCACAACCCGACGATGATGGCCATGCTGGCCAGCCGCGCTGGCGTCGAGGTAGTGCAGGCCGAAAGCCTCGGCTGGAGCGGCGACGCGGTGGAGGCGGAGTGTTTTGCCTTCCTGGCGGTGCGCGTGCTGCGCGGCCTGCCCATCAGTTTTCCAAGCACCACTGGCGCGCCGCAGCCGATGCGCGGCGGAAAACTCGCAGGCTAAGCCAGTTTCTTCTGCAGGAAGATGCGGCTGCGGCCGACTGGAAAATCGGCCAGCGTGCCGAAGGGCTGATAGCCCTGGCGCTGGTAGACCTTTTCGGCGTTCGGATTGAAGGTGTCGATCAACGCGCCGTGGCAGCCGCGCGCCACGGCTTCTTGCTCGGCCGCGTCCAGCATCTGGCCTGCCATGTGCTGGCCGCGCAGCCTTTCATCGACCCACAGCCACTGCACGTAGAGCCAGCCCCAGGCGGTGTAACCCGAAATGCCGGCAACGACGGCGCCGTCGTCGTCGCGCACGAACACGGCCAGGGCCTTTCGTTCGGATGCGCCGACGTCGCCATCGTTGAATGCCGTCAGCCGTTCGCTCAGAAAGGTGAGGTCTTCCGGCAAGGGGTTTGCCGTCGTTTCGAGTGTGGTGTTCATGGCTCTTTCCGGAATGCTCGGCTGGATGGGATGACGGGTTATGAAGCGTGAAGCCCGCGCAATCTATGTCTGCTCTCGAACTGGGTGCGGATCGCCGCCACTGCGGAATTCGGACGCGGCAATGCCGTAGCGCTTGAGCTTGTCGTAAAACGTCTTGCGCGGCACGCCGAGCGCGTCGATGGCGCCGCGCACATCGCCGCCATGGTCACGCAACGCGTCGCGGATGAGCTGCGCCTCGTAGTGGCCAACCCTTTCGGGCAGCGAAGCGCCTGCCGGGTCCGATGATTGCGAGGGAACTGCCCTCGTCTCGTCCTCAGGGCCAAGGCCAAGCGCGACGCGATCGGCGAAATGCGCGAGCTCACGCACATTGCCCGGCCAGGCATGTGCCTGGAGATGGTCGCTGACCGCTGCGTTCACCTTGGCGACCGGCCGGCCAAACCGTTCCGCCGCCTTGCCGAGGAAATGACCGAACAGCATCGGGATGTCGCCGCGCCGCTCACGCAAAGGCGGGATGCGCAGCGTCACCACGTTGAGGCGGAAATAGAGATCCTCGCGAAAATCGCCGCGCTGGTCCGGCCGGCCGAGATCGACTTTCGTCGCTGCCACGACCCTGAGATCGATACGCCGGATCTCGTTCGAGCCGAGCGGGGTGAGGCTGCGCGTCTCCAGCACGCGCAACAGCTTGACCTGCAGGGCCGGCGGCATGGATTCGATTTCGTCGAGGAACAGCGTGCCGCCGCTGGAATGTTCGACGCGGCCGATCCGCCGCCGCTGCGCACCGGTGAAGGCGCCCACCTCGTGGCCGAACAGCTCGCTTTCGATGACGGTCTCCGGCAAGGCACCGCAATTCAGCGCTACAAAGGGTTTGGCACGGCGCCGACCCCATCGGTGCAAGAGGTCCGCCACCACTTCCTTGCCGGTTCCGGTCTCGCCTTCCACCAGCACGTCGACATCCATGTCGGCGATCTGGCGCAAGGTTTCGCGCAGCCGCCTTATGGCGGGCGCTTCGCCGATCAATGGCAGACCGTCGGCGGCCAGAGCGGCGGCTTCGCGCAGCCGCCGGTTTTCCATCACCAGCCGTCGCTTCTCGCTCGCCCGTTTCAGCGCCTCGACAAGGCGATCGCCAGCATAGGGTTTTGGAATGAAATCGTAGACGCCGTCCTTCAGTGCCGCCACCGCAAGATCGACATCGCCATGCCCGGTGACCAGGATCACCGGTATGTCCGGGTCGATCGCCTTGATGCGATCAAATAGCTGCAGGCCGTTCATGCCCGGCATGCGGATGTCGCTGACGACCACGCCATCAAAGTCCCTGTCGACGACGGCAAGCGCGGCTTCGGCAGCATCGCGCGCGACCACCGTGAACCCGGCAAGTTCGAGCAATTGCGTGGTGGCATGCAGCAGGTCGGCATCGTCGTCGACGAGCGCCACAAGCCCTGATCCCTGCGTCATTCAATTCGCCTCAAATCGATGGTGAAGGACGCGCCGCCGGCGCTGTCGGGATCGAGCTGCAAGGTGCCGCCCAATTCCTGGGCGATCTCCTGCGAGATCACCAGCCCGAGGCCGAGCCCCTTCTCCTTGGTGGTCTGGAACGGCATGAACAGATTGCCGGCTGCTTCCGGGCCAAGACCGGGGCCGTTGTCGCGCACCGAAATCAGCACCCGGTCGTCGCGCTCCGCAAGCTCGATCTCGATGCGGGGATCGGGCTGATCCTTCATGGCGTCGAGTGCGTTCTGCAGCAGGTTGACGAGGATCTGCTCCAGCCGGATGCGGCTCGCCATGACCATCGGCGAGGCGCTGCCGCGCGGCTTGACGATGGTGACGCCGGAATCGCGGATGCGACCGGAGAGCAGCGACAGGGCGCCGTCGATCGCCTCGCGCACCGGCAAGGGCGAGGCCGCAGTGCCGGGCCGGCGGGCGAAGGTGCGCAGCGTATTGGTGATCGCGCCGATGCGTTCGGTCATCGAGACGATCGAGGTCAGATTGCCGCTCGCCGGTTCGGTCTTGCCGGTTTCGAGGAAGCGTCCGGCATTTTCGGCATAGGTGCGGATGGCGGCGACCGGCTGGTTGATCTCATGCGCCACGCCGGCGGCGATCTGGCCAAGGATGGAAAGCCGGTTGGCCTGGGCGAGGTCGTCGCGCAGCCGGCGCACCTTGGCCTCGGCGCTCTCGCGCTCGGCGATTTCGCCGGCAAGCGCTGTGTTGGAGCGCGTCAGTTCCGCCGTTCGCGTCGATACCCGGCTTTCGAGCTCGGCGTTCATGCGCGCCAGCGCTTCCTCACGCAGCCGGCGTGTGCGGCGGCGCCTCGTCAGCACATAGGCAAGCAGGCCCGTCAGCAGCAGTCCGAGCAGTGTCGTCAACCGCGCCGTATTGGCGGCGGACGACAGAGCGACGTCCGCCGGCGTCAGCAGCCAGAGGCGCCACCCAGGGACCGCACCTGGCAGGTCCTGCACCACTTCGACGAACTGGCGCCGCTTGCCCGAGCTGTCGATCGTCGCCAGACCGTCGCCGGCGCCGCGCCGTATCGGCAGCGGCTCAAACGCGGCGTCCGTCAATTGCAGCTGTTCATGGGCAGCGGCGGCGTCTTGGGCGGAGAGCGGCGCCAGCGCATGAAACCGCCATTCGGGCTCACTGGTAGCCAGCACGACACCGCGTTCGTCGGTGACGAAAACGAGGAAGCCGCTGGAGCGCCAATTGGCTTCGACACCGTCGAGCTCGACCTTCAGCACCGCGACGCCCAGCGGCTTGCCGTTATCGTCGACGCGGCTCGAAAGATAGAGACCCGGCCGGCCGCTGATCGTGCCGAGGCCGTACTGGCTGGCAGAACCCTTCGCCATCGCCTCGTTGAAATAGTGACGAAAATTATAGTCGATGCCGACAAAGCTTGTCGGCTCGCCGGCATTGCTGGCCGATATTGCGATGCCCGCCGTATCGATGACATAGATGGCGGACGCCGAGGCATCGCCGGCAATCGCCTTGAGCTTGTCGTTGAGGGCCGCTTCCCGCATCTTTCCGGCGCGGCGCAGCGCCCCGCGCACGGCATCGTCGCGGGCCAGCACCAAGGGAACCAGGCGCTGTTTTTCGATCTCGCCGGTCAGCGTTCCCGCCGCCAGCGGCAAAGCGGCAAGCGCTGTGTCGCGCAGGTCATTGGTCGCCTGGCCGGTGGCTATGCGTCCCGCGATGGCGATCGCGCCGGCCAGGATAGCCAGGCCGACGACGACGACAAGCCAGCGGCCATCGCGCAGCCGGGCCACCGCCTCACGCAACAAGTCGCGACCGGCAAACCCGGTGGGGCCACTATTGGTGCCTGCCTGCGACGTCTGCCCTCTCCCTTTGCTAGCGGCTTAGCGGTCACTCTAATGCGAAATTCCGCCCAAGCAAACTTTCCGCGTGCGGAAATCCGCACAAACCTCCACCAAAGGCCGCTGAAGAATGCCCGGCATCCCGGGATTCCGGGCTTTCCCCGATCTGGCACAGCGCTTGCAAAACTCCTTCCAGCGGCGGGCGACCGGAACGCCGCGATGGGAGAAGTCACGCAGGGCGGGTTCCGTCCATCCGGCCAGGGAGAGATCGATGCACATCGCAGACCAATCAGGCGCGCCCGCCGCGCAACGCAAGCCCCTTTATGCCCAACTCTACGTGCAGGTGCTGGTGGCGATCACCGTCGGCATCCTGCTCGGCCATTACTATCCGTCTGTCGGCGAGAGCATGAAGCCGCTCGGCGACGCCTTCATCAAGCTGGTCAAGATGATCATCGCCCCGGTCATCTTCCTGACGGTCGCGACCGGCATTGCCGGCATGAGCGACCTGCAGAAGGTCGGCCGCGTCGCCGGCAAGGCGATGCTCTACTTCCTCACCTTTTCGACATTGGCCCTGATCATCGGCCTCATCGTCGCCAATGTCGTGCAGCCGGGCGCCGGCTTCAACATCGACCCGGCGACGCTCGATGCCTCGACCGTCAACACCTATGCCGCCAAGGCGCATGACCAGTCGGTCACCGGCTTCCTGATGAACATCATCCCCGGCACGATCGTCGGCGCCTTCGCCGATGGCGACATCTTGCAGGTGCTGTTCTTCTCGGTGCTGTTCGGCATCGCGCTGGCGCTGGTCGGCGACAGGGGCGCACCGGTGCTCAACTTCCTGCAGGCGCTGATGGCGCCGATGTTCAAGCTGGTCAGCGTGCTGATGAAGGCCGCCCCCATCGGCGCTTTCGGCGCCATGGCCTTCACCATCGGCAAATACGGCATCGGCTCGGTCATCAACCTCGCCATGCTGGTCGGCACTTTCTACGCCACGTCGCTGCTGTTCGTGTTCGTCGTGCTGGGTGCGGTCTGCCGCTACAACGGCTTCTCCATCCTGTCGCTGCTGCGCTACATCAAGGAAGAGCTGCTTTTGGTGCTGGGCACCTCCTCGTCGGAAGCCGCCCTGCCCTCGCTGATGGAAAAGATGGAAAAGGCCGGCGCCAAGCGCTCGGTGGTCGGCCTGGTCATCCCGACCGGCTATTCCTTCAACCTCGACGGCACCAACATCTACATGACACTGGCGGCGCTGTTCATCGCCCAGGCGACGAACATCCATCTGTCGATCGGCGACCAGATCCTGCTGCTGCTGGTGGCGATGCTCTCGTCCAAGGGTGCTGCCGGCATCACCGGGGCCGGCTTCATCACGCTGGCCGCGACGCTCTCGGTCGTGCCCTCGGTGCCGGTCGCCGGCATGGCGCTGATCCTCGGTGTCGACCGCTTCATGTCGGAGTGCCGGGCGCTGACCAACTTCGTCGGCAACGCGGTCGCCACGCTGGTTGTCGCCCGCTGGGAAGGCGAACTCGACGAGGCAAAGCTCGCCAGGGCGCTGGCCGGAACGGCCGACGACAGCCTGCCGGCGGATGTCGTTCCCGCCGAGTAATCCGCGCGATCGCATAGCAATGCAAATGGCCGCAGGCATCGCTGCCTCCGGCCACTTTTTTACCTCGACGTGTCAGCCACTGAAATCCCTTCGCGCTTCCGGGAACGTGCTTGGACCGACCGGCATGCGGGCCGCCAGGCTGCCATCGTCGAACAGGACAAGGCTGGCGGCGCCGACTAGGCCGGCATGGCGGCCGAGTTGCGCCTGCACGACCGGCACGTCGCGATAGGCGCGCATGGCACGCTGCCGGATGGTCGCCTCGATGACCGGATGCATCAGGTCGAGGCCATTGGCGATGCCGCCGCCGACGACCAGCACGTCGGGCGAATAGAGATGCAGGAGATTGGTGAAACCGACACCCAGCCAGCGCGCCTCCTCCTCAAGCAGGGCGGCAGCGAGGCCATCTTGCAGCCGCGCCGCCTCGACCACGTGGCGGCCGGTGACCTCGCCGTTGGCCGAGAGACGACGCAGCGTCGAGCCGTCAAAGGCTGACGTCGCGGCGTTGGCGCGGCGGCCAAGTGCCGTGCCCGAGGCGATGGCCTCGAAGCAGCCGACGACACCGCAGACACAGCGCTCGCCCTCATTGGTAATGGTCATATGGCCGATCTCGGCGGCCAACCCACGGCGGCCATGCAGGATGCGTCCGTCGGCAACGACGCCGCCACCAATGCCGGTGGAGACCGTGACGAAGACCAGCGAGCGAGCGCCATGGCCGGCACCGAAGCGCCATTCGCCAAGTGCCGCCGCGTTGGCGTCGTTCTCCAACCGCACCGGCAGGCCGAGCCGCCGCTCGAGGATATCGGCCAGCGGCACATCCTGCCAGCCGGCAAGTGTCGGCGGCCCGACAGCGATGCCGGCCAGCGGATCGAGCGGTCCCGGCGCGCCGACGCCGACGCCGACAATGGCGAGCCCCGGCGCCTCGGCATGAACAGTCGCGGCCAGCGCCTCGATCTGGCCGATCACCACGTCGGGTCCGGCCTGCGCCTGTGTCGGCACCGCGGCGAAGGCCAGTATCTTGCCGTCACGGTCGACCAGGGCGGCACGAAGCTCGGTGCCGCCAAGATCGATCGCGAGGGCGGCTTCAGTGGTCATGCCGCGACCTTCAGCCCATGCAGCCAGCCGATGCGGCCGGCGAGATCCTTGTCGCCAAAGGCGAGCGACCCCAGAACCACGGTTTCGGCGCCGGCGGCACGCAGCAGCGGCACCGTCTCGTGGCGGATGCCGCCGTCGGCGGCAAGAACCACGGCGGCCTCGCGGCCGGCCTTTCTCAGGATGGTACGGGCGGCACCCAACCTATCGCAGGCTTTCTTCGACAGGCTCTGGCCCTTGACGCCGATCGCGGTGCCAAGAAGCGTGACGAAGGCGACCTCGGAGACGAAAGGCGTCACCGTCTCGACCGGCGTCTCCAGCCTCAACACAACGCCGGCTTCGGCGCCGAGTTCGCGAGCCAGCCGCACCGCGCGCAATCCCGCTTCGCCGTTTTCGGCATGGACGCTGATCATGTCGGCGCCGGCCTCGATGAACTGGCGCGTCTGCGCTTCGACGATTCCCGCATCGACCATCAGATGGACGTGGATGGGTTTGGTCGTCAGCCCGGCGATGCGGGCAACGAGATCGGGGAAGAACAGGAAGGACGGCGCGAAATGGCCGTCCGCGACATCGATGTGATGCAGATCGACATGAGGTTCGATCCGTTTCAGGTCGCTCTCGAAATTGGCGAGATTGGCCGACCAGAGCGAGAATTCGGCGATCAGACGATCGCGCGGCAATGCGGCGATGGCCGCGGCGCCTGACAGGGTTTTGGAAGTCATGATGGGTCCTGGTTGTTGAAGTTTCTGTCGAGAAAGCCGCCGATGGCGGCACGGATTTCGGCGAAATGGCGATCCTTGTCGGTAGCTTTCGGTGTCACCTCGGCGAAGGCCGCGTTGGGGATGGTCTCGGCAAGCTCGCGGGCGGTCGCCAGGGGATGGACGAGATCGATGCCGCTGCCGATGACCAGTGTGGGAATTGCGAGACCAGCGGCTTCGGCCTGCGTCACGCCGGGTCCGTCGACCGCGATCGCCTGCATCACCTCGGCGAAGACGATCGCGTTTTCACGCGCGAAGAAGCCGAGCAGCGAGGCGAGATTGTCCGGCGCCTCTGTGCGAAAGCGGGCCGATGTCGCGGAGGACGCGAAGGCGTCGCGGGCTTCAGCCAGCGGAAGCCGGCGGATGAGTTCGGCCACTTCAACGTAAGGGTGCATGTTTTGCGGCGCCGCGTCGAAGGCCCAGGCGGGACGCACAAGCACCAAGCCAAGCACACGGTCCGAGTGGCGAGAAGCGAGGTGCAGCGCGATCGCCGCGCCCATCGAAATGCCGCCGGCGACGAAGCGGTCGAGGCCCGCCGCATCGGCGGCGGCCAGCACGTCATCGGCGAACATCGCGATCGAGAACGGACGCTTGCTGCCGGCACTGGCTCCGCCCTGCGCGCGGCATTCGACGGTCAGCCGGCGGCGCGACGGGCCATCGGGAAAATTCTGCGCCACCTGGGCGGCATCGCCGCCGAGACCATGCTGGAAGACGACGGGAAGCCTGCCCCGCCCCGTGTCGAAGACACGAAGGGCGGCATCATCGCGCAGCAGGATCGTTGGCGCCGCACTCATCGGAGCAGCCCTCGCAGGAAGGCGGCAACGCCCGGAGCCTCATCGGCGGACAGCCCGTGGGTGACGAGCGCGCCGTCGAAACTCACGGCCTTCAGCCGTGCGACGAAATCCGGGAAATCGACGATGCCTTGCCCTGATGTGGCGAAGCGGCCGTCACCGTGACGATCCTTGGCGTGCGCCATGGCAATGTGGCCGGCGGCTTCACCGATCGCGGCGGCGACAACGGCGCGTGCCTCGTCCGGCGTCGCGTGTTCGAACAGGTTCGCCGGATCGAGCACGATCTTCAGTCGCTTCGAGCCCATGTCGGCGATCAGGCGTGTCGCGTCGCTTGCCGAGGTGACGATATTGGCTTGTTCGGGCTCGATACCGAGATCGACGCCGGCCTCCTCGGCCAGCGCCAGCGCCTTCTCCATCTCGACGGCCATGTCGGACCAGGCAGCCGGTGTGGCATTGTCGGGATGAAATGCCCATTGGTCTGCGGCATTGCGCGAACCGGTGCAGAGCGTGACCAGCGGAATACCGAGAGCTGCCGCCGTCTTGACGACGACGGCGAGACGGCGAAGACCGTCATCGCGCACGGCCTTGTCGGGATGCGCCATGTTGTAGGTGCCCGACAGAGCGGCGAGCGAAACACCGGACGATCGCACGGCAGCGCGGATCGCCGCGACCGCATCCGCCGGAGCGGCATCCGGCATCGACGGCAGGCCGGCGCAAGCGAGATTGAACTGGGTCGTCTCATAGCCCGCCTGCCGCACGGCCGTCAGCACGGCGGCCGGCTCGGTGCCCGAAAAAGTCTTGGCGAAGATGCCGAGACGCATCAGACCGCACCCGAAACCGAGGCGAGTTCGACACGCTCACCAGTCTCGACCGAACGGGCAATGGCGACCATGGCGCGGATCGAGGCGATTCCGTCTTCGACATTGGCCCCGCGCATCGGCGTGCCGTTCAGCACCGTGTCGGCAAGGCCTTCCAACTGGCGGCGGAAGAAATGGCCGTCGGCGCCGAGCGGTTTGCGCGAGGTCGCGTCCTTCTCGTGGAAGATGTCGACTTCGCTGGCGCGGAAGTACCAGGGGTTGAAGGTTTTCGCCATGACGGAACCGTTTTCGCCATAGAGCTGGAACCCTTCGTGCCAGTCCATGCGCACGGCGACGGTTAGATCGAGATGACCGAGAGCGCCGCTGGCGAACTCGGTTTCGACGAACCAGCAATAGGCGCCGAAGCGTTCGTTGAGGCGCGCGCGGACCGCTGTGATGTCTCCGCACAGGAAACGGGCGGTGTCGACGAGGTGCGAGCCGTGCGCCAGCATGAAATATTGCCTGAGATCAGCCTTCGGATTGCCGCCTGGTTTCCTCGCCAGCTTGCTGGTGACGGGCAGCGGCTGGATGGCATCGGTGTTGGTGTAGCGGTGGGTGGAATCGCAGTACCAGGCCTTGAGTGCCAGCACCTCGCCCATCTCGTCGCGGACGAAGTCGCGGGCCGCCTCCAGCGCCGGGTCGAAACGCTTCATGTGACCCACCTGCAGCACCTTGCCCGAACGCTTCACCGCCGCGGCCAACGCCTCGCCCTCCTCGACAGAGGTGCCGATCGGCTTTTCGCAGAGAACATGCTTGCCGGCGTCGAGCGCCTTGATCGACATCGGCACGTGATAGGCATCCGAGGTGGCGACGATCACGGCTTCCAATTCGGGATCGGCGAGCATGGCGTCGTAGTCGGCATACATCTTTTGCGGTTCATAGGTGGCGCCCATGCGGGCGAGCAAATCGGGCGCCGCGTCGCAGATGGCGTAGAGGTCGGCATTGGCGGCCTTCGTGCAGGATTGCAGATGCGCGAACTGCGCGATGGGTCCGCAGCCGAGCACGCCGATCCTGAGGCGTCTGTCTTGTTTCTTGATCATCGTCTCGTTCTTCAGGCGCCGTAGTTGCGCATTGTCTGGCGGTTGGTCTTGACCGCGCCGGCGGGATCGGCGGCGGCCGTGTCGGATTCCTCTTCCAGCACCAGCCAGCCGTTGAAGTGCGGTGCGGTGTTTGCGATCTCGATGACCGCTGGTGTGTCGCAGACGCCTTGGCCGAGCATCGCCCAGGTGCCGTTGGCATCGACGTCCTTCAAATGGATGTAGCGGATGCGGTCGCGATAGGTGCGCAGCGTGTCGGCCATGTCCTTGTGGCCGCGCAAGATGTGGCCGGTATCCGGCACCCAGCCGACCAGACCGGGGTCGAGCAAGGCAAAGATCCTGTCATAGTCGGCGCGGTCGAACAGCAGCGTGTTGTGGTGCGAGCTCGGATGCACCGCCACCTGGACACCGGCCTTGCGGCCGAGCTCACCGGCCTTGTTGTAGACCTCGGCGGCGATGGCGAACTTGTCGTCGCGCGGCCCGTCGGACACCACGGTTGCCGACCCCATCGAGACAAGCGCGCCGGGAAAGGCGGAAGCGAAATCGATCCAGCGCTTCGCCGCCTCAAGGTCGGCGCCGATCTCCTCCTTGAGCGTAAAACCGCTGTCCGAGCCGAACGCGAAGGAAACGAGCGTCAGGCCGGACGACTTCAGCGCGGCGGCGAATTCCGACGGCCGGTCGGCGTAGCGGCCGATCATGGTGTCGGTGATCTCGATGCCGGAATAGCCGCCATCGGCGATGGCCTTCAACAGATCGTCGGGGCCGCCGGTAAAGCGGTCTCCCAGCATTTCCCAGGTGAAGGTCTGGCAGCCGACTTTGAGGTCTTTCACGTTCATCCTTTCAATCCTTGATACCGCTTATTGCTTGATGCCACTCTGCGTCGCCCTGGGATGGACATGCTACTTGACCGAGCCGGCGGTCATGCCGGCGAGGAAGTACCTCTGGGCAACGAGGTAGATGATCAAGAGCGGTAGCGAGCCGAGCACGCTCATCGCCATCATCTGGTTCCATTCGAAGGCGTGCTGCCCCATCAACAGCTGGATGCCGATCGGGACGGTGCGCATGGACGTTGACTTCGTCAGCGTCAGCGCAAAGAGAAATTCGTTCCAGCACAACAGGAAGGTGTAGACCGACGTCGCCACGATACCAGGCAGTGAAATCGGGACGACCACCCGCCAAAGCGCTGTCCAACTGGTGCCGCCATCGACAGCCACGGCTTCATCGAGATCGCGGGGCAAGGTGTTCAGATATCCCGTCATCAGCAGGATCGCGTACGGCAGTGTAAACACCAGGTAAGTCAGGATCAGCGCGACGTAGGTATCGAAGATACCGTATGAGACGACAAGCCCGAAGAAGGGGATCAAAAGTGTGATCGGCGGAATCGTCTGTGTGCTGATGATGAGTGTGTTGAGGCTGCCCTTGCCGCGGAAGTTGAAGCGGCTGAACCCGTAGGCCGCCAGCAAGGCGATCAGCACCGTCAGCACGGTAACCGATCCCGCCACGAAATAGCTGTTGAAGAAGAAGCGCAGCTTTACCGGGTCGCCAAGGATGGCTGCGTACGCTTCCAGCGTGAAGGCCTTTGGCAGGATGGTTGGTGGCAGGGCAAAGATTTCGGTGTTCGATTTGAACGAACTGCTCAGCATCCAGTAGATCGGGAATGCCGCGAAGAACAGTCCAGCTGCAAGCGCTACATGGAGCGCGACGGTGATCAGCCTGTCTTTCGGCGTATGCCTTTTCCTCATGGTGACTACCGAGCCTTTTGATAGCGAATGTAGAACAGCGTCAGGCCGAGAGAGATCAACAAGATGACCACGGCGCTCGCCGAAGCCTGCGACAGGTTGTAGCTCGAAAACGCCAGCTTGTAGGTGTAGGTGCTGAGGACCTCGGTCGAGTAGATCGGGCCACCGCCCGTCGTTATCCAGATCAACGGGAAGACCTGCATGGTCCAGATGAAGTCGAGCAGCGAGATGCTGATGATGATCGGCATCAGCTGCGGGATGGTGATGAAGATAAGCTTCTGGTAGGCCTTCGCCCCGTCGATATCGGCGGCCTCGTAGAAATCCTTGGGAATGCCCTGCAAACCCGCGAGCAGGCTGACCATGAAGAGCGGATAGCCCGCCCAGATATTGGCGAAGGTGACAGCGTGCAGCGCGGTCGCAGGCGAGGAAAACCATTCAACCTTGGAGCCGATGATGCCCAATTGCATGAGAATGCTGTTGACGACACCGTTCGGCTCGAGCAGCAGGCGCCAGATCACGGCGATAATCACCGCGGTGAACAGCCAGGGCAGGATGTAGAGCACGCGCAGAATATTGCGCAGCGTCGGATTGATGCGGTCGCTATTCAGCATGAGCGCGAAGGCCATGCCGATGGTCATGTGGAAAATGACACTCATGCATGTGAAGTAGAGCGTGTGCCACAGCGATGCCCAGAACACGGGATCGTCGAAGATCGCCTGGTAGTGTTTCAGTCCGGCAAAGGATGGGTCGCGACGCAGCACCGCGCTGTTCTGGAACGAGTAGGCAATCACCGTCACCATCGGCAGCAGCATCAGAAGCCCGATTATGAGCAGCGAGGGCGACAGATAGAGGTAGGGTGCGACCGCTCGTTTCAGCTTGTGGTGGGAGCGCTTTTGCCGGGTCATGTGCCAACCTTGGGATACGCCTTCAAGAGAAGGTGAGCTTCAAAAACAGGTCCATCTCAAATTGCCGATCCGTTGTTGCCGGGTGGCCTGCCCGAAGTCAGGCCACCCGGTCGAAGAAACGAGAACAGGCCGATCAGAATTTCGCCATCCAGCCCTTCTGAGCGGCGGCGGCGGCTTGTTCCGGAGACTGCTCGCCGGCGAGCATCTTCTGGGCTTGCACGTCGAACTGGGTCATCAGGTCTTCAGCCACCGGCAGGCCCGTGAACTCATTGGCGAGATAGCCGGTCTTGAAGATTTCAAAAGCTTTGCCGAAAGCCTTGTCCGAGGTCACGAAATCGGGCTTGGCGTTGACGTTGCCCGGGAAGGCGTTTGCAAGCGATACGAGCTTGGCGTTCACCTTTTCACTCATCAAATATTGGACGAGTTTCCAGGCCTCTTCCTGATGTTTCGAGGCAGCAGAGATGCCGATGCCCCAGGAGGCATAGGGAAGGCCGCGCTTGCCTGTATAGCCCTCGACGACCGGGACCGGGATGAGGTCGAAGTTCAGCTTGGGATTGCGCTTGCGGATGAGGTTCACATGCGCGAGCGAGTCGATCATCATCCCGACCCGGTCGTTGACGAATTCCTCGACCTTTTCCTGTTCGGTCTTGGTGGCGATGCCGGGCGAGATGGTGCCGGCGTCATTGAGCGATTTGACGAAGGTGAGCATGTCCACCACGGGCTTGCCTTCGAGAGCGGGCTTGCCGTCCGCCATCATCGACTGACCCGAAGCCCAAACCCACGACATCATGTCGTTCTGGACACCGGATGGCGTTTGCAGCGACAGGGGCAGCACCCAGCCATACTGGTTCTTGTCGGCGTGCGTCATCTTCTTGGCGGCTTCGAGAAACTCCGCACGGGTCGACGGCAGCTTGGTCACGCCTGCCTGGGCGGCGAGGTCCAGATTGACGAAGACAGGATAGACGAAGGAAGCCACGGGAAACATCACCGCCTTGCCGTCCACCTTGATGATATCCGCGACTTGGGCTTTGTCGAACTTGCTCGCCTCCATCATCGGGTTCATGTCGGCCAGCGCACCCTGCGCGTTCAGATTGTTCACCCAGGCGCCGTCGAGACCGACGACGTCGCTGAGCGTTCCGGTTGCAGCGCCAACCGAGATCTGGTCTCGCGTGGTCGCATAGGGACCGCTGACCAGCGTCACCTTGATGCCGGGATTCGCGGCCTCGAAATCGTCCATGATTTTCCGCAAGGAGCCTGCGGGCAGCTCAGGCTCCCACCATTGGGTGAATTCCAGCGTCGTGTCCGCCATGGCGGCGGTTGCGCCAAGCAACCAGGCTGCCGCGGCTATTTTCAGCATCGCGGGCTTTATCCGAAACGTCATTTTTTTCTCCTCCTTCTCTAGGATCGACCGCACAATGCGGCCGATCGTCTGCTTCATTCAGAAGTCTTCTTACGCGTACTTTCGCAGGCGCCTCGCTCTCGCCTGCGGGCTCTGCCACAATTCTTCAGATCGCCAGATGCGTCTCGGGATCGAAGAAATGGAGCTTGGTATCATCCAGGGCCAACCGGATTTCCGAACCGGAGCGGACTGCGCTGTCCGGTTCGAATCTCGCCACCGCATTCGACGTCAGGCCGAAATCCTGCACCGCGTCGGGGTCGCCGGAGTCCACCCGGATCGCGCCGATGTTGAGATGGACGATATGTTCCGACCCGAGTTCTTCGATCGAGGTCACCTTTGCCGGTATCGTCTGATACTTGCGGCCGGATTCGAGGCTGCTGTCATAGAGATCCTCCGGTCGTATCCCGAACACGATTTTGCGCCCCGCATAAGACTTCAAACCCGGCCTGCGCACGAAAGCTGCATCCTGCAGCCGAATGGCAAAGGCACCTGATATCAGTTCGCCGCCCGTCATCGTCGCCTCGAAAAGGTTCATCGAGGGAGAGCCGATAAAGCCGGCAACGAAGGCGTTCACCGGCGATTCGTAGAGCCTCTTGGGTGTGTCGACCTGCTGCAGCACGCCGCCCTTCAGCACGGCGACCCTGTCCCCCATCGTCATCGCTTCGGTCTGGTCGTGGGTCACATATATGGTCGTCACGCCGAGCTGCTTTTGCAGGCGGGTGATTTCGGCGCGCATTTGCACGCGCAGTTTCGCGTCCAGATTGGAAAGGGGTTCGTCCATGAGAAAGGCGGCCGGCTCGCGCACCATGGCGCGGCCCATGGCAACCCTTTGACGCTGTCCGCCGGAAAGGTTGGCGGGTTTGCTGTCCAGCAAAGACGTCAGTTGGAGGGTCTTGGCGATCTCGTCGACCCGCTTCTTGCGTTCGGCCTTGGGCTTGCCTGCCAGCCGCATCGAAAAGGCGATGTTTTCGAACACCGTCATATGCGGGTAGAGGGCGTAGCTCTGGAAGACCATCGCGATGTCGCGGTCCTTGGGCGGCATGTCGACGACGTCGGTACCGCCGATCCGAAGGCTGCCGCTGGTGATGTCCTCCAATCCCGCGATCATCCGCAACGCGGTGGATTTGCCACAGCCGGACGGCCCGACGAGAATCAAAAACTCGCCGTCCTCGACCGACAGGTTCAACTGGTCGATTGCGTGAAAATTGTTCCCGTAGGTCTTGCAGATATTCTCAAGAACGACTTCTGCCATATTCCTCCCTCCACAAGTCTAAGCCGCTGATTTTTATTATCCTTCTTGGCCCTTTCGCCTGTGAAAATGTTTCCTCGGATAGTTTCAGGCTATGTTCCGGTATCGAGTTGCGCATATCTGAGTTCGACTGCCGACGGCGCGTTCGTCGACGCCAGGAGTTCCGTGACCTGGTCGGCGGTCGGAAGCGCCTCGCGCCCGCCACGCCCCGTTATCGAAAAGGCCGCCGCCGCGGCAGCGAATGCCACCCGGCCTGCGGTGTCGGCGCCGCGCGTCAATGCATGGGCATAGGCGCCATGAAAGCAGTCACCGGCGCCGGTCGAGTCGACGACGGCTACCCGGTGCGGCGGCAGGTGCCAGAGCCCTGTCGCATCGCGTCCGCGATAGTACACACCCCTGCCGCCATCCGTCAGAACCACGGCGGACCGCGACGGCAACCACAATGCATCGAGCATCTCGGCGGGCGATCGGCACCCCGTGGCGGTCCGCGCAAAGCCGAGTGGCAGAATGAGATGGTCGCAGAGCGCGATCAGCCGCTCCGTGGCCGGGCCGCTGCTCCATTCGATATCGCCGAGGATCGCAAGGCCGAGATCGCGAGCCCGAGCCACAACATCCAGCGACCTGATCGCATAGCTATCGACGATCAGGATGGTCGCGCGGCCGAGGACCTCGTCCGGAAAGTCCGGCGCGGTGCCCAGCATCGCTTCGTCGTCATACGCGATGAACCGCTCCCCATCCGAGCCGACCGTGATCCGCGAGCGCACCGGGCGCGCGCCGGCGTGGCGCGGCGCGAATGCGGTTTCAACACCGCTCGCAACGAGATCGCACAACACGGCGTCGTCAGCGGCACTGCCCAGCCATCCGACGAACCCGGCGCTTCCGCCGAGCCGCGCGACGGCGGCAAGTGCCGTCGCGACATTTCCCCCGAAGGCTCGGGCACTTTGCAGAACCTTCCCCTTGCCCGCCGACAACGGCTGATCGACATAGACGATGTCGTCGATCGCAATAGCTCCGAAGCCGAGGATTGAAGGGACGGTGGGCATCGTTCAGGCACCCGCCTTCGCCAACGCGTCTTGCGCCGAAAGGCCGTCATGGATGACGCCGCGAAAGGCAATCGCTGCCTTTTCCGGATCGCCATGCCCCCAGAGATTGCGGCCCACCACGGCACCGCGCGCGCCGGCACGGATGGCGTCCGCCGTCTGCTGAAGGGCGCCGAGCAGCGTGTCGGTCTTCGGACCACCGGCGATCACAACCGGCACCGGGCAGGTCCGTACGGTCTCCCTGAACGACTCGAAATCGCCCGTGTAGCCGATCTTGATCACGTCGACGCCGGACTCGTAGCCGATGCGTGCCGCATAAGCGATCTCGTCGGGGGTGAAGACGATTTTTGCCCCATCGGTGAAATCGCGAGGATAGATATGCGCCACCACCGGCATGCCGTAACGGGCCGCCGCATTCACCGAATCGGTCAGCCAGCGTATGTACTTGCCCTCGGTCGCGCCGCGCACCGGAATGGCCACGGCCAACGCATCGGCGCCAGCGCGCACCGCATCCTCGGGCGTTGCGATCAGTTCACTGATGCGATCGTCTGGGGTGAAGCAGCCGGCCTGGATCACCAGGGCAGCCTTGCCCGCATATTGCGGCCACAAATGGCGCGCGGTGCCAGGCTGGATGCTAACGTAGTCGGGTTTGCCCACCATGACGCGTGCAAGCGCGCCCGGCAGATCGGCAAGACCTCCTTTGCGCACGTCGCCATAGCCGACAAAGTGGTCGACCGCGCCGCCAAAAAGATTCCCCGATGGATGTGAGAAGAGGCGCGCCAGGCGCACCTTGGTTCCGAGGCTCATGAGTCCAAAACTCTCCATTCGATTGATTTAAAAACCCTGGACCCAGTGTTTGCGAAAGAAAGGATAAATGCAATCTTTCGAAAGCTTTCGAATTCGCGTATTTTTGGTAGGGTGAACCGGGGCCAGGGCGATCGCTTGGCGCATGGAGGCAAGGACAAGGCAATGTTGTCAGAGCAGAGACGCCAATCGATCCTGGGTGAAGTGCAACGCAGCGGACAGGTTCGCATCAAGGACCTGTCAGACGATTTTGGCGTGTCGGAAGTCACGGTGCGCTCCGACCTCGAGATACTGGACCGCAAGGGACTGCTGACCAAAACCCGTGGAGGGGCGGTGACCCGGACCACGGATTCGACCACGGCCGCGTTCGCCCGGCGGATGCAAACGAACCTCGATGCAAAGAAACGCATCGCCCGGGCAGCGGTCGACCTGTTCGAGGACAACCAATCGGTCATCTTCGACGGCGGCTCGACATTGATGCAGGTTGCCATGCTGTTACCGCCGCTCAGCAATGTCGTGGTCGCGGCCACGGCGATGAATATCGTGCAGCATCTGATGCATCGGCCAGGACTCGACGTTCACATGATCGGTGGCCGGGTCTATCCAGACACGGTGAGCACGCTGATCACCGACGCCGACACGGCTCTCGGCGGCTTGGTAGCGCATCAGGTCTTTGTTGGAGCGCATGCGATTGACTCGTCACTGGATGTGGTCGACGTGAACGAAGACATGGCGCGAACGAAGCGAAACCTCGTGCGCATGGCCCGGCGCGTTGTCCTCCTTGCGGATTCGAGCAAATGGGGCGTCAGCGGGACCTCCAAGGCATTTTCGCTGTCGAGCGTCGATGTTGTGATCACCGACGATGGCCTGTCCGACCCGATACGCAGCCGGCTTGATAGGACCGGGGCCAAGGTGATCTATGCCTGACCCCGTCGCGGTCCCTGGCCGCGACGGAAATATCCAATGCGCGCATCACCCACGGGATTCGCGTCGGCGCCCGGCCGTTTTTTCAGGTCTGTCATTTTCTCCTCCCAGAGCATGGTGCCGAAAAGTGCGAAGCGGTTTTCGGACGACATCATGCTCTAACTATTTGATTTAGAGGCGGATTCAGATTTCAGATCGAAACGACCTGAAATCATCCGGCTCTAAGGCTGGCAGCCTCCCGATGTCGCGCCATCATTTTCGCATGTTCTATAATAATTTTACGCGCGTCAATATTTAAAATGTTGTATAGCGCTTTCCCAGAATGATCCGTTGCCGGCGCGGCGGATCCGGCAGAGCATGAGCAAGTTGGGAGGTACGGCCAGAAATGCAGGCAAAATCAAAGGACAAGCTCGGAATCGGCGTCATCGGATGCGGCAACATCTCGATGACCTACCTGCGCAATGCCGCGCTCTTCGGTGGCATAGAGCTGCGCGCCTGCGCCGATATCTCGGCCGACATGGCGGCGTTGCGGGCGAAGGAATATGGCATCCGGGCCCTCGGCGTCGATGCGCTGCTCGCCGATCCCGAGATCGATCTCGTGCTCAACCTGACCATTCCCGCGGCGCATTTCGACATTTCGTTTTCAGCACTTTCGGCGGGAAAACACGTCTTCACCGAAAAGCCGCTGGCGACGTCGGCCAGTGACGGCCGCCGCCTGGTGGCGGAGGCGGCCAAGCGCGGCGTGCTGCTCGGCTCGGCGCCTGATACCTTCCTCGGCGCTGCCGGACGGCGGGCGCGCCGGCTGATGGATGAGGGTGCTATCGGCCGTCCAGTCACCGGCACCGCCTTCATGATGGGGCGCGGCATGGAGCACTGGCACCCGAACCCGCAATTCTACTACCAGCCGGGCGGCGGCCCGGTGTTCGACATGGGCCCCTATTATCTGACCATGCTGGTCAATCTGCTCGGTCCTGTCGCCCGTATCATGGCAATGGCGACCAAGGGCCAGGAGGAACGGCTGATCACTGCCGAGGGACCATTCAAGAACACCAGTTTCAAGGTCGGCACGCCGACCAACGTGCTGTCGCTGCTCGAATTCCGCTCCGGCGCCACCGTCACCTTCGGCGCTTCGTGGGACGTCTTCAAGCATTCCAACCATCCGATCGAACTGCATGGCACGGAAGGCTCGCTGCGCCTGCCTGATCCCGACACGTTCGGCGGCACGGTGTCACTGTCCGAATGCGGCGCGGAGTGGAAGGATTTCGCCAGTGAAGGCGAACTCTATGGCGCCCGCAACTGGCCCTATGCCGCGCCCGACCGCGCCAACTACCGCATGCTCGGCGTCGCCGATCTGGTGCGCTCGCTGAAGACAGGCGCGGCGCCCCGCGCGTCAGGCACTCTGGCGCTGCATGTGCTCGAAATCATGGAAGCGATCCTGCGTTCCGGCGAAACCAGAGGCTCGGTTTCCATTACCGGCGATGTCGTTCAGCCGGCGCTGCTGACCGAGGACGAAGCAAGCAGCCTGCTCGCCTAGAGCTTGTTTTCATGCAATTCCCAAGGGAAAACGCTATGCGTTTTTCCCGGGAAAACCGCTGTACATTTTTCCTGGAATTGCTTTTAGCGGAGATGGTGATGACGCTCGACCCTGATGCTTTTCGTGTCCTCGAAGTCGGCCGTGCCGGCGGCGGCGAGCCATTCGAGCGCGGCAGCGTGGCGGCGGCGCGGGCAGCACATAACGCTTGGTTCCCGACGCAGCAGGGCGAGCACGAGCCGGTCGCGGAGACCTCGCAGCAAGAGATCGACGGGCCAAACGGCCCGGTCACGATCCGCATCCATCGCGGTATCGGAGCGCCGCGGACCGGAGCACGCGCCGTGCTCTATCTGCATGGCGGCGGCTGGGTCATCGGCGACCTCTCCTCGCATGACGAGATCTGCCGCTGGCTGGCCAATCTGGGCAACGCCGTCGTCGTCTGCGTCGATTATCGGCTGGCGCCGGAGTACAAATTTCCGGCAGGGCTAAAGGATTGCGCGGCAGCGCTGCGCTTCATGGCGGAAAACGCCGACGAGTTGGGCATCGACCCGGCCGGCATCGCCGTTGCCGGCGACAGCGCCGGCGGCAACCTTGCCGCGGTCCTGGCGTTGCTTGCCCGTGACGGGCTGGCGCCGCCGCTTGCCGCCCAGGTCCTGATCTATCCCAACACCGATGCCCGCCAGATTGCGGACAGCTATCGGCGTTTCGGTGACGGCTTCGGGCTCACCGCCGCCACCATGGCCTGGTTCCGCGACCATTATGTGCGAACATCAGACGACATCGCGGACTGGCGCGTTTCGCCGCTGCTGGCATCAAGCCTTGCAGGTGCTGCACCTGCATTTGTCGTGATCGCCGGCCATGACATCCTTGCCGACGAAGGCACGGCCTATGCCGAGCGCCTGCGGACCGAAGGCGTGCCGTTGGTCCTGCGGCACTGGCCGGGTCAAATCCACGGCTTCGTCTCGACGGGCCGCCACATCCCTGCTGCGCGGCAAGCGGTGAGCGAAGCGGCGGCCTGGCTCAAACAGCAGACGCCCGCTCAGGCCGACTGACGCATCACCAGTGTCGCGCCGAGCTTGACGTTGCGCGCCAGACCCTGGCCCGGCGGATCAGCCTCATCCAGCAAGGCCAGCAACATCTCGACGCTACGGCCGGCCATGGCGGCGAAATCCTGCGCCATGGTGGTCAGCGCCGGGCAGGTGTAGCGGCTCAGCGGATGATCGTCATGGGCGGCGACACGGAAGTCGCAATCGGCCCGGCGGCCGATCTTCAGCCCGCGCGAAAAAGCCGCCGCCATGACGCCGAAGGCGAGACGGTCATTGGCACATAGCAGCGTGCGCGCCGGCAGGCCGCCTTTCTCGAGTGTCCGCTCCATCCACTCATGGCCGATGCGCTCAAAATCCCAGTTGTAGCCGCCAGCCGCCTCGAGGACGACAGGTTCCAGGCCGGCGGCTCGCATCGTCTCGATATAGCTCTGCAGGCGTTCGCCCGAATTGTGGTTGACGTGCGGAATGTCGACATAGACCGGCGGTTCGCCAGACCGGCAGAGGTAGTCGACGATGGTCGACGTGCTCTGGTGGTTGTCGTTGCCGACGAAAGGCGTGTCGCCTTCGATGTAGGTGTCGAAATAGACGATCGGGATGTCCTCGCTCATCCGCTCGAAGACTCCGGGCTCGGAGACCAATCCCAGCGGCGCGACGATGGCGCCGGCGACCTTCAGCGACATCAGCGTCCTGACCGATTCCGCCTCCAGCTTCGGCGAACCATGCGAAGAGATGACGATCGGCCAGAACCCCTCGTCGCGGCAGCGCAGTTCGATGCGGCTGACCATCTCGGCATAGAACGGATCGGTAATCGTCGGCACGACGATGCCGACATTGCGGGTGCGCTTGCGGTTGAGATTGCGCGCGAAAACGTTCGGCTGATAGTCCGAGGACCGCAGTGCCGCCTCGATGCGCGCCCGCGTCGCCGGCTTCACGCTGGCCGGATCGTCGAAATACTTCGACAGGGTCGGCCGCGACACGCCGGACGCCCTGGCGAAATCATCCATCGTGCGGTGGGTCTTCTCCGTCATCGATATTCCAGGCCCCTTTGCCCTCGCTACCAGCCTTCCAGCCAGAATCAGTCTTTGCGGCCGTTGCCGAGAGGCAGCATTGCTTGACCGAATTTGTTCAGTCAAATTTCAGCGTTTCCAGTACAACGCAAAAGAGTTGCGCGCGTCAAATTATTTATTGACGCTTTAAAACGGAACTCGAGCTTTGAGCCTCGACTACGGCTTCGGCAACAAGACCAGGGCTCCCGTGGTGCGGCGGGATTCCAGATCGCGGTGCGCATCGGCGGCATTGGCGAGGGTGTAACGCGTCGGCGTCTCGACCCTGACGACGCCCTGGCGAAGCGCCTGAAAAAACCTGGTGACGTGCGGCACGAGTTTTTCCGGCGTATCGGTATAATGGGCATAGTTCGGCCGCGAGATGGTCAGCGACTTCGAGGCAAAGCGACCGATATCCCAGTTGCCGACCGGCCCGGAAGCCTGGCCGAAACTGACAAGATGGCCGCGCACGGCAAGGGCCGCCAGCGAGCCGCCGAACGTGTCGTTGCCGACCGCGTCATAGGCGACATCGGCGCCCCTGCCCGCTGTCAGCCGCATGACGGCCTCAGCGAAATTCTCGCGGGAATAGACGATGACATGGTGCGCACCGAGACGCTCGACGACCCGCGCCTTGTCGTCGCTGGACACGGTGGCGATCACCGTCGCGCCGAGATGACGCGCCCACTGCACCAGCAACTGGCCGATGCCGCCGGCCGCCGCATGGATGAGGACGACGTCGCCCGGCTTCACGGCGTGGACATCATGCAGCAGGAAACTCGCGCTGACGCCCTTGAGCAGGCCGGCAGCGGCGATCTCATCGGCGATGTCGTCCGAGAGATGAACCAGCAGTTCGGGCGCCATGTTGCGCCGCTCACTGTAGGCGCCGACCGGCGGACAGGCATAGGCAACGCGGTCACCGACCGAAAAGCCCGACACCGCTGGCCCCACGGCCTCGATGATGCCGGCCGCCTCCATACCCGGCACGCCAGGCGGCTGCAGGAGGTCGAAAAGCCCGGTGCGGCAATAGACATCGATGAAATTGACGCCGATCACCGTGTGGCGAATCCGCACCTCGTTCGGTGCGGGTGGCGGCAGCCCGATTTCCCTGAGCCGCAACTCCTCCGGGCCGCCATAGCGCTCGACAACGATCGCACGGGTCGTTGCCGTCTGGCCTATAGCGATCGTCGACGCGGGACGCGGCATGCTCGCTGACGGGGCCGGTGCGGCAATCGCCTGGGGCGGTCTCGTCTCGACAGGTGCGCCAACACTTCTGCGCCGCAGCAGATTGCGCACCGCCGCGAAGCCGGCCTGATAGATGCCTTCGGTGACCAGTCTGACCAGTTCGTCGCGGCGATGCGCCGGCGGCTGGAACTCGGAGCGCCATTCCCAGAAAGTGGCGTTGCCGTCGGTCACCGGCTTCAGCCGCAGCGAGGCGACATAGCCCATTAGCGGCAGCGGCGCTTCGAGCAGGCAATAGCTCAGCCGCCGGTCCTTGTCCGACAGCGCCAGCAATTGCTCGCGCAACTCGCCGCCATCGTTCAGCCTGAAGTGGCGCACCGCGCCGACGGCATCCACCGGCTCGCCGCCCTCGATCTCGCTGAAGGCGATCGCCGGATGCCAGCAGTCATAGCCGTTGAAGTCGCGCAGGATCGCCCAGACCTCGTCGATCGGTGCCTCGATGATCGTGCTCTGGCAGACCCTGACCATCGGCCGGCGTCAGCGCCCGAACCGGTGTTTCAGCGCGGTCAGGGCAGTCTGGAACACATCGTGACCGATCTGATGCATCAGGGCGGCCTCGCGATCCGGCGCGCAGTCGAACTCCGCCTGCCATTCGGCCAAGGTGACATTGCCATCGGTGATCGGCGTCAGCGACAGGGTGGCGACATAGTTCTCGACCGCCATCGGGCTTTCGAGGATGGCGTAGCTGCAGGACAGATCGTAATCGGACAGCGCCAGCAGCCTTTCGCGGATGCGCCCGCCGTCCTTGAGCGTGAAACTTCGGATGCAGCCGATCTGGTCGGCTTGCGCGTTCTGCTCGATCCGGCTCTCGGCGACGAACGGCGCCCAACTGGGCAGTGCGTTGAAGTTGCGGACGAGCTTCCACACTTCCGCTGCCGGCGCGGGAATGACCGAGGAAACATAAACCTTGGTCATGCTTGAAAGCCGGCTATGGGCATGGAAGTCCGCGCATGCATTGTCTCGCGCCGCGCCAGATCGACCCCCACTCCGTCGAGCTTCGCTCGACACCTCTCCCCCGATCGACGGGGGAGAGGAACGGCGCGAACCGTCCGCGGCGGGCTCCCTTCCTCTCCCTCCGGAGGGGGGAGAGGTGGCGCTGCGAAGCAGCGACGGAGTGGGGGAACCACTTGGCAATCATGGCGAGCCGACGCAGCTTGGCAATCAGGCGCAAGACGTCGTCTCGCGCGGCCCAACGAAGCGCAAGGAATCACCGCCCTCACCTCAGTGATCGCGGTCGTCATCGTCGTCCTTGGCGGGTTTGCCCTTGCCCTTCTTGTCGCGGGTCAGGCTGGAAATATCCTTGGCGTCGCGCAGCACGTCGGTCATGCGGCCGAGCGAGCCGCCTTCGATGCCGATCTCCTTCATCAGATTGTCGATCATCGGCGCCTGCACACGGTAGCGCAGTGCCGAGTCGATGACCTCGTCGGTGACGTTGCGGTTGCCGCCCGTGCCGCCGTTGAGGCCGTCGACATGCAGGATCTTGATGCCGTCGATCTTCTCCATCGGCTTGACGCTTTCGCGGATGATGCCTTCCATGTGGTCGAGCAGCTTGCCGCGCAGGCGCCCGGCACGCGCACCCTCGGAAAGAATATTCTCGGCCTCGTTGAGCTGGCGATGGCCAGCCGCATCGACCTCGTAACGCTGAGCGGCGGCAAGGGCGTGGATCTTCTCCGACTCGGCCGATGCGACGGCGGCGATCTTCTGCGCTTCGGCAAGGCTCTTCGCCGCCTTCATCTCGGCGTCGGCTGCGGATGTGATGCGCAGTGCCTCACGTTCGGCTTCGCGCTGAGCACCGATCAGGTCGGTCAGCTTGCGGCGCTCGGCGATCTCGCGTTCGCGGGCGGTGAAGGCCTGCTCCTCGGCCTGAACGGCCTTGGCTCGCACGGCTTCCGAAGCCGCGATCGCGGAAGACCGCTCCTGCGTCTTCTTGGCGATGTCGATCGCTTTCTGGATCTCGGCGATCTCGATCTTCTGGTCGCGCTCCACGCCCATCTGCCTGATGTCGCGATCCTTGATCAGCCGCGCTTCCTCGATGCCGCGCTCGGTGGTGATACGGGCCCGCTCGACCTCTTCGCCGGCCGAAATCTCGGCCTCCTCGAAGGCCTGGCGCTTGGCGATCTGCAGTGCTTCGAGATGACGCTCCCTTGCGATCCTGACCTCGTCGATGGCACAGTCCTGCGCAATCCGCGCCGTCTCGGTCGCCTGGTTCTCGACGATTTCGGCGCGGCGCTTTTCCGCCTCGGCCTTCGTCACTTCCAGCGCCTTTTCGGCGAGCGCGATCTGGCGTTCCAGTTCGGCGACTTCGAGCAATTTCTTGCGCTCGATCTCGAGCTGGCTTTGAGTGCCCTCGCGCTCGATGCGGGCCTTCTCCAGCGACAGTTCGAGCGCGATCTGCTCGCGCTCGGTCAGTTCGCGCATCTTCATCTCGGTCTCGTCGAGCGAACGGCGGCGCGCGATCTCGCGGCGTTGCGTGTCTTCCTCGCTCTTGATGCGCTCCTCGGTGATGTTGCGCTCCTGGTTGAGCCGCGATTTCTCGACCGCCTCGCGTGATGAAAGCTGCGCCTGCTCGGATTCCTGGTCGCGCAGCGCCCGGTCGATGGCCAATTCAGATCGTTGCGCGGCGCGGCGGATTTCGACCTCCCGCTCCTGTTCGAGGCGGGCATATTCGCTGTCGCGATCGATCTCCAGCACCTTGCGCTGGGTGTCGAGGTTCTGGTTGCGAATGTCGACCAGCGTGCGCTGCTCGATCTCGTTGCGCATGCGGCGCCTGGTCTCGATCGATTCCGTCAGCTGCGTCAGGCCTTCGGCGTCGAAGGCGTTGGACGGGTCGAAATATTCGAGGCTGGTCTGGTCGAGATCGACGATGGCGACGCTTTCCAACTCAAGACCGTTGGCGGCAAGCGACTCTTCGGCGAGCCTGCGCACCTTGGCGGCGTAGTCGCCGCGCAACTCGTGCATTTCTTCCAGCGTCATCTGGGCAGCGACGGTGCGCAAGGCGCCGGCGAACTTGCCCTCCAGCAATTCGCGCAGGCTGTCGGGCTGCAGCGTGCGGCGGCCAAGCGTCTGGGCGGCGGCGGCAACCAGTTCGCGACTGGCGCCGACACGCACGAAGAACTCGGCGATCAAATCGACGCGCATGCGATTCCTGGTGATCAGCGCATGCACGTCCTCGCGGCGCACCTCGATGCGCAGCACGTTCATGTTGACCGGCGTGATTTCGTGCAGCACCGGGATGACGAAAGCACCGCCATTGACCACCACCTTCTCGCCCATGAAGCCGGTGCGCACGAACGCCGTCTCCTTGGTCGAGCGGCGGTAGAGCCAGCGCAAGATGTAGACGGCAATCACCACGACGACCGCGGCAATGATCAGCCACAACAGGAAAGCGCCAAAGGTCTGCGCGTCCATGATCTATCCTCCCCAAGACAATACGGTCGGCACGGGGCGACCGGCAGTGTTTTCAAACATCCACCCGCACGGTGGCGAAGTCCAATTCTTCATGCCCGCCTCTGCAGCTTCGGCGTGATCGCGTGGAATGCAGCGATCGCCGCGTCGACGAAAGGCGCGTCGTTGATGTTGGCCCGCACCCGCTCGACATGGCGCAGCGGTGTGCGGCGAACGGTCTTCTCGATCGCCTCGAACAGAGCGCTGTCGGCTTCCGGGTCGTGAAAAGGCTGGCCGGGTGCGTCGAGCATCGAGACGCCGCCTTCGGGAAGCAGGAAGCGCACCGGACCGTTCATGGCGTTGAGCCGCGCGCCGATCCATTCGCCAAAGGCGCGGTTCTCGTCGCGCGTCGTGCGCATCAGCGTGACGTTGGGATTGTGGATGACGAATTTGCGGCTGCGGAATTTCTCCGGAACGCTGTCGCGCGGACCGAAATTGACCATGTCGAGCGCGCCGGTCGAGCCGACATAGGGCAGTCCGGTGCGGATCACCGCGCCGAAGCGATCTTCCGTCGCCGGGAAGACACCGCCGACGATCATATCGGCGACTTCGGTGGTGGTGAGATCGAGGAAGGCCGACAGGAGGCGGGAATCGCCGAGGTTTTCCATCGCCCGCCCGCCGATGCCGGTGGCGTGGAAGACGAGGCAATCATAGTCGGCCTCAAGCCGTTTGGTCACCGCTTGAACCAGAGGCGTGGTGACGCCGAACATGGTGATGCCGACAGCTGGCCGCGCCAGTTTGCGTCTTGCTTCCCACGCCTCGGCGTTGGGCAGTTGCGCAACCATGCCGGCCATGGCGTGCGCGGCGTTGGACAGCACCTGTTCCGTTATCGAGTTCAGCCCCTGCACATCGGCGACAGAATGGAACATCATGATGTCGGCGCCGCCGACATATTTGGCGACATCGCCGGCCGCCACTGTCGACACCATCAGCTTGGGGATGCCAACCGGCAGCACGCGCATGCCAGCAGTCGCCAGCGTGGTGCCGCCGGAGCCGCCGGCCGAGATGACGCCGCCGATGCGCGGCTCGCGCTCGATCCAGCGCGCGAAGGCGTCAGCCATGGCGCTGACCGAGCCACCGCGATCATTGGTGAAGACCGCTGATGATCCCCGCGCGTGCATGCCGGCCACCTGCATGGCGGGCACGTCGGCGCTTGTCGGTTTGCCTGAGGTCGAGAGATCAACGGTGCGCACCGAAATGCCGAGCGACTTCAGCCGATCTGCGATGAAGCGCAATTCCTTGCCCTTGGTGTCGAAGGTGCCGACGACCAGAACTGTCCTGCCGATGCGCTCGGCAAAGGGGATGGCGAAGACCTTTTTCAGATCGTCCTGAGGTGCTGTCCTGTCGACCGCCGCCTGCCGCAATTCGGTGACCGGCACGTTCCAGCGGTTGGGCAAGTCGGTGACCGGGCGATAGACGCCGTTCTGCGGCATCGGCTCGGCCGTGCCGGCGCCAGTGCGGTCAACGCGATAGACTTCTGCCAGTTGTTCCCTGGCTTGCGCCGCGTCCGCCTGCGTGACCGGTGCTTCCTCGGCATGGCGGCCGACGCCAAGCAGCCGCTGCTGCAACTCGCGGTCGGCGGCAAGTGCTTTCGCGTCCATCAACCGGTTGATGCGGCCGTTGACCATGATGGCGACCTGGCTGGATACCGCGGTCGCCACGCCGATATTCTGCTCGATGACCAGCACCGCCATCTCGCCTTCGGCGGCGAGGTCGACCAGCATCTGCTCGACCTGGTCGACGATGACCGGCGCCAGGCCCTCGGTCGGCTCGTCCATGACCAGCAGTTTCGGATCGCTGAGCAGCGCCCGCGCAATCGCCAGCATCTGCTGTTCGCCGCCCGACAGCTGCGAACCGCCATTGCCGCGGCGCTCGGCCAGGCGCGGAAAGGTCTGGTAGACGCGCTCGACCGTCCAGCTGGCATCGCGCCTGTTGCCGGCGGCAAGGCGCAAATGCTCGTCGACCGTCAAGCTCGGCCAGACGCGGCGGCCTTGCGGGACATAACCGACACCAAGACGGTGGATTTCGTGCGGCTCCAGCGACGTGATCTCGCGGCCGTCGACGCGGATCGAACCGGACTTGGCCCGCTTCAAGCCGACGATGGTGTTGCAGAGCGTCGACTTGCCCATGCCGTTGCGGCCGACCACCGACAGCACGCCGCTTTCCAATGTCAATGAAACGCCCTGCAGCGCATGGCTTTCACCGTAGAAGACCTGCAGATCGTCTATCCGCAGCATTGCCCTGGCTATCTTCCCGGGGCGCTCAGCCATGCTTGCCCCCGAGATAGATCTCCTGCACCTCGGGATCGGCCTCGATTTCCTGCGGCGTGCCTTCCTTGAACAGGCGGCCATTGTGCATCATCGAGACATATTCCGAGACGCGCAGCGCGACATCGAGATCATGCTCGATGATGATGTAGCCGATGTGCTTGGGCAGCGCGTTGAGGATGGCGACGAGGTCGCGGCGCTCGGTCGGTGACAGGCCGGCGGCCGGCTCGTCGAACAGGATAAAGCGCGGGGCGCCGGCCAGCGCCAGCGCAATTTCCAGCTGGCGCTGCTGGCCGTGGCTCAGCGTCGCCACCAGCGTGTCGCGATAGGTTTCGAGATGCACGGCGTTGAGGATCGATTCCGCCTGCACCATGTTGACGTCGTTTGCCGCTGGGCGCAGCAGCGAGAATCGGCGGCGCGACACGCCGCGACAAGCGAGAAAGATGGAATCGAGGACCGACAGGCCCTTGAACAATTGTGAAATCTGATAGGTGCGGCGCAGGCCGCGCCGGATGCGCTCATGCGGCGGCAGGTCGGTGATGTCCTCGCCGAAGAAACGGATACGCCCTGCGGTCGGCATGAAGTCGCCGGTTACGGCGTTGAACAGGGTGGTCTTGCCGGCGCCGTTGGAGCCGAGGACCGCGCGCCGTTCGCCAGCCGCGATCCTCATATTGATGCCCGAGAGTGCCACCAGCGCCCCGAAATGCCTCGCCACGCCATCGAGCTCCAGCGCATAGGCGCCGGTGCTCTGGAGACGGTTTGCTGCGAAGCTTTCGGTCACTGGCGGCTGCACTCAAAGTCGGATGTTACGGGCAGCTCGGATTGTCGCGGTTGACCGCGCCGAGCTTCATGAACTCGTCTTCGGGAATGCCGAGTGTCTGATTGACCTGCGGCACGACCTTGACCAGCTTGTTGAGGAGATTGCCGTCGGCGCCTTCGGTGACCTCGGTCAGGAAGATGTCGGCGATGGCGTTGCGGTTCTTGTCGAGCGACACCTTGCCGGTCGGCGTGTCGAAGGAGAGCTTCGACAGCGCGTCGCGCAGCTTCTTGCCGCCGTCGGAAACGTCGCCGCCAACCTGGTCGAGACCAAGCAGCGTCGCCTTCATGTCGACATAGTAGCCATGGGCGAAGAGCGAGGGCGACGGAAACGCGCCCGGCTGCTTCTTGTAGGCTTCGACGAAGGTCTTCCAGGCCGGCGCGTCATTGGTGTCGGCGGTCGGGCCGGCCGAGGGCGTGCCCTTCAGCACGTCCTTCAACTTGCCTTTCGAGGTCAGCACCGTCTGGTCGACGGTGATCGAGCCGCCGATCAGCGGCGCGGTGCCGCCGCCCTGCTGGTACTGGGTCAGGAAGTTGACCGCATCGGCGCCGCCGAGCGCGACATAGATCGCATCGACGTCTTCCGGAATGGCGGCGATGACCGAGGAAAAATCCTTGTTGCCGATCGGCACCCAGGATTTCGACGGCACATGGCCGCCGGCCTTGCAAAACTCGGCCATGAAGCCGAACACCTGCGTGTAGGGGAAGGAATAATCCTCGGCGACGGTGGCGACCCTCTTGTAGCCCTTGTCCTTGAAGGCATAGGTACCGAGGCCGGCCATCCATTGCGCGCCATCGGTGGAGAAGCGGAAGAAGTTTTCCGCCGGATCGCGCAGCGTGGTGTCCTGTGCGGCCGAGGTGCCGTTGATGAAGGTCACGTTCGGCTGCGTCTTGGCGTAGTCCTTGACGGCAAGACCTTCGTCACCCGAGAGCGGGCCGACCAGCACCTTGACGCCGTCCTGTTCGACCAGCTTGCGCGCCGCGCGCACCGCACTGTCGGGCGAGGCGTCGGACGAACCCTTGACGATCTCGATCTTCTTGCCAGCAACGGTGCCGTTCATCTCAGCAACCGCGGTCATGGCGCCGCGCTCGCCGTCTTCGCCCAGCACCGTGAACGGTCCCTCGAAAGTGGCGAGCAGGCCGATCTTGATGGTGTCGTCGGCAGCCAGCGCCATCGAAGGCGCCGTCAGCCCGGTGAACACCGCGAGCGCCAGTAAAGTACGTCTATGCATCCTCATGATTTTCCTCCCGTTGATTTCGTTTTGCAGTGGTTCATTCCATCCCGGTTGCTACGGTCCGTGACGCAAGGACTCCTGGACAAGATGTGGCTTGATCCTCCCCCACAACCCAAGAATTCCATCCGGTGAGACGAAGACGATCACCAGAAACACCATGCCGATCAGCGTGTTGAACCGCTCGGCGCCGACGATGTCGATGGCGAAGGTCTGCATCAGGATAACGACGACCGCGCCGAGAAATGGCCCGATCGGATGGCGCAGGCCGCCGATGACAGCAATGATCAGCACGTCGATCGCCGCATCGACGCCGATGGTGCCGGGCGAGACACGGCCGTTGAACCAGACCAGCAGCACGCCGGCCAGTCCGGCGATAAAGCCAGCCAGCAGCCAGGCAAACACCTTGTGCGCGGTGACATGGTAGCCCAGCGCGCGCATGCGGCGCGGATTGTCGCGGATCGCTTGCAAGGTCATGCCGAAGGTCGAGCGCGAGCCATAGAGCACCGCCGCGTAGGACAGCACGGCCAGTCCAAGGCAGAGATAGTAGAACGGCCTGGGGTCACGCCAGTTGACGCCCCAGAAGACCGGCGCGCGGATGCCGGCATAGCCGGAATGGCCGTTGAAGATGGCGTAGTTCTGCTGCGCGAAATAGAAGGTCGCGGTGGCGATCGCCAGTGTGATCATGATGGTGTAGATGCCCTCGGTGCGCACCGAGATCCAGCCGATCAGCGCCGACGCCAATGCCGCCGCAAGGAGGGCGAACGGCACTGCGAGCCACCACTGCCAGCCCAAGCCGAGGACGTTGGAATTGTTGTTGCCGAGAATGGCGATGGCGTAGGCCGATATGCCGGCGACGGTGATCTGCGCCAGGCTGACCATGCCGCCATAGCCGGCGAGCAGCATCAGCGACAGGCCGAGCATGCCGAAGATCAGGGAATAACCGCCGATCTGGGTCAGGAAGAAATCGGACGCCACCAGGGGATAAAGCACGAGTGCGACGGCCAGGATGATGTGGCCGGCGCCGAGCTTCTCCAGCCAGTTCTGCTGCGTTGCGCCGGTGGTGGCGATGGCCAGGCTCATCTCGCCTTCCCCATGATGCCTTGCGGCCGGACCGCCAGCGTCACCACCATGATGACGAAAGTCAGCACGATGCCGTAGGTCGGGAAGTAGACGAGGCCGATCTGCTCGGCGAGGCCGATGAGCAGTGCGCCGATGGCTGCCCCGGTGATCGAGCCCATGCCGCCGACGATGACGACGACCAGCGACGCCAGGAGATAGCGCACATCCTCGCCGGGCGCGACCGACAGTGCGGAGCCTCCGACGACACCGGCAAAGCCGGCAAGCCCGGCGCCGACGGCAAAGACGATGGCGAACACCGCATGCACATTGACGCCGGAAGCCTGCAGCATGGCACGGTCGTCGACGCCGGCGCGGATCATCATGCCGACGCGGGTCTTGTGCAGCATCAGCCAGAGGCCGACACCGATGACGATCGCCGCCGCCAGCACGACGACGCGGTAGAGCGGATAGGTGAGGAAGACCGAGGCGCCGTTGGAGCGTACCGCGGTGATGATCGGCAGCGTCAAGGCACCGTCAAGCCATTCCGGCGTGGTGATCTGGTAAGTGCCGCCGGCCCACACCGCCAGCATCAGGTCGGCCGCGACGATCGAGATGCCGATCGAGACCAGGGTCTGGCGCAAATCGTCACCTTCGAGGCGACGGAAGACGAAAACCTGCATGACGACGCCGACGATGGCCAGCACGGCGAAGCCGGCGGCGACGCCGAGCAGCCAGTAGCCGGTGCGGTTGGTGACCTCGTAGCCGATATAGGCGCCGAGCAGATAGAGCGAGCCATGCGCGAGATTGACGTTGCGCATCAAGCCGAAGATCAGCGTGAAGCCACTGGCGACGAGGAAATAGAGGCCGGCCAGCGTGATGCCGTTGAGGATGGCGCTGACGAAGGCCTTCTTCGAAATCAGGATCGCGTTCAGCCAATCCGGCCAGACGGCGAAGACCAGCCACGCGACGACAGCGGCGGCAAGCAGGCCGACGAGGCTCCAGGCCTGGCGACGTGTCATGCCGCCACCCGAGAGCGACCGAGATGGCTGGTCGAGCAGGCTCATGCCGTGAGCCGCCGGCGCTGTTCGTTCATGCGCGGCGCCTTGTGGAACTTGCCGTCCTTCATGATGGCGAGGATGCGGTTCTTGTCCTGCAGGATGCGCACGTCGGCGATCGGATCACCGTCGATCAGCAGCATGTCGGCGAGATAGCCTTCCCTGATCATGCCGAGCTCGTCGCCCATGTTCATGATCTGGCCGCCATACTTGGTGCCGGCCTGGATCGCTTCCATCGGCGAGAAGCCAAGCATCTCGACAAAGGTCTGGATGTCCTTGGCGTTGGTGCCTTGCGGCGTCCAGGCAAAGCCGTAGTCGCCGCCGATCAAGACGCGGATGCCGCGCCGGTGCATCTTCTTCATCGTGTCGATGCACATTTCGAGCTCGCGCTCATATTCGAGCGACAGCGGCGAGCCGGGCTTGATGCCCCATTGCTCGGCATGGCGAGCGGTGTTGATCAGCCAGGCGATGCCGGGCGCGACAAAATGCTTGTCCTTGACCGCCTCGAGCATGTCGAGCGCTTCCTCGTCGGCGAACGAGGCATGGTAGATGTTCTGGATGCCGTGGCGGACGCACTGCTTGACCGAGCCGGACGAGCGCGCATGCGCCGACAGCACCTTGTTGCGGCAGCGCGCCTCGGAGGCGGCCATGGCGACCTCCTCTTCCGACATCGGCGTCTCCTCGGCGCCCATGCCGGTGATGCTTTCGCCGGACAGGTTGAGTTTTATCGAATCGACGCCGTATTTGATCAGCTGGCGTACGGTGCGGCGGATTTCCTCCGGGCCGGAGACGACGATACCGAGATTGAGGCCTTCATGCGGAATGTGTGATGGCGAGGAATCGCCGAGGCCGCCGACCGTGGTGATCTCCGGCCCCGCCGCGAGGTAGCGCGGTCCGGGAAAGCGGCCCTGGTTGATGAACTTTTTCGCGACGACATCAAGGCGCGGCTTGGCTGCGGCAGCGCCCCGGCCGGCGGTAAAGCCGGCATCGAGCACCAGCTTGGCCATTTCCATGGTGACCAGCATATGCTCCTCGATTTCCATCATCTGGATCGGGTCAATGCCCGGCGCGTTGTTCCAGGACAGATGCAGATGCGCGTCGATCATACCCGGCATCAGCGTCGCACCCATGCCGTCGATGACGGTTGCACCACCGCTGTAGGAGGACGACGAGGACGAGCCGAAGCGCGACGAGCCCTTGGTGATCTGCTTGATGCGGTTGCCCTGCACCAGCACCTCGCCGGTGTATGGATATTCACCGGTCGCATCGAGCACGCGCACATTGGTGAACAGCGTGCCGTTCGAGCCGTTGCCGTTCCAGCTGTCGTCTGCCATCACAAGCCTCCCAACTTGCCGAGCGCGTAGTTCTACGCCCGATCTGAAATCCTCACCTATCAACCCGTCTCAAAAAATCGGCGAGCTTCTGGCTGCTTTCACGCGGGCTTTCCACCGTGGCCCAGTGCCCGCACCGATCCAGGGACGAGAATATGGCTCCCTTGATCTTGTCGGCAAGCGCCTGCCCGACACCAGCCGGATTGACCGTGTCGGCATCGCCGGTGACCAGCAAAGTCGGCGCCGAGATACGGCGCGTGTCGACCGCAGTCGCCTTGGCCAGCGCCTCGCAGGTGCGGGCATAGGATTCCGGATCCTGACGCGTGATCGACTCCCGCACGAAGGCGACGGCAGCCGGCGAGGTTTCCCTCGTATGCGCCGACATCGCATTGGCGACGATCTGGTCGGCGATGTCGGCAATACCGCCCGAGCGGGCCAGCCGCGCCCGGTTGCCGAGCCCTTGCCTGGTTGCTTCGGCCGGCTCCGCCAGCGCGCCAAATAGGGCCAGCGACGTGACCAGCGAAGGCTGCGTCACGGCAATCTGCTGGCAAACGATGGTGCCCATCGAATGACCGACGAAATGTGCAGTCGTGACCCCCATGCCGGCCATGGCGCGAATGACAGCCTCGGTCATCCCTTCGATGGTCAGCGGCTCGATCGGACGCGGCGAACGGCCGGAGCCCGGCAGATCGAGCCGGATGACGCGATAGCCGGAAAGCGTCGCCATCTGCGGCTGGAACATGTTGGATGTGCCGCCGAGGCCGTGGATCATCACCACGGCCGCACCCTCGCCGACGACTTCGGCAACGACCTGGCCAACTGTCACCGTGGTCATTGCGCGTGCTCCGCGAAGCGGTTTTCCAGCGTGCCGATGCCGTCGATTTCGATGCGCACGACGTCGCCGGCCTTGAGGTATTTCGGTGGATCGAAGCCGATGCCGACGCCAACCGGCGTGCCGGTGGCGATGATGTCGCCAGGCTTCAGCGTGATGCCTTGCGACAGCGTGGCGATGATGGTCGGAATGTCGAAGATGAGCAGCGATATCTGCGAATTCTGGCGCAGATCCTCATTGACGAAACACCTGATACCGGCGGTCGCCAGATCAAGTTCGTCCCTGGTCACCGCCCAAGGCCCCATCGGACAGAACGTGTCCTGCGATTTGCCGATCAGCCACTGGCTGTATTTGCCTTGCAGGTCGCGCGCGGTGACGTCGTTGACGATGGTGTAGCCCCAGACATGGTCGAGCGCGTTCTCCTTCGAAATGCCGCGCCCGCCCTTGCCGATGATCACCGCCAGTTCCGCCTCGTAGTCTATCGCCGTCGAGACGGAGGGGTCGATCAGCACGCTGGCGTGGTTGGCGACGACCGATTCAGGCACCTTGGAAAAGATGATCGGATGTTTTGGGATGGCGCCGGCGCCGGCGCTGGAATCGAACCCGCTGCGGGCGAACTCATGAGCGTGCTCGTGATAGTTCTTGCCGACGCAGAAAATGTTGCGACGCGGCTGCGGGATCGGCGCTTCGATCTCGACCTGCGACAGCGGGATCGGCGACAGGGCGCGCGGCAGGCCGGCGCCGTTGCGCTCGATCAGAGCCAGAATGCCTGATTTGGCCTGGTCGACGGTAAAATCGAAAGGGGCGATGGTCTGGGTATCGAGGTCGACGAGACCCACGCGACGTTCACCGGCGATCGAAAAAGTCGCGACCCGCATCCAGTTCCTCACTGAACCAATATTGAGCCAATTCTTCGCTCTTTTGTTACACGCTAGCGCCGATTGGTTTAGCCCGCAAGCGGAATCTAAGCTGGTCATACCAAAAAGGATTCGATCGTCATCCCCACCGCTTCATAGGATGTTGAAGAGCGCCGTCCGATGGACGACGGTAGCGGAAGCTGCTATCAATGGTTCAGTATCGGATCAGATAAAAGTTGCCAGACATGCCAAAGCTCGTCGCCAACGATATCGCCACCGCGCTGAAGAAACGCATTTCATCAGGCGAATGGATCGAGAATGGCCGCATGCCGCCGGAGCGCGACCTGGCGAGTGAATTCGGTGTGGCGCGCAACACGGTGCGACGCGCCGTCTCCTTCCTCGAGGACGACGGCACGGTGGTGCGGCATGTCGGGCGCGGCACGTTCCTGACCACCACCAACCCCGCTTCGATGGCGGCGGTTGTCGGCCGCATGGAAGGCACCAGCCCGGCCGACATGATGGAGATCAGGCAGTTGCTGGAGCCGGCGGCGGCGGCCTTCGCCGCCACCAATGCCAGTGCCATGGAGCTCAACGCGGTGCGCGAGGCCCACAAGATCGCTTCGGAGTCGCAGGACATGCCGACCTTCGAGCATTGGGATGCGGAATTCCACCACCGCATCTTCGCCTGTTCACGCAACGACTTCCTCAAGGAGATCCACAATCTGATGCGCATCCTGCGCAATCAGGCGCCATGGTTCGAGATGAAGAAGCGCTCCTTTTCCGAGGAGCGCCGCGGCATCTATTGCAGCGAACACCAGACCGTTCTCGACGCGCTGCTGCGGCGCGATCCCGAAAGCGCCAGCCAGGCCATGCTGGCGCATCTAAGAACCGTCGAGCGCAATCTGCTGGGGCGGTAGCAGCCGGATTGTTGCCGCCGGTCAGTAAGGCAATCCGACATAGTTCTCGGCGAGCGCGGTCGACGCGGCCCGCGACTGTACGAGATAGTCGAGTTCGGCTTCCTGGATGCGCTGGCCGAAGTCGCCGGTGTCGGGGAAGCGGTGCAGCATCGTCGTCATCCACCAGGAGAAGCGCACCGCCTTCCACACACGCGCCAGCGCCTTTTGCGAATAGGCGTCGATGCCGGCCACGGATTTGTCGCGGTAGTAATCGCGAAAACCGGCAAAGAGATAGCGCACGTCACTGGCGGCGAGATTGAGGCCCTTGGCGCCGGTCGGCGGCACAATGTGGGCGGCGTCGCCGACCAGGAACAACCGGCCGAAGCGCATCGGCTCGGCAACGAAGGAGCGCAGCGGCGCGATCGACTTTTCGAAGGATGGCCCGGTGGTGACGCTTGCCGCCGTCTGTTCCGGCAAGCGGCGGCGCAACTCGTCCCAGAAGCGGTCGTCGGACCATGCCTCGACATGGTCGTCCTGCGAGCACTGCACATAGTAGCGGCTGCGATGCGTCGAGCGCATCGAGCACAGCGCAAAACCCCGCTCGTGGTTGGCATAAACCAGCTCGTGATCGGCTGGCGGCACTTCGGCCAGCACGCCGAGCCAGCCGAACGGGTATTGCCGCTCGAAGGTTTCCAGCGCACGCTCCGGCACCGATTTGCGGCTGACGCCGTGATAGCCATCGCAGCCGGCAATGAAATCGCAGTCGATGCGATGGCTGACACCGTCCTTGTCGTAGGTGACGAAAGGTGCGGCGCCGTCGAAATCATGCAGCGCGACAACAGCGGCCTCATAGACGGTGACGAGGCCTGCCGCCTCGCGCTTGCCCATCAAATCATGCGTCACTTCGGTCTGGCCGTAGACGGTGACATGCTTGCCACCAGTAAGTGCCGCGAGATCGATGCGGTGCAGGCGGCCGTCGAAAGCGAGCGAGATGCCGGAATGCGGCAGTCCCTCCGCATGTAGCCGCGTGGCTGCGCCCGCCTCTTCCAGCAATTCGACTGTGCCCTGCTCGAGCACGCCGGCTCGCACGCGGCCGAGCACATGATCGCGGCTCGAGCGTTCCAGAATGACGGTCTCGACCCCGATGCCGGCCAGAAGCTGCCCAAGCAGCAGACCGGACGGTCCGGACCCGATAATGGCGACCTGGGTGCGCATCAGCGGCCCAGGCTTTCGACCTGCGCGGCCAGCTCGGCGGCGAGCCGCAGCGACGCGGCGGTGGCGACGGCCATCTGCGGCAGCAGCAGCCATTCGAGCGTCCAGGCCGCGCCCGACCGGTCCTGCTCATGCACCAGCGCCTGATGCATGCCGGAAAGCTGCGTGGCGTTGAAGCGGGCGAGCGCCACCAGCGCTTCCGCCTTCACCGGGTTCTGCTTGTGCGGCATGGCAGACGAGCCGCCGCCGCCCGACAGCGCGATGTTGGTTCCACCCTGCGCCATCAGCGCAATGTCCTGGCCGAATTTGCCGAGGCTGCCGGTCAGCAGCGACAGCCAGCCGGCGAAGTCGGCGAGCGCGTCGCGCTGGCTTTGCCATTGCGGCGCATCGCCAAGGCCGAGTTTTGCGGCAAGTGCGGCGCGCACCACCGGCCCCTTGCCACCAAGCTTTTCCAGCGTGCCGGCAGCACCACCGAACTGCACCACTAGCAGACGTCTGGACTGCTCCGACAGTCTTTCCTGATGTCGCTGCAGTGGCGCACGCCAGGCCGTCACGCGATCCGCCACCTTGATCGGAATTGCCGGTTGCATGCGCGTCATCCCGGTCAGCGCCCGCCCCCCGAAGCGTTCTTCGAGCGTGGCGAGGCGTATGATGGTCTCGGTCAGCAGCAGGCCGAGATGCTCGACGACGGATTTCAGCCTAAGCATCAGGCCGGTATCGATGACATCCTGACTGGTCGCACCGAAATGCGCTTGCTGGCCATGCGGTTCGCCGACCGCAGCCCTGATCTGGCGCACCAGTTCCGGCACCATGACGCCGTCCCTGGCGACACCGGCCCGAAGCAAGGCGGTGTCAGGCCGGAACGAAGCCAGCGCCGCCACGATCGCCGCCGCGGCATCCTTGGCGATGATCCCGTTTTCGGCCTCCGCTTCCGCTAGCGCGTGTTCGAAGGCCAGCATCGCCTCGATTTCCGCGTCGACGGAAAAATGCCTCAATGCTTCCTCGTCACCAAGAAGGGCGGAAAGCAATGGATGATCGAAGGGCGATACGGTCATGTCCTGCTCCTCCTGACCATCAGCTGTCGAAGAAGACCGTTTCCTTCTCCCCCTGGAGATGGACGTCGAAGACGTAGGCGTTGCCCTGGCGCTCGGCGATCAGCGTCGGCACGCGGATCCGGTGCTCGATGCGCGCCAGGATCGGGTCCCCGGCATTCGCCTCTTCCTCGTCGGAAAAATAGAGCCGCGTGTGCAGGCCGAGATTGATGCCGCGGGCGACGATCCACAGCGTGATGTGCGGCGCCATCAGGCTGCCATCCCGGAACGGCACCCGGCCGGGCTTGATCGTCTCGAAGGCGCAGACGCCTGTTTCCATGTCGGTCGGGCAACGGCCCCAGCCCTGGAAATTCGGATCGGCGGCGCCGCGCAGCTCGGCGGGTGAATTGTAGAGCCCGTCGGCGTCTGCTTGCCAGATCTCGATCAGCGCATCCTTGAGCGGCGTGCCGGTGCCGTCGAGCACCCGGATCTTGAGACCGATGCGCTCGCCCTTGGTCTTGTCGTTGACCATGGCCGCACCGAGATCGGTCGCATAGACGCCGCCGATGCCGCAGACATTCGGCGTCAGCCCGATATGGACATAGGGTCCCGCGGTCTGCGAGGGGCTTTCCCTGAGCCGGTCGAGCGATTGGGCCATCAATTGCCCTCCAGCCGGTTTTCGAACAGCGACGAGCGGCGGCCACGCAGCACGATGTCGAACTTGTAGGCGAGCGCATCCATGGGGATGGTCGCCTGCGTGTCGAGGCTGGCCGTCAGCGCCTCGATCGCCGCCTTGTCGGCGATGCCACGCACGATCGGACATTTCCAGATCAGCGGGTCACCCTCGAAATACATCTGCGTGATGAGGCGCTGGGCAAAGCCATGGCCGAAGACCGAGAAATGGATGTGCGCCGGGCGCCAGTCATTGGGTCCGTTCGGCCAGGGATAGGGGCCGGGTTTGACGGTGCGGAAAACATAGCCGCCGCGCTCATCGGTGATGGTGCGCCCGCAGCCGCCGAAATTCGGGTCGAGCGGGGCCAGATAGCCGTCCTTCTTGTGGCGATAGCGGCCGCCGGCATTGGCCTGCCAGAATTCGAGCAGCACGCCGGGAACGCCAACGCCGCGTTCGTCGAGCACGCGCCCATGGACGATGATGCGCGCGCCGATGGCGCTCTCGCCCGGCATGGCGAAATTGTGGATCAGGTCGGCATCGAGTTCGCCCAGCATGGCGTGGCCGAAGACCGGTCCGGCTATTTCCGACAGCGTGTTGTCGAAGGACAAAAGCGCTTTCTGCGGCGAGCGAAGCACCGAACTCTTGTAGCCCGGCGTCAGCGCCGGCGGATGCCATGTCCGGTCGCGCTGGAAGAAGGCGCCGGTCTCGGGCCTGCGGTTCGAGCCGGACTCAGCGGGCATTGTCGGCTCCGTCCATTTCCGAAAACACGTCCTTGGCTATTCTGAAGGCACGATTGGCGGCCGGCACGCCTGCATAGATGGCGACATGCAGGAACGCTTCGCAGATATCATCGCGCGTCGCACCGGTGTTGGCGGTGGCGCGCACATGCAGGGCGACCTCCTCATCATGGCCGAGTGCGGCGAGCAGCGCCAGCGTGACGATCGAGCGCTCGCGCTTGCTGAGGCCCGGCCTGGCCCACACCGTTCCCCAGGCGGCCTCGGTGATCAGTTCCTGGAAAGGCTGATCGAAATCGGTGGCGGTGACCTCGGCCCGATCGACATGCCGATCGCCGAGCACGGCGCGCCGCACCCCGAGGCCGGTGCGATATCTGGCGGCGTTGGCGGGGACTTCATCCATGGGTTTGTGCTCCAGGGGCAAGCGATGCGACAAAATCGCGGATCAGCGCGACCAGTGCTTCAGGTTGTTCGACGCAAGGAATGTGCCCGGCATCACGGATGATCTCGAAACGCGCGCCGGGGATCAGGGCGGCCAGAGAACGGACGAGATCGGGTGGTGTCGAGCCATCCTGATCACCGGCGATGCAGAGCGTCGGTACGGCGATGTGGCGCGCGGCTTCGGTAAAATCCGCGTCGCGAACTGCCGCGCACGTGCCGAGATAACCGGCGACAGCTTGCCGGGTCATCATGTTCCAATAGCCGTCCAGCTCGGCCACCCGCGTCGCGTGGAAGGCGGGGGTGAACCACACTTTGAGCACGCCATCGGCAATGGCCTGGATGCCCTTGCTTTTGACGGTTGCAATGCGGGTGTTCCAGCTCTCCGTCGTGCCTATCTTGTGGGCCGTGTCGCACAGGATCATGGCCTCGACGATCTCGGGCCGCCTGGCATAGAGCCCTTGCGCGATCATGCCGCCGACCGACAGGCCGCACAGCACCACCTTCTCCAACCCGAAATGATCGATGAGCGCCGAGAGATCGTCGACATGATCGTCGATTGACCTGATGTCGCCGATGTCGGACAGCCCATGGCCGCGCTTGTCATAGATCAGCAAGGGCATTTCGCCATCAATCGCCGCGACAATGTCATCCCAGATGCGGAAGTCGGTGCCCAGCGAATTGATGAACACGATCGCACGCGCATTGCCGGTCGCCTTGATGTGGCGATGATGCAGCGTGATGCCGCCGATGGTGACGAATGGCACGATTTCGATCCTCCGCCCCCACATTGCACAAGGCATTTGGTTCGGTAAAATGATATTTTACGCCGTTTCATTAACTCAGGGGTTATCAAATCCATGGCCGAGAGCCGCATCCGCTTCCGTCATCTGCAGGCATTTCTGGAGGTCGCGCGGCAAGGCAGCGTGGCGAGAGCGGCCGACTTTCTGCATGTCAGCGCGCCGGCGGTGACCAAGACGTTGCGTGAGTTGGAAGAGGCGCTCGGTGTCGCCGTTGTCGAGCGCGACGGGCGCGGCATCCGTGTCACAAGGCTCGGCGAGATCTTCCTTGGCCATGCCGGCTCGGCGATCACGGCTTTGAAGCGCGGCGTCGATTCCGTTCGCCAGGACGGCGCCATCAATCGCCATCCGATCCGCATCGGCGCGCTGCCGACAGTGTCGGCCAAGGTCATGCCGCGGGCCATGAGCCTGTTCCTTGGCGAAAACACCGGCGCCGCGATCAAGATCGTCACCGGCGAGAACGCTGTGCTGCTCGAACAATTGCGCACCGGCGCGCTCGATCTCGTCGTCGGTCGGCTGGCGGCGCCCGAAAACATGACCGGCTTCTTCTTCGAGCACCTCTATTCCGAACAGGTGCTGTTCGTGGTGCGGGCCGGACACCCGCTGCTGGAGCCGGAGGCTGACATTTTCGCCAGGCTCGACGAATTCCCGGTGCTGATGCCGACCCGGGAATCCGTCATCCGTCCCTTTGTCGACCGCCTGTTCATCACCAACGGCATGACGGCGCCAGCCACCGAGATCGAAACCGTCTCGGACTCTTTCGGCCGCTCCTTCATGCGGCAGAGCAATGCGGTGTGGATCATCTCGGCCGGCGTGGTCGCCAACGAGATCGCCAGCGGCGCCTTCGTCGCCTTGCCGGTCGACACCGACGAAACCAAGGGACCGGTCGGCCTGACGATGCGCACCGACACCGCCCCCTCGCCCGCCTTCACCATCCTGCTGCAGACCATTCGCGAGGCGGCCAGACCGGCCAAATGAGCATGGACCGTTCAAACAGGCTCGGTTCCTGATCGGCAATCTCCTAACCCTGGGGTTAATGAAACACCGCAAAATATCATTTTACCGAACCAAAACGCTGGTGCACTGTGCCGATGGAGGAGCACAGAGGGAGGAACGCATGACCTATTCTATCGGCAGCAAATCCAGCATTCGCGACATTTCGCGGCGCCAGTTCATCGCCACCTCGATTGCCGGCGGCGCGGCGCTCACGCTTGGCGGCCGCAAGGCCTTCGCCCAGGCAGGCGACACGCTCAAGGTCGGCTTCGTCAGTCCGCGCACCGGGCCGCTGGCCGGCTTCGGCCAGACCGACGGCTACGTACTCGATCTGGCCCGCAAGGCGCTGGCCGGCGGTCTTGAGATCGGTGGCAAGAAATACAGCGTGGAGATCCTCGACCAGGACACGCAATCGGATCCGTCGCGCGCGGGCCAGCTCGCCAAGGACCTGATCAACAACCAGGCCATCGACCTGATGCTGGCCGTCTCGACACCGGAGGTGATCAATCCGGTGGCCGATGCCTGCGAGGCCGCCGGCGTGCCCTGCCTTTCGACCGTCATGCCCTGGGAAGCCTGGTATTTCGGTCGTGGTGCCAAACCCGGCGCGCCCTCGCCGTTCAAATGGACCTATCATTTCGGCTTCGGCGTCGGCGAATTCTTCAAGACCTACATCTCGCAATGGAACCTGATCGAGACCAACAAGAAGGTCGGCGTCATGTATCCCAACGATGCCGACGGCAACGCCATCCGCGCCAATCTGGCGCCGCTCTTGGCCAAGCAGGGTTTTACCATTGTCGATCCCGGCGCCTATGAAACCGGCACCACGGACTATTCCTCGCAGATTGCGCTGTTCAAGCAGGAAGGCGTCGAGATCTTCAACTCGTTCCCGATCCCGCCCGATTTCGCCGCGTTCTGGCGGCAGGCGGCACAGCAGGGGCTGATCAAGCAGATCAAGATCTGCCAGGTCGCCAAGACCGGGCTGTTCCCGACCGACATCGAGGCGCTCGGCGACCTCGGCATGAAGATTTCGAGCGCCGCCTACTGGCACAAGGCCTTCCCCTACAAGTCGCCGCTGACCGGTGTTTCGGGCACTGAGCTGGCCGACGGCTATGAGGCGGCGAGCGGCAAGCAGTGGACGCAGCAGCTCGGCGCCTCGATGTCGCTGCTCGACGCCGGCTTCGAAGCACTGAAGGCCAGCACCGACGCCAAGGATAAGGCGGCGGTGGCCAAGGCGCTTAGCACGCTGAAGACCGAGACCATGATCGGCAAGGTCGATTTCACCAGCGGCCCTGTGGCCAATGTGTCGCCCGGCCCGATCATCGGCACGCAGTGGGTGGCCGCCAAGGAAGGCAGCAAATTCCCGCTCGACTATGTGGTGACCGAGAACGCCACCGACCCGAAGGTGCCCGTCGAAGCCAAGCTTCTGCCTTACAACGGCTGATGGACCGCTGACGAGGATCGCCTGGTGACCCATCCGCGACAACAGGCTGTTCTCACCGCCGCCGGCATCCACAAGCGCTTCGGCGCGCTTGTGGTGCTGGATGCCGTCGACTTTACGATGGGTGCCGACGAGGCGGTCGGCATTGTCGGTCCGAACGGCGCCGGCAAGACGACGCTGCTCAGCGTGCTTTCGGGCGCCTTTCCGCCGAGTGCGGGTACGGTCAACTTCAAGGGCGGTGACGTGACGTCTCTGCCGGCCACCCAGCGCTGCCGGCTCGGCCTGGTGCGCACGCACCAGGTGCCCAAACCATTCAGTGGCATGACCACCTTCGAAAATGTCTTCGTTGCCGCCTCGCATGGCGCCGGCCTCGGCCGCGACGAGGCCTATGAGGAGGCGCTCGGTTCGCTGAAACTGTGCGGTATGCTCGGTGTTGCCAACCGGCGCGCCGAAACGCTCGGCCTGCTCGACCGCAAGCGGCTGGAACTGGCGCGGGCGCTTGCCGCGCGACCGACGCTACTGCTGCTGGATGAGATCGGCGGCGGCTTGACCGACGGCGAAGCCAGTGAGCTGGTCGACACGATCAAGGAGTTGCGCCGGCGCAAGATCGGCATCGTCTGGATCGAGCACATCGTCCACATCCTGCTGCAGGTGGCCGAACGGCTGATCTGCATGGATGCGGGAAAAATCATCGCCGACGGCGAGCCGCAAGCGGTGATGGCCGATCCCGAGGTCGTGCGCGCCTATCTCGGCGGAGGCCCGAAATGAGCCTGCTGTCGGTCGAGAACCTGGTTGTCCGGCATGGCCTGCTGCAAGCGGTGCGCGGCGTGAGTTTCAGCATCGAACGCGGCGAGACGCTGGCGCTGGTCGGTGCCAACGGCGCCGGCAAGACCACGCTGCTGCGGGCAATCGCCGGCGCGCATCAGCCGGCGGCCGGCCGCGTGCTGCTTGACGGCGCCGACCTCACCGATGTGCCATCACACAGACGCGTCGGCATGGGCATCGCGCTGGTGCCTGAGGGTCGAAAACTGTTCGTGCAGATGACGGTCGAGGAGAACCTTCTGCTCGGCAAGACCGCCGGCCGGCCAGGCGACTGGAGCGTCGACAAGGTGCTGGAAATGTTCCCCAATCTGAAACCGCGCCGCCATGCCAAGACGGGCCATCTGTCGGGCGGTGAGCAGCAGGCGACGGCGATCGGCCGGGCGCTGATGAGCAATCCCGACGTGCTGCTGCTCGACGAGGTTTCGCTTGGTCTGTCGCCGCTGATCGTCGACCGCGTCTATGCAGCCCTTCAGGGATTGATCGCTTCCGGCACGACGATCATCCTCGTCGAACAGGACCTCAACCGCGCGCTCTCAGTATCCGACAGGGTCATCTGCATGCTCGAAGGGCGCGTCGCGCTGGAAGGGCCTAGCAAGACGGTTTCGCGTGACGATGTGACGAAAGCCTATTTCGGCCTGCACCGGAAAAGCCCCGGGAGCGTTCCGGCATGAGCAACCAGATCATCCAGGGCATTCTTCTCGGCGGCTATTACGCGCTGATCGCTTGCGGCCTGTCCTTCATGTTTTCGGTGATGCGCATCATCAACCTCGCCCATGGCAGTCTTGCCGTGTTCGCCGCCTTTGCGCTGTGGTGGCTGGCCTCGCGGTTCCATATCTCGCCGTTTTTCGGCCTGCTCATCGTGCTGCCCTTGATGGCGGCGATCGGCTGGGCGCTGCGGCGCTTCCTGCTCGAACGCAGCGCGCGCGGCGGTGCGCTGCTGCCGATCCTGACCACGTTTGGGCTGGCCATCGTCATCGACAACATGCTGTTCGAGCAGTTCGGCGCCGATACCCGTTCGCTGGCGCCCTATATCGGCAGCCTGTCCTATGATTCCTGGGAATGGCCGGGCAGCATCTATGTCGGCAAGCTCGCGGTGATCATGTTCGCCACCGCCGTTATCCTGCTTGGCGGGCTGCAGCTTTTCCTCACTCGCACCAGGCTAGGCCGCTCGATCCGCGCCACGTCGGAAGACCCCGACACCGCCGGCCTGGTCGGCGTCGACGCGCGCCGCGCCAACGCCATCGCCGCGGCCATCGCCATGGTCACGGTCGGCCTTGCCGGCGCCTTCCTCGGCATGCGCGCCACCTTCGATCCCTATGCCGGCGCGCCGCAATTGCTATTCGCCTTCGAGGCGGCTGTCATCGGCGGCGCCGGTTCGCTGTGGGGAACGCTGATCGGCGGCATCGTGTTGGCGCTCGCCCAGACGCTCGGCGCACAAGTGCATCCGCAAGGTTTTCTGATCGGCGGTCATGCCGTGTTCCTCATCGTGCTGTTCGTGCGGCTTTCCACATCAGGCCTTGGCCTGCGCGGCCTGCTGCGCCTGCCGTCCCGGAGCGCGTCATGAGCGCCGTCTCGACCTCGCCGATCATCGAACGCGGCACGGCGACGTCGCGGCTCGCCGCCATCGCGGGGGCGATCATCATCGCACTGCTTGCGATCGCACCGCAGTTCCTGTCGGCCGGTGCGGTCGACCGCATGACCGCGCTGTTCATCTACGTGATCCTGGCGGCGATGTGGAACGCTCTCGCCGGCTTCGGCGGGTTGGTTTCGGTCGGCCAGCAGGTGTTCTTCGGACTCGGCGCCTATTTCGCCATCCGGCTGGCCGATGCCGGGCTCAACCCTTTCGCCTCGCTTTTCGTTTCGGCGATCATTGTCGGCGCCATCTCCTGGCCGCTCTCGCTGTTCATGCTGCGGCTGAGGAATGGCGAGTTCGCCATCGGCATGTGGGTGATCGCGGCGCTGACGCATCTGCTGGTCAACCTCGACCGGCTGGTACAAGGCGAAACCGGGACCTCGCTGATCTCGCTCAACGTCTACGATGCCGGCACCAGGCGAGCGACGATCTATTGGCTGGCGCTGGCCTCGATGACCGCCCTGCTCGCCATCCTGTTCGGCCTGCTGCGCGGCAGCACCGGTGCGGCGATCCGCGCCATCCGCGACAATGAGGATGCCGCCGCGTCTGTCGGTGTGCGCGTCACCGGCACCAAGCGGCTGCTGTTCGTGCTTGCCGCCTTCGGCATCGGTGTTGCCGGCGCGCTGTGGCTTGCGACCTCCATCACCTTCCAGCCAAAAACCTACTTCAACGTCCAATGGACCGCCTACATGATCTTCATGGTGCTGGTCGGCGGCATCGGCACGTTCGAGGGCGCCATTTTGGGCGCGCTGGTGTTCTTCCTCATCGAGACCTGGTTCGGCGGCACAGGCGTCTGGTACTTGGTCGGCCTCGGCGCCACGGCCGTACTGTTCTCGCTTTTCCTGCCGCGCGGCCTGTGGGGCACGATCGAGGAGCGTTTTGGCTTGCGCCTGCTGCCGGTCGGCTACCGCGTCAGGCTTCCGGGAAGTTCGGCCGATGACGGTGCCGCACCTTCGCCGGAGCGAACCACACAGCATCAGGAGAAGGCATGACCATGCTTTTCGGCAAGACCATCCTCATCACCGGTGTCGCTTCCGGCATCGGCGCCCGCACCGCGGAACTCGCCGGCCAGCTTGGCGCCGATGTGATCGGCGTCGATGTGCGCGAGCCGGCGGCAGTGGTTGGCAGTTTCGTCAAGGCCGACATCTCGTCGAAGGCCGGCGTCAACGACCTCGTCGCGCGCCTGCCGCAACGCATCGACGCGCTCTGCAACGTCGCCGGCCTTTCCGGCAACACCGGCGCGGCGTCGACGCTGGCCGTCAATTTCTTCGGCCTCAGGGCGCTCTCGGAAGGCCTCGCGCCAAGGCTTCGCGAAGGCGGCGCCATCGTCAACGTCGCCTCGATCGCCGGCTATGGCTGGCGCGCCAACCTGAACCGCGCCGCCTCGATGGTCGCCATCGAGGGCTTTCCCGATGTCGCCGACGTGGTCTGCACGCACGCGGTCAGGAACGAGGAAGGCTATCCCGTTTCCAAGGAACTGCTGCTCTTGTGGACCTTCCGCGCGGCGCATCAGGATTTGTTCAAACGCCGTGGCATCCGCGTCAACGCGGTCAGCCCCGGCCCGGTCGAGACGCCTATCCTGAAACAGTTCCGCACCGTGCTCGGCGACGCCCGCGTCGACAGCGACATTGCAAGGGTCGGCCGCGCCGGCACGTCGGGCGACATCGCACCGGTGGTGCTGTTCCTGTGCTCGGACGGCGCGCGCTGGATCAATGGCGCCAACGTGCCGGTTGACGGTGGCCTCGAAGCATCGATCAATGCCGAAATGTTCGGCTTCTAATTCAATGAGTACGCTCCTGACGGGGCGAGGGAGACAGTCATGGATATCGGACTTCTGATCGACGGCGACAAAAGGGATGCGTCCGGTTCGGCCTCCTACGAGCGCATGGACCCATTCACCGGCAAACTGGCGACGCGCGCCGCTGCGGCCAGTGTTGCCGACGCCAATGCCGCGGTGGAAGCCGCCGCCGCCGCCTTCACGACCTGGTCGAAGACCGGGCCTGGCGAACGCCGCGCCTTGCTGTCCAAGGCGGCTGACGTGATGGCCTCGAAGGTCGGTGAATTCACCAAGCTGATGATGGAAGAGACCGGTGCTACCGGCCCCTGGGCCGGCTTCAATGTCATGCTGGCGGCCAACATGCTGCGTGAGGCGGCGGCGATGACGACGCAGATTTCGGGGGAGATCATCCCCTCCGACAAGCCGGGCACGCTGGCCATGGCGATCCGCCAGCCGGCCGGCGTGTGCCTCGGCATCGCGCCGTGGAATGCACCGGTCATCCTCGGCACCCGGGCCATCGCCATGCCGATCGCCTGCGGCAACACGGTGGTGCTGAAGGCATCCGAAATGTGCCCGGGCACGCACCGGCTGATCGGCCAGGTGCTGGTCGAAGCCGGGCTGCCCAAGGGCGTCATCAATGTCGTAACCAACGACCCCAAGGACGCAGCCGGCATTGTCGAGGCGCTGGTTGCGCATCCCTCGGTCAAGCGCGTCAACTTCACCGGCTCGACAAAGGTCGGCAGGATCATCGCCGAACTCGCCGGCCGACACCTGAAGCCGGCGCTGCTCGAACTCGGCGGCAAGGCGCCGTTGCTGGTGCTGGACGATGCCGACATCGACGCCGCGGTCAATGCCGCGACCTTCGGCGCCTTCATGCATCAGGGGCAGATCTGCATGTCGACCGAGCGGCTGATCGTCGACAACAAGATCGCCGACGAGTTCGTTTCAAAGCTGGCCGCCCGGGCCGCGCAACTGCCGGCGGGGGACCCGCGCGGCCATGTCGTGCTGGGCTCGCTGATCAGCAGCCAGGCGGCCGACAAGATGGAAGAGCTTGTCGCCGATGCTGTCGCCAAGGGTGCCAAGCTGGTCGCCGGCGGCAAGCGCACCGGCACCGTGGTGGAAGCAACGTTGCTCGACCATGTCACGCCGGCCATGCGTGTCTACGCCGAAGAATCCTTCGGACCGGTCAAGCCGGTGATCCGTGTGAAGAGCGAGGATGAGGCCGTACGTGTCGCCAACGACACCGAGTATGGCCTGTCGTCAGCCGTGTTCAGCCGCGACATCAAACGCGCGATGGGAATCGCTGCCCGTATCGAAGCCGGCATCTGCCACATCAACGGGCCGACCGTCGGCGACGAAGCACAGATGCCGTTCGGTGGCGTCAAGGGCTCGGGCTATGGCCGTTTCGGCGGCAAGGCCTCGATCGCCGAATTCACCGATCTGCGCTGGGTGACGATCGAGGATCCGGGCCAGCACTACCCGTTCTGATCCGGCTTCGGGCAACCGATAACGAAGGTCAAACAGCCAATGACGGCGTGAAGCGAACGCTGGCGGATCGCATCTGCCCGGGCGCCAGCACGATGCATCCGGTGTTGATGTCCTCGTCGTCCATCCGGTTGAAGGCATCGGTGATGTTGCTGACCGGCTCGGCGCAAAAGAACGGCTCACCCGGCGGCGTGTAGAGGACGAGGAAATCGAGCGGCGCCTCGGCCTCGATGTCCAGCTGCCGCCCCTGCTCCGGCCACGTGATCCGGGCGCGGCGCGCCCATCCGGTGAAAATCGTATCGAAATCCACTTCCGATACGTCAAAGCCGATGGATGGATCGGCGCCTACCGGCGGCAGGACATGCCGGATGGGCAGAACCTCCGCATCCGTCTCCCACATGCCGGACACCGGCGTCTGGACATGCGTCCACGGCGTCGACGGAAAATAGGGATGGAGGCCGAAGCCAACCGGCATCGGCGCGCCCGACAGGTTGCGCACCGAAACGGTCATGCAAAGCCTGCCGCCAGTCAGTGAGATCACCTGCTCGGCCTCATAGCTCCATGGCCAGGAATCGGCGGCGTGGCGATAGCGCAGGACGATGGTGCTGGCTTCATGCCTCACCACCGTCCAGGGATGACGCCAGCCATGGCCGTGCTCATGATGGGGATCGTCGGCAGTCGTCGGCAACTTGATGGTACGGCCGCCGAATTCGAACCGGCCACTTCTTATGCGATTGGAATAGGGAACGAGCGGAAAGCAGGCCATGGCGCCGGCATCGCGGTGGCCGATCGCCGCCGGATCCGCCGGGCGTAGCCAATCCACCGCAGAGCCATTGTGCCACCAGCGATAGGACGCCAGGGCGCCGCCAGCGGCCGTAGCAAGCTCGACCGTCGCAATGCCGTCGCTGATCGAAACCAGCTCCTTGTGCTGCGCGGCAACGGCAGCGGAATTCTTTGTTATCGGCGCTCCCCATCCCTTGACTCCAATCGCCATGGCTATAAGACATATCATATGAATAGTATGAAGAATAAGAAATCTTTCAGCACGGCGCGCACGTCACGGGTTGCGGTGGCGGTTTCCAGCGGCTCTACCGCACTGCATGCCACGGTCGTCGAGCAGATCGGTTTGCGCATCGTGCAAGGCGACTTCCTGCCCGGCGAGGCGCTGCCCAACGCCGACGATTCCAGCGAAATGCTGGGGGTCAGCCGCACGGTGCTGCGTGAGGCGATCAAGGTGCTGGCGGGCAAGGGGCTGGTCGAATCGCGACCGAAGACCGGCACACGAGTGCGGCCTCGCGCCGACTGGAATTTCCTTGATCCGGACGTGCTGTCCTGGCGCTACGCCCGTGGTGTCAGCGCCGACGATGTCCGGGCGTTGTTCGAACTTCGGCGTGCCATCGAGCCGATGTCGGCAGCACTTGCCGCCCAGCGCGCCACCCCGGCGCAGATCGCCGAGATCCACGCCGCACTCGCCGAAATGGAAGCGCTGAGCGATGACGGCGACCGCTTCGCCAAGCCCGATCTTTTGTTTCATCAGACCATCCTGCGCATGACCGGCAATGAGCTGATCGGCTCGCTTGCCGCGCTGGTCGAAACCGCATTGGTGATGAGCTTTCGCCTCTCCAACGACAATCCGGAAGGGCAGCGCCACTCCTTGCCGCTGCATCGCGAGGTGGCCGAGAAGATCGCCGCCGGTGACGCCGCCGGCGCACAAAAGGCACTGCTGGTGCTCATCGATAATGCCGAGGACGACGTGCGCCGCAGCGTCGAGAACCGCAACAGACGCCGCCAGGATCGGGAACAGACATCGTGACCGAGACCAAACGCAAACTGCGGTCCGAAGCCTGGTTCGGCGGTGAAGGCAAGAACGCCTTCATGCACCGCAGCTGGATGAAGAACCAGGGCATTCCGGCCGATGCTTTCGACGGCCGCCCGGTGATCGGCATCTGCAACACCTGGTCGGAGTTGACGCCGTGCAATGCGCATCTGCGGGCGCTCGCCGATCACGTCAAGCGCGGCGTCTACGAGGCAGGCGGCCTGCCGCTGGAGTTCCCGGTGATGTCGCTGGGCGAGAGCAACATGCGCCCGACGGCCATGTTGTTTCGCAATTTGGTCAGCATGGATGTCGAGGAATCCATCCGCGGCAATCCGATCGACGGCGTCATCCTGCTGGTCGGCTGTGACAAGACCACACCGGCGCTGCTGATGGGGGCTGCCTCATGCAACCTGCCGACCATCACCGTCTCTGGCGGACCGATGCTCAACGGCAAGTTCCGCGGGCAAGACATCGGTTCTGGCACCCATGTCTGGAAATTCGCCGAAGAGGTGAAGGCCGGCCGCATGCCGGTCGCCGACTTCCTCGCGGCCGAACAGGGTCAGAGCCGGTCGGCCGGCAGCTGCATGACGATGGGCACGGCCTCGACCATGGCCAGCATGGTGGAGGCGCTCGGCATCGGCATGCCCGACAATGCCGCGATCCCGGCGGTGGATTCGCGCCGCGGCGTGCTCGCCCAGATGGCCGGACGCCAGATCGTCGAGCTGGTCCGCCGCGACGTGACGATTGCGCAGATCCTCACCAGGCAAGCGTTCGAAAACGCCATCCGCGTCAACGGCGCGATCGGCGGATCCACCAATGCGGTGCTGCATCTGATCGCCATCGCCAACCGGGTTGGCGTCGACCTCAGTCTCGAGGATTGGGATCGCCTTGGCCGCGATGTTCCAACCATTGTCGACCTGATGCCGTCGGGCCGGTTCCTGATGGAAGATTTCTACTATGCCGGGGGGCTGGCTGCGGTCATGGCGTCGCTTGATGAAGTGGGGCTTCTTCATCGCGACGTCATGACCGTCAGCGACAAGACCATCGGGGAACTGATCGACGGTGCGCCCAACTACAACAGCGAGGTCATCCGGCCGATGAGCGCGCCGCTGACCGAGCAAGGCGGCATCTCGATCCTGCGCGGCAATCTGGCGCCCAACGGGGCGGTCATCAAGCCGTCGGCGGCAACACCCGAATTGATGCAGCATCGCGGCAAGGCCGTCGTGTTCGAAAACATCGAGCACTATTACGCCCGCATCGATGATCCGGAGCTCGATATCGACGCCTCCTCGGTGATGGTGCTGAAGAATTGCGGACCGCGCGGCTATCCAGGGATGGCCGAGGTCGGCAACATGCCGCTGCCGGCAAAGCTGCTCAAGCAAGGTGTCTCCGACATGGTGCGCATCTCGGACGCGCGCATGAGCGGCACCGCCTATGGAACCGTAGTGCTGCATGTGGCGCCCGAGGCCGCGGCAGGTGGCGCGCTGGCGCTGGTGCGCGACGGCGATCTCATCGAGCTTGACGTCGCCGGCCGCCGGCTCGAGTTGCTGGTATCAGACGAGGAACTGGCGATCCGCCGCCGCGACTGGCAGCCACCGGCGCCACCCGAAGGTGGCTACCAGAGCCTCTATGTCGAGCGCGTGCTGCAGGCCGACAAGGGCTGCGATTTCGACTTCCTCGTCGGCCGGCGCGATGCTGGCGTTCCTCGGCATTCCCACTAGAGAGGCGCGCAATGACGGATCAGATCGGCAGCTACGCGACCTACCCGAGCCTCAAAGGGCGCAGCGTGTTCATTACCGGTGGCGGCAGCGGCATCGGCGAAAGCCTGGTGCGCCATTTCTGCGCGCAGGGCAGCCGCGTCGCCTTCGTCGATCTGGCCGAGGAACCTTCAAAGCGTCTGGTCGATGCGATTGCGGCCGAGGGGCATGCCGCGCCGCTGTTCATTCCCTGTGACCTGCGCAATGTCGAAGAGCTGCAGGCGGCCATCGCGCAAGCAGCGCAGCACAACGGCCCCATCCAGGCGCTGTGCAACAATGCCGGCAATGACGACCGCCATCAGACCAAGGACGTGACGGTGGCCTACTGGGACGACCGCATGGCGGTCAATCTGCGCCACCAGTTCTTCGCGGCGCAGGCGGTACGCCCGCAGATGGGCGCGCAAGGCGGCGGCTCGATCATCAATTTTGGTTCGATCACATGGATGGTCGGCGATCCCGATTGCCCTGCTTATGTGACTGCGAAAGCCGCCGTCTATGGCATGACGCGGGCACTGGCCCGCGAACTCGGCCCCGAGCGCATCCGCGTCAATTGCATGGTGCCAGGCTGGGTGATGACCGAGCGCCAGATGCGGCTGTGGCTGAACCCGGCCGGCGAGCGCCAGATCGCGGAAAGGCAGTGCCTGCCCGACCGGCTGCAGCCCTCCGACATCGCGCGCATGGCGCTGTTCCTCGCCGCCGACGACAGCCTGATGTGCACGAGCCAACAGTTCATCGTCGATGCGGGCTGGGTGTGACCCGCACCGTGCCACAAGGGAAGAAGGTTAGTTTCATGCGTCTTGTTCAGTACATGATGGTCGATGGCAGCAGGCGGGTCGGCCGTGTCTCCGATGATGGCAATTACCTGCATCCGCTGGAAAACACCGGCAGCGTGCTGGAACTCGCCGAAGCGGCAATCGCCGAGAGTGCATCCATCGCCTCGCTGGTCGAGAGGCGGACGGGCACCGCGTCAGTCGACTATGACGCGCTGTTGCGCGATGGCCGCGTGCTGGCCCCGGTCGACCATCCGGAGCCGGCGCGCTTCCTGGTCACCGGCACCGGCCTCACCCACACCGGAAGTGCCGCTGCGCGCAACCAGATGCACTTGCTGACACATGGCGAGGACGCCGAAGAATCGGATTCGCTGAAGATCTTCAAGATGGGCCTGGAAGGCGGCAAGCCCGGCGTCGGCAAGATCGGAATCCAGCCGGAATGGTTCTTCAAGGGCGTCGGCACCTGCGTCGTGCCGCCTGGTGCCGATCTGCCCATGCCGGCCTTCGCACGTGCCGGCGCCGAGGAAGCCGAGATCGTCGGGCTTTACCTCAATGGGCCGGATGGCCGCCCTTACCGCATCGGCTATGCGCTCGGCAACGAATATTCCGACCATGTGACGGAAGGCGAAAACTATCTCTATCTCGCCCATTCCAAGCTTCGCTCCTGCTCGATCGGGCCGGAGCTTCTGGTCGGCGACCTGCCCGAGGAAGTGCGCGGCCATTCCCGCATCCTGCGCGACGGTGCCGTTGTCTGGGAACAGGAGTTTCTGTCGGGCGAGACGCACATGTCGCACTCGATCGCCAATCTCGAACATTTCCATTTCCGCTACCCGATGCACCGCAGGGCGGGCGATTTGCATGCCTATTTCTTCGGCGCTGCGGTGATGAGCTACGCCTCCGGCGTCAAGACGGCTTCCGGCGACGAGTATGAAATCCAGGCACAGACATTCGGCAAGCCATTGCGCAACCGGATGGTCTCGGTGCCGGACGAGGGACTGGTCACCGTCACCCCGCTGTGACGGCGCAGGCCCGAAAATTACGGTCCACCAGAACGACAATGGGAGATTGAAAATGGGACTGAAGAAAGCGTTTCTGAAATTAGCGACAATTGGGTTCGGCATCGGCCTGATGACATCGGCGGCGCTGGCCGCGAACCTTCGCGTGCTTGCCTGGGACGGCTATGCCGACCCGGACTGGGTGAAGGATTTTACCGCCGCCACCGGCATCGGCGTCGATGTCGTCTTCATCGGCAGCGATGATGAGATCTGGGCCAAGATCAAGGGCAGCGAAGGCCAGGATTTCGACGTCTTCGCCGTCAACACCGCCCAGCTGCAGCGCTACATCAAGGCCGATCTGGTGTCGCCGATCGACGTCACCAAGCTGCCCAACCAGAAGGAGGTGCTGCCGCGCTTCCGCGATCTGTCACAGGTCAGCGGCGACACCAAGGACGGCAAGGTCTACGGCATTCCATTCTGCTTCGACTCCATCGGCCTGATCTACGATACCGACAAGGTCAAGCCGGCGCCGACATCGATGTCGGTGCTGTGGGATCCGGCCTACAAGGGCAAGATCCTGGCCTATGACAATGGCGAGCACAATTTCTCGTTCACCGCACTGACGCTCGGCTACAAGGATCCGTTCAACCTCGATGCGGAGCAGATGGCGGCGGTGAAGGCCAAGCTGGTCGAGCTCAAGCGCAACGTGCTGAGCTTCTACACCACCGCCGACGAAGCGCAGCAGATCTACCAGAACAATGACGTTGCCCTGATCTGGGCCAATTACGGCCAGCAGCAGGTCAAGGCGCTGCAGAAGATCGGTGCCCATGTCGCCTACGTCAATCCAAGCGAAGGCGCGCTGGCCTGGCTCGACAATTGGGTGATCTCCAAGGGTGTCCGCGACAATGCGGCGGCCGAGAAATGGATCGACTTCATGCTGACGAAGAAGGTCAGCGGCGAGCTTTCCGAGCGCACCGGCTTCGGCAACACCGTGGTCGAGTCGAGCAGCGCCGGCGGCAATGACAAGCTGGTCTGGCTCAACAATGTCGAGGATCCGCTCAAGCGTTCGGATCTGTGGAACGAGATCAAGGCGACGCCCTGATCCTTTCCGCACCCTGACTTCGAAGGACCCGGCGGTCCGGACGTTCCGGACCGCCGCAGCGTATGCGAGAATAGCTTATGAACCAGAACGCCGACCTGCTGACGCTGCGGTCCGTCTCGAAATCCTACGGCACGGTTCCCGTGCTGCACGACATCGACCTGTCGATCCGGGACGGCGAGTTCCTGACCGTGCTTGGGCCGTCGGGCTCGGGCAAGACCACGGTGCTGCGGCTGATCGGCGGGCTGGAACCGCTGACCGCGGGCGAGATCCGGCTGGACGGTCAGGACATCAGCCGCATGCCGATCAACAAGCGGCCGTTCAACACCGTGTTCCAGGACTATGCACTGTTCCCGCATATGACCGTTTCCGGCAATGTCGGCTATGGACTTTCGGTGCGCCATATCAAGCGCAAGGAGATCGCGCACCGTGTGGCGGAAGCGCTGGAGCTGGTGCAGCTCGGGCGTTTCGCCGACCGTTTTCCGGCGCAGCTTTCCGGCGGCCAGCGCCAGCGCGTCGCGCTCGCCCGGGCGCTGATCTGCCAGCCGCGCCTGATCCTGCTCGACGAGCCGCTCGCGGCACTCGACCTGGAGCTGCGCCGGCAGATGCAGGAGTTCCTGAAATCCATCCAGCGCGAGATCAAGACCACCTTCGTGTTCGTCACCCACGACCAAGAGGAAGCGATCGGCATGGCCGACCGGATCTGCGTCATGCAGGCCGGCCATATCCGCCAGCTCGGCACGCCGCACGACCTTTACTACAAGCCCAATTGTGAATTCGTGGCGCGCTTCTTCGGCGAGAACAATCTGGTGGCCGGAAAGCTCGGCCCTGTCCAGGGCGAGCAGCGATCGATCGAGACCGTACTTGGGCGCCTGGTCTGTTCGATCAGCGACCAGCCGCATCTGAAGGCGGCGATCGATGGCGCCAGCGCCTTCGCGGCGTTCCGTCCCGAGGCCTTGCGTCTCGCGGATGCAACGGACAGCAGCAACCACTTTTCCGGCACCATCGCCGATCTGGCCTTTGCCGGTTCGTCGACCGTCGCCACTATGACGGCTGGCGGCAATGCCGCGCAACGGCTGCGGCTGCGCATGCCGAGCCGGATCGACGGTAGCGCGCTCAAGTCGGGCGAGACGGTCTCGCTTTCGTTTGCGCCGCATGAAGGCCATCTGGTGCTGGCATGAGCGCCGGCTCGACACATCCCGCGGAAAGGCGATTGTCGCTGCTGGTGACGGTGCTGGCCTTCGCCTTGCCGGTCATCTTCGTGCTCGTGCCGCTGGCGATCTTCCTCGGCTACAGCTTCTTCAGTGTCGACGAGGGCACGATCGTCTACGGACTGTCACTGGGCAACTATATCAGGTTCTTCACCGATCCGATCTTTCTGCCGGTGTTCTGGAACACCATCGTGCTGTGCGTGTCGGTGGCCGTCATCTGCATCCTGCTCGCCTATCCCGCCGCCTATTTCCTGACGACGCTGAAAGGGCGGTGGCGCTATGCCTTGCTGATGCTGCTTCTGGTGCCGCTGCTGATGAGCTACGTCATCAAGATCTATGCGATCCGCAGCATCCTCGGCCTCAACGGCTTCCTCAACAAGGCGCTGGTGGCGGTCGGCATCCTGGATCAGCCGTCGACGCTTTTCGTGTTCAACATGAACGCCATCCTGTTGACGCTGAGCCTGCTTTTGATCCCCTTCGCCATCCTGCCGATCTTCCTGTCGCTGGAGCGCATCCCGCAGACCTTGCTGCGCGCTTCGGATGACCTTGGCGCCAGCGGCTGGCAGACCTTCCTGCGCATCACTCTGCCGCTCAGCCTGCCCGGCGTCGCCTCGGCGGCGAGCTTCGTCTTCGTGCTGGCGATCGGCGATTTCCTGACGCCGCAGATGGTCGGTGGGATCAGCGGCTTCACCTTCGGCCGCATCCTCTACAGCCAGTTCGGCACGGCCTATAACTGGCCGTTCGGCGCCGCGCTCTCGGTGGCGTTGGCGATCGTGGTGATCTGCGCCATCCTCATCGGCGAACGCTTCGGACGCAATCGGGGGACGTCGATATGAACGCCCTGCCCCGACCCTCCACCATCTTCCTGGCCGCGATCACGACACTGGTCGCGGTGCTGCTCTACAGCCCGCTGTTCGTACCGATCGTGTCGTCGTTCTTCACCATTTCGCATGGCAATGTCGACTGGTCGTCACCGACGCTTTCGACCTATGTGGCGCTGGCCGAGAACCACGACATCCTGGCTGCCTTGCGCACCACGCTGATCGTCGGCGTCTGCACCGTCGTGCTCTCGGTGGTCAGCGGGACGCTGCTGGCGCTCTACTATCACAGCCGCCGCTCCGGACGCTCTTTCCTGCAGTTCATCATCTTCCTGCCGTTCCTGATGCCGCCGATCATCAGCGGCCTGGCGCTACTGATCTTCTTCCGCGAAATCCACCTCGAACGCTCGCTGCTGACGGTCGTCATCGGCCACACCGTTTTCGTGCTGGCGATCGTCTATCGCACCGTACTGATGCGGCTGCAGTCGATGAGCCGCACGCTGGTCGAAGCCTCCTTCGATCTCGGCGCCACCGGCTGGCAGACCTTCTGGCGTATCATCCTGCCGAACCTGTCGAGCGCCATGGTCGGCGGCGCCATCCTGGCCTTCGCGCTGTCGTTCGACGAGACGATGATCACCATCCTGGTCACCGGCACGCAAAGCACGCTGCCGGTCAGGCTATGGGCGATGATGCGGCTTGGCTTTTCGCCCGACATCAACGCGCTGGTGGCGCTGATCCTGATGTTCACGGTGCTGCTCTGCGTGCTCGCCGCCCGCTTCCTGATCCCCAGGCAGATGGCGACGGAACGGACTTGAGCTATCGAAAACCCGTCATCGCGGGAAGGCCGTTTAACCGAGGTCGAAGACCCGCCCCGGATTGAGGATGTTCTTCGGGTCGAGCGCCGTCTTCAGCCGCCGCATCGTGGCGATTTCGGCGTCGCTGCGCACCAGATGCAGCCACTGCTTCTTGTCGAGGCCGATGCCATGCTCGGCCGAAACGCCGCCTCCAGCCGCCGCCACGCCGCGATAGATGATGCCGTAGGCCGCCGCCGGATCCGCCGTCAGCACCTGGTAGTGCAGATTGCCGTCGCCGAGATGGCCGAAGACGTAGATGTCCGCGCCCGGATCAACGGCATGGATGGCGGCGTCCGCTTCCTGCAGGAACGCGCCCATGCGCGCCAAGGGAATGCTGATGTCGACGCCTATCAGGCCCTTGATTGAAAACAGGATACGGTTGGCATCCTCCCGCACATCCCACAGCGCACGGAATTCACGCGGCGATTGCGAGACGACGACATCGTCGACCACGCCGTCCTCGACCGCTTGCATCAGGACCTCGGCGAAGCGTTCGCCGTCGCGCTCGGGCTCACTGCCCTGGATTTCGGCCAGCACATAGACGGGCGAGCCAGCCGGCAAAGGCGCCGGCATCGCCATGCTGCCAACCATGACGTCATAGAGCGGCGCGAAATTCACCTCATAGGCAGACAGTAGCGGGCCGAGCTTTTGCCTGAGCAGCCCAAGCAAGGCGATGGCCGCATCGAGCGAAGCAAGCGCGCAGAAGGCGTTCACCTCGGATGCCGGCTTCGGATGCAGCCGGAGCGCGGCGCGGGTGACGACGCCGAGCGTCCCTTCCGCGCCGACGAAGAGCTGGCCGAGGTCGTAGCCGGAATTGTCCTTGGGCAGGCCCTTCAGCGAGGACAACACGCTGCCATCGGCAAGCACCGCCTCCAGCCCCAGCACCTGCGCCCGGTACATGCCGTAGCGCAGGACACGGATGCCGCCGGCATTGGTGGCGATGTTGCCGCCGACCGTGGCCGAACCGCGCGCGCCGATATCGACGCCGAACATCAGTCCGGCGCCATCGGCCGCCTCCTGCACCGCCTGCAGCGTTGCACCGGCTTCGGCAACGATGGTGGCTGCCTGAAGATCCGGCGCTGCAAGGCCGGTCATGCGCTCCAGCGACAGCACGATCTCGCCCGGCTGGACGCGCGTGCCGCCGGCCAGTCCGGTGCGGCCGCCCTGAACGACGACCGGCTGGCCGAGAGCGTTGCACCCGGCGAGTGCCGCCGCGACACCGACGGTATCGCGCGGACGCAGCACCACTTCGGGCAGCACGCCAAGCTTGCCGTCGGGATCATCGCGATAGCGCTGGTCGACATCGGCGCCGGCGAGGACGCCCCCCGCGCCCAGCCGATCGCCAAGAGCGGACAGAAGTCGTTGCGTTTCAGGTGACATCGGACTCAGGCGCCTGCGTGGCGAAGCGCATCGTCGGCATCCGCCGACCGGATGGCCCGATGAGTATTTCCGTCCGACACGCTCGCCTTCCCTCAATTGCAGCCGGCCGATCCTATTCGGGATCGCCTGCCGTGCAAGCAATATCGGCCTGCCCCAGGCGATGCCGGCATCAATCGCGATGTGACGCGATTGATGCCGGAAGAGTTGCGCGGCCTTACTGAAGCTTGGCCTGCAGCGCGTTGACGTCGTCGGTGGTCATTTCACCGTCGGTCGTCACCTTGCCGTCGACGATCTTCCACAGCCGGAACGGACCGGTGATGTCGCCATATTTGTCGAAGGCAACCGGGCCGATGACACCTTCGTAGCGGATCGGCTTGCCGTCCTTGATCAGGCCGAGCGCCTTAGCGAATTCTTCCTTGCCGGCGAAGATCGGCGTGCCGGCCGGATCGACGGCCTTGTACATGGCATCCTTGATCTTGGCCGGATCCTCGGAGCCGGCAATGGCGATGGCAAGGCCGACGATGGCGCCGGCGTCGTAGGAACGGTCGGCCGCCGGGTTCGATGGCTCGATGCCGGAGAATTCCTTGTAATTCTTCATGAAGTAGTCGGTGGAAGCCGTCGGGCTGGTACCAGACGACGTGCCATAGGCGTCCTTCAAGTAGTCGGCGCCGACCGACTCGATGAAGTCCGGGCTGTTCATGCCGTCATTGAGCAGGAATTTCTGCACGCCGCCTTGCGAAATCCAGGTGCGGGCAACGGTCGCACCGTCGACCGGCGTGCTGACCAGATAGAGCCCGTCCGGCTCGCCGGCCATCGCCGCCGTGACTTCGGAGGCATAGCTCGACTGCTTTTCATTGTAGGGTGTGTCGGAGACAATGGTCCCGCCGAGCGCTTTGTAGGCGCGCGAGAATTCGGCCACCATGTTGACGCCGAAGTCGTTGTTGACGTGGATGATCGACAGCTTCTTGAAGCCCTTGTCTATAGCGTATTTGGCGGCGGCGACGCCCTGCAGCGCATCGGACGTGATGGTGCGGAAGAAGATGCCGTTGGTCTTGCCGTCGCGGCCGAGCGCCGTCAGCGTCGGCGAGGACGACGCCGGCGACACCTGGACGATCTTGGCCGGGGCGGTGACCGAGGTCAGGATCGGGATCGACACCGAGGAGATGATGCCGCCGATGATCACCGGCACTTTCTTGACCTGAACCAGCTGGGTCGCGGCATCGACAGCGATGTTGCCCTGACTCTGGCTGTCGCGCGTATCGGTGGCGAGATCGCAACCACGCACGCCGCCAGCGGCGTTGATGTCGCGGAAAGCCATCTCGACCGACTTGGCACCAGCCTGGCCGTATTCGCCGGCCGGGCCGGTCAGTTCCATGACGAGGCCGACGGTGATCTTGCAATCGGCGGCCTGTGCCGCACCGGCCATCGTCACGAGGGCAAGTGCCGTGGTGAGTTGGAGTATCGTCTTTGTCATTGTTGTTCCCCTTTCGTTACTCGACTCTAATTTGATCTCTGGAGCCTGTTCAGCGTTCCGGCACCTGCAGCCAGGTTTCATGCAGATGTCGCCATTCGACGCCGTTGGGCGCCGATGAACTGGTGGTGAAGACGGCACTCGACTGGCGGCGGCTGTGCTTGCCCGCTCGTAGCTGCGCCTCGACGTAGAAGACAATGATCGTATCGGCGCTTTGCCAGCCGGGCCGGATGTCCTCGATCGAGATGGCAAAGCCGTCATCGCAAGTGGCGCGACTCGAGCGGACGTGGTCGACGACGGCAGCGCGATCGAGCACCTTGCCGTCCGGCGCGACCATGCTGAGGCCATCACCCATGGCGCGCTCGAAGCGGTCGAAATCCACCGTGTCGGCACGCGCGGCGACGAACCAGTCGACAAAGAAGCGATGCAGGTCGATGACCTCAGCGCTGGCACGCGAAAACAGGGAGGGGTCGCCGCTCATTTCTTCCCCGCATTGAGGTTGTAATGCATGATCGAGCCGTGGCGGCCATGGCGGTCGCGCTCCAGCGTGTAGACGTCACCCAGTGGACCCTGGCTTTGCGAAATCACGGCCGCAATCTTCGCCCGGTCGTCGGCGTCGAGCGCGACGTCCATGATCCCAGCATTGGCCAGCGCATGCGCCTGGTTGCGGGCACCGACGATGACGGCCGCGACTTGGCGTTGTTCCAGAACCCAAGCACTGGCGATGGTGGCGATGTCGACACCGTGGCGGTCGCCGACAGCCTTCAATGCCCTGAGCAGCTGCTGGAACAGATCCCAGCCGCCGAAATCGTCGATGATCAGCTTGTATTTGACGAGCGAGCGGTTTTCGAGCGGCATGGTGGGTTCGGCCACACCAAGCCATTTGTCGCTCAGGAAGCCGCCGGCGACCGAGCCATAGCAGAGGAAGCTGACGCCGTTTTTCGCGGCGAGTGCTGCGAGGCTGTTGCCCGGACGCTGGTCGAGCACCGAATATTGCAGCTGCTGGCTGACCAGCGGAATGCCGGCGGCGAGGATTTCGGCGAGCCGCGGCGTGTCGAAATTGGTCGTGCCGAGATTGCGCACCTTGCCCTCGAGCCGAAGCTCGTTGAGCCAGCCCATCGCCTCGACATAACGGGGCTGGTCATAGTCCCACCAATGAAACTGCACGAGATCGAGACGCTCGGTCTTCAGCCTGCGCAGCGACTGGTCGACGATGCCCCTGATATAGTCGCGGCTGATGTTGGCGAGCCGTTCGAGGTCGGGCACCAGCTTGGTGTGCACCTTCATCCTGGCGGCGACATCGAGGCCGCGCTCGCTGGCCAGCCTGAGGCGCGCGGCACCGATCAGTTCCTCGACGCCGGTGTAGATGTCAGCGCAATCATAGGTCCAGATGCCGGCATCGAACGCTGCGATCAGGTCGCTCACAGCCTGTTGGCGCTCGACGACGCCGTGCCCGCCGGCGAGTTGCCAGCCGCCGCGGATGACGCGCGAGATGGTGTAGCCGGGACTGAGCTCGAAGGTCTTGGCGGTCATGTCTGGTCGTTCTCCTTCGGCAGCGGCACGGCCGTGGTTTCGGCATGGCTGAACCGTCGCTTGGCCAGCCTGACGATCCGCAGCCGGCTGGCGCAATTGGGATCGGGACAGGCGATCTCGGCGTCCGAGGTCATCCAGTCATTGCGGTCGGTCGGGCGCTGCTTTGCCGCCAGAAACGGCAATACGGAGGCCAGCGAGTAGATCGAAAAACTCTGCCCTGCCGGCATCGACAGCATCTCGCCCTTGAGCTCGAAATAGTCGCCTGATTTGGCGCCGCAATAGATCGGCTTGCCCTTGGGGATGACCGCCTCGACGCGAAGATCGAAGAGTTCGAAACTGTCGTCCGCCATGTCAGGCCTCCACCAGGCTGAAGGTGATGTCGCAGGCGCCGTTGCGGCGGATCACGCCGCAGGCAGCGGCGAACTGGTCGCGCTGATCGGCGCGCACCTGCGCCACCACGCTGCCGGCCAGCCAGCCGATCGGAAACAAAAGCCGCGCCCCTTGCCCGTAGTAGAGGCCGATGTCGAAGATCGCATTGGGATTGCCGCCCCACATGCGCGGCGGCACGTAGGACAGCACGATATCGCCCGGCTGCGGCGTCAAGGTCGCGTTCTCCGGCGGTAGAGGCCGGGCATAGGACTGGCCATCGAGATCGGCTGACGGAACCGGGCAGGAAATCTCAGGTCCCGTCCACATCGCATGGATGCCCGGGACGATGCGTGGTGCGGCAAGATACGCCTGGAGAAAGGCAGCATTTTCCGGCGCCTTTTCGGGCAGCAGCAGCGCCGTCACGGAAAGCTTCGAGCGCGGCTCGGTGATGCTGATCGAGGTCATGTCTGGTCTTTCCCGGCGGATTGAAGCTTGTCGCGCAGGAAAGCAAAGGGCCGGCTGATATCGGCGACCAGTGCTTCGCGCGCCGCCTGCGCATCCTGTTTGGCGAGAGCCGCGACGATGCTGCGGTGATAGTGCGCGGTATCGACCTCGCCGGCTTCGGAAAAGGCGTAGATGGCGACGCGGATGCAAGGTCCCGATTGCAGCCACAGGCTTTCGATCATCGGGATCAGCACGGCCGAGCCGCAGCAGCGGTAGATCTCGAAATGGAAGCTCTGGTTGAGCGTCGCTTCGCGGTCGATATCCTTCTTGTGCTTCAGTGCCCGCATCTCGTCCCACTCGCCGAGCATGGCTTCGATCGAAGCGATCTGGCGCGGGCTCATGCGCGTGGCGGCAAGTGCAATCGCTTCGCCTTCGATGAGTGAGCGGGCGCGCAGAAGGTCGTCGATGCGCTCCAGCGTGATCGGCGGCACACGCACCGAGCGGTTGGGCAGCGCCTCCAGCGCCTTTTCCGTGATCAGCCGGCCGAGCGCTTCGCGCACGGGCATGGTCGAGGTGACCAGCGCATCGGCAAGGCCACGGATGGTCAGCACCTGGTTCGGCTCGAACAGGCCGCCGATCAAAGCCCGGCGCAACTCGGAATAGACACGATCCTGTACGGTCTCGCGGCCGACCGGCGTAAGCTGGGCTGCGATCGTTTCGTTGTTTCGCTCGATGGCAGCCTTTTGCATGGCATTCCCGGTCTTGGCCCGTTTTCGGCTTGCGGATGAAATTAAAGCCGAATAGCGTGATCAAAGCAAGTGTGATCACAAATCAAAAATCAGGAGGCGACAACGATCGTCTTCGGCCAGAGGGTTTGATGAGCGAGGCAGCGGAGCGCCAAGGGCGGGAGACCCGGGCACCGGTTCTGACGGCAAGCCATGTCGTCAGGCGGTTCGGTGGCCTTGTCGCTGTCAACGACGTCTCGTTTGATGTCAGGGCCGGAGAGATCCTCGGCCTGATCGGACCGAACGGCGCCGGCAAGACGACGATGTTCGACCTGCTCGCCGGCAGCATCCTGCCAACCAGCGGCGATATTCTCCTCAACGGCACGCGCGTCTCTGGCGAAGCCGCGCATCTGCGCATTGGTCGGGGACTCGGCCGCACCTTCCAGATCCCGCGCCCGCTGCCCAATCTGACGCTGATCGAGAACATCATGCTGGCAGCCCAGGGCCAGGCCGGCGAAAAACTGCTCGCCAACTTCGTCACGCCGTGGCGGGTGGCGGCACAGGAAAAAGCAGCCAGGGCGAAGGCGCTCGACCTGTTGGAACTGGTCACCCTCACCCATCTCGCGCATGAGCCGGCGCGCGTGCTGTCCGGTGGCCAGCGCAAACTGCTCGAACTTGCCCGTGTCATGATGGCCGACCCGGCGATCATCCTGCTTGACGAGCCGGCTGCCGGCGTCAACGCGACGCTGCTCGAAGTCATCATCGACCGCATCCGCGACATCAATGCGCGCGGCATCACCTTCCTCTTGATCGAGCACAACATCGACATGGTGACGCGGCTCTGCCACCGCGTTCTGGTCATGGCGAGTGGCCAGTTGCTCAGCGAAGGCACGGCGGAAGAAGTCGCCCGCGACCCGCGCGTCATCGAGGCCTATCTCGGGGGCACCGCATGAGCGAGACCGTCCTCGACGTGCGCGACCTCGAAGCCGGCTACGAACCTGGCGTGCCGATTGTGCGCGGTGCCTCGATCACGGTCAGCAAGGGCGAAATCGTCGTCGTGCTCGGCCCCAACGGCGCCGGCAAGTCGAGCTTCATCAAGGCGATCGCCGGCCTCGTCCCGATCACCGGCGGCACGGTATTCCTGGATGGCAAGGACATCACCGCCGCGCCCGCCCACACCATGGTGCGGCTCGGGCTGGCCTTCGTGCCGCAGACGGAAAACATCTTTCCGCTGATGTCGGTCGAGGACAATCTCAAAGTCGCCTGCGGCATTCTCGAACGGCGCGACATCCCCGGCCGCATCGAGGAAATGTATGCGGCCTTTCCCGACCTAGTCCGCCAGCGCCGCACCGCCGCCGGCAATCTGTCGGGTGGGCAACGACAGATGCTCGCCGTCGCCCGCGCCCTGATCGTCCACCCCAAAGTGCTGGTGCTCGACGAGCCGTCGGCCGGCCTGTCGCCGAAATTCGTCTCGATGGTGTTCGAGATGCTGGCCGGCATCCGCAAATCCGGCGTCACCATTCTTTTGGTCGAGCAGAATGCCAAGGCGGCACTGGCCATCGGCGACCGTGCCTATGTGCTGGTCGAGGGCAAGGACCGGCACGAAGGCATTGCCTCCGAACTGTGGAACGATCCGGTCGTCGCCGAACTCTATCTCGGCCAACGCCCTTCTCACGCCAGCAAGGGAGGCGCGGCATGAGCCTGCAATTTGTCGTCGACGGATTGCTGACCGGTTCGATGATCGGCCTCGGCGCCATCGGCGTGACGCTGACCTATTCGATCCTGCGCTTCTCCAACTTCGCCCATGGCGACTTCATGGCCTGGGGCACCTATGCGACGCTGGCCGTGGTCAGCGCCATCGGCGCCACCTTCGGCAAGGCGGCACCGATCGCGCCGCTGTCCTTCGGCTGGCCGCTCCTGGTTGCGCTGGTCGTCGGCATGGCCTTCACCGCTTTGCTGGCGCTGCTGCTCGACAGAGTGCTGTTTTCGCGGCTGCGCTCGCAGGGGCAAGCCATCATCGTGGTAATGGCGAGCTTTGGTGCCTCGATGGCGCTGCGCAGCCTGCTCGAATTCACCTTCACCTCGCGGCCGACCTATTTCAGCCGGGCGATCCAGATCGCCATGCCGGTCGGCTTCGGCATCCGCATCACGCCGGACCAGATCGCGCTTCTGCTGCTGACCGCCGTGCTGGTGCTCGGCGTGCATCTGTTGATGACGCGCACGCAGACCGGCCGCTCCATGCAGGCGCTGAGCCAGAATGCGGCACTGGCCCGCATCGTCGGCATCGACGTCGCCAGCGTGGTGCGCGTCACCTGGGTCATCGGCGGGGCTCTGGCCTGTGTGGCCGGCGTGATGATCGGCGTTCTGGTGCAGATCCGCCCGTTCATGGGCTTCGACATGCTGCTGCCGATGTTTGCCGCCGCCATTCTCGGCGGCATCGGCAGCATCCCCGGCGCCGTACTCGGCGGCCTGATCATCGGACTGGCCGAAGCCGGCGCGGTGCAGTTGATCGGCGCCGAATGGCGCGCCGCCGTTTCGTTCATCATCCTGATGGCGGTGCTGTTCGTGCGGCCGATCGGCCTGTTTGGAGTGAGGGAACGCTGATGGACCTGCTCGGCTACGGCGCCTTCTTCCTGACCACCGCGCTGATCTTTTCGCTGGTCACGCTGGGGCTCAATCTGCAGTGGGGCCTGACCGGCCTGTTCAATGTCGGCCTCGCCGGCTTCGTCGCCATTGGCGCCTACACCTCGGCGCTGCTGACCACGCCTGACGATGCGGCGCGGCTCGGCGGCTTCGGCCTGCCGATCCTTGTCGGCTGGCTCGGTGCCATGGTCGTCGGCGGCATTGCCGCGGCCCTCACCGGCATGGCAACGCTGCGGCTCAGGTCCGACTATCTGGCGATCACCACCTTCGGCGTCGCCGTGGTCGTGCAGCTCGTCGCGCTCAACGCGCAGAAGCTGACCGGCGGCCCGTTCGGCATCGGCTCCATCCCACGCCCCTTCGGCAGCCTTGCCGAGACACCACTGTTGTTCAACCTGTCGAACCTCGCCGTCGTCGCGGCGGTGACCTTGATTGTCTACCTCGCCTTGGAGCACCTGTCGCGCAGCCCATGGGGCCGTGTGCTGAAGGCGCTGCGCGAGGATGAGCGGGCGGCGATTTCGCTGGGCAAGAGCGCGCGCTTCTACCGTGTCCAGGCTTTTGCCGTCGGCGGTGCCATCATGGCGCTGGCCGGCGCACTGCAGGCGCATTTCACCGGGTTCATCGCGCCGGACAATTACCTGCCGATCCTGACCTTTCAGGTCTGGGTGATGCTGATCGTTGGCGGATCGGGCAGCAATCTCGGCGCCGTCATCGGCAGCATCCTGGTCTGGGGAATATGGGCGGGGTCAGGCACGCTGACCAGCGTGCTGTTTGTGCCCGAGCAGCAGGCACGCGCGGCCTCGCTGCAGATCGTCGCCATCGGCGTCATGCTCTGCGTCATCCTCTTGATCCGGCCGAACGGATTGTTCGGCGACAGGCTGCGGCGGCCACGTCTGGGCAAGCGACCGAAGGTGACTACGGCCAAGAGCAGCTCCGGCTCATGACCGCTGCGATTGGGCAGCAAGCGCATGGCGCTTCACTCTGGCACGCCGTCAGCCGCAACCGTCGCGACCGGCCTGCGCTGGACGACGAGATCAATGTCGACCTCGCCATTGTCGGCGGCGGTTTTTCCGGCCTGTCGACCGCGCTGCACGCCGCCGGGAAAGGGCTGTCCGTCAGCGTTCTCGAAGCGGAAATCATCGCCTGGGGAGCGACCGGCAGGAATGCCGGCTTCGTCGTGCCGAACTTCGCCAAGATGGACCCGGACAACATCCTTGCGCATCTCGGCCCCGAGCGCGGCGAACGGCTGATCGATTTCGCCGCCGGCAGCGCCGATCTGGTCTTCGGTCTGATCAAACGGCACGGCATCGACTGCGACACGGTGCAGAACGGATGGATCCAGCCGGCGCACTCGCCTGCCGCCTTCGAGAAGGTCAAATCGCGAGCCGGGCAATGGGCACGGCGCGGCCGGCCGGCCGTCACGCTGGATCGGCAAGACGTCGAGGCGCTGACAGGCGCGCGCGGTTACGTCGGCGGCTGGATGGATCGTTCGGGTGGTGTGCTCAATCCAGTCGCCTACGCGAACGGGCTGGCTGACGCGGCGGAGAAGGCTGGTGCGGAGATATTCGAGCGCACGCCGGTCACCTCGGTCGATCGCATGACCGGTGGCTGGAGGCTGAAAACACCATCAGGCTCGGTCCTTGCCGGCAAGGTGCTGATCGCCACCAACGCCTACGGCAGGTCGCTCAATCCGCTGCTGCAACGGACCTATTTTCCGCTCAAGGTTTTTCAGATCGCGACCGAGCCTTTGCCGCGCGAAATCCGCGCGCGTTTGCTCCCTGGCGGGCAAGGCGCCGGCGACACCAGACGCAATCTCTTCACCTTCCGCTTCGATGCCGACAACCGGCTGATCAGCGGCGGCATGCATATTCTGAGGGCCGGCGCCGACACGCGCGTGCCGCAAACGATCTGGCGACGGCTCGCCAGGCATCTCGATTTGCCTGACCTGCCGCCGCTTGCCTATGGCTGGTCAGGGATGGCCGCGGTCGAACCGGATTTCCTGCCGCATCTCCTGGACCTCGGACCGGGACTCATCGCCGGCCGCGCCTGCAACGGCCGCGGCATCGCCATGACGACGGCAATGGGCAAGGTACTGGCCGACTGGGCCGCGGGAACCGAGGCGCGTGATTTGCCGCTGCCTTTCGCGCCGCCGGCGCCGATCCCGTTCCACGCGCTGCTGCGGCACGCCCCCAATATTCTGCTTGGCTGGAGCATGCTGCGCGACCGGCTGGACGAGACCGGATAAGGCGATCGCGTCTGGCGTGCGACCAATCAGTCGGTGGCGCGAAGATTTTCGGAGAGAACCGCGGCCGCCACGGCGATGTCCTGTTCAACGGAGACCCGGACAGCAGGGCCATTGCGCTGCTCCAATGCGGCAACAATCCTGCGATGCGCGTCGTTCGACTGCGGAATGTAGCGATCGGCCTGCATCAGCAGTTTGAGATAGGGCCCAACCCGGCCCCAGAGATCGCGGATCATGTTCAACAGGATCGGCGCGCCGGCATGCTGGTAGATGGCGAAGTGAAACGCCTCGTTCAGCGAGAGATAGGCCTTGGCGTCGCCGGCCTCGATGGCGCGCTGCATGCCGGCCAGCGTCGCCTGTATGTCGACCAGCCCGGTTTCGCTCATCCGCGATGCCGCCATCTCGCCCGCCAACCCTTCGACGGCGATGCGGATGTGGGTCAGTTCCTCGAAGGCAGGGGCCGACAGCAAGGGCACGATGATCGAGCGGTTGTTCTGCATTTCGAGCAGCCGCTCGGCGACCAGCCTTTGCAGCGCCTCACGGATCGGCGTCGTCGAGATGCCGAACGTCTCGGCGAGCTTGCGGATGACAAGCGTTTGGCCCGGGCTGAAGCCGCCTGAAATCAATTCCTGCTTGAGCGCGCCATAGGCGCGATCGTTGAGGGTTTGGTGTTCGAGCTTCAGCATGCGCGGCCCGCTCCGATCACCAATTCGACAGCGCGCGATCGAGCGTCTCGGCCAGTTGCTCTGCATTGTCCCTGGCAAAGGGCAGCGGCGGCCTGATCTTCAGGACATTGCCGCGCGGACCGCAGGACGAGATCAGCACGCCATCCTCGCGCATGGCTTCGACGACAGCTGATGTCTTGCTGGCGGCCAAGGCCTGGTCGCCATCGGCCGTCAGTTCCACGCCGAAATAGAGGCCGTTGTGCCTGACGTCACCGACCATGCCGTGCCGACCCTGCAGCGCACGCAGCAGGTCGGCCGTATAGGCGCCGACATTGCGCGCGTTCTCGATCAGCCCCTCGCCTTCGAGCACCTCAAGCACAGCGATGCCGACGGCGGCCGCGACCGGGTTGCCGCCGAAAGTGTTGAAGTAGCCGGTGTTCGAACCGAAGGACGCGACAAGCTGCGGCCGCACCAGCACCGCGCCCATCGGATGGCCGTCGCCGATCGGCTTGCCCATGGTGACGATGTCCGGCTCGATGCCATAATTGGCAAAACCCCACATGCCTTGGCCAAGCCGGCCGAAACCGGATTGGACCTCATCGGCAATGACGATGCCGCCGGCCTTTCTGACATGATCGGCCGCCTCACGCATCACAGCCGCGTCGGGGAAGAAAATGCCGTCGCTGGAAAAGGCCGAGTCGAGCAGCAGCGCCGCCGGACGGATGTTTTGCGCGCGCATGTCGTCGATGGCGGCGGCGACATTTCCGGCGAAATCGCGCGCCCCGCGGCCATGGTCGCGGAATGTATCCGGCGCTGCCACTGTCCGATGATGCGCGGGCACGCCCTTTGCCCCAACCGCGGCCGGAGACAGCTGCGCCGTGGCGATCGTGGCGCCGTGATAGGCGAAGTCGGTAATGATGACACCGGTGCCACCGCTCGAATGCTGGGCGATGCGGATGGCGAGATCATTGGCCTCGCTGCCGGTGCAGGTGAACATCGCGTGGCCGAGATGGGCCGGAACCGTGCCGAGCAGCTTTTCCGCGTAGTCGAGGATGATCTCGCTGAGATAGCGCGTGTGCGTGTTGAGCGTGGCGGCCTGCCCCGACAATGCCTCGACGACACGCGGATGGCAGTGGCCGACCGAGGCGACATTGTTGTAGGCGTCGAGGAATTTGCGCCCCTGCGCGTCGTAGAGCCAGACCCCGCTGCCGCGCACCAGATGGATCGGGTTGCGGTAGAAGGCGCGATAGGTCGGCCCAAGCAGCCTGGCGCGGCGCTCGAGCAGAGCTTGCTGGGATGCCGTCGAGTCGGCATTTGCAGGATATGGTGAGGACTGGGACACGAGCATCTACTCCGGATTGGAATGGTCGAGGAAATAGCGGCGGGCGTCAGTGGACGACAGCCCGTCCAGCCTTTCGAGCGAGGCCCAGACCTCGGTGATGAGGCGCAGAACATAGTCGCGCTTGGCCGGGAACCGCTCCGCCTGCCAGCTGGCGATGTTGGCGATTAGCGCAAGGCGGGCGCGGATCAGATCGAAAAGGATGCCAATCTCTTCGGCCTCAAGCGGTTGCACCGACTGGTAGCCGGCGACGAAGCGCGCGGCCGGCGCCAGCGGATGACCTTCCGCCGGCCAGCGGTAGACGGCGCCAATGGCGACGTCGCAGATCAGGGGCGAATGGATCATGTCGCCGAAATCGAGAATGCCGGTCACGACCTCCGGCCGCGACGCGTCCATCACCACATTGTAGGAATTCATGTCGTTGTGGACGATCTGCGCACGCAGCGTCGGTACGACCGGCGCCGCATGCTCCTCGAACGCGTCCATCACACGCTCGACCATGGCTCGGTGGCCGGCATCGGCTATGTGCGTCAGCATTGGCCGCGTCTTGGCGACCTTGCGGATGTCCCAGAGCAGGTCGCTGCCGGCGGCCGGATGGAAAAAGCCGCGCAGTGCCCGCCCGAGCCGGGCGAGGAAAATGCCTAGATTGCGATCCTGCGCCTCTGATGTGGGCGAGCGCGACAGCAGCTGGCCGGGCAGATAGGTCACCAGCCGGATGATGCGCGGCGCCGATCCACTGATGCTGACCGCGAACTGCGCTTCGCCCGCAAGGCTTTTACGCACCGAGGGAACCGGCAAGGTCGGGTCCACCGCCAGGATGTGGTCGAGCGCCTTGTTCTGGAAATCGGTGAAGCCGGCTTCTTCCGCCGGATGGGAGACCTTGAGGACGAACTCGCCCTCGCCTTCGGTCTGGATGTGGAAATTGTGGTCGCGTTCGCCCGGTAGCGGACACGCGCTGCCGGTGAGCCCGTAGTGCCGGCGCAAGATGGCCAGCGCGTCGGCGATCGAAACGTCAGGCGCGTCCTCGGCGAGCGTTTCGCCGAAACCGTCGGGCACGACTGCGTTCATGAGCTCGCCTCGGGATCGATGGGCTCGAGACCGCACCAGTCGGCGATGAACAGCGCAATGGTCTGGGTGACCTTGCGCACAGAATCCAGATCGACGGCCTCGTCATAGCCATGCGGCATGCGGCAGATCGGGCCGTAGACGATCGCCGGCGTGTCGGCATAGAGGCCGAAGAAGCGCGCATCCGTCGTCGCCGAGGTGACGTGCTCCGTCAGCGGCTCGCCCCACACGGCGGTGTGGCTGCGCCGCAGCACGGCTTCCATCTCGTCGGCATCCTGTAGCACATAGCCCTCGGCCATGAAGCCGTTATAGGTCATTGTGGGCGGGCGATTGGCCAGGAACGGATCGGCACGCGCCGCATCGGCGATGCAGGCTTCGAGTTCGGCTCTCGCATCCTCCAGCTTCTGGCCGGGATAGGTGGCGACGCGCATCTCGAAAACGCAGCGCGCCGGAACGCTCGATGTCCATTCGCCGCCTTCGATCTTGCCGAGGTTGAAGCGGATCGGATGCGGATGATTGCAGAAATGCGGATCATCGACCTTGCGCGCATTCCAGACGATTTCGAGCTGCTTCAGCGCCTGGATGATGACGAAGGCCTTTTCGATGGCGTTGGCGCCAGCCGAGAAAGCGCCGGAGGCGTGCTGCGGATCGCCATCGACCTCGACCCTGAACCAGATCGGTCCGACCTGCGCCCGCATCAGCCTTGGTTCCAGTGGTTCGGGAATGAAGGCGGCGTCGGCGCGGTAGCCGCGCTGCAGGCAAGCGAGCGCGCCATTGCCGGTGCATTCCTCCTCGACCACCGACTGTAGGAAGACACTCGCGGCCGGCTGATAGCCGAGGCTGTGCAAGGCGGCCAACGCGTAGAGACAGGCCGACAGGCCGGCCTTCATGTCGCCGGCGCCACGGCCATGCATCCAGCCATCCTCGATGGCCGGATCGTAGGGGTCACGCACCCAGCGGTCGAGCGGTCCCGTCGGCACGACATCGATATGGCCGTTGAGGATCAGCGAGCGGCCGGTGGCGTTTCGCGGCGTGTGGGTGGCAACGACGTTGAAGGCGTCGTCATAGGAAACCGCAACCGGCGAAAACCCCGGAAGATCGCGGATCGCGTCGACGTCAACACGCCACATATCGACCGCATAGCCATCGGCCTGATAGGCAGCCGCCATGAAGGATTGCGCGGTGTGCTCGTCGCCACGCTGGGAAGGAAAGCGCACGAGATCCGCCAGGAATGCGACTTGCCGCGCGAAGCCGTCATCGACCGCGCGCAAAATGGCTTCATCGGCAATTCGCTCAGGCATGATATTCCGCTTTCCCGTGGATGGTGTATCATATCTCATATGCCATTCTAGGGAAAGGCAAAGAGACAGGTCGGGCCAAAACGATGGCCCAACCGGGGAACCTCTTGGCAGGCGGGCGCAGAGTTGGCATCAGCTTAACGTATGCCAGCGAAGTCGCATGGCAGAGATCGAGGACAGATGCTGGTCACCGAAGGCCCATTGCCGGATGAAATCACCGATCTCTCGTCCGGCTACCGGCGCGTGCCGGCCGGCAAGATCGTCAACGCGGTGACATGGATGGAAGCGCGTGCCCCGATGCCGGGTCTCGCCCAACCCTTGGCAATGACCCGGTTCACGAAGCCCGACAGCGCCTCCTACCGCGCGATCTTCCTCGAGATCGGCGCTCCGTGGCTGTGGGACCGCGCTGCAGAAATGTCGGATGCCGAAGTTGCCGCGCATTTCGCCGACCCTCGCCAGCATCTCTATTACGGCCATGATGAAAGCGGCGACCATGTCGGCATGGTCGAATTCTCCATGACCGACGACAATGAGATCGAGATCACTTATTTCGGCCTGTTCCCCGCCTTGCCCGGCCGGGGCCTCGGCAAGCGGCTGATGGCCGGCGCGCTCGATCAGGCATGGCGTCTCGGCCCTCGCCGCATCTGGCTGCACACGAGCAGTATCGATCATCACAGCGTCATCGGTTTCTACAGGGCGTGCGGGTTTGAGGCCTATGCGGCCGGTTTCGAAATCACGGACGATCCGCGGATCAAGGGAACCCTGCCGCACGATGCAGCACCGCAAATCCCGTTGATCGAAACGGAATGGGTGCCCGGCGCCAGATGAGACCGTCTTCGCAACCCGCCACCCAGGCATCGCAGCACCATCGACGGTGGGTAAGGCGCGAAAACATCCTGTCGAGGCTGGAGCGGCATGTCGACACGCGCATCGTGCTGTTCGCCGCGCCCGCCGGCTTCGGCAAGTCGACGACGATGGCGCAGTGGGCGGCTGAGGTCGCGCGCCACGGCCGGTTGACCGCATGGCTGTCCTGCGAGGCGACGGACAATGACGAAGGCGCCTTCCTGTCGCATCTGGTAGGGGCGCTGCGCCATCTCGTCCAGAACCCGGCCGAACTCGACCTTGCCTTCCAGTCGAGCCCGATCCCGCAGCTCGACGTGGTGTTGGCAGCACTGGTGGCGGGTCTCGCGGCGCGCGACGCCAACATCACTTTGTTCTTCGACGACTACCACGCCATCGAAGCGCCGGCGGTGAAGCGGTTCATGGAGCGGCTGACCCGGCAGGCGCCCGCCAACGTCGCCTTCGTCATCGGTTCGCGCAACCTGCCCGACCTGCAGCTCGGCAAGCTCAGGGTGCTTGGCGATGTTTTCGAATTCGGCCCTGACGATCTGCGCTTCGCCTCGTCGGAAGCCGAAGCCTTCTTCAACGACAAATTGGGCCTGAGCATTAGCAGTGGCACGGTGGAAACCTTGTGCTCACGGACCGAAGGCTGGGCCGCCGGCCTGCAACTCGCCTCGCTGTCGCTCAGTGCCGCACATGCACCGGAAACCGTCATCGGCAACTTCACCGGCGCCAACCGCAACGTCGCCGACTTCCTGATGGGCGAAGTCTTCCTGGGACTGCCGCCGGCGCTGGCGAAATTCCTGCTCCACAGTTCGATCTTCGAGCGCTTCAGCGCCGAGGCGTGCCGGGCCGTCTTGCGCGCGGCAGACGCCGAGGCCGACATCACCGAGATCGAGACCCGCAATTTGTTCCTCGTGCCGCTCGACGAGGAGCGGCGCTGGTTCCGCTATCATCACCTGTTCCATGACTTCCTCAGCCGTGAAATGGAACGGCGCGAACCCGAGATGATCGCACCGCTGCATCTGGCAGCAGCCGAATGGTTCGGCGAACGCAAGATGCTGACCGAGGCGATCGGGCATGCGCTCGCCGCCGGCGACCAGGCCCGCGCGGCGGTGTTCGTCGAGAACAACGCGCTCGAACTCATCGCCCAATGCCAGCTGCTTTATGTGCGCCAGTTGCTGGCGCTGCTGCCGAAGAAACTGGTCGACCAGCGCATCCGGCTGCAACTCGTCGTGTTGTGGCTGGCGGTGCACTCAAGCCAGCCCGAGATTGCCCAGCAGACGCTTGCTAATGCGCGCAAGCTGGTCGAGGCCGGGCCGGCCGACGGCAAGGATCCGGGCACGCTGACCGGCACCACGATCGAGGCCGAAATCGCTGTCCTCGATGCCGCCGTGCACAGCACGCTGGAGCAGTTCGAGGCCGCGCGCGACACCGCACTGTCTGCCCTGCGCATCATCGCCCCCGATGCCTGGTTTATGGAAGGCGCGACCGCCAATGTCATCGGCTACAATCTCTATGCGCTGGGCGACCTAGAAGGCGCACGCGCGGCAGCGGACGCCGCGCGCAAGGCGCATGAGCGAAGCGGCAGTCTTCTCGGCGTAACCATCGCCAATTGCTACATGGCGGTCATCGAACGCTCGGCCGGACGCCTGCCCGCGGCGGAAAAGCTGCTGCGCAACACGATCATCGAGGCGAGGACGCGGATCGGCGCGAACTCCTATGCCGAGGCGCTCGCCGGAACGCTGCTTGCCGAACTTGCCTACGAGACCAACGCATCCGGCGAGGCGCTGACGCTGGTCGAGAATCTCGGACCGCTGATCGAGGGCGCTGCGGTCATCGTCTACCCCCTGGCCAGCGTGCCGACCTATGCCCGCGTGCTGCAGCTGACCGGTCGTGGCGACGCGGCACTGGACATGCTGGAGCGCGTCTACCAGCGCGTGCGCGGCTCCGTCTATCGCCGCCTCGCTTCGGTGCTGGTGCATGATCGCATCCGGCTGCTCATCGATCAGAACCGCGTCGCCGAGGCACGCGCCCTGCTGAGCGAGCATCGCCGCGAAAGCGCCGAAACCACCCCCACCGTCGCCAACGAATTCGAGTTCTTCGCCGAAGGGCGGCTGTTGACGGCGGAGAAATCCTACACCGCCGCCGCCGCGCTTTTCGACACGCTGATGGAGCGAACCAAAAGCAGCGGGCGCATGCGCCGCCACATACTGGCGCTGATCCTGCGTGCCAAGAATGCCGGCCAGGACCAGCGCGAGGCCGATCGCCATCTCCTCGAAGCGTTGCGTCTTGCCCAGCCTTCAGGTTTCATCCGCTCCTTCGTCGATGAGGGCAGGCCTGTTGTCGAAGGGCTGATGCGGCTGCGCGCCGCTCAGGCAAAGACCGACCCCGCCCTTTCGGCCTATGCGACGCGCATCATCGATGCCGCGCAGACGATGCTTGTCGCGACACGCAAGCCCGCCGCACCAGCCGAGAAAGAACAGCTGACCCAGCGCGAGTCCGAATTGCTGCGCTGCCTGTCGGAAGGCCTATCCAACAGGGATATCGCGGTTGCGCTGTCGGTCAGCGAAACGACGGTGAAATGGCATTTGAAGAACATTTTCGGCAAGCTCTCGGTATCGAATCGCGTCCAGGCCGTGCGCGCCGCTCAGGCCGCCGCGAGCCTCCGTCCCCCTCCGAAAGGAGGGGCATAGGCATCTGGCACAACCCCCTCTTTCGGGTCGGGCCATGAGATCGTTAGCCTGCTAGCCTCCTCTGGATTGCAGAGGACGCTGCTTATGGCGACAGGTTACGTTTTTCACGAACAGCTGATGTGGCATGACACCGGCTCCAGCGCCGACATGATGCCTCCCGGCCGTTTCGTGGAGCCTGGACGGCACCTGGAATCGCCGGGGTCGAAGCGCCGGCTGAACAATCTGATCCAGGTCAGCGGCTTGGCGCGCCATCTGGTGCCGATCGTCGCCGAGCCGGTGACGGTCGAGGATTTGCTGCGTGTACACACGCAGCGCCACGTCGATGATATTCGCATGCTTAGCGAGCGCGGCTCCGGCTTCGCCGGCCCGCAGGCGCCGATCGGCCTCAACAGTTTCGACATCGCGCTGTTGTCCGCCGGCACCACCTATGCGGCGATGCGCGCGGTGCTGACCGGCCGCGTCGACAACGCCTATGCGCTGGCGCGCCCGCCGGGGCATCATGCCGAGCCCGACCAGGCGATGGGCAACTGCCTGTTCTCCAACATCGGCGTAGCCGTGCGCCGGTTGCAGCATGAGGGCCTGCTCGGCCGTGCGGCGATAGTCGACTGGGACGTGCATCACGGCAACGGCACCGAGACGGTGTTTTATTCCGACCCGTCGGTGCTGACCATTTCCCTGCATCAGCACAATCTCTACCCGACCGGACGCGGCGCGCTGGCCGACAATGGCAAGGGCGAAGGCGAAGGCTACAACATCAACATCCCGCTGCCGGCCGGCAGCGGCACCGGCGCCTATGAAGCGACCTTCGACCGCGTCGTCGCCCCTGCGTTGCGCGCCTTCAAGCCGGACCTCGTCATCGTCGCGTCCGGTTTCGACGCCTCGGGCTTCGATCCGCTCGGCCGCATGATGCTCAACAGCGAATGCTTCCGGCGCCTTGCCGCGCGCATGGTGGCTCTGGCCGCCGAGACGTCGAGCGGACGCCTGATGATGAGCCACGAAGGCGGCTACTCCGAAGGCTACGTGCCGTTCTGCGGTCATGCCGTCATCGAGACGCTGGCCAATCATCGCACCGAAGTGGTCGACCCGCTGTCAGACCATATCGACGAATGGGCCGGGCAGGACTTGCAGCCGCACCAGGCTGCAGTTATCGACGCCGCCGAAGGCCTGCTCGCCGGCCTGCGGCAACGCCTCGCAAGTGCTGCCTGACGCGATGGATTTTCTGGTCACCACGCTCCTCAATGCCCTGACGCTGATCAGCATCCTGATGCTGGTCGGCCTCGGGCTGGCGATCAGCTTCGGCCTGATGAACGTGACCAACCTCGCACACGGCGAGTTCGTCACCGTCGGCGCCTTCGCTGTCTATTTCGTCCAGAGCATCGGCGGCTCCTTCTGGCTGGGGCTCGCCGCCGCGCCCATCGCCGGCGCCGTGGTCGGCTGTATCCTGGAATTCGCCATCATCCGCCATCTCTATTCGCGGCCGGTCTCAACCGTGCTTGCCACCTGGGGCGTCAGCCTGATCCTGCAGCAAGGGCTGGAGCTGACCTTCGGGCTCGGCGCCAAGCCGGTGACGCCGCCGATCGAAGGCACGCTCGACCTGTTCTTCACCGTCTATCCGGCTTACCGGTTGATCCTGATCGCCATTGCCATGCTGACCCTGCTCGGCGTCGTCCTGCTGATCGGCCGGACATCGTTCGGGCTCGACATCCGCACCGTGATCCAGAACCGCGAGATGGCCGAAGGCGTCGGCATCAACACGCGGCGCACCTACGCCATCGCCTTCACCTTCGGCGCGGCCATCGCCGGGCTTGCCGGCGGGCTGGTCGCGCCGCTGGCGATCGTGCTGCCGCAAATGGGGGTCAACTATCTCGCCAACGCCTTCTTCGTCGTCATTGTCGGCGGCGTTGGCTCGATCGGCGGCCTGGTCGCCGGCAGTGTCTTCGTCGGCGGGCTGACCAGCGTGCTCAACTACCAGATCTCGCCGTCGCTGGCGCAAGCGATCGTGCTGCTCGCGGCCATCGTCGCCGTGCGGCTGCGGCCCAACGGCCTGTTCAATGGGGCATCGCGATGATCGCGCGCGACCGCAACTGGCTGCTGATCTTCGCCGTCTGCGTGGTGCTCACGGTTCTCTATCCGCTTTTCGCCGACGGCTACCAACTGACAGTGATCCGTGACGCGCTGATCTTCGGCCTGTTCGCGGCGAGCCTTGATTTCTTCTGGGGCCGCACCGGCATCCTGTGTTTCGGCCACGCCGCCTTCTTCGGCATTGGCGGCTACATCATGGCGCTGGTCACGCTCAACGACGCGATCCCCTTCGGCAGCCTGCTCGGAATCCTGGGGGCGGCGGCAGGGGCAGCCTTCGTCGCGGCCATCATCGGTTACTTCCTGTTCTTCGGCGGCATCCGCGGCAGCTACTTCACCATCGTCACGCTGGCGATGGGCGTCATCTGCCAGCAGGCCGCCGTCTCCTGGAGTTCGGTCACCGGCGGCGACAGCGGCCTGATCGGCATCCCGGCGATCGAATTCGATGTTGGCGGCACGCATGTCGATCTCAGTCAGGATCTTCCTTCCTACATCTTCGTGGCCGCCATCGTCGCGGTGGTCGTGCTGGCGCTGTGGTCGATCAGCCGGGGCCGCTGGGGCACGGTGCTGACCGCTATCCAGGACAATGAGGTTCGGGCGGCGGCACTCGGCCATAACGCACCTCTGCGGCTGCTCGTCACCTTCGTCCTGTCCGCCGCGATCGCCGGGCTCGCTGGCGCGCTCTATGTCTGCATGGCCGGGCTGGTGGCGCCCGATCTCTCCGGACTGCTGCTGTCGACGGAAGTCATCGTCTGGGTGGCCGTGGGTGGGCGCGGCACGCTGCTCGGTCCGGTGCTGGGCGCCATCGCCATCCAGCGCGCGCAGCAGACGATCAGCAGCTTCAACCCGAGCCTATGGCCGCTGCTGCTCGGCTGCGTCTTCGTCATCATCGTCTTCGTCCTGCCGGACGGCATCCTGTCGATCTACGCACGGCTGAAGAGCCTGTTCAAAGGCCGGAGGCGCGCACAATGAGCGATGTGCTGCTCCAGGCCGAGAATGTCGGCATCCGCTTCGGCGGGCTGCAAGCGCTGGAGGGGTTGAACCTTACCGTGCGCGACAAGGAGCTCCGCTGCATCATCGGGCCGAACGGCGCCGGCAAGAGCACCTTCCTCAACGTGCTGACCGGCACGCTTCGCCCGACCAGCGGCAGCGTGCGCTTCCTCGGCCACGACATTGCCGGTCTGCCGCTGTACCGTATTGCCCGGCTCGGCATCGCCCGCAAATTCCAGATCCCCTCGGTCTTTCCGAGCCTCTCGGTGGAAGACAATCTGAAGGTGGCGCGATGGGGCGTGCCCTCGCCGGTTCGCCCGGTCGGCGAGTTGCTGGAACTGGTCGCGCTCGGCAACCGTGCCGCCACGCCGGCCGGCGAACTCGCGCACGGCCAGAAGCAATGGCTGGAGATCGGCATGGCGCTGGCGATCGAGCCTCGGCTGCTGCTGCTCGACGAGCCGACCGCCGGCATGACGCCGCAGGAAACGCTGGCGACCGCCGAGATGCTGCTGCGGCTCAAGGGCGAGTTCTCGATCGTCGCCGTCGAGCACGACATCCGCTTCGTGCGCGCGCTGAACTGCGAGACGCTGGTCCTGCATCAGGGACGCCGGCTGCGCAGTGGTCCTTTCCATGACATCGAGACCGACGAAATGGTCCGCGACGTCTATCTGGGGAGGCGCTGACCATGCTGCGGACACTCGCGGTCTCGGCCGGCTATGGGCTGCTCCCGGTGCTGAACGGCATCGACCTCAGCGTGACATCAGGTGAAGTCGTCGGCCTGCTTGGTCGCAACGGCGCCGGCAAGACGACGCTGCTGCGCGTCATCGCCGGCGGCTTGAAGGCGAGCGGTGGCGCTGTAGTTCTCGGCGACCAGGACCTGACCAACGCACCGGCCTTCCGCCGCGCGCGGGCGGGCATCGCGCATGTGCCGCAGGGGCGCGGCATCTTCAACCAGCTGACGGTGCGGCAGAACCTGGAGGTCGGCACGCGTGCCGCCAAGGAGCGTGGCGACGGCGGCATTCCTGACGACATCTTCGGCTATTTTCCGATCCTGCGCGAACGCGAGGCACAAGTCGCCGGCACGCTTTCGGGCGGCCAGCAGCAGATGCTGGCGATCGGCCGCGCGCTCTGCGGCTTGCCATCGGTGCTGCTGCTCGACGAGCCCTCGGAGGGTATCCAGCCGAACATCGTGCAGTCGATCGCCGAGCTGGTGCCGCGCATCGCCCGCGAGCGCGGCATCGCGATCGTTCTCGTGGAACAGAATCTCGATCTCGTTCTCAAGGCGGCCGACCGCTGCCTGGTGATGGAGAAGGGCAGGATCGTGCACGAAGGCACACCGGAGGCGTTCGCCGACGAGAGCCTGCTCAAGGATTTGTTGGCCCTATAGAGCGCGCTGAAGCGCGCCTGGGACCTCTTGGCTTTGTAAGGCGTGCATGGGGCGCGCCTGGACTGGAAGGGAACATAACAATGATAAGCAGAAGAACGATCCTCAAATCCGGCGGCGCTGCGGCCGCCTTCGCCATGGTCGGCGCGCCGTCGATCCTGCGCGCTGCCGATACCGTCAAGGTCGGCCTGTCGATCCCGATCACCGGGCTGCAGGCGATCCTCGGCGAAACGCTGCTCAATTGCTACAAGCTCGCTGCCGCCGAACTCAACGCCGCCAACGGCATTGGCGGCCGCCAGGTCGAGTTGTTCATCGAGGACAACCAGACCACGACCAAGGGCGCCATCGACAAGGCCCGAAAACTCCTCAACGAAGACAAGGTCGACGTGGTGATGGGCACGATCATTTCGCCCGAACGCAGTGCGACGTTGTCGGTGACCTCGAAGGCCAAGAAGCTGTTCTTCTACCCAACCAATTTCGAGGGCGGCGAGTGCAACCGCTACTTCGTCGCGACCGGTCCGATCCCGATGCAGCAGGTCGACCCGATGATGCCGTGGGCGGCGGAAAACCTCGGCAAGACCATCTATGTCATGGCCTCGGACTATGCCTGGCCGCAGAAGATGACCGAGGCGATCACGGCCGCCTATGAAAAGGCCGGCGGCAAGATCATCGGCGCAGATTACTATCCATTCGGCACCACGGATTTCGGCCCAGCCTTCCAGAAGATAAAGTCGCTGAAGCCCGACGTCGTCTGGTCGATGGTGGTCGGCAACGACGCCGTCACCCAGCTCAAGCAGTATCGCTCTTTCGACATAAAGCAGCCGCTGATCGCGCCGCTCGACGAGGTGTTCAACAAGGACGCGCTGCCGCCCGGCGTCGCCGCCGGCACCTACGCGCCGCAGCCTTACTGGATGGCGCTCGACAATCCGGTCAACAAGAAGTTCATCGCCAGCTTCCGCGAAAAGTTCGGCCAGGAAAAGATGGTCAACGGCATCGGCGAAGCGGGCTATAACGGCCTGCATCTCTACGCGCTGGCTGCCGAGAAGGCAGGATCGTTGAAGGATGACGATGTGCTGAAGGCACTGCCGACGATCGAGTTCGACGCGCCGCAAGGCAAGATCCGTGTCGACGCCAACAACAATCACACGCTCTGCCATTCCTATGTCGGCAAGGCGGCAACCGACGGCATCAGCTACGAGATCGTCAAGGATTTCGGCACCATCGCGCCGGTCACGCCTTACTGCAAGGTATAGGAGCCTCGGCAACGGCTCCAAGCAATCATGACGGCGGCGGCTTTTTCGCTGCCGTCAGGGCGTCTGCGGCGCCGGCAGCCGCTCGCGCAATTCGTCGACGAGCACCTTGGTGTTTTCGGAGTAGTCGATGGGCACGACGACGAGATGCACGCCGCCGCCGGTGAAGGCCTGTTCAAGGGCTGGCCGCAAGTCGGCAATCTCGCCAACCCTCGTCCCTTTGGCACCGTAGGCCTCGGCGTATTTGACGAAATCGGGATTGCCGAAGGTCATGCCGAAATCCGGGAATTCGTCGACCGCCTGCTTCCAGCGGATCATGCCATAGGCATGGTCTTCGAGCAGCAGGACGACGAGGTTGAGCTTGAGCCTGACGGCGGTTTCCAGTTCCTGGCTGTTCATCATGAAGCCGCCATCGCCGCAGATCGCCATGACACGGCGCCCGGGATAGAGCAGTGCCGCCATCATCGCCGACGGCAAGCCCGCGCCCATGGTGGCCAGCGCATTGTCGAGCAGCAGCGTGTTTGCCATGCGCGTGCGGTAATTGCGCGCGAACCAGATCTTGTACATGCCGTTGTCGAGAGCGAGGATCCCATCCGCCGGCATCACGGCGCGGACATCATGCACGATGCGTTGCGGCGTGAAGCGGTCTTCGGTGGCGCGCGCTGCGATCCGGCTCAAAATACCTTCCCTGAGCGGCAGCAAGGCCTGCGCGTTGGGGATCTGGCCCTCGATGCGGTCGGCCAGCAGCGCCAGCGAAGGCCCGAGGTCGCCGACGATCTCGGCCTGTGGAAAATAGACCTGCTCGACATCGGCCGTTTGATAGCCGACATGGATGACCTTCGGCCCGTTGGCACCCATGATGAAGGGCGGTTTCTCGACCGTGTCGTGGCCGATGGTGATGATCAGATCGGCCTGCTCGATAGCCTCGTGCACATAGTCGCGCTCCGAAAGGGCGGCCGTTCCCATATAGAGCTCGGTGCCGCCGGGCACTGTGCCCTTGCCCATCTGCGTGGTGAAGTAGGGAATTTGCGTGCGCAGCACGAACTGGGCGACATCGGGGGTGACGCGCGGCCGCGAGGCTGCCGCGCCGAACATCAGCAGCGGACGCCTGGCTTCCATGATCATGCGGGCGGCGCGATCAAGCGCGCCTGGGCTCGCCAGCGGCAGTTCGACCGGGTGCGTTGGCACCAGTGCGATCGGTTCGCACTCCGCCGCCGCGATGTCTTCCGGCAGTTCCAGATGCACGGGGCCGGGACGCTCTTCCTGGGCAACGCGAAAAGCTTCGCGCACCAGCGAGGGGATCATCTTCGGCGAGACGATCTGGCGCGACAGCTTGGTCAGCGGCCTCATCGCCGCGACGATGTCGACGATCTGGAAGCGCGCCTGCCGCGATGACAGGATGCCCTTCTGGCCGGTGATCATGATCATCGGCATCGCGCCGAGCAGCGCATAGGCTGACCCCGTCGTCAGATTGAGCGCGCCGGGGCCAAGCGTGGTGATGCACACGCCTGCCTTGCCGGTAAGCCGGCCATAGGTGGCGGCCATGAAGGCTGCCGCCTGTTCGTGGCGGGTCAGGATCAGCTGGATCGACGAGCGGCGGATGGATTCGACTATGTCCAGGTTTTCTTCGCCCGGAATGCCGAAGATCCGGTCGACCCCTTCATTCTCGAGGGCCGCGACGAACAGATCCGAACCTTTGGTCATGAACCGCCTCTCCTGCAATGCGCACATTCCGTCAGCCACCTTCATATGGCAGGGAAGGCGACGCCGCAAAGAGGTTGTCTTCGACCGCGGGGCAAAGGCGCGTGTTGCAATCCGCTGCCTTGGGCGAGGCAAAGGCTGTGCCGGCGCGGACCATTGGCTGGTGGGCGCCGCGCGTGCAGTGATCACGCCATCAATTTCGGCAAAGCGGCCGCCAGTGCGTCGACGGCGAGCCGCACCTTGAGCGGCAGATGCGGCGTCTGCAGCCAAAGGGCATGGCAGTCATAGAGATAGCGCGGCTGATCCGGCAACAGCGTCACCAGCGCATCGGCTCGAATGCGCTCGCGAACCAGCCACCAGGGCAGCCACGCCAGCCCCATGCCCTCGACCGCAGCGTCGGCGATGGCATCGAGATCGTCGAGCCGCAGCCGGCCACTGGGCATGATCTCCTGTGTGGGTTGCCCTTCGCGCGGGACGAGCCACGGCTGAACCACCTGACCGAGCCGGCGATAGACGATTGCCTGGTGATCGGCGAGGTCTTCGATCCGCCGCGGTTCGCCATGAATTCTGAGATAGGAGGGCGCGGCACAGACAACCATGTGCTGGCGCGCAACGCGGCGCGCGATCACGCCGGTCTTGTCGATGAGATCGCCGGTCCGGATGGCAAGGTCAAAGCCATCCTCGGCGAGATCGGCGAAGCGGTCGCTGAGCGACAAATCGAGTTCCAGCATCGGATATTGCCGCGCCAGTTGCAGCAGCACCGGGGTGACGCAGTGGCGGCCGAAATGCGCCGGCATGGTGACACGCAGTTTGCCGCGCGGTTCGGAAAACTGGTCGGCGGCGAGCGCATCGGTTGCTTCGGCCTCGGCCAGCACGACCCGGCAGCGTTCATAGTAGGCGCGGCCGAAATCGGTCAGGCTCTGGCGGCGCGTGGTGCGGTTGATGAGGCGCACACCGAGCCGCTCCTCGAGAAAGCGGACGTGTTTTCCAACCATCGGTCCAGAGAGATCGAGCGCGACCGCCGCGGCGGCGAACGAGCCCAGGTCGACCGCCCTGACGAACACCGCCATGCTCTCGAGCCGATCCATATTCGGAACTCCTGGTTTCTACTGCTTTATCTGAACAGCCATTTATCCCTGAGAGCCTCGGCTGCATAGGTCATTCGGTTCAACTGATTTGGAGTATCCCGAATGGCCCGTCTTGTCCGCTTCCACCAGCATGGTGGTCCCGAAGTTCTGCGCATCGAGGACGTTGACGTCCCTCTACCGGGCCCAGGCGAGGTTCAGATCCGGGTCAAGGCGCTCGGCCTCAATCGCGCCGAGGCGCTGTTGCGCGCCGGCACCTACATCGAGACACCCGCCCTGCCCTCAGGGCTTGGTCTCGAGGCAGCGGGCGTTGTCGAGGCGGTGGGCGACGGCGTGACGGATGTCGCGCTGGGCGATGCGGTCAGTATCATCCCGCCGCAATCGATGGTGCGCTGGCCGGCTTACGGCGAGTTGGTCACCTATCCGGCCGGGCTCATCGTCAAGCATCCGCCGTCGCTCGACTGGAAGACTGCGGCAGCCATCTGGATGCAGTATCTCACCGCCTATGGCGCGCTGATCGACATCGCCAAGCTGAGAACTGGAGATGCCGTCGTCATCACCGCGGCCTCGAGCAGCGTCGGGCTTGCGACGATCCAGATCGCCAACAGCATCGGCGCGACAGCGATCGCGGTGACGCGGACAGCGGCGAAGAAGCAGGCCCTGCTCGACGCCGGAGCGGCACATGTCGTGGTTCTGGCCGAAGAGGATTTGATGGTGCAGCTGAACGAGATCGCTGGAAAGGATGGCGTACGCGTCGTCTTCGATCCCATCAGCGGTCCGATCTTCGAACCACTCACCGCAGCGATGTCAAAGGGCGGCATTCTGATCGAATATGGCGGCCTCAGCCGCGAGCCGACACCGTTCCCCTTGCCTGCTGTGTTGGGCAAGACGCTGACGCTGCGTGGCTACCTCGTCCACGAGATCACAGGCAATCGGGAGAAACTGGAGGCAGCCAAGGCGTTCATCCTCGAAGGTCTGGAGACGGACACGCTGCGGCCGATCATCGACCGGAGCTTTGCCTTCGACCAGATCGTCGAGGCACACCGCTATCTCGAATCGAACGAACAGTTCGGCAAGATCGTGGTGACGATCTGAGATCGTCGTGACGGTTTGAGCAACGGCGAACAAATCATCCTTGCCGGCAATACCGCCCTTGAAGGCACGGCTCCGCATCCCTAACTGTCTGGTGCGGGCCGGGCCCCTCTGACGATCGCTGCTGGTGATTGTGATGTCGGACCGCTTTAACGGGCCCGTTTCCATCGTTTTCGGTCAAGCGGGCTCATTCCTTTTGGTTTGGAGCCCCATATGACATCGTCCCTCCTTGGCCTGGTTTGCCCCTCCTGCCGCGTCGCGCTCACAATGAGCGAACGCCAGGGTATCGAGATCGATTACTGTCCGCAGTGCCGCGGCGTGTGGCTTGATCGAGGCGAACTCGACAAGATCATCGAGCGTTCCGGCAGGGAAGCGTCGCCCGCGCCGCAGCCACAGCCGGCAGCGTTCTCCCAGCAGCAACATGGCCGCGATGACGATTATTCGCGCTCGCAGGGCCACCGCTATCCGAAGCGGAAGAAATCATTCTTCGAAGAATTGTTCGATTGACCGCATGACGCCGCCCGGAATCCGGGCCGGCATTGCTGAAAATTTCTAACACACCGATAAAGGCCAACCCCGATGATGTCTCGCACAAGCCGATTTGCCACCCTCTTTGCAGGACTGTTCCTGGCATTCTCCATGATCGCGATCGATCATGCCGAGGCTCGGCGCGGCGGCAGCTTTGGCAGTCGCGGCACGCGCACGTTCCAGGCGGCGCCGCCGACCCGGACCGCACCGGCGCCGACCGCTCCGGTCGAGCGTTCGATGACGCCCAACACCGGTGTGAACTCTGCCGCCCGGCAGCCGCAGGTGCAGAGGCCCGGCTTCATGAGCGGCTTCGGCGGAACGATGATGCGCGGCCTGCTGATCGGTGGCCTGATCGGGCTGCTCTTGGGCCAGGGCTTCGGCGGCCTGGCCGGCATGTTCGGTTTCCTGATTCAGGCCCTGCTCATCGGTGGCGCGATCATGCTGGCCATCAGGTTCTTCAGGTCGCAGTCAGCGCGTGGCCCTGCCCCTGCGCTCGCCGGTGCCGGCAATGCCCGGGCCTCGATATTTGAGAACCGCGCTACGGCACAGCCGCAGGCTGCAGGCTCGTTCTCGATTCCGGGTTTTGGCAGCGGTTCGGGCGGAGGCTCGCCGACCACCGGTTCGGAGGACATCACGCTGGCTCAGACCGATCTCGATGCGTTCCAGCAATTGCTGACCGATGTCCAGGAAGCATTCGGGCGCGAAGACCATGCCGCCCTGCGCCGCGCCACGACACCCGAAATGGTGTCCTATCTGTCCGAGGAACTGGCCGACAACGCCCAGAAGGGTCTCAGGAACGAGGTGTCCGATATCAGCTTGCTGCAGGCCGACGTCGCGGAAAGCTGGCGCGAGGATGACCGCGACTACGCCACGGCCGCGTTGCGCTACGAGTCTCGTGACGTGATGCGCGAACGGGCCACCAACAAGGTCGTCGAAGGCGACGAGGATCACCCGACGGAGACGACCGAGTTGTGGACATTCATGCGTGAGAACGGCTCCAGCTGGAAGCTCTCGGCCATACAACAGGCCTGAGCCCGACCGGTTCTGTCCGAGGTAGTTGCGAGCGCCTCAGCGCACGATCCTGACGCACATCGGCGTGCCGATCTCGATGGCGCTTCCGGTATCCGTCAGCAAGCCGTTGGCGGCGTCGCGCGCGAAGATCGAGACGCGGTCGGCATTCTGGTTGGCGGAAAACAGATGACCGCCCGACGGCGTCAGCGCCAGGTTGCGCGGCGTCGCACCGCCGCATGGGACATAGCCAACGAGGCTCAGCGAGCCTGTGTGCTGGTCGACGGCCATGATGACGACGCTGTCATGGCCACGGTTGGAGCCGTAGATGAAACGGCCACCCGGCGAGATCTGGATGTCGGCGCAATGATTGCTGTCGCGCGCCTCGGCCGGCACCGCAGGCTTGGCGTCGATGATCGACAGCTTGCCTGAGGTCTCGTCCAGGGCCAACGACACAACGGTCGAATCCAGCTCGTTCATGACAAAGACGAAGCGCCCGTTCGGATGCATTGCAAGATGGCGCGGGCCCGCGCCCGGCGTCAGTGCGGACTCGGCAAGCTTCGTCAGGATGCCATCCCGTTCAATCCGGTAGGACACCAGCCGGTCGATGCCGAGATCGGCGACGATGGCCGTTCCACCGGCAATGGTTTCGGTGACACTGTGGGCATGCGAGCGCTCCTGCCGGGCCGCATTCGGACCGGTGCCCTTGTGAGAAACGCTGGCCAACGGCGCCGTCAAGGCGCCATCCCTGTCGAAGCCATAGACCGCGACGGCGCGGTCCGGACCGCCCTCGCCCATGCCGTAATTGGCAACCAGCAATTTCGTGCCGTCGCGGGTGATGGTGTTGTGGGCGGTGATGCTGCCGAGCGATGGCTGTTTGTTCAAATAGGTGAGCGCGTCCGAGCCACGATCAAAGCTGTAAGCCGAGACCGTGCCCTCGCGCCAGGCAAACACTTCCGAATTGGCATAGATGCGCGAGCCATCCGGTGTCACCGACAGGAAGGTCGGGTTGTCGACGTCATTTGTCTCGGCCAATTTCCGGGTTTCCAGCGTTTCCTCGTCAAAGCTGTAGACGCTGAGGCCAACGCCGCGCGCGCCCTGAAAATAAGGCGCTTCGCGGTTCAGGCTGCCAACAAAGACCAGAGAAGCATTCCAGACACTGCGCATGATTCCTCCCTTGCCCGCCTGCGCTCAAGGGCTGCGGATTGGCCAAAATTTCGCCTGTCCTCGCTTGCAACGCAACCCCATATGTGAAAATACTATTTACAAAAGAAGATTGACGGGAGGAGACGTCGTGCAATCAGGCGCCTTGACACGCGTTCGAACGGCTGCCCGGACACTTCAACAAGAGCGACTGAGCCAGCCATGAACGACTTCGCCCCCACTGTCGGCATTGCCTCGACGTATCCCAAGAACATGCCGGAGGATCATGCCGCGCTGCCGGTGTGGAATGCCGAGAACTGGTTCTACGAGGACTGGCCGGTCGGCCAGAAAATCCGCTCGTTGCGGCGCACGATGGCAGAAGGCGACAGCCATCTGTTCAACACGCTGGTGCTCGACATCCACCCCTATGTGCAGGACCAGATGTTTGCCGAGAGCGAAGGCATTTTCGGCAAGCGGCTGATCGCCGGCGCTTTCGTCTTTTCGGCCGGTTTGGGGCTGGTCGCCACCAACTGCGTCAACGCCTTTTCCTATGGCTATGACAGACTGCGCTTCATAAAGCCTGTCTTCATTGGCGACACGATCTATTCGATCCGCTCCAACCTCGACAAGAAGCCCCGCTACAAGGAAATGGGGCTGATCCGCGCCAGCTACGAAGTGTTCAAGGGCGACGGCGAGCTCGTCCTCTATTGCGAGCATTTGCAGACGGTGAAGTACCGCAACCCGGCCGATTTCGTCGGCAAGACGGAGAAATAGAGATGCCGGCGCCAGCCGAATTGCCGCTTGCCGGTCTTGTCGTCGTCGACATGAGCCAGTTCCTGTCCGGGCCCTATTGCTCGCTCAGGCTGCTCGATCTCGGCGCCCGCATCATCAAGATCGAGCGCCCGGATGGCGGCGACCTGTCGCGCCGGCTGTATCTCAGCGATACCGAGATTGGCGGCGATTCCACCATTTTCCACGCTATCAACCGGGCCAAGGAAAGCTTTGCCATCGACCTCAAGAACGAGGCCGATCTCAAGACGCTGCGCGGCCTGCTGGTCAAGGCCGACGTGCTGATCCAGAATTTCCGGCCGGGTGTCATCGAGCGACTGGGCCTCGACTATGAGGCCGTGCGCAAGATCAACCCGCGGCTCGTCTATGCCTCGATCAGCGGCTATGGCGAGGAGGGTCCGTGGGTAAAGCGGCCCGGCCAGGACCTGCTGGCGCAGTCGCGCTCCGGCGTGATGTGGTTGAATGGCGACGAAGACCAGGGGCCGGTGCCGTTCGGGCTCGCCATCGGCGACATGCTGGCGGGTGCCGCCTGCGCGCAAGGCATTCTGGCCGCATTGGTGCGGCGCGGCATCACCGGCCAGGGCAGCCATATCGAAACCAGCCTGCTCGAAGCGCTGGTCGATTTTCAGTTCGAGGTGCTGACCACGCATCTCAATGATGGCCGCCGCTTGCCCAAGCGCTCCAATTTCCGCAGCGCGCATGCCTATCTCTCGGCGCCTTATGGCGTCTATCCGGCCAAGGACGGCTATCTCGCCATCGCCATGACGCCGATCCCCAAGCTTGCCGACCTGCTCTCACTGAGCGAGTTGGCGCCCTATCGCGACCGGCCAGCATCGTGGTTCACCGCGCGCGACGATATAAAGGCGATCATCGCGCAGAGGATTGCCACCAAGACCATCGACGAGTGGCTTGATATTCTCGAGCCCGCCGACATCTGGTGCGCCAAGGTGCTGACCTGGCCGGAGATGCTGGCGAGCGAAGGCTTTCGGTCGCTCGACATGCTGCAAACGGTGACGCGTGAGGACGATGTCTCGATCCTCACCACCAGTTCGCCGCTCCGGGTCGATGGGATCAGGGCCAAGGTCGATCGGGCGGCACCACGCATCGGCGAGCACAGTGCCGCAATCCGCGCGGAGTTCGGCCTGTGACCACGCTCAAAGGCATGACCTGGAGCCATCCGCGCGGCTACGATCCGATGGTCGCCTGCTCGTCCCTCTGGCAGCAGAAAACCGGTGTCGCCATCGACTGGGACAAGCGCTCGCTGCAGGATTTCGAATCCTTCCCGGTCGAGGAACTGGCGCGCGCCTACGACCTCATCGTCATCGACCATCCGCATGTCGGCCAGATCACGGCGGAGCGTTGCCTCGCGCCGTTGGATGTCGCCGGCCGTGAGGCGGAACGTGCTGCACTCGCCTCGGGCAGCGTCGGCCAGTCCTATCCGAGCTACAACTGGCAGGGACGGCAATGGGCCTTCCCGATCGACGCCGCCAGCCAGGTCCAGGCCTGGCGGCCGGATGCGTTGGAGACACCGCCGACGCGCTGGAGCGAGGTGCTCGATCTCGCCCGGCAAGGCCGCGTGCTGTTGCCGCTGCGGCCGCCGCACGTGCTGATGGTGTTCTACACTCTGGCGGGCAATTTTGGTCATCCCTGCGCCACCGATCCGTTCCGCGATCTCATCGATATCGAGACTGGCAGCCAAGTCTTCGAGACGATGCGCGAGATCGCCGCGCTGGTCGAGCCGGCCTGTTTCGAGATGGACCCGATCGCCGTTTCGGAGCGTATGGCGGAGGCTGGCTCCCGGATCGTCTGCGCGCCGCTGATCTATGGCTATGTCTCTTATGCGATATCAGGATTCCGCGCGCAGCGCCTTGCCTTCGCCGACATCCCAGTCTTCGGCTCCAACGGCCCGATCGGTTCGGCGCTCGGTGGCACCGGCATAGCGGTGTCGGCCTTTTCCAAAGCCAAAAATGCCGCGATCGATTTTGCCTATTGGGTTGCCAGCGGCGACGTCCAGCGCGGTCCCTATGCCGCCGCCGGCGGACAGCCTGGCCACGCGGCTGCCTGGGAAGACCAGGGCGTCAACGCCGCGACCGGCAATTTCTATCGTGACACGCGCGCGACGCTTGAAGGCGCATGGGTGCGGCCGCGCCATGACGGCTACATGGCGTTCCAGCAGGCGGCGTCCGACCGCATCGTTTCCGGCATGACCTCCGGGCACAAGGCTGCCCAGATCGTTGCCGATCTCAATCGCCTGTTCCGGGAGAGTGCCCCAGCGCAGGTGTCCGGCGCTGCCGGTGGAGGAGCGTGAAACAACTAGAACGGAGGAGAGACAATGAAAAACATGATGCGCGGCCTGATGGCCGCAACCGCCTTTGTATCCATCGCGACAATTGCCCATGCACAGGACGTGCAAGGCGTCATCGGCGGGCTGCCGACCGAACTTAAGGCGCAATATGACGGAGCGCCGCAGAAGGTGCTGCCTTCAGCCTGGGACAATTTCACCCCGCCGCCGAAGCCGTGGAAGTGGTGCCACTCGGAATCCTACCAGGGCAATCCTTGGCGCGTGACGGTCACCAAGGAATTGAAGCGCCTTGTCGACGGGCTGATCGCCGACGGCACGGTGTCCAGCTTCGAAGTGTCTGATTCCAACAACGATGCCAGCCAGCAGATCAACCAGATCCGCGCCTTCATCGACAAGAAGTGCTCGATCATCACCTCGATTCCGGGTTCGGCGACAGCACTTGACGATGCCATCGACGCTGCCGCCAAGGCCGGCATCCCCTTCATCACGGCAGCCGGTTCGGTGACCAGCCCGAACGCAATCAATGTCGATTCCAACTATGCGCGCTGGGGCTATGACATGATGACGGCGATCGGCAAGGCTGATCCGGACGGCGCCAGCATCCTGCTCGTCGAAGGCATTGCCGGCCACCCGATCGTGGTGCAGGAGCGCCAGGGCGCGGACAAGGCGCTGGCCGAAAATCCGAAGCTGAAGATTTCGCGCAACGTCAACGGCAACTGGACCGCCAACGTCACCAAGACCGTCGTGCTGCAGGCGATCGCCACCAATCCGGCGCCGATCGATGCGGTGTGGACGACCGGCAGTGAAAGCCGCGTCGTCGCCGAGGCCTTCGCCGAAGCCGGCCGGCCGGCGCCATTGATCACCGGTTCGATCACCGGCGACGCGCTCGGCTACTGGAAGGCCAATCCCGACAAGTACCGATTCGAAGGCCACGCGGTGTTGCCGCACTGGACCGCCGAGACGCTGTTCCGCGTCGGCGAGCGCATGCTCGACGGCCAGAAGCCGAAGCTGAACACGCTGCTGATCCCGATCCCGCCGGTGCACAGCGCCGATCTCGGCCAATGGTACAAGGACTGCATGACGACGGACGCCGTCTCGATCTTCCCGATCCCGCCAAAGGATCCGATGCCGGAGGAATGGCTCGACGCCTATTTCTCGAACTCGGCGCCGACAAAAGGCTGGGATTATTCGAAGGTGCCCGATGCCTGTGCAAAGTGACGCCTGCGCGAAGTGACGCCTGAGATAGATCCAGCAAGCCGGCTCCTTTCGGGGAGCCGGCTTGCCAACTTCAAAACACGGCATGCTTGAAATCACAAACATATCCAAACGCTATGGCGAGACGGTCGCGCTGGCCGACGCCTCGATTGCATTCCGGGCGGGCACGATCCACACCATTTTGGGCGAGAACGGTTCGGGCAAGAGCACGATGGTCAAGCTGTTGTCCGGCATCGTCCAGCCGGACAGCGGTGCGATTCTGCTGCTAGGCAAGCCGTTTTCGGGTGCAAGTCCCTCGGCCTTCCAGGCGCAAGGTTTTGCCACGGTGTTCCAGGAGGTTCTGATCGCGCCCGATCGCAGCGTGACGGACAACATCCTGCTCGGCCTCGACGGCCTGATCCGGCGCGCCGTGCCACGCAAGGAGCGGCGTGACCGGGCGGCAGCCGCCCTGAAGCGCTTTGCCGTGACTGACGTTCCTCTCGACGTGCCTGCCGGCCTGTTGCCGCTGGCCGCGCAGCAACTGGTGGTTCTCGCTCGTGCGATCGTGCGCAACCCAAAAATCCTGATCCTCGACGAGGTCACCGCTGCGCTCGACTTCGCCGATCGCGAATCCGTCTTTTCGCTGATGCGCGCGCTGGCCGGCGAAGGTTGCCTCATCCTGTTCATCACGCATCGCATGGACGAAGTGATGTCGCTTTCGGATCGCATCTCGATCCTGCGTGGCGGCAGCGTGGTGCGCACCGAGGAGCGCGGCGCCTCGACTCCGGCTGAGCTCCTGAAGGCAATGGCGCCACGCACGGCAGCGGAGCTGGCGCATGGTTGATCACCCGCCTCCTGGCCTCGCCGTCCGCGACCTGGTCATCGCGCCGGGCGCCACCGCAATAACGCAAACCATCGCTCCCGGTGAGATCGTCGGCCTTGCCGGTCTCGACGGGCACGGCCAGGAATTGTTCCTCAAAATGCTCGCCGGCCTGGCGCCACCACTTGGCGGCTCGATTGAGCTGGCCCTGCCCGGCGCATCCCGCAAGATCACCGGGTTCCGCAAAGCCGTCTCCAGCGGCATCGCCTACCTTCCGCGCGACCGGCGCGCCAACGGCATTTTCTCGACGCAATCGGTGCTCGACAATTTCGCCGTCTCAACTCTGTCGCGCGACACCCGGCTCGGCCTGATCAGCCCGGCGGCGCGCAAGGCGCGCTACGACATCTACCGCGAGAAACTGTCGATCGTGGCACCCCGGCCGGATGCGCCGATCACCACTCTGTCCGGCGGCAACCAGCAGAAGGTGCTTTTGGCACGGGCACTGGCGCTGGAACCCGCCATCCTGCTGCTCAACGACCCGACGCGCGGCGTCGACGTGGCGACGCGGCATGTGCTCTACGACGTGTTTCGCGGGCTGGCGGCCGACGGCATGGGGCTGGTCATCCTGTCCAGCGAGATCGAGGAGATTCTTCTCCTGTGCGGCCGCGTGCTGGTCTTTCGTGAAAATCACATTACGGCTGAAATAGCAGGCGAGGCGCTAACCACCGACAGTGTGATCTCTGCCATGTTTGGACGTACGGCATGAGCCCCGTCACGCGCCTCCTGTCTCTTGGGCGAAGCGTCGGTTTCGCTGTCGTGCTGCTGGTCGTCCTGCTTGCGATCAATCTCATCCTCAGCCCGGGGCGGTTCCAGCCGGGATCCTGGGGCGCGCTGGTCGGACTGGCCGCGCCCTTGATCGGCGCCGCCATCGCCTCGACGCCGGTCATCCTTGCGGGGCGCGGCGGCATCGACATCTCGGTCGGGCCGCTGATGGGCTTCGTCAACGCCATGGTGATCCAGGTGCTGTTCCTCAAGGCCGGCATCTCCTCGCCCCTGCTGCTCGTTCCGGCAGCCCTGCTCGTCGGCGCGCTGGTCGGCACGGCGAACGGTTTTCTGGCGACAATCGTACGCATCCAGCCGATCGTCGCCACGCTCGGCACTTATCTGATCCTCACCGGCGTGACGCTAACGATCCTGCCGGCGCCGATCGGCCCCGCACCCGCATGGCTCAAGGCGCTGTCCGGTCCGCTGTCGATGCTGCCGCTGGCCTTGATGTTCATCGCCTGGTGGCTGGTGCGGCGCATGCCCTATTACGACCAGCTGATGGCGGTCGGCAGCGACGACCGCGCCGCCTACACCGCCGGTGTCGATGTCACCCGCGTGCGCTTCATCGCCTATGTCATGACCGGCATCCTCGGCGGATGCGCAGGGCTGATGCTGACGGCGCTGATCGGTTCAGCCGATCCCAATATCGGGCCCACCTACACGCTGATCGCGATCGCCGCCGTGGCGCTCGGCGGCGTCAGCCTGGCCGGCGGGCGTGGCGGCGTTGCGGGTGCCGCCATCGGCGCCATCGACATTTTCCTGCTGCAGAGCGTGCTGACGACGTTCAACGTCTCGACCTTCGTGCTGCAGATCGCCTATGGCGCCATACTGGTTCTGGCGGTGATGCTGACCGCGCTGCAGGAACGTCTTGCCACGAGGGGGCGCTGACATGGCCGTACAAAACCTGTTTGCGACAACCAATGCCCGCGTCGTCGGCGCTTTCTGCGTCGCCGCCCTTCTGCACCTCGCCGGCACCATTCTCATTCCAGGCTACTCGGCGCCGTTTGCGATACGCGCCATGCTGGTGCTCGCCTCGCTGCTGGCGGTCGCCTCGATCGGACAGACGCTGGTCGTCATCATGGGCGGCATCGACCTGTCGATACCCTTCGTCATCGGCTTCGCCAATGTCGTGGCCGCGCAGCTCTACGGCGACGGCTGGAATTTTGTCCTGGTCTGCGGTCTTGTCGGGGTGTTGGCGATCATCATCGGCGGGTTGAACGGTCTGATTGCGCGCGGCCTCGATATCCAGCCGCTCATCGTCACGCTCGGCATCGGCATGGTCGTGCAAGGGTTGGTGCTGTTGTGGACCGCCGGCTTCCCGTCAGGCTCGGCACCGCAGGCGGTTTCCAGCTTCGTGTCGATCGGCGGCTCGGCGGGACCGCTGCCGGTGCCGTGGCTGGTGCCAAGCCTGGTCGTGCTGGCCGCACTCGTCGTGCTGGTGCTGGAGCGCACTCCCTATGGACGCCGGCTCTATGCGCTGGGCAGCAATCCGGGGGCGGCACCCCTGGCGCTGATCGACCCGGTTCGCATGTGGGTCATCACCTATGCCGCGAGCGCCTTCTTCGCCGCCGTCGCGGGTGTGCTGCTGCTTGGCTTCACCGGTTCGGCCTATGGCGATGTCGGCCAGCCCTATCTGTTCCAGACCATCGCCGCAGTCGTCGTCGGCGGCGCGGCGCTGGTCGGCGGCCGTGGCAGCTATCTCGGCACCATCGCTGGCGTGCTGGTGCTGACCGAAATCAACACGCTGCTGATCGGCCTCGGCTTCCAGCCGTCGGCGGTGCAAGCAGCACTGGGCTTCATCATCGTGCTGCTGGTCTCGCTCTACGGCCGCGAGCGGCACGTTTCGACGACCATCTGACGGCGATTATCTCAACCGCCATAGCTTGCGGGCGTTGCCCGACAACAAGCTGTCGCGCTCCGTGACGCTGCAGCCTGAAAGCAGCGCATGGGTCGCCGCGACCCAGGTCGAGAGACCGCCGCCAAGCGTGCAGACCGGCCAGTCGCTGCCCCAGACGACACGGTCCCAGCCGAACGCAGCGATGGTGTGCTCGACATAGGGCCGCAGCGTCTCGACGGTCCAGCTGCCGGGGTCGGCATAGGCGACGACGCCGGAAATTTTGGCCATGACATTCGGGCGCCGCGCAATCTCGCTCATGTGCTCGCGCCAGGGATGCTCGCCCTTGCCCTTGATGTCGGGGACGCCGCAATGGTCGAGGACGAACTGGACATCCGGCGCCAGGTCGGCCAGCGCGATCGCTTTCGGAATCTGGTGCGGCAGCACGACGAGATCGAAGGTCAGGCCGGTGCCGCCAAGCCGCTTGATGTTGTCGCGAAACAGCACACCTTCCGAGAGATCATCCGGCACGACATGGAGAACACGGCGGAAACCCTTTACGAAAGGATTTGCCTGCTGACGCTCGAGATAGGTGGCAAAGTCAGCCTCTTCCGGCCGGCACGATGCGATTACCCCTGCCAGCATGCTGCCGGGCTGCCGTGACAACCCTTCGACACGTGCGGTCTCAGCCTCGATATCGGCCGGATCGACATCGACCTCCATATGCAGCACGCGCTCGACGCCGACACGCTGCGCTTCAGTGGCATAGTCCTCATAGGAGAAATCGCGGTTGAGCGCCGGCACGCCGGCAAGCCAAGGATAGCGCAAGGCCGAGCGATCGATGAGATGCAGATGGGTGTCGATGATCATGGCAAGGCTCCTCCTCTTGGCTGTTCAAATCATCTCACGGAGGAATTCTTCATTCAAATAAGAATTTACGCCGATGAACCGACAGTCGAGCCGGCCAGGTGCGACAGCTTCTCGCACGTTGCCAGCAAGAGCTCTATGGTCCGCGTGATGTCGGGCGCGGCAGGCGTGTTGATGACGGTGATGTAGGGGATCGACAGCGCGGCGATCGCCCTGCCATCGGAACTGCGCACCGGTGCCGAGAGATTGAAGACGCCGGCGGTCTGCATCGAGGCCATCATCTCATAGCCGCGGTCGCGGATCTGGTCGAGTCGGGTGAAGAACTCCGCCGATTGCGGTGTCTTGTCTGTGCTGCGGACGTATTCGGAAATCATCATCTGCCGCTCTTCCTGCGAGCGGAAGGCGAGCAGCACATGGCCAGATCCGGTGTCGAACAGGCTGATGTGGGAGCCGACCCGGATCGAGATGCCCCAGTAGTCCGGGGCCTCCTGCTGGGCGATGACGACGGCGGAACCGCGATCAAAAACAACAAGCTGGTTAGCCTGCTGCGAGGTCTCGGCCAGTTCGCGCATCAGCGGCGTGGCATAGGAAACCAGCCGCCGCACCGGGGCATGCAGTTGCGCCAGGCCGAAAAGTTTCAGCGTCAGCGAATAACGGTCGCCGTCGAGCCTTGTGACATAGCCGCGCCGCACCAGCCGATCGAGCATGCGGTAGAATTCATTGGGGCTGCGGTCGAGTTTCTTGGCGATTTCGGCCTGCGTCAGGCCGCCGTCGACGCCAGCCAGCAGCTCAAGGATGTCGAGCCCCTTGTCGAGCGCCGGCGCACGATAGCGCTCGTCTTCGCTGTCATCCATGGGCCATCTCTCCAGTGAATTCTGCCCTTCATATACGCAGAAACGCAGCCGGCGGAAACAAATTTCGCCTTGACGTATCCATGAATGTTTTGTTTGTATATGAATGTAGCACTTCTTGTCATCAGACGAGTTGCGGTCGCCTGCCAAGGCGCACCAAGGGAGGATACCAATGAACAGACTGCTTTCCGGCGTGTCCGCCGGCGCATTGTTGCTCGCATTCGGTGCAGGCACGGCCCTTGCCGGCGATCTGCCCGGCAAGTTCGAAGGCGTGACCGTCGACGTGAAACTGATCGGCGGCCAGCAATACGAAAAACTCTACGAGCGCATCCCCGAATGGGAGAAGGCGACTGGCGCCAAGGTCAACATCCTGACGAAGAAGAACGGCTTCGACATCGACAAGGAGCTCAAATCCGACATCGCCTCGGGTAGCACCAACTGGTGCGTCGGCTGGAACCACTCGTCGTTCGCGCCGCAGTACACCGGCCTCTACACCGACCTCAGCAAATTGCTGTCCAAGGAAGAGATCGACGCTTTCGTGCCGTCAACGATCAAGGCGGCGACCATCGACGGCAAGCTGGAGATGTTGCCGCGCGCGCAGTTCGACGTCTCGGCGCTCTATTACCAGAAGAGCCTCTACGAGAACGCCGACAACAAGACCAAGTTCAAGGCCAAATACGGTTACGATCTGGTGCCGCCGGACACCTGGAAGGAAGTCACCGACCAGGCCGAGTTCTTCGCCAATCCGCCCAATTTCTACGGCACGCAGTTCGCCGGCAAGGAAGAGGCGATCAATGGCCGTTTCTACGAGATGGTCGTCGCCGAGGGCGGCGAATATCTCGACAAGGACGGCAAGCCGGTCTTCAACTCCGAGGCTGGCATCCGGGCGCTCGACTGGTTCGTCAACCTCTACAAGGCCAAGGCCGTGCCGGCCGGCACGACCAACTACCTCTGGGACGATCTCGGCCAGGGCTTTGCCTCGGGCACCGTCGCCATCAACCTCGACTGGCCGGGCTGGGCCGGGTTCTTCAACGATCCCAAGTCGTCGAAGGTCGCGGGCAATGTCGGCGTGAAGGTCGCGCCGAAGGGATCTTCCGGCAAGCGCACCGGCTGGTCGGGCTTCCACGGTTTCTCGGTGACCGAGAACTGCCCGCACAAGGAGGCTGCCGCCTCGCTGGTGTGGTGGCTGACCAATGAGGACAGCCAGAAGCTCGAGGCCGCCGCAGGCCCGCTGCCGACCCGCACCGCAGTCTGGGACTGGGACCTGAAGCAGGCCGAAAACGATCCCTACAAGAAGGAGGTTCTCTCCGCCTTCCAGGAAGAAGCCAAGCACGCCTTCGCCGTGCCGCAGACGCCTGAATGGATCGAAATCTCGAACGCCGTCTATCCCGAACTGCAGGCGGCTATCCTCGGCGACAAGACCTCGAAGCAGGCTCTGGATGAAGCCGCCGCCAAGGCGACGCAGATCCTCCAGGACGCCGGCAAGCTGTAGAAACGACTTCCAAGGCTGCCTCCCCCATCATGATGGGGGAGGCGATCGCGTCTTGGCGTATGCTCGATACATGGCCCTTTCGTCGCGTCCGCCTCGGCGCCCGTCCAATGCAACATTCCAGGAATCCTGATGAAGGGCTTCAAGCCATCCGCGCCGTTCCTGCTGCTGCTTCCGGCCTTCATCGTGCTGGCGGCGGTCGTCGTCGTGCCGCTGCTGCTCTCGCTCTATTCCAGCTTCACACCCTTCCGCCTGACCAAGCCCGAGACATTCTATGTCTTCATCGGCTTCCGGAATTATCTGTCGATCCTGGCCAACACCGATTTCTGGTGGGCGTTCGGGCGCACGGTGCTGCTGCTGACGATCGCGCTCAATCTCGAAATGCTGCTTGGCCTTGGCCTCGCTATGCTGGTCGAGAAGGCGACGCGCGGCCAGCGCATCCTGCGCACGCTGATGATGTTTCCGATGATGTTCTCGCCGATCCTTGTCGGCTTCCAGTTCAAATTCATGTTCAACGACAATATCGGCCTGGTGAACAACGCCTTGCAGTCGCTCGGCATCACACAGGACGCCATACCGTGGCTGATCGAGGGTCACCTCGCCTTCATCGCCATTTCGATCGCCGAGATCTGGTCGTCGACCGCGATCTTCGCCATCCTGATCCTCGCCGGCCTGCTCGCCATGCCCAAGGAGCCGATCGAGGCGGCGCGCGTCGACGGCTGCACGCCATGGCAGACGTTCCGCTATGTGACGTGGCCGTTCGTCATGCCTTTCGCCTATATCGCCATGACCATCCGCTCGCTCGACGTCGCGCGCGCCTATGACATCGTCAAGATCATGACGGATGGCGGACCGGCGGGCCGCACCGAGCTGCTGTGGACGCTGGTGGCGCGCACCGCCTACAGCGACGGGCGCATGGGCATGGCCAACGCCATGGCCTATTTCTCGATCCTGCTGTCGATCGCCTTCACCGTCTACTTCTTCAACAAGCTCGCCGCGGCGCGCACGCAGATCGGTGCGGAGTGGTGATGGACGAGAATTCTTCCGCCCGCCTCAAGCGCCGGCTGCTCGGCATCGTGTATCGCATCGGCCTGTTCCTGGCGATGCTGACGATCTGCCTGCCGGGCCTGTGGATCGTCATCTCGTCGCTGCGGCCGACCGTCGAGATCATGGCCAAGCCGCCGGTATGGATCCCACGAGAGGTCTCGTTCGACGCCTACGTCTCGATGTTCTCAGGCATCGGCAAAGGCGGCATCCCGGTCATCGAATATTTCCGCAACTCGCTGATCATCTCGGTGACCTCGACGATCATTGCCGTCGCCGTCGGCATGGCCGGCGGCTATGCCTTCGCGCGCCATCGCTTCCGCGGCAAGTCCAGCGTCTTTCTCGGCCTGATGCTGACGCGCACGGTGCCAGGCATCGCGCTGTCGCTGCCGCTGTTCTTCCTCTATGTGCGGCTCGGCATCATCGATACGCATTTCGGGCTGATCCTTGCCTATGTCGCGCTCAACGTGCCGTTCACGATCTGGCTGATCGACGGCTTCTTCCGCCAGGTGCCCAAGGACCTTGCAGAAGCGGCGCAGATCGATGGCTGCACGCGCTGGCAGGCGTTCTGGCAGGTCGAGTTTCCGCTTGCCGGGCCGGGCATCGCTTCCGCCGCCATCTTCGCCTTCCTGACCTGCTGGAACGAATTCGCGCTGGCCTCGCAACTGACCCGCTCGGTCAGCGCCAAGACGCTGCCGGTCGGCCTGCTCGACTACACGGCCGAGTTCACCATCGACTGGCGCGGCATGTGCGCGCTTGCCGTGGTGATGATCATCCCGGCGCTCACCCTCACCTACATCGTCCAGAAACACCTTGTCGGCGGCCTGACCTCCGGCGCGGTGAAAGGCTGATCCCATGGCAACGGTTTCCCTCAAAAAACTGACCAAGCGCTACGGCAATATCGGGATCGTGCATGGCATCGATCTCGACATCACCGACCGCGAATTCATCGCGCTGGTCGGCCCCTCCGGCTGCGGCAAGTCGACGACTTTGCGCATGATCGCCGGGCTGGAAGAAATCAGCGCCGGCTCGATCGAAATCGGCGGACGCGTCGTCAACGATCTGCCGCCGCGCTCGCGCAACATCTCGATGGTGTTCCAGTCCTATGCGCTCTATCCGCACATGACGGTGCGCGAGAATCTTGGCTTCTCCTTGAAGATCGCCGGTGCCGCCAAGGAAGACATGGAGCGCCGCGTCGCCGAAGCCTCGGCCATCCTCGGCCTCGATGCGCTGCTCGACCGCCGCCCGTCGCAACTCTCCGGCGGCCAGCGCCAGCGCGTTGCCATGGGCCGTGCTATCGTGCGTGATCCCGACGTGTTCCTGTTCGACGAGCCGCTTTCCAACCTCGACGCCAAGCTCAGGACGCAGATGCGCACCGAGATCAAGAAGCTGCATGCCAAGGTGCAGTCGACGGTGATCTACGTCACCCACGATCAGGTCGAGGCGATGACGCTGGCCGATCGCATCGTCATCATGCGCGACGGCCATATCGAACAGGTCGGCACGCCCGACGAGGTGTTCCGGCGGCCGGCGACACGGTTCGTTGCCGGCTTCATCGGCTCGCCGCCGATGAATTTGCATGAGGCAACGATCGATGACGGCCAGATGGTTTTTTCCAGCGGCGAAAAACTGCCCCTGCCCGGCCAGTTCAAGGCCAATGTCGCGACCGGCGACAAGGTCGTGTTCGGGCTGCGTCCTGATGACATCTATCCGGCTGGCCATGGCATCAGTTCCGGAGGTGCGGCCGACGTCCACCAGATCGAGCTGCCGGTCACAGTCACTGAGCCGCTCGGCAACGAGACGCTGGTGTTCGTCGAGTTCAATGGCACGGACTGGGTGTCACGCATGCTGAATCCGAGGCCGCTGCGGCCGGGCGAACGGGTCGCCATGAGCCTCGACATGTCGCAGGCGCATCTGTTCGCCACCGACACCGGAAAGACATTGCGGAGCTGACGGACATGGCCAGAATCGAGAAAGTCGAACTGCGGATGGTGGACCTTGTGCCCAAGGTCAAGCGCACCGACGCCATCCAGAGCTTCGTCAGCCAGGAAACGCCGATCGTCACCATCACCGATTCCGACGGCGCGGTCGGCACCGGTTACAGCTACACGATCGGCACCGGCGGCTCGTCGGTGATGCGGCTCCTGTCCGACCATCTGGTGCCGCGCCTGATCGGCCGCGACCCCGACATGATCGAGGCGATCTGGCACGATCTCGAATTCGCAACGCACGCCACCACGATCGGCGCGATCACCGCCATCGCGATCGCGGCGATCGATACGGCACTGTGGGATCTCAGGGCAAAGAAGCAGAACCTGCCGCTGTGGAAGCTGGCCGGCGGCGCCAAGGACCGCTGCCCGCTCTACACGACCGAGGGCGGCTGGCTGCACATCGAGACGGCAGCACTTGTCGACGATGCGCTGGCGGCCAAGGCCAAGGGATTTCGCGGCTCGAAGGTGAAGATCGGTAGGCCCCATGGGTCGGAGGATCTCGCCCGCCTGTCGGCAGTACGCAAGGCCGTCGGCGACGGCTACGAGATCATGACCGACGCCAACCAGGGGTTTTCGGTCGACGAGGCGATCCGGCGCGCGGCGCGGCTGCGCGAGCTCGACCTCGCCTGGATCGAGGAACCACTGCCGGCCGACGATATCGATGGCCATGTGCGGCTGTCGAACTCAACGCAGACGCCGATCGCCATCGGCGAGTCGCTCTATTCCATCCGGCATTTCCGCGAATACATGCAGAAAGGCGCTTGCTCGATCGTGCAGGTCGATGTCGGCCGCATCGGCGGCATCACGCCCTGGCTCAAGATTGCGCATGCGGCGGAGGCCTTCGACATTCCTGTCTGTCCGCATTTCCTTATGGAACTGCATGTCAGCCTGACCTGCGCTGTTCAGAACGGCCGATATGTCGAGTACATTCCGCAACTCGATGCGTTGACCGGCAAGCATATGCGCATCGAGGATGGCCATGCGCTGGCGCCCGACGAGCCCGGCATCGGCATCGACTGGGACTGGGACGCGGTCAAGGCCATGAGCATCGCCGAATTCACCACGGCGATCACGAAGTAGGAGACGGCTATGCAGCGGATGGGGATGGTGCTGGGGCTGAAGCCGGAAAAGGTCGAGGAGTATGTCCGCCTCCATGCCGCCGTCTGGCCTGATGTGCTGACCATGATTTCGGCCTGCAACATCAAGAATTACTCGATCTATCTGAAGCGGCCCGAGAACCTGCTGTTTTCCACTTTCGAATACCATGGCACCGACTATGCGGCCGACATGGCCAAGATGGCGGCCGACCCCAGGACGCAGGAATGGTGGGCCGTATGCATGCCGTGCCAGGAGCCACTCTCTACCCGCAAGGAGGGCGAGTGGTGGGCTTCCATGGATGAGGTCTTCCATCATGACTGAAGGCGGTTTCGACCCTGCCTCGCTCATCCAGTCCTGGCCCAAACCCTCAAAGCCCCGGCCGATCGTCACTTTCGGTGCCGGTTCGATCGTCGGTGACGCGCATTTTCCGGCCTACAGGAAGGCGGGGTTCCCGATTGCCGGCCTCTATGACCCGGACCAGGCCAAGGCGCAGGCCCTGGCCGAGAAATGGGGCGTGACGGCATTCCGCTCGGTCGACGAAGCCGCTGATTTCAAGGATGCGATCTTCGATCTGGCGACGCCGCCGGGACGGCACGCCGAGATCCTGAAAGTTTTGCCCGACGGTGCGGTCGCACTGGTCCAGAAGCCGATGGGCAACTATCTCGGCGAGGCGACCGAAATCCTCGAAATCTGCCGCGCCAAGGAGCTCAAGGCTGCGTTGAATTTCCAGCTGCGCTTCGCGCCGATGATGCTGGCACTCAAGGACGCCATCGCCAAAGGCTGGCTCGGCGAGGTCGTCGACTTCGACGCCTGGCTGGCGCTAGCGACGCCGTGGGAATTGTGGGAGTTCTTGCTCAAGGCGCCGCGCGTCGAGATCGCCATGCACTCGATCCATTATCTCGACCTGATCCGGCAATTGCTCGGCGACCCCAAGGGCGTGCACGCCAAAACGCTCGGCCATCCCAGCCACAAGGTCGCGCAGACGCGCACCAGCGCCATTCTCGACTATGGCGACACGGTGCGGTGCGCGCTGTCGATCAACCACGATCACAAATTCGGCCGCAGGCACCAGGCCTGCGAATTTCGCATCTGCGGCACTGAGGGTGCCGCCTATCTCAAGCTCGGTCTCAACCTGGACTATCCCACAGGTGAGCCTGATATTCTGGAGATCTATCCGAAAGGCGAGACGGACTGGGTCAGCGTGCCCTTGGCCGGAGAATGGTTCCCTGACGCCTTTGTCGGCCGCATGGCCAATGTGCAGCGCTTTGCATCAGGTGAAGACGACGCGTTGGTCAGCTCGGTCGAGGATGCCTGGAACACCATGGCGCTGGTGGAAGCCACCTATAAATCGAGCGCGGCACCGGCGACGCCGATCGCGGAAAGGCCCTGATGGAACAGATAACCTATTTCGAGGATTACGAGATCGGCTCTTCGCGGCTTACCAGCGGCCGCACCATCACCGAGACCGACTTCATCGTCCACGCCGGGCACACCGGCGACTTCTTCCCGCACCACATGGACGCCGAGTACATGAAGACGACGCCGTTCGGCCAGCGCATCGCGCATGGCACGCTTGTGTTCTCGGTCGGCATCGGGCTGACGGCCAGCATCGTCAACCCCGTCGCCTTCTCCTATGGCTATGACCGGCTGCGCTTCATCAAGCCGGTGTTCATCGGCGATACGATCCGCACGCGCACCACCATCACGGCGAAGGAGGACGATCCCAAGCGCCCGGGTTCAGGACGGGTGATCGAGCGCTGCGAGGTGATCAACCAGCGCGGCGAGGTCGTGCTGGCGGCCGACCACATCTACATCGTCGAGCGCAAGCCGGCGCAGGGTTGAATTCAGCGCCGTCCCTATGAGCCGGTGGCGCGTACCGCCGCCGCACAAAACTGCCGCTGGCGTTCCAGCATATATCGGTTTTGTTCCTCGATCGCCGCGCGCCGCATCTCAGGCCAACAGTTTCATGAAATTGCGTTTGCGGCCGAAGCGGGCTTTCACATCGGTCAGGTAAGCGGCATGTTCGGGCGCGCCGCGCAGCCGGGCCATGCGTCCGATAAGTGCTGCCGCCTCCGCATAGCCGCCATTACCGCCAAGCTGGGCCATCTGGTCGACGCGTGCCGCGTAGACCTTCAGTGCCTCGCGCGGATGCGTCGCTTCGCTGGCCTGCGCAAGCTTCTGCTTCAGCCCTTCCGAAGCCCCATATTCGTGCACATTCAACCAGGCCTTATCAAACTGCTTCTCCTCAATCAGGACGATGATGAGCAGATCGGCCGGAAAATGCCAAGCGGCGGCCTTGCCGCGCGTTAGCCTGGATTGGAGGCGCTCGATCGCTTTGTCGCGCGCCGCCGCGCCAGCCGCCTTGCACAGCCGCCGATACAGTTCGAGGCTCGGCGCCTTCTCGAAGGCACGCCACAAATGCGCCTCGGCGTCGCGATCCCGACCAGCCTTGGAGAGCAGGTCGACTGCCAGCGCAATGAGCTGCTCATCCGGCCGATCGTCCTCGAACATCCACAAGCCATCCTCCGACCACCGCAAGGCCTCGTCCGTCCGACCCTGCGAGAGACAGAATTCGGCGATCTGCAGATAGCTTCGCTGTGAAGCCAAATGCTTGGCACGAAGCGCGATGCGCGCCTCCACGTCGCCATCGCGTTCGGCAAAGAAATCGAGGATTTCCTGTAGCCCGAAATGGTCCCCAGACACGACAAGGCCCGTTCGGTTCTTGCCGGCGGTTGCCGGCAACTTGTCCCAGGCTTCGGTGGCAAGGCGACGATATTCTGCCAATCCATCCTCTCCAAGGATGTCGCCATAGAGCCCGGCCGCGCCAGCGAAGGTGTCGTAGTCACCGTTCATCTCGCGAGCGAAAAGATCACGCGCCAAGGACAGGGCTCGCAAGGCACCACCCGAACGGCGCTTCGGTGGATTTCGCGTGCCCGATCGAGAAGCGTGCCGCTGTGGCCGTCGGAATCGTCCATATCCTCGATGGCGCTCTCGATCCGATCGATGGCCCGCATCGCTAGCCCTATCACGATGCCGGCGTGCTTGCTCGTGAGTACGGCGATCACCTCGAGTGCCTCGTCGACACCCCGCGCCCAGTCGGCTGCCTCGCTGTAGTCCACGAAGCCATTCGTGGCGGTCGCGCCGTCGATCATCTTGCCGAGACGCACCTCGAGGGTCGCCTCGTCGCCATTTGTGGCAAGCGTGGCCATCTCCAGCCTCCGAAACAAGACAGGATCACGCCCAACACAATCCATGATCATCTCGACGAGCGTTGGAATGTCCTTGCCATTCAGGTATCGGCGAATACCCGCGAAGACGTCGAGGCTTTCTGCTTCCGCGCCGCTGCCTGCCGCATTTGCGGCCAGCGCCGTCGCCACCAGATGCTTGCAATAGCCCCAATCGCCGAAGGCACGGCAAGAACACGTACCGTCAACCGATTCGCCTCGCCCCATTAGTTCAACGCGGTAGTCCTCCGTGCCGGCAACCTGCGCCAGCACGCGTTTCGGTCCGTTGACCAGCAACTCCACCAGCCCGTCACGCCAATAGACCTCGCCGCGCGAATAGACCTTGTCGCCGACAAAGTCGCGCAAGGCATCGACATCGAAGCGGGGGCGACTGTTCTTGCGGTTCATAGCGGCGGCTGGAGCCTCGAGTCAGCGGCGATGAGACGCAGGGCCTCGTCCAACGCAACGGTCGGATACAGCCGCCACCATGCTCCGGTATGCCTGTACCACATGAGGTCGAACCGGGTCTCGGCGCGATGCTCCTCCACATGGTCGAGCCGGGCGAAGGGGGTGTTGAATTCTTCACCGTCATCCGAACGGTAGCGCGCGGAGAAACCGTATTTGCTTCCTCGCCACTTGCCGAAGATGTCTGTTGGATGGTCGAGCCTGTTCGGCTGGCCGGGGATGAACCGAGGCTTCAGAACATCGGTGATGAAACGCTGGCAGGCAGCGGCGATGGCCAGCTTCTTGTCAGACGAAAGCTCTTTCACCCACATTCGTTGCGTTTCCCGCTTCGCCATCGCGATATCTTTCCGCGCTGACTGCCGCCGGAGCGCCCCCAGACTTGCCGTCAACAAGCGGGGCGATTTCCCAGTATGATAATCGAGCGATCTCGCGAGGCAATCCTTTGGATGCACGCGCATTGAGTATCGTTTGCGAAAATTGCCCGCTCGAAAGTGACCACCGATCCTGAGTGCCAGGAAACCACAATAGCGAGCTTCCATTCGAACCGCGCCTTCGGCCAGGCCTAGGATTTTCGCGACAGGCCGCCGCCCTCTATTGCATTGACGAGCGTCTCGCTGCCTTCGCGGAGGTGCTGGCGCAGAACGCTCACCGCCTTCTTGCCGTCGCGCTGGCGGCAGGCGGCCAGCAGGTCGCGATGCTCCGTCTGCGAGCGGTTGCGATAGTCGAGGTTCGACAGCAGGATGCGGACATAGCGGTCGGCGGCGTTGTGATGCGCCTCGATCAGGCCAAGCAAACGCTGGTTGCCGCAGGCATGGTAGAGCGACAGGTGAAAAACCCTGTTCAGCGCACCCCAGCGGCCGACATTGCGCTCCGCGTCGATCTGATCGAGCGCCTGTTCGGCTTCGTCGAGCCTGCCGTCGGACAGGACCGGTACGGACAGCCGGAGCGCCTCGCATTCGAGCAATTCGCGCACCGCGTAGATCTCGCTGATTTCGGCGCCGTCCATCCGAGCGACATGCGCGCCCTTGGTCGGGTGAATGGACACGATGCCCTCGGCTTCCAACTGGCGAAGGGCGTCACGGATAGGCATGCGGCTGAAGCCGAACTGCTCGGCCAGTTCGTCCTGGCGCAGCGCGGTGCCGGCCTTCAGGGTTCCGCTGGCTATGGCCTCGCGCAGGACATTGGCGACCTGCTCCGCCACTGTCTGCGGCCTCTCGATCAGGCTTTCCGCAAATCCGCGCAATCGATGCTCCTCTGTCACGCGGTATCCAGCGTAATAGAAAACCAACAGGCTGGATATGAGTATCCTCGTGTACGAGACTAGCCTCGACCCGAAACCGCTTCCTCAATCGACTTCGACGGCGACCACCGCTGCGCAATCCCCGGCCTTGACCAGGCCAGGAAAATGCCGCGCCGCCAGCATGCCGGACATCTTTGCCCGGATTTCCTGCGGGGCGATGCCGGTGCGGCCAACGGAATGGATGCGCGCCAGCACCGCGCCTTCTTCGACCGGCTCGCCGAGATCGACCATGGTTTCGATCATGCCGTCGTCTTCGGCGAAGGAGAAGCAATCGCCCGAGGGCATGTCCAACCACTGGGTTCGAGTCTTCTCGACCGCACCATGCAGAATGCCGGCATGGCGCAGCACATTGAGAATGCCGCGCCGCGCGATGCGTACGGTTTGCGCGCGCGATGTGCCACCGCCGCCAAGCTCGGTGCTGACGAAGACCTTGCCCATTTCCTCGGCCGCCGTGTCGTACATGCCGACCGAGTCGATTTCGATCATGCGCATCGAGAACGGTGCGGAGAATGCAGAGACGGCATCGAAGGCTTTCTGCTCCAGTGCCTTGTCGGGCAGGGTGTGGGCCGCACAGAACGGCACGAAATCGAGCGTTCTGCCGCCGGAATGGAAGTCGAACACGATGTCGGCGCGGGGCAGCAACTCACGCTGGAAATAGTCGGCGATCTTTTCCGTCACCGTGCCGTCCGGCCGACCGGGAAAGCTGCGGTTCATGTTGCCCTTGTCGATCGGCGAGGTGCGCGTACCGGCACGGAAGGCTGGGTAGTTCATCGCCGGCACGATGATCACACTGCCGCTGACCTGCTTGGGATCGAGCGTGCGGGCGAGATCGTAGAGCGCCAGCGGCCCCTCATACTCGTCGCCATGATTGCCGCCGGAGAGCAGCGCCGTCGGCCCCTTGCCGTTGCGGATGACGCAGATCGGGATCATCACCGAGCCCCAGGCCGAGTCGTCACGGCTGTAGGGCAAGCGCAGGAAACCATGCTGGACGCCGTCGCGCTCGAAATCGACGGTCGGCGCGATCGGCGATGGACGGAGGCTGGGCATCGGGCTCAATTCTTCACCATCAGTTTGCGCGGCACATTGGCCAGGCACTCTACACCGGATTCGGTGATCAGGATGGATTCGGTGATTTCCAGCCCCATCGTCTCCAGCCACAGGCCGGTCATGAAGTGGAAGGTCATGCCGGGCTTGAGCTCGGTGCGGTCGCCGGGGCGCAGGCTCATCGTGCGTTCGCCCCAGTCCGGCGGATAGGAAAGACCGATCGAATAGCCGGTGCGGTTGTCCTTGACGATGCCGTATTTTTTCAAGACGGCGAAGAAGGCATTGGCGATGTCCTCACAGGCGTTGCCGGGTTTCGCCGCCGCAAGCCCCGCCTCCATGCCTTCCAGCGTCGCCTTCTCGGCATCGAGGAATTCCTGCGTCGGCTTGCCGAGGAAGACGGTGCGCGAGAGCGGGCAGTGGTAGCGGTTGTAGCAGCCGGCGATCTCGAAGAAGGTGCCCTCGCCCGACTTCATCGGCTGGTCGTCCCAGGTCAGGTGCGGCGCCGAAGCGTCGACGCCTGACGGCAGCAGCGGCACGATCGCAGGGTAGTCGCCGCCAATGCCGTCGACGCCGCGCGTGCCGGCATCATAGATTTCGGCGACGAGATCGCATTTGCGCATGCCGACTTCGATCTTGTCGACAATGCGCTGGTGCATGGCTTCGACGATGCGGGCGGCCTTGCGCATATAGTCGATCTCGGTCGGGCTCTTCACCGCGCGCTGCCAGTTGACCAGCGCGGTGGCGTCGACGAAGCGGGCATTGGGCAGATGCTTTTGCAGCGAGGCGAAGGCGGCGGCCGAGAACCAGTAATTGTCCATCTCGACGCCGATGGTGAGCTTGCCCCAGCCGCGATCGGCGAGCACGCTGGACAAGAAATCCATCGGATGACGCTCGGTCGACTGCACGTAATGGTCGGCATAGCCGACGATGTTGTCATGCGCGAGATAGGCGGTGCGCTTGGCGCCGTTGGCGTCCTGGCCGCGGCCGTACCAGACGGGCTCGCCCGACGGCGGCACGATGACCGCCTGATGCACGTAGAACGACCAGCCGTCATAACCGGTCAGCCACGCCATGTTGGAAGGGTCGCTGACGATCAAGAGGTCGACGCCTTTGGCTTCCATGGCCTTGCGTGTTTTGGCCAGGCGCTCCGAAAATTCGCTGCGCGAGAATTTCAGGTTTGGCTGCATTTTGTTGGTCCTCGTTTGTTGGGCCTCGCGGCCAGCATCAGCTTTCAAAAATCGTTCCGGCATTGGCCGACCGCGCGCGGTCACGGGCGAGCGTGGCGATCGCGGTGTCCTGCACGCCAGTGCCGGTCAGATCGGCGATGGTGATATCGCTGGCCGAGCGCCTTCCGTGTCGTTCGCCGGCGATGATCTGGCCGAGTTCGGTCACCTCTGCATCTGCGGCCATCACACCCGCCGCGATGGCATGATGCAGTTCGCCCAGCCGTCGTGTCTGGCGAGCGCTGTCAGCGACATAGAGATCGGCCATGCGCAGGATCGCCGGCGCGATCTCGTTCTTGTGCTCGGCATCCGAGCCCATGGCGGTGATGTGCTGGCCGGCGGAAACGAACCCTGCCTTGATCAGCGGCTCGGTCGACGGCGTCGTGGTGACGATGATGTCGGCGCCGGCAATCGCATTTGCCGCATCGGCTTCACAGCGCACGACGATGCCCAGTCTTTCGCGCAAGCGGGCAGCTGTGGCTTCGGCCTTGGTGGCATCCCGCGCCCAGATGCGCGCTTCCTCGATCGGCCTGACAAGGCGCAGTGCTTCCAATTGCAGACCTGCCTGCAAACCGGCGCCGAAGATCGCTGCTACGGTGGAGTCTTCGCGCGACAGATGCTTCGCCGCGACCGCGCCTGCGGCAGCGGTGCGGACATCGGTCAGATAGCCATTGTCGAGCAGCAGCGCCTCGACCACACCGGTCTTTGCAGAAAGCAGCACCATCATGCCGCCACCGCTCGGCAAGCCGAGTTTTGGATTGTCGAAGAAGCCGGAGCTGATCTTAACGGCAAAGCCGTCGATACCGGGTACGTGAGCGGACTTCACATCGACCTCGCCGCGATGCTCCGGGATATCCAGTCGCAGGATTGGCGGCATCGCCACCGGCAGTGTTGCCAGCGCGCGAAAAGCGTTTTCGACGCAAGTGATGGCGTCGAGATCGAGCGTCACGATCTTGCGCAATTCAGCTTCAGTGAGGATCGTCATCCGGCTCATGCAGCGCGCTCCGTGATCGCCTCGCCGCAGATGATGTTGCGGTGCGCGTTCATATCGATGTTGCGGCCGGAGAGCAGAACCACCACCGGCCCGTTCGCCTCGACCTTGCCGGCGAGCAGCGCGGCGATGCCTACGGCGCCGGCGCCTTCGACGATCTCGCGCTCCTCAGCGTAGGCATGGCGGATGCCGGCGGCGATCTCGTCCTCGCCTAGCAGAATGACGTCATCGAGCAGATCGCGGCACATGGCAAAGGTCAGCCTATTGTCGAGGCCGATGCCACCGCCGAGCGAATCCGCCAGCGTCGGCAGTTCCTCGACCAGCACCGGCCGGCCGGCATCGAGGCTCGCTTTCATTGCCGCGCCACGCGCCATCGAGACGCCGACGATTCTTGTGTCGGGGCTGACGCCCTTGACGGCCGCGGCGATGCCGGAGGCCAAGCCACCGCCGGAAAGCTGCACCAGGACGAGAGCGGCATCCGGAACCTGCTCGATCATCTCGAGCCCGAGCGTGCCTTGCCCGGCAATGATGGCGGGATGGTCGAAGGGCGGCAGCATGACCAGCCCCTCCTGCGCCACCAGCCGCTCGACCTCCTGCTGCGCGTCGTCCTGGCTGTTGCCGACGATGCGGATTTCGGCGCCGAGCCGGCGGATTTCGTCGAGCTTGTTCTGGGGCACCAACCGCGACATGCAGATCACCGCGCGCATGCCTTCGAGCTTTGACGCATGCGCAAGCGCCCGGCCATGATTCCCGGTCGAGGCTGCGACCACGCCGCGCGCTTTTTCTTCCGCGCTGAGCGAAGCGATGGCATTCGAGGCGCCACGCAGTTTGAAGCTGCCGGTGGTCTGGCGGTGTTCGAGCTTGAGATGGACAGGGGTGCCGAGGCGTTCCGACAGGCTATGGGACGGAACAGTTGGCGTCTGCTCGACCTTGCCGGAGATACGGTCACGGGCGTTACGGATGTCCATTAGGGCGACGGCGCTCGTCATCGGGCGACCCCCTCTGGCCTGCCGGCCATCTCCCCCTCGAGGGGGGAGATTGGCAGCTTCGGCGCCAGCGCACCTCCTGCAACGTCAGTGATTGACGAAAGCCGAGCGGCAGCCTTTCTCCCCCCTTGAGGGGGAGATGGCCGGCAGGCCAGAGGGGGTCGCTCGTGAATGTGGGACATAATCTTACTGTCCCAGCGGCAGCGTCATCAGCCGCCCGAATTCGGGATGGGAGGTGTCATCCCCGCAAAGCCGCAAACAATTCCACGCGCTGGCGAGGTTGCTGGTGACCACAGGGCGGCCGATCGCCTGTTCCATTCCCGCAACCGCGAGCGCACCGCGCAGCGCCGTGCAGGATACGAACAATGCGTCAGCACTCGCGTCGGTGGCCTCACGCGCGAGATCGACAAGAACTGCCGGCGGAATGCGCGCCATCTCGCGGTCATCCTCAAAGCCGAGGCAGGTGAAGCTGGCGATCTCGAAACCACGCGCCGCGAAATAGGCCGCCATTGGCCTGGAGGTTTCGACCGTATAGGGGGTGAGGATGCTGATCTTTTTCGCCCCCAGCGCCTTCAGCCCGCGCACGCCTGCCATCGGTGGCGTGACCACGCGAACGCCGGGCTTGGCGGCCTGGATCGCCGCCTCGATCTCGGCATCGCCGATCACCACCGAGGCCGAGGTGCAGGAATAGCAGATGGCATCGAGTGGCTCGTCGGGCAGGATGAGCGCCGCGCCAGCCGTCAGCGCCGGCTGCATCTTGCGCAGGTTTTCCGGCGTCGTCGGATTGGCATAGGGAATGCGCGCGACATAGACACCGATGCGCTCGCTCGCCACCATGCGGCGGAAATCCGGTTCGCTGGTGTGATCGGTGGCCAGGATGATCAGGCCGATGCGCCGCTCCAGCGGTCGATCATCAAGCGATGGCCGTTTCGGGTGGACTTTGATCTCGGGCAAGGGGTTCACGAACTACCTCTCGATCTTGCCGTAGCGGCGTTCCAGCCAGCGCAGCAGCACGACCGAGCAGAGACTGATGGCAAGGAAGAAGGCGCCGACCAGCGTGATCGGCTCGATGTAACGATAGTAGGTGTTGGCGACGCTTTTCGCCTGGTTCATCAGTTCCAGCACGGTGATCGCCGACAGCAGCGGCGTCTCCTTGAACATGGCGATGAAATAATTGGCCAAAGCCGGGATCATCGGCGGGATGGCTTGCGGAATGATGACGTGCATCCAGGTCTGCGTGGCGCTGAGATTGCACGCCTTGGCGGCCTCCCACTGGCCGCGCGGCACATTGTCGATGCCGGCGCGGTAGACTTCCGCCGTATAGGTGCCGTAGTGCAGACCGAGCCCGATGACACCGGCGACAAGCGGCGGCAAAAGAATGCCGATATCGGGCAGCACATAGAAGATGAAATAGAGCTGCACTAGAAGCGGCGTGCCGCGGATGAATTCGGCCGCCCAGCCGACGGTGCGTGACAAGGCCTTGTTGGGCGAGCGGCGCGCGAGCGCGATGCCGAGCCCAACGATCGCCGCCAGCACCGAGCCGAGCAGCGTCGCCAGGATGGTGATCTTCACCCCCTGGATCAGCGTCGGCATGATCTGCCATACGAAATCCCAGTCCCACTCCATCAGACGCGCACCCCATCAAGGCCGCGCGCCAGGCGGCGTTCCAGCGAGCGCACGCCCCACGAAATGAGCAGCGCCAGGATAAAATAAATGATGAGGATGGTGGTGAACGGCACCATGGTGTTGCCGGTCTGGGCGCGCACCACCTGCGCCTGGAAGGTCAGATCGGCGAGCGAGATCAGCGAGACGACGGAGGTGGCCTTCAGCAGTTCGATGGCGTTGTTGCCGAAGGTCGGCAGCATCGCCAGAAATGCTTGCGGCAGGATGACGTGGCGCATGCCTTGCCAGCGGCCGAGATTGAGCGCGATGCAGGCCTCGTGCTGTTCGGGGCCGATCGATTGCACCGCGCCGCGCACCACTTCGGCGGCATAGGCGCCGACATTCAAACCCAGCGCGAGCACGCCGGCTTGCAGTGGGGTCAATTCGAGGCCCACCAGCGGCAGCACGAAATAGGCAAAAAACAGCTGCACGAAGATCGAGGTGCCGCGGAAGAATTCGATATAGGCAGTGGCGAGCGCCCTCAGCACGAAGAAGCGCGACAGCCGCCCCATGCCGGCAAGAAAGGCCATGATCAGGGCAAGCACCGATCCCATCAGCGTCAGCTCGATGGTGACAAGCGCTCCCTGCACTATCAGGCCGAGATAGCCAGACCACTGGGTCATTCGATTAGAGGTTCCAACGTTTGGCAGATGAGGGGCAGCGCGAACCAAGCAGAGCATGGCGCCACCCCTCATCCGTCACTTCGTGACACCTTCTCCCCGTAAATGGGGAGAAGGAAGAAGGGCGCCTACTTGGCCGAGCAGAGCTTGCCGCGCGTCGTCGACATCGCGGCCGCAGCCGAGAAGCCGTAGGGCTCAATGATCTTGGCGAACTCGCCCGACTTCTTCATCTTGGCAAGTTCGACGTCGAAGGCATCGCGCAGCGCCTCGTCACCCTTCTTGAAGGCGGCGCCGTCGCAATAGACCGGCGCGCCCTGCACCGGCGCGATGACTTCGAGGGTGGGATCATTGGCCTTTTTCATCAGATCGTTGATCGACAGGACAGGCAGCGAATAGGCGTCGATGCGGCCGTCCTGCACCATCTTCAGGCCGCTCTGGCCGTCCGGCACGACGATGACGCGTTCGCGCGGCACACCGGCGTTGAGCGCCAGCTTCTCCTCGGTGCCGCCGCCCGGCGCGCCGATCGTGGCTGATGTGTCCTTGGCGACGTCCTCGTAGCTCTTGAAACCTTTTGGATTGCCCTTCTTCACCAGCATCGCCTCGGCGTCGCACAGCACAGGTTCGGAATAGGCGACAGCCGCGCAACGCTCCGGCTTCATGAACAGGCCGGCGGTAACGACATCGAAACGGCCGGCCTTCAGGCCGGGGATCATGGCGCCATATTCCGAGATCGAGGCGACAATGTCGGCGACACCGAGCCGCTTGAAGATCTCGCGCGCCACATCGGGTGCCGCACCCGAAACCTTGCCGTCGGCGGCGACCGCCGTGTAGGGCGGCTCGTTGGCGATGGCGACGCGGGCGAAGCCCTGTGCCTTCAACTGCTCGAGCTTGCTGTCATCGGCCGAACCCGCGGTCGAGGCGGCCAGCACCGCTGTCAATGCAAGGCCGGCGACGCCGGCCAGAATGCCAAGTTTCTTCATTGTTCCCAACTCCTTGTTTCTTGTCTTGGTTTTGGCTTCTTGCCTTGGTTTGTCTGGGGCGATCTTCCGCCCCCGCAAAGCGGTCAGACGCGATGTCCGGCCGCGATGATCTTCTTCAGGAAGCCTTGCGTGCGCTCCTGCTTGGGATTGCGGAAAATCTCGTCGGGCTTGCCTTCCTCGACGATCTTGCCACGATCGAAGAACAGCACCCGGTCGGCGAAGTCGTGGGCAAACCCCATCTCGTGCGTGACCAGCAGCATGGTCATGTCGGTCTCGGCGCAGAGCCGCCACAGGACGTTGAGCACCTCCTCGACCAGTTCCGGGTCGAGCGCCGACGTCACCTCGTCGAACAACATGATTTTGGGTTGCAAGGCGAGCGCCCTGGCGATCGCCACGCGCTGTTTCTGGCCGCCGGATAGCTGCGCCGGCATCGCCTTGGCCTTGTCGGCCATGCCGACCATGTCGAGCAGTTCCATCGCCCGCTTCTCGGCGGCAGCGCGCGGCATGCCTTTGGTCAGCATCGGCGCCAGCGTCACATTGTCGATGACGCTCTTGTGCGGAAACAGGTTGAACAGCTGGAAGACCATGCCGATCTTCTGGCGCATCCGGGCCAGGTGGCGTTCGTCCGCCGGCAGCAGCTGGCTGTTGCGCTCCATGTGGTAGAGCTGCTCGCCTTCGATCTGGATGTGGCCGCCGTCGATGCGCTCCAGCGTCATAAGGATACGCAGGATCGTCGTCTTGCCCGAACCGGACGGGCCGATCAGCGCCAGCTTCTCGCGCGGCATGACCTGCATCGACAGGCCGTCGAGCACCTTGAAGCTGCCAAAGCTCTTCGAGATGCCGTCGATCTTGATGATGGGCGCGGTTGTGGACAATGAATTTCCCCGTGCTGGAGAAGCCTGTGCCCTTAACGATGCGGAACGCGCCAAATCATGTCAATTGGGAAAATAATATCATGACAATATTTCCCATTCCGCACAATTCTTGGGCAACAGTGCCGAAGAGCGGCGCACTCGCTAGATAGCCAACAGCAGATGTTCCGCATCGCCAAGCAAGAGCTTGGTGACAACGCCGAGGCCGGCGCGCAGTTCCCCCTCGGTGGTCGAGCCCAGCGAGATGCGCACCGCCGGATGCCATGGCGCGTCGGAAATACGGAAGGAGGTGCCAGGCGCGATTGCCACGCCCTGTAGCCGGGCCTGGGCGACAAAGCCCTCCTCGGCACGGTCATCGGGCAGTTGCAGCCAGACATGCAGCCCGTCGCGCCGAGCACGATAGTCGATCCCGGCAAGCACCTCGGCGGCGATATCCTGCCGCCGCCTCAACGCCGCGCGCTGCCAGCGCACGAGTTCCATCGCGGTGCCGTCGGTCACCCATTTGGTGGCGATCTCGGCCACCAGCGGCGTTGCCATCCAGTTCGAGACCAGGTGCCGGTTGGCGACCGCTGCGACATAGCGGTCGGGCGCGGCGAGATAGCCAATGCGCAGGCCGGGCACGGTGATCTTGGTGAAGGATGTGACGTAGAGCGTGCGTTCCGGGGCAAAGGCGGCGACCGGCGGCGGCCGGTCCTCGACCAGCGGCCCCAGCACATCGTTCTCGATGATGGCGATGTCGTGCTTGCGTGCAACCGCGGCGATCTCGGCGCGGCGCCCAGCATCCATCAGCGTTGCCGTCGGATTGATCACCGAAGGCTGCACGAACACCGCGCGGATGTCGGAAAGCCGGCAGGCCTCGTCCAGCGCCTCCGGGATCAGGCCGTTATCATCGATCGGCAGGCCTTCGAGGTTGAAGCCGAGATAGCGCGCCAGCGGCACCAGCGTGTGATGGCCGATCGCCTCGGTGGCAACGGTCGAGCCCGGCGGCGCTACGCTCATCAGCGCCACCGTCATGCCGGCGGTGGCGCCGTTGGTCAGGCTGATGTTCTGCGCGGAGGTTTCGAGCCCACACAGTTTCAGCCATTCGACCGCCACGGCACGATGGCGCGGGAACACCATATTGGGCCGGAAGGACAGCGCCGAACTCGAGGGAAGATTCTCGGCCAGCCAGCCCAGCGCCTGTTTCAGCCGCTCCAGATGCATCGGCTCGCAGACCGGCTTCAGGATGGAGAGATCGATGACCTCGCCGAGGCGCTCCGGCAGATAGGGCGGCTCCGGCTCGCGGCGCTGTGTCTGAACAAAGCTGCCACGGCCGATCTCACCTGAAATCAGGCCGCGGCGGATCAATTCCTCATAGGCGCGGCTGACCGTCTGCACCGAGAGCTTGAGATCGTCGGCCAGCCGGCGATGCGTCGGCAGCCGCGCGCCGTTGGCGAGGCGCCCGTCATGGATGGCGCGCGCGAACTGGTCGGCCAGCGACTGATAGGCTGGCCGCCGGATGAGCGCGGGATCGGGTTGCCACAATGTCATGACTTATTAGAGATCGAAATCAGTGCAATTGACAATCGAAATAATGCGCCATCATGGTACTGTGGACGAAAAAGTGGGCGCTGATGACTGCTGCGAAACTCGACCCGATCGACCTCAAAATCCTCGACGCCATCCAGCGCGACGGACGCATCACCAAGCTGGCGCTGGCCGAGCAGGTCGGGCTGTCGCCGACGCCTTGCTGGATGCGGCTGCGCAAGCTGGAGAAGGCCGGCATCGTTTCGGGCTATCACGCCCGCATCGCCATGCGCGTCGTGGCGCCGGTCGCCACCGTGCTGATGGAGGTGACGCTGGCCAGCCACCGCCAGGCCGACTTCGATCGCTTCGAGCGCGTCATCCGCGATATCCCCGAAATCGTTGCCTGCTGGTCGGTCGGCGGCGGCGTCGACTATGTGCTGAAGGTGATGGCGCGCGACATCGATGCCTATCAGCGGCTGGTCGATAGCTTGCTCGAGCGCGAAATCGGCATCGACCGCTACTTCACCTATATCGTCATCAAGACGGTGAAGGACGATATTGCGCTGCCCATAGCCGACCTGTTGCCGGCGTCGGCCTAACGCCGGAGAGATCGTCTGCCCGACCGGTGCAATAGAGAGAGACTCTCTATCAACGCGCTCCCAAACAGCCTCTCTGTCTGCTCATGGCGGATAGTCTTCCCGCATCAGACCGCACCGGGAGGCTTCGACCATGTCCGCGCATTTCGCCCGCTCGCATCGCCATGAAGCACTCGACCGCCTCGCCGACCGCCGGCTGCTGCGCGAACTTGCCTATGTCGATGGCCACTGGACGGCAAGCGAGGCCGCTGAAAGTTTTGAAGTCACCGACCCCGCAACCGGCACCACCGTCGCCTTCGTTGCGGCGCTGGATGCGCGGCAAACGACGAAAGCGATCGATGCCGCCGCCCGCGCCTTCCCGGCATGGCGGTCGCTGCTGCCGCAAAAACGGTCAGAAATCCTGCGAAAATGGTTCGAGTTGATCATCGCCGCGAAAGACGACCTCGCTTTGCTGATGACTCTGGAACAAGGCAAGCCGCTGCAGGAGTCGCTCGGCGAAATGGATTATGCCGCCTCCTTCGTCGAGTGGTACGCGGAAGAAGCCAAACGTCTCAACGCCGAGAGCGTCACCAGCCATCTGCCGAACGCGGAAATGATGGTGCGGCGTGAGCCGCTCGGCGTTGTCGGTGTCGTCACGCCATGGAATTTTCCCTCGGCGATGCTGACCCGCAAGGCAGCCGCTGCTCTCGCCGCCGGCTGCACCATTGTCGCGCATCCGTCCTCGGAAACGCCGCTGTCGGCGCTGGCGCTGGCTGAGCTTGGTGAGCGCGCCGGCCTGCCCCCAGGCGTTTTCAACATCGTCACCGGCAAGGCCGCGACGATCGTTGGCCGGATGTGCGAAGATCCGCGCGTTCGCGCCATGAGTTTTACAGGCTCGACCGAGATCGGCAGGCTGATCGCCGCCCAGAGCGCGCCGACGATGAAGCGGCTGGTGATGGAGCTTGGCGGCCACGCCCCGCTGATCGTCTTTGCCGATGCCGATCTGGACAAGGCGGTCAGCATCGCCATCGACGCCAAATTCGCCACATCAGGCCAAGACTGCCTCGCCGCCAACCGCATCTATGTCCAGCGCCCGCTCTACGACCGCTTCTGCGCCGCCTTCGCCAAGCGCGTCGAGGCGCTGCGGACCGGCAATGGACTAGCCGACAAGATTGATATCGGGTCGCTGATGCATGAGCGTGCCGTTACCAAGGTCGAGGAGCAGGTCGCCGATGCTCTCGCCCACGGCGCGCGCTGTCTCGCCGGCGGCAAGCGGCATCAGGCCGGGCCGCTGTTCTACCAACCGACACTGCTGGCCGATGTGCCCGACGAGGCGCTGATCATGCGCGAAGAGACCTTTGGACCGGTCGCCGCGGTGACGCCGTTCGACAGCGAGGACGAGGTGATCGGGCGCGCCAACGCCACCGAATATGGCCTGGTCGCCTATGTCGTGACCGAGAATGGCGCCCGCCAGCAACGCCTGGGCCGCGCGCTCGACTACGGCATGGTCGCCATCAACCGCGTCAAGATCACCGGCGCGCCGATACCCTTCGGCGGCGTCAAGCAATCCGGCATCGGCCGCGAAGGCTCGCGCCACGGCCTCGAAGCTTTCACCGATCTGAAGTATCTCTGCCTGGACGTGGCCTAAGATGTGTCGAGATTCAGGTGATGCCGGCCTGACCTGAATCTCAACACATCTTAAGTCGTGTTCGCTTTCCTCAAGGAGTAGAAAAAATGCTCGACCAGTCCAACGAACTCGCCGCCTGGGATCGCGACCACTTCTTCCATCCCTCGACCCATATGGGCACGCACGCGCGCGGCGAGAGCCCGACCCGCATCATGGCCGGCGGTGAAGGCGTCACCGTCTGGGACAACAATGGCAGGAAGAGCATCGATGCCTTCGCCGGCCTCTATTGCGTCAATGTCGGCTATGGCCGCCAGAAGATAGCCGACGCCATCGCCACCCAGGCGAAGAACCTTGCCTACTATCACGCCTATGTCGGCCACGGCACCGAAGCCTCGATCACGCTGGCCAAGATGATCATCGACCGCGCGCCGAAGGGCATGTCGAGGGTCTATTTCGGCCTCTCCGGTTCCGACGCCAACGAAACCAACATCAAGCTGATCTGGTACTACAACAATGTGCTCGGCCGGCCGGAGAAGAAGAAGATCATTTCGCGCTGGCGCGGCTACCACGGTTCGGGCGTGATGACGGGATCGCTGACCGGGCTCGACCTTTTCCACAACGCCTTCGACCTGCCGCGTGCGCCGATCCTGCACACCGAGGCGCCCTATTACTTCCGCCGCGCCGACCGCTCGATGAGCGAGGAGCAGTTCTCGCAGCATTGCGCCGACAAGCTCGAGGAGATGATCCTGGCTGAAGGCCCGGAGACGGTTGCCGCCTTCATCGGCGAGCCGATCCTCGGCACTGGTGGCATCGTGCCGCCGCCGGCCGGTTATTGGGAAAAGATCCAGGCCGTACTGAAGAAATATGACGTGCTGCTGGTCGCCGACGAGGTGGTCACAGGCTTCGGTCGGCTGGGCACCATGTTCGGCTCCGACCATTACGGCATCAAGCCGGACCTGATCACCACCGCCAAGGGCCTGACCTCGGCCTATGCGCCGCTGTCGGGCGTCATCGTCGCCGATAAGATGTGGCAGGTGCTGGTGCAGGGTTCCGACAAACTCGGGTCGCTTGGCCATGGCTGGACCTATTCGGCGCATCCGATCTGCGTTGCCGCCGGCGTCGCCAATCTCGAACTGATCGACGAGATGGACCTGGTAACCAATGCCCGTGAAACCGGCGCCTATTTCCGCGCCGAACTGGCCAGGGCCGTCGGCGGGCATAAAAATGTCGGCGACGTGCGCGGCGACGGCATGCTGGCGGCGGTCGAGTTCGTCGCCGATCGGGACGACCGGGTGTTCTTCGACGCCTCGCAGAAGATCGGACCGCAAGTGGCGACAGCACTTGCCGCAAGCGGCGTCATCGGCCGCGCCATGCCGCAGGGCGACATTCTTGGTTTTGCACCGCCGCTCTGCCTGACGCGTGAGGAAGCCGACATCGTCGTTTCGAAGACGGCCGATGCGGTGAAAAGCGTGTTTGCCAACCTCTGAGATCGACCCATGAATGCCATGACCAGAACCCTTCCCGCCACCATGGCCGCCGTGCTGCTCACCGGGCACGGCGGACCGGAAAAGCTCGTCTACCGCACCGATGTGAAAGTGCCTGTACCTGCATCAGGCGAAGTGCTGGTCAAGGTCAGCGCTTGCGGCATGAACAACACCGATGTCTGGGTGCGGCAGGGCGCCTATGGCACGGAAGAGGATGCTGCCGCCGTGTCGACCTGGCGGAGGCAGGGCAACACGCTTGTTTTCCCGCGCATCCAGGGCACCGACACGGTGGGCACCATCGTTGCTGTCGGCGAAGGCGTTTCGCCGGATCGTATCGGCGAACGGGTGATGGTCGATTTCTCCATCTACAACCGCGACGACGATTCGCTGGCCGACATCGACTATATGGGCCATGGCCGCGATGGCGGTTACGCCGAATATCAGACCGTGCCGGCGCAGAATGCGCATGTTGTCGATACGGAGATGAGCGACGTCGAACTCGCCACCTTCTGCTGCGCGTACCTCACCGGCGAACAGATGCTTGAACGCGCTGGCCTGAAAGCTGGCGAGCGCGTGCTGGTCACCGGCGCCTCGGGCGGTGTCGGCTCCGGCATCGTGCAGCTGGCGCGGGCGCGTGGCGCCATCCCCTATGCGGTCGTCGGCAAGGGCAAGGAACAGGCGGTGCTCGACATCGGCGCGGAAGCCGTGGTCACCCGTGGCATCGCCGACCTGCCGCAAGCTATGCACGAGGCGACCGGCGGCAAGCCGATCGACGTGGTTGCAGACCTCGTCGGCGGCGCGATCTTCAACGACCTGCTGCGCATCCTGCGGCCCGAAGGCCGCTACACCACCGCCGGTGCCATCGCCGGCCCGGTCGTGCAGCTCGATCTCCGGACCATGTATCTGAAACAGCTGCAGCTGCATGGCTCGAGCCAGGGCACGCGCGCCGATTTCCGCCGGATCGTCGGCTACATCGAGGCGAAAAAGATCCGACCGCTGGTCGGCGGCGTCTACCGGCTCTCGGATTTTCACCACGCGCAAGCGGATTTCATCGCCAAGGATTTTGTCGGCAAGCTGGTGGTGGTGCCCGACGCTGTCGCCGAGCGATCGGCGTAGTTTCAGAAATCCAGGCATTCTCGCTTCTGCCTGCCCTCCCGCCGCTGCGCCAATGGGAATGGCTTGCAGTCCAGCCGGCAAGCCGCCACAAACGGTGATGCCCGCCGCGCCGCTGGTCCGGGCCTCTGGTGACAGGATACAGGCGAGCCATGACAGCCCGGATGATACTGCTCGACGCCAAGCCGCTTGGCGTGGCTGACGTCGCCGAGATCGCACGCCGCAACGCCCGGCTGATGCTGGGCGAGGAGGCGATGCGCCGCATCCGGGCGAGCCGCGCCCTGATCGAGCATCTCACCGGGCTTGGCAAGCCGATGTACGGCGTCACCACGGGCCTCGGCGCCTGTGTCGACACGCCGCTCGCGCAGGCCGACCTGATCGCCTTCCAGCACAGCGTGCCGCTCAGCCACAGCATGGGCATTGGACCCACCCTGCCGACCGAGGCGGTGCGGGCGATGATGACCGCGCGGATTTCAGGCATGGCCGCCGGCGGCACCGGCACCTCCGAGCGCGTCGTCATGGGTCTGGTCGCGGCGCTCAACGCCGGCGTCCATCCGGTGATCCCGACCTGGGGGTCGATCGGCGCGGCGGACCTTGCCCATCTCGGCCATATGGCGAGATCGTTGCGCGGCGACGGCGAAGCGGAGTTCCAGGGCAGGATCATGCCCTCCACTGAGGCGCTTGCCTTGGCCGGGCTCGAACCGCTCGACCTGCGCGAAAAGGACGGCCACGCCATCATCGTCGCAAACAGCCTGTCGACCGGAACGGCGTGCCTGTGTCTCGAAGACGTCGCCCATCTCATCGACTGGGCGCTGGCGGCTGTCGCCCTCAACTATGAGGCGTTCCGCTCGTCTCTCACCGCGATCGACGAAGATGCCCTGGCAGCCCGGCCGGCCTTCGGCCAGCGCGAGATCGGCGCGCGGCTGCGCACGGAGCTGGCGGGAAGCGACCTATGGAAGGACAGAGCGGCGCGGCGCCTCCAGGATCCGCTCAGCTATCGCTGCGTGCCCCAGGTCTGGGGTGGCCTGCTCAATGCGTTCGAACAGGCGCGGCTGGCGACCGAGATCGAACTGACCCATTCGGGCGACAACCCCGTCATCCTGGCCGAGGGCGAACGGGTGATTTCCAATGGCAATTTCGACCTCACGGCGATGACGCTGGCCTTTGAACAGCTTGGCCAGGCGCTTGCCCATTGCGCGGTCGGCACCGCCAACCGCTGTATGAAACTGATGTCGCCGACAACAGCCGACCTGCCGCGCTTCCTGTCGGCCAGGGGTGGCAGCCGCCAGGGCTATGCGGAGCTGCAGAAGCCCTTGTCCGCTCTGGAAGCCGAGATCCGGCATCTTGCCAACCCGATGTCGCTCAGCCCGCTCGCGGTTTCGGACGGCATCGAGGACCAATCGTCGATGGCGCCCAGGGTGGTCGCCAAGACCGCCGAGATCATCGAGCGCATGCGCTATCTCGTGGCGATGGAACTGATCTTCGCGGCAACAGGCGTTGAGTTGCGCGGCGTCGTCGACAGTATGGGCGAAGGACCGCAGCGCACCTTCGCCGCCGTCCGCGCGCTCGTCAGCCCGCTCGATGACGACCGTGAGATGAGCACTGACATGACGCGGATGGCGCGGATGGTGTCGGGACCAAGGTATTGAGCGGCGCTCCTTCCGCTTGCCGCAACTCTACAAGCGGCAGGCCGATATTATTGGTAAGGCCCCCTGAGATTCAGCCTCTCGGCCAGAAGGCAAAAACGGTCGATCAGCCGGACGAGCTCTTCTCCCTGTTCGGCGACGATCATGCCGCGCTCGGCGGTCGGCGCGTCCGATAGAGCCTTCCACAACCGGGTTTGCCGATCGCAGACATCCGCCAGATCGGAGCAGTCGTTGGCGGTCAATTTCAAAAAGTGGTCCGCCGCCACCGGTCCGATGCCGGGGGGCGTCGTCGCTCCAAGCAAGAGATAGCCGGGCGGCACGGTGCCTTTCGCATTGGTCACCGCTTTGCGGCAGATGAGATCGAATATCTGATCGACAGCCTGTTTGGCGCCGGCAACGCGCGAGGGGTGGTCCGTATCGGCCGCGGCGTGCGGCAGAAGTTCAAGTTTGTCGCCATGCTTCTCGACAAGGTCGAGGTAAGGCAGCATCGGCCCGGAAAGACGACCGGTCGAGGCATCCTTGAACAGGTCGGCATCGATGGCGGCGTGGCGCACCTGGCCAGCATCGAGCGCGTCGCCAAGGGCCGCCACGTCGACAAGCTCGCCGCGATCGTAATTGACCAGCACCGCGCCCTTGTTCATGCGGGAGAGGACGCCCGCGCCGACGAGCCCGGCATTGGCGTAGCGGCCGCTTTGCGCATCCTGCTTGCCCAGTCCGACATGGACGCTGAGCACATCCGCGCCTTCAGCTGCTTCGACGAGGTCTGGCGCAAAGACAAAGCCCTCGGCTTCCACCCAATCCCGATGTCGCGGCCGGGCGTGGATCACCACGCGCATGCCGAAGGCGCGGGCAAGCTTGGCGACCTCGCGGCCGATATTGCCGTAGCCGATGATCGCAATCGTCTTGCCTTCGAGCTTCTCTGTCGGGAAATCACGCAACTCCCGGCCGGTGTCGAAGGCGCCGGCCGCCACCCGCTGGTGAAGCCTGTCGACCGGGAGATCCGGCAGCACTTTCAGGATCGCCTTCATCACCATTTGCGCCGTGGCGCGGCTGTTGATGCCGGGCGTGTTCATCAGCACCGAGGTGCCACCCTCGCCGCTGCCGCCGCCCCACGAGCGCGAGCCCATATTTCCGGTGCCGGCGCCGATCCGCACGCCGGCCAGCGGAAAGACGGTCTCGGCGGGCAGAAAGGTCGCGGCGGCGATGACGGCGTCATAGCGTCCATCGCCGGCGGCTTCGATCAGCTCTTCGCGCGCGCTGAGGTCCGGCTGGTAGAAGAAATGCATCCGGCCATGCTCGAGGCCTGCTTTGTCGCCAAGTGCTGCCGCATGGAAGCGGCCGCCCTTGGCCTCGATATGGGCGCGCACTTCGCTCGGGTCAGGCTTGCCGTCGGCTCCGAAGCGCAGGCCGACCAGATCGCAGATCAGCACGGCGTAGACGCTTTGCGGGTCGATTGGCTCCACGGCCTGTGGGCTGGTGTTTGCGGTCACGTCGTTTCCCTCATGCAAGAACGGCAGGCCCGCTGCGGCAGCAGCCTGAATAATCAGAACCTATCCGCCCGGAAAGGTGTCAGATCGATCGCCGGCGGCAAACCAGCGGCAAGTTGCGACACGATCTAGAGGCTGGGTCCCAGCTCGATCGGGCTGCCATCGCTGAAGCGGGATTGACGGAACCTGTGAAGATCATGTCCGATCTCGTTGCCCTGGACGAGGTCGGACACGATGCGGCCCATGCCGGGTCCGATGCCGAAGCCGTGGCCACTCATCCCGGTGGCGATAACGAGACCTGGAATTTCGGCGGCACGATCAACGATCGGCACGACATCCGGCATCGCATCGATCATGCCCGCCCAGCTCGCCTTGATTGGCACTGTCTTGAACTGCGGGAAGAGTGCGCTGAATTCGCGGTCGATATCGCGTAGCGCCGAGGTTTTGGGGGCAGGATTGAGGATGCGCATCCGTTCGAACGGACTTTCCTCGTCCGCGTTCCACTTGCGTGGGGTCGACCAGCTGTCCGGAAACCCTCGCGGCGCCGCCGGCAAATAGTGGGTACCAAAAGGATTGGCCATCAGCGCGGAAACATATTTGCGCGCGTGACGAAAAGCGTCAGGCCCGACATAGAGCTGGTTGGTGCCTCCCGATGCCAGCGTGTAGCCGCCATCCTGCCGGCGCCGGAATGCGATATGGTCGTCGGCGACGGCACCCGCATGGATTTCGGGCATGGGTCCGGTCGCGGCGACAGTCGCCCTGACGCTAAGCTGCGGGATGGAGACTCCGTGTGCACGCAGAAATAGTGACGTCCACGCACCACTTGCGACGACAGCGTTTGAGGTTGCGATACGCCCCTGCTCGGTCCAGACCCCGCTAATGCGTCCAGCCGATATGTCGAGCAGACGCGCCGCGCAATTCTCGATGATCGTGACGCCCTGCCGGGCGGCCAGCCGGGCAAGCGCTGGCACCGCAACCCAAGGCTCGGCGCGCATGTCCGATGGGGTGGTCATTGCACCCTTGAAAGAGCGCGACACGGCCGGGATCAGCCTGGCTGTCTCGTCTTGGTCAAGGAGACGCGTGTCGACGCCGTGGACCTGGGCAACTTGCAAGAACTTCGCGAAGCCGGCCATCTCCTTGTCCGTTCGTGCAAGATAGGTGACGCCCGTCTGCTTCAACCCGATGTCTTCGCCGCACTCTTCGGCCAGTTGACGCCAGAGGCGTTGCGCTTCGATCACAACAGGCAGTTCAGCGGCATCGCGACCCTGCTGCCGGATCCAGCCCCAGTTGCGCGACGATTGCTCGCCGGCGATGCGCCCCTTTTCCAGCAATGTCACCGTAATGTTCCGTCGCGCCAGGAACAGAGCCGTGGTCACACCGATGACGCCACCGCCAACGACCACAACCTCGCAAGCCTTCGGCAACGGCGCCTGAAACTGGATCGGCATGGCTTCGGTGAAGGGAAAATTTGTCAAAGAAGATTATCCTCTTGGCATTCCACGCGTGGAATGTCGGCCATGCCTGACAGAACTGATAGTCCGTCAAGGCTCGGTCGAGCTGGAGAATCTGCGCGTCAACGCCGTGAATTGTTTATGCCAGCGAGTGTCCAGCACCTGGCGACGACCGATGGCGGCACTGCCCGTCAGGCACAGTGCGATACCGCCATTGGCCCCTTGAAGGGTCAAGTCGGACACGCGTAACATCGCGCCATCAAGAACTGAGTCTGCTTCATTCGTCCGGGCTAATGTCCGGATTGGACTGGATATTTTCCTTGGCAATGGACGCAACCAGCGGCGCGGCGAAGCGCGGCAAATCGTTTGCCCATGTGGCGGAAGCCTCGTGGGGCAAGGGCCTCAGCACCTTGCTGCGCATCGTGCGCATGACGCTGCGCCATCCCTGGCAAGTCGCCATCACCCTCGTCTCGACCTTCATCGCGGCCACTCTGCAGCTTTTCATCCCACGCCTGCTGGGACGCGCCATCGACCAGGCGCAAGGCGTGATGGCCGCGGGCGCCGGCACCGCGGCCGAACAGGCGCTGTGGCACACGGCGCTGACGCTGCTCGTCGTCAGCATCCTGCGCGGTCTCTTCACCATGGCGCAGAACTACTATGGCGAGGCCGTCGGCCACCGCACCGGCTATGAACTGCGCCTGGCTTTCTACGAAAAGATCCAGCGGCTGAGCTTTTCCTACCACGACAAGGTCCATACCGGCGATCTGATCACGCTCGGGCTGCTCGATCTCGACGGCGTGCGCATGTTCTTTTCCACCGGCATCCTGCGCGTGGTGCTGCTCGGCGTGCTGATAGGTGTCGGCGCCTACCTGCTGATCAGCACCGATCTCGTGCTCGGGCTACTCAGCCTCAGCTTCGTGCCGTTCGTCGCCTGGCGATCGTCGGTGACCCAGCTCAAGTTGCGCAGCACATGGCTGACCCTGCAGGAGCGGCTATCGGTGCTGAGCCGAGTGATGGACGAGAATCTCGGCGGCATCCGTGTCGTGCGCGCCTTCGCGGCGCAGCGCCATGAGCTCAAAAAATTCGACCGTGCCAAGCAGGACGCGCTGGAGCTGGCCAATGAGCGCGTCGACATCCGCGTCTCCAACACCAGCGCCATGAACTTTTCTTTCCTGGCCGCCATGGGCCTCGTGCTGTGGTTCGGCGGTCAGAAGGTGATCGCGGGCCAGATCAGTGTCGGCACGCTGGCGCAGTTCCTCACCTTCATGACCATCCTGCAGATGCCGGTGCGCCAGCTCGGCCTGATGGTCAACTCGTTCGCGCGCGCCTCGACCTGCGGCACGCGGCTGTTCGAACTGCTCGACACCGAACTCGACATCAAGGATGCGCCTGATGCCAGGGAACTCGCCATCACCGAGGGCGTGCTGCGCTTCGACAATGTCGGCTTCCGCTATGAGGGCGCGGGCGACCGTCCGACCCTGTCCGGTATCTCCTTCGAGGCCAGGCCCGGCGAGACGATCGGCATTGTCGGCCCGCCGGGCAGCGGCAAGTCGACCATCGCGCACCTGATCCCTCGCTTCTACGATGTGACCGCAGGCGCGATCACCATCGACGGCCAGGATATTCGCAAGGTCACGCTGCAATCGCTGCGCAAGGTGGTCGGCGTCGTGCAGCAGGACGCGTTCCTGTTCACCACTTCGATCGAGAATAACATCGCCTATGGCAATCCCTGGGCGCGCGAGACCCGCATCGGGCAGGCCGCCGAGTATGCGCAGCTACACAACTACATTATCGGCCTTCCGGCCGGCTACACCACGGTCGTCGGCGAGCGCGGCGCCTCGCTTTCCGGTGGCCAGCGCCAGCGGCTGACCATCGCGCGCAGCCTGATGCTGCGGCCATCGGTGCTGGTCTTCGACGATTCCACCGCCGCCATCGATGCCGGCACCGAGCAGCGCATCCGCGCGGCGATGAAGCGCTTCGCCAGGGATCGCGTGACGCTGATCATCTCGCACCGGCTGAGCTCGCTGATGCATGCCGACCAGATCCTGTTCGTCGAGGGCGGCCGCATCGTCGAGCGCGGCACGCATGAAGAGTTGCTGGCGCTCGGCGGTCGCTATCGCGCGCTCTACGACCTGCAGCTGCGGCCGGACGACGACCGGCTCGAGGGAGCCGCATGATGTCGACGCAGGACGATGACGAGAAGGACGACAAAAGCGGGCGGCCGACCAAGGCGGTCGTCGGTTCGCATCGCGACGAGGAAGAGGTTTTCGGCAAGGCCTATGATCCGCGCATCATCAGGCGCATCTGGAGCTTCGTCAGCCCTTATCAGGGCCGGATCTTCATCTCGGTCGCGGCGGTGCTGGTGTTCACGCTGACGCAGCTGGCGATCCCGCTGGTCATCCGCTACGCCATCGACCACGGCATGGCGCCGGGGCGGCTCGATCGTTCGGTGATGATCTCCGCGATCGTCACGTTCACCGTGATCATCCTGATCAACTATGCCGCCAGCCATGTGCAGGAGAGCGTCGTCGGCAAGGTGGCCGAGAATGTGCTGTCCGATTTGCGCCGCGCCATGTTCAGCCATTTGCAGCGCGTCTCGCTCAGTTTCATGGACAAGACCGAGGTCGGCCGGCTGATGTCGCGCCTGCAGGGCGACGTCAATTCGATGCAGGAATTTCTCGAAACCTCGGTGATGTCGGTGGGCGACATCGTGCTTTTGTTCGGCATCGTCACCGTCCTGCTCTGGCTCGATTTCAGGCTCGGGCTCTTGACGCTGTCGACCATGCCGGTGCTGTTCATCGTGCGTCTGTTATGGCTGCCGCGCGCCAAGGTCGCCTTCATGGCCGCGCACGAGACCAACTCCATCGCCAACGGCGCGCTGGCCGAAGGCATCCACGGCGTGCGCACCGTGCAGAGCCTCGAACGCCAGCACGTCAATTTCGACCTCTATGACGAGAAGGTGCTGGCCAACCTCAACGCCCATCTGCGGTCGGCGAGATACGCGCAGGTGATGGTGCCGATCGTCGACACGCTGACCGGCATCGCCATGGCGACGGTCATCGTCGTCGGCGGCTCGATGGTGCTGTCGCACAGCCTCGATGTCGGCGTCATGGTGGCGTTCCTGTTCTACATCCAGCGCTTCTTCGACCCGATCCGCTCGCTCACCATGCAGTACAGCGTGATGCAGCGCGCCATGGCTTCGGGGCAGCGCATCTCCGAAGTGCTCGACGTGCCGGTGGATGTCAGCGACAAGGACAATGCGGTGGCGCTGTCGCGCGACATGGACGGCTCGGTCGAATTCAGGAACGTCACCTTCGGCTACCGGCAGAACCAGCCGGTGCTGAAGAACATCTCCTTCCGCGTCAATCCGGGCGAGACGGTCGCCCTTGTCGGCCCGACCGGATCGGGCAAGTCGAGCTCGATGGCGCTGGTGCACCGCTTCTATGATGTCTGGTCGGGTGAGGTGCTGGTCGGCGGGCATGACGTGCGCGACCTGACGCAAGATTCGCTCGGCGATCAGGTGGCCATGGTGCTGCAGGAGCCGTTCCTGTTCTCCGGAACGGTGCTGGAAAACATCCGCTACCACAAGACATCAGCCAGCCGCGAAGAAGTGATGCGCGCGGCACAGGCCGTCGGCGCGCATGACTTCATCGAGCAGCTTCCCGACGGCTACGATACCGAACTCGAACAGCGCGGCGGCAACCTCTCGCTCGGCCAGCGCCAGCTGATCAGTTTTGCGCGCGCTCTGGTCGCCGACGCCAAGATCCTCGTGCTCGACGAAGCCACGGCCAGCATCGATTCCTACACCGAGATGCTGATCCAGAAGGCGTTAATAACGCTGCTCGAAGGCCGCACCGGGCTGGTCATCGCCCACCGGCTGGCCACCATCCGCGGCGCCGACCGCATCGTCGTCCTGCAGAATGGCGAGATCGTCGAAAGCGGCAACCACGAACAGCTGATGCAGAGGAAAGGCCTCTACGCCCGCCTCTACAACATGAACTACGCCTCCTTCGACGACATTTCGCAGGAAGAGATGGGAATGGACGCGGCGGTCGGCAAAGCCACGTGAATGTTGCCGTTCCAGCGCAGATTGCGCAGGACGTGTGATGCGGCAGCTGCTGCATTCTTACGGAATAAGGCCGCGAGGTTCAAGGAAGTGGCTTCGCTGATTGTGCCAAGACCAGTGCATCGGCTTTGGTACCCTGCGCCCAGGATCAGCTATTCCTTCGAAGACGCAGATGCTGCCGACGCTCATGCAAGGCGATGAGCCCTGTCAGGGCCAAGTTTAGATCCTGGGCGGCTGTGTCGCACCTGACACGTGAAGGGCCGAAGTCCTTGGTGATCCGTCGTGCCTGGGCCTGCGTGATCCCGTGCTTCCTGGCGAAATAGGCGGTTTCATAGGGTTTTTGCACAGCCGGTTAGCGCCATCTCTTCTTGTTGTCGACCGGGAGAGGACGAACAGCCCCGGGCGAAAACGTGTATGTGGCAAAAGGATCCGGCTTATGAGCGGGATGCCCATATCCAAATCGACCGCCGAAATCTCCGTCAGCATCCTGGTATTGGGACGTCAATTCGGGCGGCGTGCGCACCGCTTCGGTGTGGTCGTGATCTTCCGTTGTGAGCGGGCCAGGTCTTTTCATGCAGCTAAAGAAATCGTCAGGCCGGTTGGTTCCTTGCTGGACCCGGACATGGTTGCCGAAACCTTTCCAGCCGAGGTGCGAGGCCATCGGTTCGTTGGGCGGGTCATGCCTTGAGTCCATTGGAACAAGAATGCCGTGCGGAACGTTGGTGGATGTCAAAGTAACAGAAACAATTCATGCCCTAAAGGGCAAGAGCGGTGAACGGCCAACGCGGCCGGGCTCGCTCAGGAGGCGCATATGGATATCACCACAATCCTGGTCATAGTTCTTATTGTTATCGTGCTGGGCGGTGGCGGATTTTACGGCCGCGGACGCTGGTACTAGCGTTCCGTAAGTGGATAATCTGCACAACAGCATTCTGGAGGCTCGCTGGCTTCTTGTTCGATCGGAATCCCCCAAGGGCCTGTGTCCTCCGCCAAGGGCGCGGGCCTTTTCGTTCTATCCTGGAACAGACCTGATCTGCTCGGCCGGTTGGAGGGCGATCTTTTCGACCTGTGGCCACTTAGGCACTGCGGCGGCGACCCAGACGACTTAGCCGGCTCCTGCTTGACTGAATACAACCGTGCCATCGTCCTTGCGAACTTCCACCGCTACGATCCCGTCGTTCTGCTTTCGAGCAAGAAATGTCGCCAGCGCGTGATCTCTTGCGACTTTCTCGGCACCGAAGGGCGTCTTTTCAACGATGCCCTCTTTCCCGTACCAAATCACCATATAGGCCATCGCTGAGACTCCCCTGCAGGCGCTTCGAGGCTTTCCGGTTGTCTATCCAGTACGAATGTCTGACAAGCTGAAGGCGACACCACCCAGTCCGTACCTGGCGCGCGCAGCCGGAGAAGGCTACAGCCGCTCCACCAGAAAGTCGATCATTGCCCGGATCTTGGCAGGCTGCCATCGCGCCCGGGCAAACAGCGCATAGGCATGCACGAGGCTGTAGGATGGTCGAGCTAGAGAGCGACGAGCGCACCGTTGCGCAGGTCGTCGTCAACGACGAGAAAGCCGGGCCGCGACATGTTTCGGTGCCGGCAGAACCTATTTGCCAGATCGCCGGACGTGGCCGCTGACCTGCACGCCGTCCTCGGCACGCAGGTACAGGAAGCCGGGAATGGAGATCAGCGGGATGATCGCGGTCAGCAGGAATACCTGGTGAAAGCGTTCCGGCGTCAGGATGTGGGTCTCCCCTGCAATCAGGCCCAGCAGCATGGCGGCGATCGAGACGCCGAGCGAAACGCTGAGCTGTTGCAGCACGCCGCCAAGGCTGGTGGCGCGGCTGAGCTTGTCCGCCGGCAGGTCGGCGTAGGACAAGGTATTGGAGGTCATGAACTGCGCCGAACGGACAATGCCGAACAGGAAGACGTAGACGCCGATCATCCAATGCGGTGTATCCGCGTTCATCAGGGCGAAACCCGCCACGGTGGCAGAGCCGACGACCGCGCTGCCGATCAGCACGGCACTGAAGCCGAAGCGCCGCAGCAGCGGCGACAGCAGCGGCCGTATGAGCAAGGCACCGAAGCTGCCGACGAAGGTCAGCGAGCCTGAGGTGACCGGGCTCATGCCGAAGCCGACCTGCAGCATCAGCGGCATCAGGAACGGCACGCCGTTGAGACCGACGCGGCACAGGCCGCCGGCAAGCGTGCCGACCCAGAAGGAGCGAAATCGAAACAGCGTCAGGTCGACGGCCGGTGCCGCGACGCGGCGCGCATAGCGCCCGAAGGCGAGCAGCAGCAGGACAGAAGCGGCCAGCACCAGCACGGTGGCTGAAACGGGAATGATCGGCCGGCCGATGTTTCCAGCCCGAATTGCAGCAGCGCCACGCCGAACCCGACCATCAGGAATCCCGGGACGTCGAAGCGCTGCACCGCTTCCTCATGGAAATCGTCGACGAAGTGCAGCGCCGCCAGAATGCCAACGCAGCCGAACGGCACGTTGACGTAGAATATCCAGCGCCACGACGCGTAGGTGGTGAGCAGGCCGCCGAGCAGCGGCCCGATGACCGGCCCCAAGATGGCCGGCAAGGTCATGTAGGTCATGGCGGTGATCAGTCTGCTGCGCGGAAAGCTGCGCAGCAGGATCAGCCGCCCGACCGGGGTCATCATGGCGCCGCCCAGTCCCTGCAGAGCGCGCATCGCCAGCAGCATGCCGAAACTGTTGGCCATACCGCACAGTGCCGAGCCCAGGGTGAAGGTGAACAGCGCCAGCGCGAACACTTTTCGCGCGCCGAATCTGTCGGCAAACCAGCCGCTGACGGGAATGAACACGGCGAGCGTCAGAATGTAGGTGGTGATCGCCAGGTTGAGCCGGACCGGTGTCGTGTCGAGACTTTGCGCGATGGCCGGGATCGCGGTGGTGATGATGGTGGAATCGAGCTGCTCCATCAGAAAGGCGATGGCGACGATGATCGGGATGATCAGCCTCAGCCGCGGATCACGCTCGGTGGCAAATTGAGGCTGTTCCAATGCTGCGGCCAATTCCGTCATGCGCGCGGCTTATAGTCTCTAGCCAAAGTGGCGCGTCCCGGTTCAAAGGCAAGATTAGCTTACATGTGCCAGCCAACGGGGGCCGATCGCACGGCCCGTCGTATGGTCCGACAAATAGGTCAGGGGTAGTCATTTCGACCCTGCCGGAAGTCAACAAATCTTGACCGGTGCCATGAGTGGGAGGGGACATCGGCAAGACAGGCCACCGCATCGCGATGTCACCTTGGGACACTGCACAGTTCAGCGAGCGTCCGTCCCGATTTCGTGAAGGAACGTGTCCGGCGAGGGACGGCTTTCCTCCCCATATGTTTTGGACGGAAAGGAGACATTCTCATGAAAAGGCAACTCGTATTCACCAGCTCCATCCTGCTGGCCTTGGCCACGAGCGCGATCCCGTTTGCCACCGTCGCCGATGCCGCCGTCGTCAGGCACCATTTTGTCCACATCACCGCTGCCCATGGCGGCTATACGCAGGCCGCGCACGGTGGACGCGCAAGGCACGGTGGCTGGGTTGGCGGCGGTTGGACTGCCGAAAATTCGGCCACCGGCAATGGCTGGATGGACAGCTATTACAATGGCTACGGCAGTTACCATGGCTATGTCGGCGACTTCTGCGGAACCATCGCCTGGACACTCGACCTCTGCGGTCCCCACGGCCCCTGATTGCTGACCGCTCCCGCCGACCCGCGCAGGACAGCCGGCCCGGATATTCCGGGACGGCTGCGGCGTCATTCCGCCCAGCGCCGCCGACGCTCCGCCCCGATTTCGTGAAGGAACGTGTGCAGTGAGGAGGCTGTTTTTCTCCAAAACAAACATGGCTCGGGTGCCATGGCTCCGTCGGAACCAGCGGGGTGCCTGGATGCTACGCCATTTCGGGACGTCTCGATGCCTCGCGGATCGCCTTGTGCACGCCGCGCTGCAAATCCATGAAGGTCGGGGTTTCCATCACCTCTTCCCGGCGCGGGCGCTCGATGTCGACATTGAAAGTCTGCATGATGCGTCCCGGGCCGATCCCCATGACGACGATGCGGTCCGACAGATAGACCGCCTCCTCCACGTCATGGGTGACGAACAGCACGGTCAGCCTGTGCTCTTCCCAGATCTGGGTCAGCAGTTCCTGCATCTGATGGCGGGTCAGAGCATCGAGCGCGCCGAAGGGCTCGTCCATCAGCAGCATCTTGGGCCGATAGGACAGCGCGCGCGCAATGGCGACGCGCTGCTTCATGCCGCCCGAGAGTTCGGACGGATAGCGGTCGGCGCTCTGCGACAGCTTGACGAGGTCGAGATGCTCGAGCGCGATCTCGCGGCAGGCCGTGCGATCGTAACCGGCGGCCTTGAGCGCGAATTCGATGTTCTGGCGCGCCGTCAGCCAGGGAAGCAGCGTATAGGACTGGAAGACGACGCCGCGGTCGAGGCCCGGCTGCAGGATCGGCGCGCCATCGATGCTGAGATCGCCGGCGTCGAAGTCCTGCAGTCCGGCGACGATCGACAGCAGCGTGCTCTTGCCGCAGCCCGACGTGCCGACCAGCGAGACGAACTCATTGTCGGCAAGGTCGAGATTGATGTCGCGCAGCACCTCCGTGCGCCGCTCGCCGGTGCCGAAGCTCTTGTCGAGACCGGCGATGCGCAATTTGGGAACAGTCATCGGCGGTTCCTCATTGCGAGTGGCCATCCTGCCGGAAGAGCACCTTTTCCAGCGCCTTCATGACCTGGTCGGTGATGAGACCAAGCAAACCCAGCAGCAGGATGTAGCCGATGATGGTGTTGGTCTGGAAATAGCGCTGCGACACGGTGATGCGATAGCCGAGCCCGGATGTCGCCGCGACAAGCTCGGCCAGAACCAGCCAGGTCCATGCCCAGCCGAGGCTGATGCGCAGCGTATCCCAGATGCCCGGCAGAGCGCTGGGCACGACGATGCGCGTCAGGATATTGCGATCCGGCAGGCCGAGCGTGCGGCCAAGGCCGATGAAATCGGCGGGAACCCGTTTCACATTGTCCATGATCATCAGCACCTGCTGGAAGAAGGTGCCGATGAAAATGATCAGGAATTTCTGCGTATCGCCGGTGCCGGCCCACAGGATGGAAAGCGGCACGAAAGCGACGACCGGCATGTAGCGGATGAAATCCACCAGCGGCTCGATGGCCGCTTCCCAGGAGCGGAAACTGCCGATCAGCACGCCGATCGGGATCGACAGTGCCGAGGCGATGAGGAAGCCGATGGAAATGCGGTACGCCGAAGCTCTGAGGTCCAGCCACAAGGTGCCGTCAGTCGCGAGCTTGGCGATCTGCGTCGCGACGCTGCCGGGCGACGGCAGGAAGATCGGCTTCACCCATTCCAGCCCGGTCGCCGCCCACCAGGCGAGGCCAAGCCCGACAAAGACAGCCACCGCGATCATCAGGAAACGCGACCTGGCGATGGGCACGCCGATCCCGGAGGATCGGCGGCGCCTGGCTTGTCTTGTGGCGGCCTTTGGCGCGGGGCGCGCCAAGTCGGTTTTCGCGGGGGGCTCTGCGGACATCTGCGTTACCACCGCGATCCGGGCTTTGTCATTCGGCTGCCTTGACGAAGGCCGGGTCGATCATCTGCTCCGGCGTCACATCGGCCTGCAGCAGCTTGGCGTTCTTGGCGGCAGCCTCGACATCGGCGAAGGTCTTGGTGGTGAAATCGCCGGTAAGCGCCGTCTTGTTTTCGGCGAGCGAGTAGTAGCGCACGCCGTCGAAAGCGGTGTTGAGGTCCTTGACGTCGGAACCGACGGCCTTGGCGATGATGGCGCGGCCGCCGGGCGTGTCGGCATTATAGTCCTTCAGCGCGGCATCCCAGCTCTTGATCATGGCCAGCACTTGGCCGGGCCGCGACTTGATCACCTCGTCGCGCACCACCAGCACGTCGCTGATCAGGCCGGGATCCTCGCCGGCGGTGAACAGCAGCTTGACGTCCTTGTTCTGCGCCATGGCGACGGTGAGGTATGGTTCGTAGGTGACCGCGACCGGCACCTGACCCGCGATCAGCGCGCCGCCGGCGTCGGACGCCGGCATCGGAACGGCTTTCACATCATCGATCGACATGCCGTTCTTGGCGAGAGCGTATTTGAGCAGGATGTCGCTCGTCGTGCCTTCCTCGAAGGCGACCTGCTTGCCCTTGAGGTCCTTGATGGAGGTGACGTCCTTGCCAGCGATGATGGCATCGGCCGTCATCGAGACATCGAGGAGCAGCACGATCTTCACCGGCAGGCCGGCGGCGACCATGCCCATCGCGGTGTGGGTGGCGATGTTGGCGGCGTCGAGCTGGCCGCTGGCGAGCGCGGCGTTGATGTCCTTGTCCTCGGCGAAATTGACGATCTGGACGTCCGACAGGCCGTTTGCCTTGAACAGGCCCTTGGCGTCGGCGACATGCCACTGGCCGTAGCCAAGCCAGGGCTCGATGCCGATCTTGAACGATCCGGCCTCAGGCGTGGTGGGAATGGCCGCATCGGCGGCGTGGGCCGCTGGCGCGGCGGCGAGCCCGATGGCGGCGGCCATCACGAGCGCGCGAAATTGTCCTGCTAGGTTACGCATCATCTAGTTCCCCTTGATGATCAGACCGCTTTTTTACCCAGGCATCCGGTCTGGTGAGACTGTGGGGTTCTGCTCTCGCGGCATTGTGCCCCGGCTCTTGCCCACCACTTCATGGTGAAGTGCAGGGATATTTCAGCGTCAGCGGCAGCGGATGTCAAGGCTAAAATACATACATGCATATACAAGTTAGACGGGGCCAATTTTCCCGTTGATCCGGCCGGTTGGCCTCCTCTATCCGCCGCGTTCGCCTCCTTGCCGTCAGTTCGCCTTGGAAGGGGAATAGCGACTGCCGAGCGAGTAGCGGCTGCCGACATAAGTCAGCTTGCTGATGGTGGCGACGATCGCGCCCGTCCATGTGCGGCGGTGCAGAAACAGGCAGCAGCTGCCGACATCGATGTTGAGATGCCGCGCCGTCTCGGCGTCGGCGGGGATCGCGGAGATGATGTGCTCGACCTCGGTCACTGGGGTTTTCTGCATGAGGTAGTCGTAGGTCGCCGTCTTCGAGAAATCCTGCTTGTCATAGTCGGGGATCAGGCTCGGATTGACGAAGCGCTCTTCCAATTGCACCGGCAGATCGTTCTCGAAATTGACGACGACGGAGTGATAGATCGAAACACGCTTTGGAAACTCGAAGGACAGGGCGAGCTCCTTCGTTGGCGTGATGGTTTCCAGCACGAGCACTTCGGAGCGATGCCGGTTGCCGCGCTCGACGATCTCGGCCGCGATGTTGTTGATCTCGATCAGCGTCGATTGCGGCCGGGGTGGCGCGATGAACGTGCCTACACCTTGCAGCCGGATCAGGAAACCCGCTGCGGTCAGTTCCCGCAAGGCGCGGTGAACCGTCATCCGCGAGACACCAAGCGAAACCACCAGCTCATTCTCGGACGGCAGCTTGCGATCCTTGCCCCACCGGCCCGTTCCGATGTTGGCCAGGATGTAGTCCTTCACCTTCTCGTAAAGGGGGCTCGCCGTATCGGGCAAATCGATCATTTCAAAATCCTTTCCGGCAATTTATCGGAAATCACGCCGGCTCAACAGGTTGCCGCATGCGGATGATTGTTTTCAAGCCGTCGCTTTGCCCCGCCAATAACCGCTCATAGGCAGCCGGTGTCTCGTCGAGACCGATCTCGCGATCGATCAGGGCGAGCAGCGGCTCGCTCAGTTCACCCAGCATCCGCACGGCGTCGGGCAGTTCGTCGGCGAAGGCATGGCATCCCAGCAACGCGATCTCGCGTTCGACCAGGAGATTGGGGTCGATGTCGAGACGGCCGTGGAATATGCCGACCATTGCCACGGCACTGCCGGAATCGAGAACGCCGAGCAGTTGAGTGAATGCGGCGATGCTGCCGGTCGCCTCGACGGCGGCCAACAATGGAGCATTGCCGGTCGCGGCGGTAATGGCATCGCGGTCGAGGTCGACAATTGTTGCGCCGGTCACCCGCGCCACGCGGGCGCAGCGCGCCTGGTTGCGGTCCGCGACAAGCACGGTGCCGGGGAAAGTTCGGGAGAGCAGCAGCGCGGCAAGGCCGCCGATCGGCCCGCAGCCGACGACAAGCACCGAGCCTGCCGCCTTCGGCAGACGCCGCACCGCGTGCAGCGCCACGCTGAGCGGCTCCGCCATCGCAGCGACCCACTCGTCAAGCGCCGGATCGACGACATGCAGCAGACGCGCGGGCAACACCGCCTGTTCAGCGAAGCCGCCGTCGCAGACTTCTCCGACGAAGCCCAGCGAAGCGCAGAGGTGGCGCCTGCCGGCACGGCATTGCGCACAGTCCCCGCACCAGAAGCGGGAATCGGCGACCACCCTGTCACCGACGTCGACGGTGTCGACGCCCTCGCCGAGCGCGATCATCGTGCCGGTCAGCTCATGGCCGGCCGTCGAAGGCGACCGGCTTATCCATTGGCCGGTGCGGAAATTGTGCAGGTCCGAACCGCAAATGCCGGCGGCATCGACCCTGAGCTTCACCCAGCCCGCATCCGGCGCGCCCGGCCAAGCGATATCCTCGACGCGCAGATCGCCGGGTCCATAAAGCCGTGCCGCCTTCATCGCGATCGTCTCCGCTCAGCCGGCGAGGTAGCGGTCGCGGATTTCCGAGACCGCGTTCTCATGCGAACTGAAGCCCTCGTAACGGGCGAGCCTGCGGGCATGCATCGCCAGTTCCGGATAGGCGGCCGAGGTGACATAGCCGACCGACGAGCGCTTGACGAAATCCGTCACCGAGAGTGGCCCATAGGTTCGCGCCCAGCGGCTGGTCGGCAGTACGGCATTGGGCCCAAGGACGAAGTTGGCAAGGGTCACCGGCGTGTGCGGCCCCATCAATATCTCGGCCGCCTCCGTGATGTGCCCGAGATGCGCGAACGGCTCCTTCGACAGGATCTCCAGATGTTCGGGGGCATAGTCGTTGATGAAGCGGTAGCTGTCTTCCAGCGACGCGGTCAGCACGATGCCGCCGCGCTTGCCGGTGAGCACCGCGCGCGAGAACTCCACACGCTGTTCGGTCATCCGCGACCAGTGCTCGGGAAGTGCAGCGAGCGCTGCTTCGGCGACCTTGCGGCTGTGCGTCACCAGATAGGCCGAGGAATCAGGCCCATGCTCGGCCTCGATCAAAAGATCAAGCGCGGCAAGGCCGCCGTCGACACTGTCATCGGCAAAGATGATGGCTTCCGAGGGGCCGGCCGGAAGACCGGTGTTGATGATCGACGACAAGACGCTCTTGGCCGCCACCACCCACGGGCTGCCCGGGCCGACGATCTTCAGCGCGGGCTTGACCGTCTCGGTGCCGTAGGCGACGGCGGCGACGGCCTGGGCGCCGCCGCATTTGTACACCGTCTGCACACCGGCGAGACGAGCGGCGACCAGGGTCGCCGCATCCACCGAACCGTCGGCTGTCGGCGGCGTCACGATGGCGATCTGCGGCACGCCGGCGATGACAGCCGGAACCGAGGTCATCATCGTCACCGACGGAAAGGCGCCCTTACCGCGCGGCACGTAAAGCGCGACGGAGGCGATCGGCGTGTAGCGGTCGCCGGCATAGGCGCCTGGCCGGACTTCCTTGAGCCACATGGTTTCCGGCTTCTGCTCCTCATGGAAGCGCCTGATGTTGTCGATGCCGAACCCGATGCTCTCGACGACATCCTTCTCGACCTTGTCGAAGGCCGCGTCGAACTCCGCTTCCGAGACCTTCAGTCCGCCTTCGATCACATTGGCCTTGTCGAGTTCCCTGGCGAAGCGGATCAAAGCGGCGTCACCCTCGTCCTTGACGGCCTGGATGATCGGGCGGACCTTCTCGACAAAGACCGACAGATCGGCCTCGGCGCGTTTCAGCAGGCTGGCCCGCTGGGTGGCGTCGAGCGATGACAGATCGTGGAAGCTGATGTCGGACATGGGTATTCCTCTTTGTTGGAACGCAATGGGGCCAGCCGGTCACAGTGCGGAAGATTTTGATTTCGAACCTATGGCGGGCCGCCTCAGATCGATGCCAGGAAACCGCCATCCACCGGAATGGACTGGCCGGTTATGTAGGCTGCCGCATCCGAGGCGAGGAACACGGCAACGCCATGCAGATCTCGCAGATCGCCGAAACGGTGCTGCGGGATCTTGGCCAGCATCGATTGCTGCCATGCCTCATTGCTGTAGAACACATCCGTCATCGCCGTCCTGAAATAGCCCGGAGCGATGGCGTTGACCCTGATGCCGAGATCCGCCCATTCCGCGGCAAGAGCGCGCGTCATGCCGAGCAGGCCGGACTTCGACGAGCCATAGGGCACCGCGGTCGGAATGCCGACTTCGGAAGTCAGCGAGCAGAGGTTGATGATGGCGCCCGGCCGGCCGGCGTCGCGCATCTGCCGCGCCGCGGCCTGGGCACAGAAGAACGCCCCTTTGAGATTGGTGTCGACGATCCGGTCCCACAGCGCCTCGTCGACGTCGAGCGAAGGCCGAACCTCTTCCATCCCGGCATTGTTGACGAGGATGTCGAGACCGCCAAGCAGGCTCGCGGCCTCGGTGGTGGCAGTCCGGCACCGATCGACATCGGTGACGTCGAGCGCAACGGCATGCGCCACCCCGCCGGCCGCACGGATGGCCGCTGTCGTCTGCTCGAGGGAGACCAGGCTGCGCGCGGTGACCGCGACGTCGGCGCCGGCCGCGCTCAGCGCCTCGGCAATGCTGCGGCCTATGCCACGGCTGGCACCGGTGACAAGCGCTTTCCTGCCGGCAAGATCGAACAGAGAAGCATTGCGCATGTGATCCTCCTTGCCGGTGTCGGTTCCCGCTTCGATGCCGAAACTATCAGATCAGGTTACATATACAAGCATATACAAACCGTTTCGGCTACGCTACTCCTGACAGAAATTCGCCGCACCACCGCGCCCGCCGGTGACCTGGCTTGCCCCGGGACGATGCCGCGAAACCCGATGTTTGAGAACCCGGCCGAAGACGGAAGTTGCTTGGCCGACCGCAGAGGAGCCTGCTCGTGTCGAAAGCCTCAAATATGGTCCGAACCGAAGTCACGCGCCTGTCGCCTTACAATTCCGGACTGACCATCGCCGAGGTCATGCAGCGATACGCGCCAGTCAGGATCGCCAAGCTGGGCTCGAATGAAACCCGCTTGGCCCGAGCCCGACGCTCGCCACGATAATGCAGGCCGGTGCCGAGATGTTCCGGCTCTACCCGGATCCGGCCGGGCGCGAGCTGCGCCAGGCTATCGCCGCCAAATATGAAGTCGGCGAGGATCAGGTCATCCTCGGCAATGGCTCGGAGGATCTTCTCTCCGTCATCAGCCGCGCCGTGCTGCGGCCCGGCGATGCTGTCGTCACGCTCTATCCGTCGTTCCCGCTGCATGAGGACTATGCGACGCTGATGGGCGCGAGCGTCAAACGCGTGGCCGTCAACGACGATCTCACCATCGATGTCGACGCCCTGATCGAGGCGGTGCGCGAACGGCCCCGCATGCTGCTGTTTTCGAACCCGATGAACCCGGTCGGCAGTTGGCTCTCCGGCGGCGATCTGTCGAGGGTTCTGGATGCAGTCGGCGACGAGACGCTTGTTGTCGTCGACGAAGCCTATGCCGAATATGCCGAGGGCGAGGACTACACTTCGTCCCTGCCCGACCTCGGCAAGCGCGACCTGTCGTGGATCGTGCTGCGGACATTTTCCAAGGCGTTCGGGCTTGCCGGGTTGCGGATCGGCTTCGGCATCGTCGGCGACCCGGAATTGCGCGCGCTGCTCGACAGGGTGCGCACGCCGTTCAACGCCAATGGCGTTGCACAAGCCGCCGCGTTGGCGGCGCTCGTCGATGAGGAACACCTCGCCAAGGTTGTCGCTCTGGCCAAGACGGAGAGAACCCGTGTCGAGAATTTCCTTAGCAGCAAGGGCCTCGAAGTCGCCCCTTCGCGCGGCAACTTCCTGTTCTTCAACTGCCGGCACAATGCCAGCGCATTCGTCGAAGGCCTGCTGCGCGAAGGCGTCATTGTCAAACCCTGGAAGCAGGAAGGTTTCGACAGCTATGTGCGCGTCAGCATCGGCTCGCCAGCGGAGAACGACCACTTCATGGCCGCTCTGTCGCAACTGTTGTGATTTCCCGAAAGCCATGCTGAATTGCCTGGCGCGTCAGGCGCGATATTCGAGGGTCTGCCGTTTCCCTCATGGAGTTTCTTACAGGTGGCGCATTCGCTTTCGCCCAATGGCTTCAGCCCAGCCTCTCTGACCTCCCGGCCACTTTGACGATGTCCAATATGCTCGAAAGCAGCCCGCCCCGGAGCCTCTACCGCGAAACGGCCGGCGGCACCGGCAATTACCCTGCCCTTGCCGGCGCGCGGCGGACAAGGGTCGCCATTGTCGGCGGTGGCTTCACCGGCCTTTCGACCGCCTTGCATCTGGCGGAAGTCGGCGACGACGTTGCCGTGATCGAGGCCCAGCAGCCGGGCTGGGGCGCATCGGGCAGGAATGGCGGCCAGGTCAATCCCGGTCTGAAATATGACCCCGACACGATCGAGGCGATGTTCGGCCCTGAGCTTGGGCCGCGGATGATCGATTTCTCCTATGGCGCGCCGGATTTCACCTTCGGCCTCATCAAGCGCCTGTCGATCGCCTGCGAGGCACGGCAGAACGGCACCATACGCGCGGCGATCCGGCCGAAGCCGGAAACCGCGGTGCGGACCACGGCCGCGCAATGCGAACGGCGGGGCATGCCGGTCGAGATGCTGGATGCGCAGGCGATGGCGGTGCGCACCGGAACCGACAGATACATATCCGGCATGTTCGACGCCCGCGGCGGCGACCTCCATCCCCTAAAATACACACTTGGCCTGGCAGCCGCAGCCAAGAGCGCCGGCGCGCGGATTTTTGGTGGCAGCGAAGTCCTCTCGCTGAAGAGGGAGGCCGGACGATGGCTCCTCAAAACTGCCAATGGCTCGGTCAGCGCCGAGAAGGTGCTTATCGCGACCAACGGCTATACCGGCCCCCTTTGGCCGGGCCTCGAGCAGTCGCTGGTTCCGGTGTTCAGCGCGATCGCGGCGACCGAACCGCTTGCGCCGGCGGTCGCGGCCGCGATTCTCCCCGAAAGACCCGTCCTCTACGAAGCCGGCAACATCACCGTGTACTACCGCATTGACGCCCAGAACCGTCTGCTCATGGGCGGCCGCGGACCAATGAAACCCATCGGAGATGCTTCCGCCATCCGCTACCTCACCGACTATGCGCAGCGGCTGTGGCCGACACTTGCGGGAACACGCTGGACGCATGCATGGAACGGCCGGGTTGCGATCACCAAGGATCATCTCCTGCACATTCACGAGCCGGAAGGCGGCGTGCTGATCTGCCTTGGCTACAATGGCCGTGGCGTCGCCATGGCCTCGGCGATGGGCGCTGCCCTGGCGCAACGTCTGCAAGGTAACGAGGCGCCGCCGTTTCCCATGCCGATATCGCCGCTCAAGACAATCCGGTTTCACCGCTTCTGGCCGGTCGGGGTGAAGGCGGCGATCCTTTCGGGGCGGCTGAAGGACCGGTTCGGCATCTAACGCGAAGAGTTCGCCCAGCCCGACAACTCCGTGGGATCGCAGGCCTGGCCTTTCGGCCAGCGGTTTTGCGTCGACGCCTTTTCATACCCGAACGCGAAGCCGAGCCGTTTTCGCTCCCGGAACGCTCCCATCATGCCGATCAAATTATAGGCACACTTGCCGATTGACAAAAATCATAACAGGCGACCAAGATCATATGACCATCAACGATATTTGGTCCCGAGGTTGCCCCTCGGCATTGGCGAAAAGGAGAGCCAGATGCCCGTTCAGCAGAGAGTGACCCATCGTTCGAAACAAAGCCCCGCCAGCTCCATCCCTTGCCACCGCACTGCTAGGCCTCAGCCTGATCACACTGCCAGGCGTCGGCCATGCCGACGGGATCACGCTCAAGGTTTTCGGCGGCTCGGCCCTCGACGAACTCGCGCCGCGCCAAGCGCCGGACGAGCAGAAGAAAATCCAGCAGCAGGTCATCGACGGCTTCCTCAAGGCCAATCCCGACGTCACCGCGGTCGAGTGGGACGCCCAGGGGCCGCAGACCGATTCGATCCAGCGCCTGATGACCGCCAAGCTGGCAAACCAGGAAATAGACCTGATCGCCTGCCCGGCCTTCTACACCAATGGCGCCTATGTCAGGCGCAAGCTGGTGATGCCGATCACCGACAAGATCAAGCCTTTCCAGGATAGGATCGACGCCGCCGCACTCGGCGCCTTCACCATCAGCGGGCAGGTCTATGGCGTGCCGATCTCGACGCTCTCGACATCGACGATCTTCTACAATGTTGATCTGTTCCAGAAACTCGGCATCTCGGTTCCGCCGACCTATGACGACCTCAAGGCCGCCGTGCCGAAGTTCAAGACGGCGGGTGTGATCCCACTGCTGCATCAGGGCTCCAACACCGTGATGTGGCCGATGTGGTATTTCGAAACCTTCTCCCAGGCCTCGGGCGATGCCATCGGCAAGACGCAGAAGAACCTCGAAGGCACGGCCAAATTCACCGATGCGCCCGATGTCGAAGGCTTCAAGCTGATCAAGCAATGGGTCGACGACGGCATCCTGTCGAAGGATTCGCTGTCGGTCGACCAGGACGGCATGCGGGCAGCCTTCGCCGCCGGCAAGAGCGCCATGTACTATGGCGGCACCTGGGAAATCCCGTCGCTTCAGACCAGCGTCAAGGCGTTCAAATGGGGCGTCTTCGCCTTCCCGAAAATGGACGGCACGCCGGGTGCGCCGGGCCATGGCGGCGGCGCCGACAACGGCATGTGCGTCGCCTCGTCGATCCCGCCCGAAAAGCTCGAGGCGGCGGTCAAGTTCATCGAGTATCTGACACGGCCGGAGGTGGCGACGCTCTATCTCGCACCGGAGCAGCCGATCGCCGCTTCGATCAAGGGCGTGCCGCAGGTCGAGGACGCCTATGCCGTCGAGCTGCGCAAGCAAGCCTTCCCGAGCACGATCAAGTTCCTCGACTGGATCTGGCCTTCGGAAGTCGCGTCAGCCACGGCCTCGGCCATTGCCGGCATCGTCGGCGGCACGACGACGCCCGAGGATGCCGCCGCCTCGATCCAGACAACCTTCGACGACCTCAAGGCGCAAGGCAACTGGCCGCCGAAGTAAGAGCGGACTGAGCGAGCGCGCATCCAGCCGAGTGATGCGCCAAGCATGAAAACAGAGGTCGCCCGCTTCGGGGCAGCCTCATCAATCGGAGAGACCACATGACGCAAACCCGTGCCGAGCGGCAGCGCTTCTCGATCGGCCATCATCTGAACAGCTGGGACCTGACCGGCCTTCCGCTCCGACCAGCCATCAAGTTCCTGGCCGAACAGGGTTTCGGCTGGTTCGAGATCCTCGCCTTCACCAGCCTGTCGGACCAGTACGCCCGCAAATACATGCAGCTCGGCAACCAGGCGCCGATGGGGGTCACCACCGACACCGACATCCTGCGGCGTTACGCACTGCTCTCGGAAGGCCAGAGCGAGTATGGCATCAGGCTCTCCTCCTTCTACGTCAACGCCATCTTCACCAACCCTGTCGCCTGGCCTTACGAACGCGACGTGCTGGTGGCGCTGACCCGGATGCTGAAGGGGTTTGGCTCACCGGTCCTGGTTCTCGGCGGCGGTCCCTCGGAAGCGATCGCCGGCCCCCACACGGCCGACGACTACCGCGCCTTCTGCCGCGCACTCGAAGATATCGGCAGGCGGACAAAAGATCTTGGCATCGAGACGGTCTATCACCCGCATCTCGACACCTTCATCGAGCGCCGCGACCAGCTCGATCGCATGATGGACGAGCTCGACACCAATCTCGCCGGCCTCTGCATCGATCCGGCGCATCTTGCCCACACCAATTCCGATCCAGTCGACGCGGTCCGAACCTACATCTCGGCCGTACGCTACATGCATTTCAAGGACACCAGGGTGGACCCGGCGCTCAAGGGCTATGACCGCTATGGCGCCTTCTGCGAACTCGGCGCCGGTGTCGTCGATCTCACCGGCATCGTCGATGTGCTGCTGGACGCAGATTACGACGGTCTCGCCATCATCGAGCTCGATGCGTCGAAGAAGACGGCGGAGCAAAGCACGCTGGAAAGCATCGCCTATGTCAGGGACACGCTCGGCCTTGTGCTGACGCCGCAAGGCGCCAAGGCCGCATGACCGCGCGATCACAAGAAGCTGCTGCTTCTGGCCGCTCCGATCCCTGGCGCTTTCTTGCCGGGGACGGTGCGGTGGCCTTCTTGATGATCCTGCCTGCCGCTATCCTGTTTTGCCTTTTTTACCTCTGGCCCTTCGTCAATGGTTTCTGGCTCAGCCTGCACAATTGGGACGGGTTTTCCGACCCGACCTGGGCAGGCCTTTCCAACTATCAGCGCCTCCTGCACGACCGCATCTTCCTCGGCGCGCTGCGCAACAATTTGATCTTCGTCGTTGCCGTCGTCATCCTGAAGAATGTGCTCGGCCTCGGGCTGGCGCTGCTGCTCAATCGGGCGCTGGTCGGGCGTGCCTTCTTTCGCGCTGCTGCCTTCGTGCCGGTGACGATGTCCTTCGTCGCCGTCGGGCTGCTCTGGTCCTGGATCTACAATCCGGTCTTCGGCCTGCTCAACGGCGCGCTCGACCTGTTCGGCCTCGGCGGGTTGAAACAGTCCTGGCTTGGCGATGCCGACATAGCGCTCTATTCGATCATCGTCGTCGACGTCTGGAAATGGCTTGGCTTCCACGCCGTCATCTATCTCGCCGGGCTGCAGACAATCCCATCGGAACTCTATGAATCGGCCAAAATGGACGGCGCCGGTCCACTGCAACGTTTCCGGCACGTCACCGTGCCGATGATGATGCCGATCATCTTCATCAACACCATTCTCGGCCTGTCCGGCGCCTTCGTGCGCAACTTCGACATCGTCTACGTGCTGACGAAGGGCGGCCCGAACCACGCCACCGAAGTCGTTCTCACCTACATGATGAGCAAGGCCTTCCAGGACGGCGCCATGAGCTATGCCGCGGCGATCGGCTACGTGCTGTTCCTGATCGTCGGGCTGGCCAGCGTCGGCCTGCTCGCGCTGATGCGGCGGCAAAGGCTGGATGTCTGATGAGCGCCGCAGCCAAGCCTTCGCTCACCTTCGATAACGGCGCTGCCCGCCGGCCACGGCGCCTCGACGCGCGCGGCCTGCTCGAAGTCGCGGGCATCTACGCGGCCCTCGCTTTGGTGCTCATCGAGACACTCTATCCCCTGCTTTGGGTGCTGTTCGGCTCGCTCAAGACCAAGGAGGAGATGCTGAGCAACATCTGGGGCCCGCCGTCGAGCCTGGTGCTGCAGAACTATGCCGATGCCTGGCGCATAGCCGGCATGGGATCGCGCATCGTCAGCAGCGTGCTGGTCACCGGTTCAGCCCTGATCATCCTGGTCGTCGTGGCAACGCCCTGCGCCTATGCATTGGCGCGGCTGCGGTTTCCCGGACGCGGCCTGGTGTTGGGGATAGCGGTGGCGGCCATGCTGGTGCCGCCGCAGGTGATGGCCATCCCGCTGTTTATGGTTGCGCGCGACCTCGGCCTGATCAACAACCGGCTCGGCGTCGCCTTCGTCTATGCGGCGACATCGCTGCCGCTGTCGGTCTTCATCCTGCGCAGCTTCTTCGTCACGCTGCCCGCCGATCTCGAGGACGCCGCGCGCGTCGACGGTGCGAGCCGGCTCGAAATCCTGATCCACATCATGCTGCCGCTGGTGCGGCCGGGCGTCGCGCTGATCCTGATCTTCGGCTTCATCGAGATCTGGAATGATTTCTTCCTGGCCTTCCTGCTGCTGCGCGACCCTTCGGTGCAAACCATCCCGCTCGGCCTGGTCAGCTTCTTCCAGCAGTACGATTCGCTCTGGACACTCTATTTCGCCGCGTTGACGATCACGACACTGCCGGTAATCGTCGTCTTCCTCGCCATGCAACGGCAGTTCATTGCCGGCCTGACGGCCGGCGCCGTGAAGGGTTGATATGCAGGATCGGGTTATCGGCGTTGGCGTCATCGGTTGCGGCGAGATCGCCCAGCTGATGCATTTGCCCTATCTCATGGAATTGCCGGCGTTTCGCATCGCCGCTCTATGCGACATCTCGCCCGGCACCGTCAACAAGGTCGGCGAGCATTACGGTGTCGCCGCCCGCTATACGGACCATCGCGCTTTGCTTGCCGATCCCAATGTCGATGCGGTCGTGATCTGCACTTACGACCATGGCGAAATGGTCGCAGACGCGATCCGCGCCGGCAAGCACCTGATCGTCGAGAAGCCGCTGGCCTTCACACCGGAGGAAGCGCGCCCGCTGGTCGAGCAGGCCGAACGAAGCGGTCTCGTCGCGCTTGTCGGCTACATGAAATTCTACGATCCCGGCTACGAGACCGGGCTGGAGCGCATTGCCGCGATCGGCCGGCCGAAGTCGATCCATGTCCATGATTTCGCCGGCCGCTTCGACCGCTATGGCCAGCTCTACACGCAGACGCGCATCGCCGATGTCGCGGCCGAAATGCTGGCGGCGGGACGCGATGCGGTCGCCCGGCGCGTCGAGGCGGCACTCGGCGCCGATCATGCCGGCTATCGCGACCTCTATCTGCTGCTGCTCGGTCTCAGCAGCCATGACCTTGCCGTCATGCGCGGCGCCTTCGGCACGCCGGACCGCGTCGTTCATGCGCAACAGACCGGTCCGAACCAGTTGCTGGCCGTACTCGATTATGGCGGCGTACCTTGCCTCTTCGACATGGCACTCGCCCAGTATGAATGGTGGGACGAGTGGATCCATGTCCATGGCGAGCGCGACGAGGTGCGGATCGAATTCCAGAACCCCTATTTCCGCAACGCCTCGGCAATTGTTCGCGTGCGCGAGGCGACAGGCGAGGCCGCATCCGAGCGCATCATACCGGGTGTCCCCGACACCTCGTTCCGCCGCGAATGGCAGCATTTCGCCGACTGCATCCTGGCCGGAGCACAGCCGCGCACCCCCCTTTCAAGCGGCCTCGCCGATCTCGACCTTGCGGTCCAGATCATCAAGGCAATGCCGCCGAAAAGACTTTGAGACGCCAGCTGAGGCGTGAGATCAAGGTTAGCGAAATTTCGGAAACGCGTTGCCGGCCGGCGCGTTGGCCCAGCTCTGCAAGGTCTGGCCGCCGTCGATCAGCCAGTCGACGCCGGTGACGTGCCTTGCCTCGTCCGAAGCGAGGAACGCCACCGCGGCCGCGACATCGTCCGGCTGGCCGATGCGGCGCAACGGGATGCGGTCGGCGAAATGCTGGACGCTGCTCTTGAAATCGCCGTCGCCGGAAGCCGGCACGCCGAGCGTCGTCTCGATCACGCCGGGGCAGATGGCGTTGACGCGTATGCCGTAGGGCGCGGCATCGAGCGCCGCGACCCGCGTCAGCCCGACCACGCCATGTTTGGAGGCGACATAGCCGGCGCCGCCCGCAAGCACGTCCCAACCGGCCATGGACGAGCCCATATTGACGATCGAGCCGCCGGTCCCAGCCTTGATCATCGCCTGGAGCGATGCCTGCAGGATGAGGAAGACGCCGCGCAGATTGATGCGGATGATGGTGTCCCAATCCTCGACCGGCAGTTCGTGCACCGGAGCGACGGCGCCGGAAATGCCGGCATTGTTGAACACCACATCCAGCCCGCCAAATGCCTCGACGGCCGTTGCGACGGCGCCGCGCGCAGTCTTCTCGTCGGTGACGTCGGCTTCGATGGCGATGGTGTTGTTGCCGAGAGAGCGAGCCAGCTCACGGGCCGCCGCGCCATTGCGGTCGACAATGGCGACGCGCGCGCCTTCGTCGAGGAAACGCCGGACCGCGACACTGCCGATGGCGCCGGCGCCGCCGGTGACAAGGACCTTCTTCTGGTCGAACCGTTTCATCCCTCGGTCTCCGGCTGTGGATAGGAACGCCATGAATGCTCCGGCACGAAGCCGATCGTTTCGCGCGCATGGACCGTGTCGAGCACGGAACCGAAACCGGCGATCGGCCGCGACAGGGCAACGCCTGGATAGGCCCGGCGCACCAGCGCTTCGGTCTCCTCCTCCATGAAGGTGTCGGCAGCACTGAGCAGGACGCGCAGATGACCGTCGCCCTGCCATTCGAGCGCCCGCAGGAAGCCTTGCCCAGCGTCGCGCGCGTCGAGATAGGCCCACAGGTCGCGGGCGCTGTCGGCGGTGGCGCGGCGCGGACCGACGCCGGCGAAGAAGGATTGCGGGGTCTGGATCCATGGCATGCGGATGCTGACCGCCGAAAAGGCACTTCTGCGCACCGCCGCGTCGACGATTTCCTCGCCCAGCCATTTCGACAGGCCATAAGGGTCCTGCGCGCCGACTGGATGGTTCATGTCGACCGGCAGATAGGGCGGAACGACCGTCTTCTCGAAGAAAGGATAACCGAAGACGCTGAAGGACGAGGCATAGACGAAGCGGCTGATGCCAGCCATGGCGGCGGCCTCGACGACATTGTAGGCGGTCGCGACATTCGTCTTGAACACCTCGCCGCCGGCCCGCCCGGTCGGCCGCGGAATGGCGGCGACATGGACGACAGCATCGCAATCGCGCACCAGCTGCAGGGTCGACCCCAGATCGGTCAGGTCGGCGGTGGCATGCCGCCACGGTGCCGTACCCGGCGCCACGGCATCGATGCCCGTGACATCATGGCCGGCCGCGACCAGCGCCGCCGCAACATGGCGGCCAAGCAAGCCACTTGATCCGGTAACGATCGTCCTCATGTCTCAGCCCTCGGCCCGGCTCAGTCCGGATAATTGAATATCATTGATGGTCATACAAATCGAACACCTGATAAGTGTTTCTTGTCAACGTGATTTCATGGCAAAAAGCAATGTGGGCCTGTCTCGGAGCGGCTTGCGCAGGCTCGGCAACCAAGCTTTGCGTCGAACGGGATTGACTTGGCATCCGCCAGGGTTTTTTGTATGAGTATCAACGATCGACCAAAGGAGTCCGCCATGGCCGTGGACGTTTTTTCCTCACATCGGCACGATGACGCCATGCGCCTTGATCCGCAACGCGCAGCCATTATCGTCATCGATATGGTCAACGAGTTCTGCAAACCGGGCGGGGCCATGGTCCTGCCGGGATATGAGACGCTGGTGGCGCCGCAACTGGCGGTCATCGAAGCAGCGCGTGCGCGCGGCGTGCCGGTGATCTGGGTTCACGATGCGCACCGGCCCGGCATGCGCCGCGAGCGCGAATGGGTCAAGCGCACGCCACATTGCGTAGAAGGGAGCTGGGGGCCGGAGATCATCGACGACCTCGGCGCCCGCGATGACGAAATCCATGTCATCAAGCGGCGCTACTCGGCCTTCTTTCAGACTGATCTCGATCTGACGCTGAAGGATATGCAGGTCGACCAATTGGTCATCTTCGGCGTGGTCACCAACATTTGCGTGCGTTCGACCGTCCACGACGCCTTTTTCCAGGGCTATGAAGTGGTGGTGCCAAGCGATTGCTGCGCCGCGACCGGACCGCGTGAGCAGGACAGCTCGCTCTACGACATAGCGACGCATTTCGGCGTGGTCAGCGATTCGGCTGATGTCGTCGCGGCCCTTCGCGATGGCACATCGCTGCAACCGACCGAAGTCGCGGCTTGAGCTAGAGCCAGCGGCATCCAAGACAGGCAACAGGAGTGCGGTTTGACGACCGAAAAGAAATCCGAGAAAAGCGCGACACCGAAGCGACCGAGCGGCAACGCGGAACCATTGAGCCGCGAGCAGGTGCTGGAGCGGTACGCCGGGACCGGATACGCGTTGGACCAGCACCCGGCGCACGTCATCCGCAAGGCGCATCAGCGCGCGACGCTGCGTTTCCAGCAGGTCATGGCCGGCGAAGACTTGTCGCCGACCCAGTTCGCGGCCCTTGCCACGATCCTCAAACATGGCGAGGTCTCGCAGAACCATCTCGGCCGGCTGACGGCGATGGACCCGTCGACCATCAGCATCGTCATGCGCAAATTGCTCAAACACGGGCTGATCACGCGCAGCGCTTCCGACACCGACCAGCGCCTGTCGATGATCGCACTGACCGAAAAAGGCACCGAATACACGCTCGAGCGGCTCGCACGCAGCGTCGAGGTCGGACGGCGTTTCCTGTCGCCGCTGTCACCCGCCGAGCAGGTGACGCTGCTTCGCCTGCTCAAGCGCATCAATGACGACGACCCGTCGAATGGCGACGGCGGCAAGTAGGCCGCGTCCTTTTCCATACCAGCAGAAGTGAGAACCTATGTCGTCCGACCCCAAGTCGTCTGCCAACACGCTCGTCGTCCGCAATATCGGCCTCATGCTGAGCGGTGACCTCGGCCAGCCGATCCTCGACGCCGACACCATCGTCGTGACCGATGGGCGCATATCAGGCATTGGCAAGGCTGGTGATGTCGACGGCGGCAAGGCGGCGACCATCATCGATGCGATGGGCTGCGCGGTGGCGCCGGGGCTTATCGACAACCATGCTCATCCGGTGGCCGGCGACTGGACGCCGCGACAGAACCAGATCGGCTGGATGGATTCGACCGTGCATGGCGGCGTCACCACGATCATTTCGGCAGGAGAGGTCCACACGCCGGGCCGTCCGCGCGACCTGGTCGGGCTAAAGGCGCTGGCGATCGCGGCGCAGCGGACCTTCTCCAATTTCCGCCCCAACGGCATGAAGATCCTGGCCGGCGCCCCCATCCTGGAACACGGGCTGGTCGAGGATGACTTCCGATACCTCGCCGAGGCCGGCGTGACACTTGTCGGCGAGGTTGGTCTCGGCGGCGTCAAGGATGGTCCGACCGGCCGGCAGATGATCGCCTGGGCGCGCAAATACGGCATGACCTCGATGACCCACACAGGCGGACCATCGCTGCCCGGCTCCGGCCGCATCGGCGCCGATGTCGTGCTGGAGGTCGACGCCGATATCGTTGCCCACGTCAATGGCGGACCGACGGCGCTTCCCGAAGCCGAAATCCGGCAGATCTGCGAAAACGGCTCGCGGGCGCTTGAAATCGTCCACAACGGCAATCTGCGCACCGGGCTGTTCGTCCTCGACCTCGCCAGGCAGCGCGGCGAACTTTCGCGCGTCGTCCTCGGCACCGACAGCCCGGCCGGATCCGGCGTGCAGCCGCTCGGCATCCTGCGGACCCTAACTATGCTGGCTTCGCTGGGCGGCATCGCGCCGGAAGTGGCATTCTGTCTCGCCAGCGGCAACACGGCGCGCGTGCGCGGACTGGCGGACCGTGGCATCATCGAGGTCGGCCGCGCCGCCGACCTGATCTTCATCGATCAGGCGATGGGCGGTGCCGGCGACGGGCTGCTCGACAGCGTGGCGCTCGGCAATCTGCCGGGCATCGGCATGGTCGTCATCGACGGCGAGGTGCGAACCGGCCGGAGCCGCAACACCCCGCCGGCGATGCGGGTGCCGGAAGTTCGGGCGGCTTGATGGTCAGCTCACACCGTCAACCCCGACAATCTTGTCCTTGGTCAGCCCGCCGACGCGGGGGTGCGGCCTGCCGGAATCGGTGACGGCGATGGCGACGACGATCTCGTCGGCGCGCGGTGCGTCGGGAACGCGGACCTCCATGCCGTCGAAATGGCTGCGCACCTTCGCCGCGTCCTTGTGGCCGAGCGGAATGTCGAGCGGCACACCGAGGCCGCCGCGCTTCTTCGATGATGGAATGAGCGCCGCGCCCTTGCCCAGCACGTCGCGGAATGGGGCGCCGAGCGTTGGGTGAAGGATGGCGGCGGCATGTTCCAGCTCGCCGTCGGCGCCAACGGCGGCTGCCTTGCCGAAACTCTCGACCTCACCGCCGGCAATGCCGAGAGCAGGCTGGGCAAGATGTCGCCCAGGACTTCGCCGATCGCGCTCAACGCCGACAGATCCTCGACAAACGTGCCGGCATAAGGGTTGCGGATCACCGCGATCGCCGCGGCACGCCGGGTCGGCGGGTCGACGGGGCGGCCACCTTCGATCCGGGTTTCCTCGACGATGGTGATGATGCGGCGGATTTCCATGCTCATCGCAATCCGTCCTCGCCCTTGATGTCAGCCGCCGCCAGGCCGCCAACCCGCGCATGAACGCGCGCGCCGGTCGTCATCGCCAGGATGACCGCCATCTCGTCGCTGCGCGGCGCATCGCCAACGCCAATCTCGATCGCGTCGAAATGGCTGCGCACATAGGAGGCGTTGATGTGGGTGATCGGAATGTCGATGCGTGTCCCGGGGCCGCCGACCTTCTTGGTCGAGGGCACGATGGCCTTGGCGTCGCCAAGAAGTTCGCGCATCGCGTAGCCGCCCGGATTGTGCCACAGCGCGCCGTGTTCAAGTTCGCCGGCGGCGCCGACGATGGCACCCTTGCCATAGCCTTCGACAGCGGCGACGCCATCGCCCAAGGCATCGATCAGGCGCCGCGCCATTTCAAGGCCGAGCGGCTTCAGATCCTCCATGAAGCCGGTGATCTCTTCGACGTAGCGTCCGGCAAAAGGGTTGGCGATGACGGCGACGATCGCGCCGCGCTTGGGCGGCCGTGCCGCGGGCGGCCCGCCCTCATGGAAGATTTCCTCGACCTGGACCAGAAATTTCCTGACCACCACAGCTGGCATTGCGCGTATCCTTCGTCCCGTCATTTGCGAAAATTCGTTAGAGTATCAACAATTATGCATCGCCGATATTTGTCAAGCGGCGCGGTGGAGGACGCGGATGACAGGCCCAAGAAAACTGCATCGGATGACGATTGACAGCCTGTTTAGCCGCTCCTAAACTCATATGACCATCAACGAACTCGCCGACATTCCGGCGATATGTGGGGGATGGTCAAGGCGTGGCTTCAAAAGCTGAAAAAAGCTGAAGGGGAATAACATGACAAGGGCGCTCAAGAGTTTGTTTCTGGCCGGCACGATGCTGGCCGTTTCGTTGGGATCGGCCGCCGCACAGGCCAAGGTTTCGGTGGCCGCCATCTCGGGATATTTTGCACAGGGTTTTGGCGTTTCGATCGTCAACGGCCTCAACAAGGCCAAGACCGATTTCGGCATCGACCTCAAGCTGGTCGACACCGGCAATCGCGCGCTGGACTATGAGGAACAATTCGAAAACCTCGCCAAGGGCAAACAGTACGACCTCATCTTCGTCATGGGCTGGGAGCTGGTGGATTCGCTGCAGAAGGTCAGCAAGGAATACCCCGACCAGCGCTTCGTCTTCATCGATGGCGTGCTCGACAATCCCAAGATGATCTACGCCAATTTCGCCGAGGAGCAGGGCTCCTTCGTCGCCGGCGCGCTGGCCAGCATGATCGAGGCCAAGGGCAGCGAATTTCCCAAGATCGGGGACGGCAAGGCAATCGGCTTCGTCGGCGGCCGCGATATCCCGGTCATCCGCAACTTCCTCGGCGGTTACGAGCAAGGCGCCAAATACGCGGCGCCCGATGTCAAGGTAAACTCCGTCTTCGCCGGCACCTTCGACGATCCGGCCAAGGGCAGCGAGCTTGCCCAGGCGCTGTACGGCCAGGGCTCCGACATCGTCTACAACGTCGCCGGCCCGACCGGTGAAGGCGTCATGCAGGCCAGTGCCGCGGCCGACAAATACTCGATCGGCGTCGACATCGACATGTGCGGCACGGCCCCCGGAAATGTCCTCGGCAGCATGTTGAAGCGCGGCGACATCGCCGTCTACACGCTGATCAAGGACGAGGTCGGCGGCAACAAGGTCACCGCCGGCACCCGCACCTTCGACCTCGCCTCGGGCGGCGTCGAGTTCAAGGTCTGCGACGACATCGCGCCGAAGATCCCGGCCGACGTGACGGCCAAGCTGGACGAGATCAAGAAGGGCATCCTCGACGGCAAGATCGTGATCGCCAAGGCGAAATAAGCCAGCAACAGCGCATCCCTCCCAAGAAAGCGCTACACTGATCCGCCGCGGCTTGCCGCGGCGGATCAGTGTCCAATCTTCGAAAGCTCGCAATCTGCGAGAGCCCCAATCTGCGAGAGCAATGGTGTCGAACGCGCCGGGGTCACCGACCCTCCACAACACAGCCGCGATGGCCGTCGAGCTGACTGCCATCACCAAGCGTTTTGGCGCCTTCATTGCCAATGACGGCATCGATCTTGCCGTGCGCCGGGGCGAAATCCACGCCATTATCGGCGAGAACGGCGCCGGCAAGACGACGCTGATGAACATCCTGTTCGGTCTCCTGCAGCCCGACGAAGGCTCGATCCGGCTGAACGGCGAGGCGACGGTGGTCGCCGACCCGGCCGCGGCCATCAAGGCGGGCCTCGGCATGGTGCACCAGCATTTCAAGCTGGTGCCTTCGCTCTCGGTCGCCGACAATGTCTTTCTGGGCATGGAAATCCGCCGTCATGGGCTGATCGACCATGCCGCGCAGATCGCGCGCACCCACGAATTGTCGAAGCGCTTCGGATTGCATGTCGATCCGACCGAGCGCGTCGGGCTGCTCTCGGTCGGCATCGAGCAGCGCATCGAAATCCTGAAAGTCCTGGTGCGCGGCGCCCGCACCATCATCCTCGACGAGCCGACCGCGGTGCTGACGCCGCAGGAAAGCCGCGAACTGTTCCAGACGCTGCGCAGCTTTGTCGCCGAGGGCATGACGGTGATCTTCATCTCGCACCATCTGGAAGAGGTGATGGAGGTGTCCGACACGGTGACGGTGCTGCGCAACGGCCGCAAGGTCGCGACCCGCCCGACATCGGAACTCAACAAGGACGAGCTGGTGCGCATGATGGTCGGCCGCGAGGTCAGCTTCGACCGGCGCCCGCGCGCGGCGCTGCATGGCGATGTGGTCCTTGAGGTCAAGGATTTGTGGGCGCGTGATGATCGCCGCTTGCCGGCCCTTCGCAACGCCAGTTTCACTGTCCGCTCCGGCGAGGTGGTGGGGATTGCGGGCGTCGCCGGCAATGGGCAGACGGAACTGGCGGAAGTGCTTTCGGGCCTGCGGCCGGCAAGCCATGGTGAGGCCCGGCTGAAGGGCCAGGACCTCACCACGCTCTCCACCGCCGCAATCCGCGAGGCGGGCCTTGCCCATGTTCCGGGCGACCGCATGGTGCGCGGGGTCGATCGCAATGCGTCGATCGCGGCAAACACGCTGATGGGCCGCCAGCATCGCGCCCCGTGGAGCGGCAATGGCGTGCTCGACTGGAAGGCGATTGCCGGAAATGCCGGCGCGCTGATCAAGAGCTTCGACATTCGCGCGCAAGGAGCGGGCGATGCCGTCAAGCGGCTTTCGGGCGGCAACATCCAGAAGGTCGTGCTGGCACGCGAATTCACCAATGGCGCCGACTTCCTGCTGATCGATCAGCCGACGCGCGGCGTCGACATCGGCGCCCAGGAGGCCATCCATGACGAGATCATGCGCCAGCGTGCGGCGGGCCGTGCCATCCTGCTGATTTCCGTGCAGCTTGACGAACTGGCGGCGCTCGCCGACCGCATCCTGGTGATGTTCAACGGGCGGATCATGGGCGAAGTCGCCGGCGACGATGCCGACGAAGACAGGATCGGCATGATGATGGCGGGCGTGTCGCCGCAGCTGGAGCCCGCATGATGAGCGACCGTTTGCGCGCCTTTTCCGGCCAGATCATTGCAGTTGCCGTAGCCTTGCTCATGGGGGCGATCATCATCCTCCTGGTCGGCGAGAGCCCGGTGCGTGTCTTGATGACGCTGCTGCGCGGCGCTTTCGGCGACCAGGAAAAGATCGCCGGTACCCTGCTGCAGACGACGCCGATCCTGATCTGCGGCGTTGCGGCCTGCATCGGCCTGCGCGGCGGCATGTTCAATGTCGGGATCGAGGGCCAGCTCTTCCTCGGCGGTTTTGCCGCCGCCTGGGTCGGCTTCAGCTTTTCACTGCCCGCGGGCATTCATACGCTGGCGGCGCTGGCGCTCGCGGTCGTCGCCGGTGCGGCTTGGGTCGCCATCCCCGCCTATTTCCGCGCCCGCTACAACACCAACGAAGTCGTCTCGACGATCCTGTCGAACTACATCGCCGTGCTGCTCACCTCCTATTTCACCATCTTCCTGTTCAAGCGGCCCGGCGGCTGGTCGGAGACACCGCCGATCCTGGCGACAGCCTATCTGCCGGAGATCTTTTCCTTCTCGCGGCTGAACTGGGGACTGGTGATTGGCCTGCTGCTGGCTGTCGGTGTCGCGCTCGTCTTCCGCTACACCAGCTGGGGCTATGGCGTGACGATGGTCGGGTCAGCGCCGAAATTCGCCGAATATGGCGGCGTCAACGTGAAGCGGCAGGGCTTTGTCGTGCTCTTGCTTTCAGGCGCCGTCGGCGGCCTCGCCGGCGGCGTCGAGACGCTCGGCGTGCATCACCGGTTCATGGAGGGCTTTGCTCCAGGCTTCGGCTTCGACGGGCTGATCGCCGCCCTGCTCGCCAATGGCTCGCCGGTCGCGACCATCGTCACGGCGCTGTTCTTTGGCGCGCTGCGCAGCGGGTCGCTGCTGCTCGAGGTCGACACCAGCGCGTCGCGCGAAATCATCACCGTGATCCAGGCGCTGATCATCCTCAGCGTCTCGGCGCAGGTTCTGATCAAACGCCTCGGCGACAGCCAGGCGGGGGAGCGGCGATGGAAATTCTAGACAAGCTGATCAACGTCGCGCTGATCGCCGCGACGCTGCGTACCACCGCGCCAATTCTCCTGGTCGCGCTTGGCGGGTCGTTCACCACCAAGGCCGGCATCTTCAACATCGGCCTCGAGGGCCAGATGCTGGCCGGCGCTTTCTTCGCCGTCATCGGCTCGATCTGGACGGGTTCGGCATTCGCGGGAGTGGCCTGCGGCGTCGCCGCGGCCCTTGCCTTCGCGCTCGCCTTTGCGGTGCTGGTGGTGACCTTCCGGGCCAATGAAGTGGTCGTCGGGCTGGCGCTCAACATCCTTGCCGGCGGCATGACGATCTCGCTGATGAAAGCGATTTTCGGCACGCGCGGATCGATCGTCGGTCACGGCATCGTCGGCCTGCCCAAAGTGCAGATACCCGGCGCCCAGGCGGTGCTCGGCTCATGGGCACCGCTGATCTCCGGCTTCACGCCGATCGTCTATGTCGCCTTCATCGCCGTGCCGCTGCTGGTGCTGTTCTACAACCGCACCCGGCTCGGCCTCTATATCCGCGTCGTCGGCGAAAAGCCCGAAGCCGCCGAGGCGCTCGGCATTTCGATCACCCGCGTCCGCTACACCGCCTCGCTGCTGTGCGGATTGCTGGCGGGGCTGGCCGGCGCGCATCTGTCGCTCGGCTACATCACCATGTTCACCGAGAACATGTCCTCGGGCCGCGGTTTCATGGCGGTGGCGATCCTGATCTTCTCCAACGGCGACCCATTGAAGGTGCTGGCCGGCTGCCTGCTGTTCGGCTTCGCCGATGCCTTCTCGCTGCGCCTGCAGACGTTCGGCTTCCCGTCCTACCTCGTTCTCACCGTGCCCTATGTCGTCGCGCTGACGGCGCTGTTCGCGCTGTCCTACCGGGCGCGGCCAAGGATCATCAATGAGACGCTGGCGTCGATGCAGAAACTTCTGTCGGTGGACAGGAACAGCGCCTCGGTCGACAAAAATCCGCAATGAAGGAACTCTCATGGAACGCATAATCCTCGACGTGGATTCTGCCGGCGACGATATTCTCGCCGTGCTGTTTGCCGCGGCGAACCCGAATGTCCGGCTCGAAGGCGTCACCACCGTCACCGGTGCCGCCGGCCCGATCGAGCAGGTCACCAATGTCGTGCTCAACACGCTGACGCTTGCCGGGCGCGACGACATCCCCGTCCACGCCGGTGCGTGGCGGCCGATCGTCGGCAATTCCAAGGCCGACATGGAGGCGCCGGTCCATTTCGAAAAACGGCTGGTTGCCCGCTTCGGCGACCGGCTGAAGAAGTTCAATCCACCTGCACCGACCCCCTCCCGCCAGGCGACGCCGGGACACGCCGTCGACTTCATCATCGAGACGGTGATGGCCAACCCGGGTGAGATCACGCTGGTGACGACGGGGCCGCTGACCAATGCGGCGATGGCGCTGCTGCAGGAACCGCGCCTGACCGGCGCGCTCAAGCGGCTGCTGGTGCTTGGCGGCAATTTCCAGACGCCCGGCAACATGACGCCGCTGTCTGAGTATAACATCTGGGCCGATCCGGAGGCGTCGCGCATCGTGCTCAACGCCGATGTCGACAAGGTCCTGGTGCCGCTCGACATCTGCGAGGACAACCGCGTCGCCGCCTCGATGCTGACGCGCGACGACATTGCCGACATGCAGGCCGTTGCCCGGAAGAATGCCGTCTTCGAGATGATCGCCGACAGTTTCCCGATCTATATCGACATCTGGCGCGAGTTCTTCGACCTTGTCGGCTTCCCGATGGACGACGTCATCACCGTGGCGCTGGCCTTCGACCCGACGCTTGCCACCATGACCGAACCGCTCTTCGTCGATGTCGTGCTGGACGGGCGCCTCGCCCGTGGACAGACGGTTGCCCATCGCGGCCGACAGTTGCTGCCCGGCGGCGGACCGAAGACCACGCGCATCTGCACCGATCTCGACGGCCGCCGCTTCCTGAACATCTTCAAGCAAACCATCGCGCGCTACGAACAAGCGGCGTGAGGACCGATAAAATGACCATTGCAACTCCCATCCTGTTCGACTGCGACCCCGGCCACGACGACGCCATCGCGCTGGTCATGGCGCATCGCTCACCGGCCATCGAACTCATCGGTGTCACCACCACCTGCGGCAATGCCGAGGTCGAGAAGACCACGGCCAATGCGCTGCGTATCCTCGAATATATCGGCGCCGGCGACGTGCCTGTCGCTCAAGGGTGCCATCGTCCGCTGGCGCGGCCGCTGGTGCTCGGCACGGCCGACGGTCCGAGCGGCCTCGAAGGCTCGCCCTATCTGCCGCAGGCCACGATCAAGCCGGTCGACCAGCACGCCGTCGATTTCCTGGCCGACAAGCTGCGCGCCGCGCCCGAGCCGATCCTGGTCGTCGCCACCGGGCCGCTGTCCAATATCGGCCTGATGATCCTCAAGCATCGCGACGTGCTGCCCAAGATCAAGGAATTGATCTGGATGGGCGGCGTGTTCTACCGCAAGAGCGAGATCATCACGCCGACGGAGTTCAATGCCTTCTGCGATCCCGAAGCGCTGAAGATCGTGCTGGACAGCGGCGTGCCGATCCTGATGGTCGGGCTCGATGTCACCATGCAGGTGCTGATCGAGGCGCCGCAATATGCCGAGCTGGCGACCATCGACACGCCGCTCGGCAAGCTCGTCAACGACTGGCTGCTGTTCTACGAGAAGCTGCACCGCAACTCGATGGGTGTCGGCGGCGCCATGCACGATCCGCTGGCGCTGGCGCTGGCCATCGACCCGACACTGGTGCGCACGCGCCCGGCCCATATCGGCGTCGACTTGTCGGGCACCTATGCCTTTGGCGCGACGGTTGCCGATTTCTGGGGCGAGCGCGGCGAGAAGGACAATGCGCGTATCGCCCATGAGGTCGATGCGGACCGTTTCTTCAAGCTAATGTTCGACCTGCTGCGGGATTAGCCCGCTCGGGGATATTTCCCTGCTTCAGCGTGGCCCGGTGCCGAGGACCGAGTCAGACAATCTTTGGGCATGCCATCGCAGATGGTCGTCCATGAATGTCGAAATGAAGAAATACGAGTGGTCGTAGCCGTCCTGCATGCGCAGTGTCAGCGCAATGCCAGCCTTGGCGCAGGCCGCTTCCAGAAGCCAGGGCCTCAGCCCGTCCTTAAGAAATCCATCCGACGTCCCCTGATCGACGAACAGCTCGGGGAAGCGGTGGCCATCCTCGATGAGCAAGGTGGCATCGTAGCCCCGCCATGAGGTCTCGTCCGTGCCGAGATATTTTTCGAGGGCCGGCCGCGACCAACCGGCGGTGCTTGGCTGCACGATCGGCGCGAAGGCCGAGCAGCTTTTGAAGCACTCGGGGTTCTTGAGCGCTATCGTCAGGGCGCCGTGCCCGCCCATAGAGTGGCCAAAGATCGCCTGGCGCGTCATGTCGGCCGGAAATTCCTGGGCGATCAACGCCGGCAATTCCGCGGTGACATAGGAATACATCCGGTAGTTCCCAGCGTAGGGCGCTTGCGTCGCATCGACGTAGAAGCCGGCGCCGCTGCCGAACTGCCAATTGTCCTTCTCGTCGGGAATGTCGGCGCCGCGCGGGCTGGTGTCGGGACAGACGACGATCAGGCCAAGCTCGGCGGCCATCCGCCTGTACTCACCCTTGTCCATGACATTGGCATGGGTGCAGGTCAGGCCGGAGAGATACCATACGACCGGGCAAGGTTTTTCACGGGCCTGCGGCGGCACGAAGACAGCAAAAATCATGTCGCAGGAGCAGGCATCCGAAGCATGGGAATAGACGCCCTGCACGCCGCCATGCGACCTGGCCGAGGAGATGGTCTTCATCCGGTCCGACATGTTCTTCTCCACCTTCGGCAAACGTCCTTCAAGGCCGCCTGTCTAAGGACCATGGTTGCCAGGCGCAAGCCCCGCCTATTCCGCCGCCAGGGCCGTCACTTCCCGCCGGAACGGCAGCGAGTCACCGATGTCGTCTTCGTCCAGTTCGCGGGCGAAGCGGTGGCCGGCATAGGTCGCCCAGGCGATCGGACCTGGCGCCTCGGCATCGCCTATGACCTTGATCGAGCGAATGCCATTGTCGGCCCATTCGTCGCGCCGCGCTTTCAGGTCGCGCCAGACCTCGTCGTCCTGCTGGCGCGACGTCACCAGCACCACGGCGTCGGCGGCGATGTCGCGTTCGGCACCGGTGTAGGCGCAGGCGGTGGCAACGCCTGCCTTCACGACGCGCGTCACGGTCCGGTTCAGCACGATCTCGACGCCGAGCTCGGCCAGACGGCGGTGGATGGCGCCCTGCTCCAGCGTGTTGCGTGTCCAGTCCGAGACATAGGCGGACGGCGTCACCAGCGTCACCCGAGCGCCGTTGCGCGCCATCAGCTCGGCCAGAACGCCACCCATATAGTAGTGGTCGTCGTCGAACAGCACGACGTTGCCGGCAGGCACATTGCCGCCCATCAGATCGTCGGGCGTGTAGACCGGCATGGCCGGGTCGACCGGCATCGGCACGACATGGGCGCGCGCCACGCCGTCGCGGCGCCATGTCGAGCCGGTGGCAAGGGCGATGTTCTGAAAGCCGAAGGCCAGGATGTCTTCGGCCGACAAGCGGCTTTCGAAATAGACGTCGACATTGGACATCTGGCTGAGCTGGTACTGGCGATAGTCGCGCACGCGGCCCCAGGCCGAGAGCCCAGGCAGGCGGCATTCGCGCGCGACGCGGCCGCCGAGCTCGGTGCCGGCCTCGGCAATGGCCACCTGATAGCCGCGCAGGCCGAGTGCACGGGCGGCCTCCAGCCCGGCCGGGCCAGCGCCGACGATCAGCACGCTGTCGCTGTCGCCCTTGGCCTGCATGCGTTCGGGATGCCAACCCTTGCGCCACTCCTCCATGAAGGTCGGGTTCTGCGTGCAGCGCGAGATCGACATGGTCATGTCGCCAGTGATGCAGATGTTGCAGCCGATGCACTCGCGGATGTCCTCGATGCGCCCCTCCTCCACTTTCTTCGGCAGGAAGGGATCGGCGATCGACGGACGGGCGCAGCCGATGAAATCGAGCGTGCCGGACTTGATCATCCTGACCATCACATCCGGCGAGGTGAAGCGACCGACACCGACGACAGGCTTCGACGTCAGCGTCTTGATGCCGGAGACCAGGCTTTCCTGCGCGCCCTCCTCCTTGAAGCGCGACGGCCCCGAACAATCCTCCCAGGCGCCATGCGCCAGATCCCAGAGGTCGGGCAGCTCGGCATGCATCTCGATCATGTCGCGCACCTCGGAATTGGCGAAGCCAAGCTCGCCGATCATCTCGTCCAGCGACAGCCGCAGCGTCAGGCCGCAGGTGTCACCGATGGCGTCCCGCCCCTCTTCGATCAGCTCGCGCATCAGCCGCGAACGGTTTTCCAGCGGGCCGCCATATTCGTCGGTGCGCTGGTTGGTGGCGGGGGACAGGAAGTGCTGGATGATGCCGAAGCCATGTGCGCCGTAGAGACAGACCAGGTCGAAACCCGCCAGCTTGGCACGTTTGAAGGCATTGCGGTGCCAGCGCCTGAGGTCGCGTATATCCTCTCTGTCCATGGCGCGTGCCTGGACCGGATCGTTGGTGAAGGTGCGGATGGGCAAGGCCGACGGTCCGCGCGGCACTTCCTTGGTATAGAGGTTCGGGCCGTTGATGCCGGAATAGGCCAGCTGGATGCCGGCCAGCGCGCCATGCTGGTGCATGGCCTTGGCCATCTTCGCCAGCGCCGGGATGTCGGCGTCGTCCCACAGCCTGAGTTCGATGAAGGGCGTGATCTCCGAAGTGTGGTGCATCTCCGTCTGCTCGGTGAAGATGACGCCCCAGCCGCCTTCCGACTTGACGCGCCGCATCTCGGCCGCGGCGGACGGATCGCGATAGCCGCCGCCATTGCAGTGCGGCACCTGGTAGAAGCGGTTCTTGGCGGTCACCGGACCGATCTTCACGGGCTCGAACAGAATATCGTAGCGTGGATCACGCATGGTGCTTCCTTCCTGCCAGCGTCGCATCGCGGATGGTTTCAAACCTTGACGCAAGCCGGTCCGCCCGGTGGTAGATGCCGTGACCCTACTCATAAGTTGCGGCGCGTGCCGGAAAACTACAGATTTCTTCTGTGCCGATTAGGACGCGCCTAATCCGCCCTCGCCGCCTGGATTAGCATCCGGTGAATCCCGGCTGAGCCAAATGCGACTTCAAGGCCGCGGCCACGCGATGCTAGATAGCGCGCACGGTCAACGAGACACACGACGCATGGACAGCATCCAGATCCTTGAAAAGCTGATCGCCTTCCCGACGGTCAGCCGCGTTTCGAACCTCGACCTCATCGGCTACGTCACCGAGTTGCTGGGGACGCAGGGCATTGCCTGCCAGATCATCCGCAGCGCGGATGGCCACAAGGCGAACCTTTTCGCCACCGTCGGACCGGCCGACGCGCCTGGCGTCATGCTGTCCGGCCACACCGATGTCGTCCCCATCGACGGCCAGGACTGGACGCTGCCGCCCTTCGAGATGACCGCGCGCGACGGCAAGCTCTATGGCCGTGGCGCGGCCGACATGAAGGGTTTCGTCGCCTGCGCGCTTGCGGCCTGTCTCAAGGCCGCGAAAATGAGCCTGAAAACGCCCTTGCATCTGGCGCTTTCCTACGACGAGGAGGTCGGCTGCATCGGCGTGCACAGCCTGATCGACATGCTGCAGGCGGCGACGCACCGGCCATTGCTATGCATCGTCGGCGAGCCGACCAACATGCAGGTGGCGACCGGCCACAAGGGCAAGCTTGCGGCGCGCGCCCTCTGCAGGGGACGCGAAGGCCATTCGGCGCTGGCTCCGCTGGCGCTCAACGCCATTCATCTCGGCTGCGACTTCGTCTCGGCACTGCGCCTGGAACAGGATCGGCTGGCGCACGATGGCGCGCGCGACGGCGACTATGACATTCCCTACACCACCGTCCACGTCGGCAAGATGAATGCCGGCGTGGCGCTCAACATCGTGCCGAACCTCTGCCAGCTCGACTTCGAGATCCGCAACGTCGCGGCCGACAATCCCGACGAGATCCTCGACGGGCTGCGCGCGGCGGCGGCGCGCATTGCCGGTGCCGCTTCATCAATCGCCCCGGAGGCGGCCATCGACATCGACATCACCAACACCTATCCGGGCCTGGACACGCCGGCGAACTCGCAGGCTGTGGCCTTCGTCAAGTCTTTGACCGGCGCCAACGATACCATCAAGGTTGCCTTCGGCACCGAAGGCGGATTGTTCAGCCGCGACCTCGGCACGCCGACCATCGTGTGCGGACCGGGGTCGATGGCGCAAGGGCACAGGCCAGACGAATTCGTCAGCGTCGAACAGATGCGCCGCTGCGACGACATGCTGGACAATCTGCTGCGGCGGCTTACCGATCACCGGCTTCAGGTGGCGTGAAGCAAACGCCGTATCTCTTTGTTTTGACGCAATTCCGGACGGAAAACCGCTTCACACTTTTCCTGGAATTGCTTCTATTCCACGACCCGCCCGCTGCCGAACACGCCCTGTTCGACGACGAAACGGCGGCAATGATCGATGAATGCCTGCACCGTCTGGGTGCGGTGCTCGGCGTTGGGCAAGGCGACGCCCATGGTCAGCGGCCGCAAATCCCCCGCCAGGGGCACGAAGACCAGCGGCTTGCCATCCGGCGCCAGCGTGTTGAGCGGCCGCATGTTGGCGATGCCGTAGCCGAAGCCGTTGGCAACCATCGACCGCATCACCGCGATGTCGCCGGTGCGCTCGGCAATGTTCGGCCGGATGCCCCGCGACTGAAAGGCCGAAAGAAAGTATTCGCGGCTGTATGGCAGGTCGAGCAGCACCATCGGCTCGTCGGCCAGTTCTTCCGTCGTGATCGAAGCCTTGCCGGCGAAGCGGTGCCCCTGCGGCAGCATGACATAGGCCGGCACCAGCATCAGCGGTTCGAACGTCGTGTCCTGCGACAGTTCGAGATCGTAGGTCAGCGCCGCGTCGATTTCGCCTCGCTGCAACATTTCGAGCAACTGGCCCTGGTTGCGCTCGAACTGCCGGAACCGCACATCGGGATAGGCGCGCTCGAACTTCATGCGCAGGGTCGGCATGACGATCTGCGCGAAGGTCAGCAGGCATCCGACCGCCAGCGGCCCGCGCACTTTCTCGGCGATGTCGCCGGCAATGTCGTGCAGGGCGTCGGCGTCGGCCAGCAGCCTGGCAGCCTCCTTCAGGAAAACACGTCCACCAGCCGTGAGCGACAGGCCATGCGAATGCTTGCGTACAAAAAGCTGGACGCCGAATTCGGCCTCGAGCTGCGCGATCGACGCCGAGATCGAAGGCGGCGAAACATTGACCTGCTCTGCCGCCTTGGTAATGGAGCCGGCTTCGCCGACGGCGACGAAATATTCCAACTGTCTCAGGGTGAAGCGTAACGGCATGGGCTTCTATGTTGCCGGTTTGGGCGCTACGATCAAGCGATCGCTTTGCCTCAGTATTTGATCCATGTCGTTTTCAATGCGGTGTACTTGTCCAGCGCATGCAGCGACAGGTCGCGGCCGAAGCCGGATTGCTTGATGCCGCCGAACGGCGTCATCGGGCTCAACGCATCGACCGTGTTGACGGAAACCGTGCCGGCGCGCAGCCGGCCAGCAACGCAGTGCGCGCGCGAAAGGCTGTCGGTCCACAGCGATGCGGCCAGCCCGTACGGGCTGTCATTGGCGATGCGGACAGCCTGCTCTTCATCGTCGAAGGCAATGACCGAAAGCACCGGCCCGAATATCTCATCCCTGGCGATCGGGTCATCATGGGCAACATTGTCGAAGATGGTGGGCTGTATGAAGCTGCCGCGACCATTGACCGTGACCCGGTCGCCGCCGGCGACCAGGCGTGCGGTCTTCTTGCCGGCCTCGACGAAGCGCATGACCTTGGCGGCGTGGCGTGCGTCGACCATGGCGCCCATTTTCGAGGCCGGGTCGAGCGGGTCGCCGGGCTGGGCGGCCGCCGCGCGCTCAGCCAGTTTCTCCACGAAGGCATCCTTGATGGAGCGTTGCACGAGCAGGCGCGAATTGGCCGAACAGACCTCGCCCTGGTTGAAGAAGATGCCGAAGGCTGCCATGTCGGCCGCAGCATCGAGATCGCCGCAATCGGCGAAGACAAGGTTCGGGCTTTTGCCGCCTGTCTCAAGCCAGACCTGCTTCATGTTCGACTGGCCGGAATACTGCAGGAACATCTTGCCGACCGACGTCGATCCGGTGAAGGCAAGGCAATCGACATCCATGTGGCGGCCAAGCGCCTGGCCGGCCGTCTCGCCAAGGCCAGGCACGACATTGAGCACGCCGGCGGGCAAGCCCGCCTCCATGGCAAGTTCCGCCAGCCGGAGCGCCGAGAAGGGCGACTGCTCGGCGGGCTTCAGCACCACCGAATTGCCCGCCGCCAGCGCGGGCGCGCACTTCCAGGTCGCCATGTCGAGCGGGAAATTCCACGGCACCACGGCGCCGACCACGCCGAGCGGCTCGCGCCGCACCAGCACCAAATCGCTCGCGCCGGTCGGCGCGATCTCGTCGTAGATCTTGTCGATGGCCTCGCCATACCATTGGAAGATCGCCGCCGAGCCGGGGACATCAACGGTGGCGGCATCCGTGACCAGCTTGCCCATGTCGAGCGATTCGAGCAACGCAAGCTCCTGCAGGTTTTCGCGCAGCAGCCGCGCCAGCCGCAGCAGCACCTCCTTGCGGCGCGCCGGGCTCGCGCGAGACCAGACACCGGCCTCGAAACTGCGGCGCGCCGCGGCAACGGCCAGATCGATATCTTCCTCGCCGCAGGACGCCACCTCGGCCAGCGTTTCGCCCGTGGCCGGATTGATGCTGGCGAAGGTGCGGCCCGAACGCGCGGCAACCCACTTGCCGTCGATGAACGCCTTGTCGCGAAAGCGGATCGCGGATGCCTTGCCGATCCAGTCCTTGTGACTGAGTTCGCTCATGCGGATGCCTCCCCTATGTGCCGGCTACTCGTCGCCCGGCACGCCGTAGCTCGGTGCGTCGGACGGATTGATCGCGCGGGTCACATAGGCATCGAGCTGCGGCTTGTAGCGGTCCCACAACGCCGCCAGCTCCTCGATCGGACAGCCATCGCTCCAGTCGCAGCGCAGGTCCGCGACAGGCCATGCGACCTCGCGCACCAGCTTCATTCCAGCCGAATGGACCGGACCCGCCTCGCCACCCGCCTTCAGCGCGGCGCGCATGGTCGCGATCAGGCGGTCGCCGAGATGCCCTTCCGAGGCCAGGAAGGCCTCGACCATGGCTTGCGGCACGCCATCATGGGCCAGCATGTTGCCGCCGCAGGCGACATTGTCCGCACGCGCTTCCGCCCAGATGCCAAGCGCCCTGGGTCCGGAATGGATCGCTGTGGTTCCGGCGGCATCGACAGCCAGCACCTGCCGGTAGTCGCTGTAGGCGCCGGTGCGCTTCAGGATGGCGACCGCTTCGGCGGCCGAGGCACCGCGCGCCAGCAGTTCGAGCCCCCTTGTGCCGAGCGCCGGATCGGTGACGTTCTGGCTGGCGACCGCCCCCACGCCCGCCTGCGCATAAGCGCAACGCGCCGCCACCGCCGGAGAGGAGGACGATACCGCGACACCGAACATGCCGGTGCGGCTGCACCGCGCGACAATGGAAAAGGTCATTGGGATCAGTCCGGAATGACGGCGGTGCCGTCGATTTCGACCAGCCAGTCCGGCCGCGCCAGAGCCTGCACGACGAGGCCGGTCGAAACGGGATGCACGCCTTTGATATACTCGCCCATGGTGCGGTAGACCGCCTCGCGATGGCGCACATCGGTGATGTAGACGACCACCTTGACCAGATGCTCCATGGTGCCGCCACACTCCTCGATGAGCTGCCTGATGTTCTGCATCACCTTGTGCGTCTGCTCGGCCGGATCGTGGCTGTCGATATTCTTGGCGGTGTCGAGATCCTGCGGGCACTGACCACGCAGATAGACCGTCCGGCCGCCCCGCGTGACGACCGCCTGGCACAGATCATTGTCGAGCTTCTGCTCGGGATAGGTGTCCCTAGTGTTGAACTTGCGGATTCTCGTATGCGCCATCCTGGTCTCCATCAGATCGGGCTCGTGGCTGTTGTCAGGGTCGGTCAGGCGTCCACTGTCTCGCGCCGTGCTGCAGCGTGATAGGCCAGATATTTGCGCTGCGTCGAAATCCGGTCCGCGACATGCTTGGCGTCATGCCAGACACCCCAGATAAAACTCGACCCTCTTCGCGACTGCCAAGGCAATCCCAAGAAGTAGATTCCAGGCTCGGTCGAGACGCCGCGCTGATGCCTTGGCCGGCCCTTCTCGTCAAAGGCATCGACCTTCAACCAGCTGTAATCGACGGCAAAACCTGTCGCCCAGATGATCGCCGCTATCCCGGCTTCGGCCAGGTCGAGCTCACGAAGCGGGTTGGTCAGGCAGTCGGGGTCCGGGTCGATCCGACGGGCCGTGGGCTCCTCCGGAAGGTCAAGACCGTTGCGCGCGACATAGGCATCGGCCTCGTCCAGCAGCGACATCAGGTTGGCGTCACCGCGGGCAATGTTCTTCGCCAGATCAGGCGCGAAGGTCAGCACGCCATCCTGATATGTCTTGGTCATGCCGACCAGGGTAAGCCCCTGCGCGGCCAGCCGACGAAAATCAATCGTCTCGCCACCACGCGCGCCGCTCACCGCAATCGTGACATGTTCCGTGCCAGGCCCTGGAGTTTCGAGATCCCATTTGCCGAGAACGCCCAGCCACCAGCAGAAATCGCGCCCGCGATAGGCGCGCGGCGGGCGGTCGTGCGCGCCGACCGAGAGGTAGACGCGCCGCCCCGAGCGCTGAAGCTCGTCCGCAATCTGCACACCTGACGATCCCGCCCCGACCACCAGCACCGCACCCTTCGGCAATTGCCCGGGGTTGCGGTACGCGCTGGAATGAATCTGCGGAATGCCGGCATCGCCGGGGACAAGAGCGGGGATGACGGGGACCTGGAAAGGTCCGGTCGCCGCGACGATGCTGTTGGCTTCGATCACCCCATCCGACGTCTCGACGCGGAACCCGGGTCGACCGACATTTCTTTGCGCGAGCTTGACCTCGACGCCGCAGCGGATCGGCGCATTGATCTGCCTTGCATAGGCGGCGAAATAGTCCGCGACTTCCTCCTTGGAGGGGAAGCCGTCGGGACCCGTCACGGGAAATTCCATGCCCGGGAAACGGTCATGCCAGGCCGGGCCATTGGCAACGAGCGAGTCCCATCGCTGCGAACGCCAGCGCTCGGCGATCCGGCCACGCTCGAGAACGAGATGCGGCACCGCGCATTTGCTCAGATGCTCAGACATAGCCACCCCCGCCTGGCCACCGCCGACGACAAGCGTGTCTATTTTTTCCACCGACATTTCTGCGTCCTTTCCCCCCAAGAGTTTCTGCGATGCGAGGAGGTCAGATCGCTGGTGTACTGGAGGGACTGATTAGCGAAAATTACGATTTCACGTGGCAGTGGTTAGCTTGTCCCTAAATGCCGGGAGAGGCTGGCCAACACGAGACTAACGACAGCATCGCCCTGGCTGCTTTTTCGCCGATCATCATGGACGGCGCATTGGTGTTGCCGCCAATCAGCGTCGGCATGATCGAGGCGTCCGCCACACGCAGATTGTCGAAGCCGCGCACCTTGAGGCCGGCGGGATCGACCACCGCCATGGTGTCGGTGCCCATCTTGGCCGTGCCGACCGGATGATAGACGGTCAGGGCTTCGGCACGCAGATAGGCGAGGATCTCGTAATCGGTGACGACATCGGGGCCAGGCAGGATTTCCGGTCCGCGAATATCAGCAAAGACCGGCGAAGCGAGGATCGAGCGCGCCAGCTTGATGCCTTCGACAAGGGTCAGGGCATCCTGCCCGTCACTGAAGAAGCGGTGATCGATCAGTACGTTGCGGCGGGTGCCGTCGCGCTCGAGCGTGATTTCGCCGACGCTTCCGGGTCTCAGCACGCAGGTGTGCACGGCATAGCCGTGGCCATATTCGACGAGCCGGCCGCGATGGCTGCGATAGCCCGGAACAAAGTGGAATTGGACATCGGGAATATCGCCGGCATATTTCGTCCTGGCGAAGCCGCCGGCCTCGACGTAATTGGTCGTCAGCATGCCCTTGCGCCGGACGAAATACTGAAAGGGCGCCGCCAGCATCGCCGGCAGATTGGCAATCGACAGACCGAGCGTCCTGGTGCTGTTCGATCGCTGCGTGATCATGCCGTCGATATGGTCGCGCAGATTCTTGCCGACACCCGGCACGTTGATGACCGGTTCCACCCCCGCCGCCTTCAGCTCCTCGGCCGGGCCAATGCCGGAAGCAAGCAGGATGCGCGGCGATCCGATCGCGCCGGCGCTGAGCACGATTTCCGCGCGGCATGTCAGCCTCTGGGCCGCGCCGTCCTTGATCACATTGACGCCGGTGACGCGACCGCTTTCGACGGCCAGATCAAGCACCTCGACGCCTGACAGGACCTGGAGGTTCGGGCGCCTCAGAACCGGCCGAACGAAGGCGGTGTAGGCCGAGAAGCGTTCCCCCTTGTTCTGGGTGACATTGTAGATGCCGAGGCCGAGTTGGCCATCGCCGTTGAAGTCGCGGTTTTCGGGCAGGCCCACGCCCCGGCCCGCCTTGACCCACAGGCTGGATACGGCGTTGGGATCACGCGGATTGTCGACCAGCAGTTCGCCCTCAAAGCCGTGATAGGCCGGGCTTTGCGACAGGAGATTCCGCTCCAATCCCTTGAACACCGGCAGCACATCGGCATAGGACCATCCCGAGCAGCCAAGCGCTGCCCACTCGTCATAGTCCTGTGCTGCGCCGCGGATATAGACCATGGAATTGATCGAACTCGACCCGCCAAGAAGCTTGCCGCGGTTGACCGGTATGCGGCGGTTGTTGAGCAGCGGCTGCGGCACGCCCTTGTAGCCATAGTCGAAGTTCGGATTGCCGTAGAGCGAGAGAATGCCGGCCGGCACGCGAACCCTTGTGCGGTCGTCGCTGCCGCCGGCCTCGATCAGGCAGACGCGGCTGACAGGGTTGGCACTCAGCCTGTTGGCCAGGACACAACCGGCCGAGCCCGCACCGATGACGATATAGTCGAATTCCGCGGCCTCGATGCTCATGCCGTGCCTGTTTCGTGATCCACCTCGAAGACTGCCGATGTCACCCCTTAGTGCTCTTCGTCTTCGTCGTTCTTCAAGAGCTCGAGGATATCCCGCTTCATGGCGATGAAGTCCGGCTCCATGACCAGGTCCATGCTGCGCGGACGAGGGAGGCTGACGCGGATTTCCTTCTTGATCTGGCCGGGCCGGCCAGACATGACCAGCACCCGGTCCGCCAGCAGGATCGCCTCGTCAATGTCGTGGGTGACGAACAGGACCGTTTTCTTGGAATGGTCCCAGATCCTCAGCAAAAGCTTTTGCATTGAGTGGCGGGTCTGGCTGTCGAGCGCTCCGAAGGGCTCGTCCATCAGCAGCACCTGCGGATCGTTGGCCAGCGCACGGGCGATCGCCACGCGCTGCTTCATGCCGCCCGACAGCTGCGAGGGATAATGGTTGGCGAATTTTGCCAGGCCGACCTCATGCAGAAAATGCTCGACGATGGCCCTGCGCTCGGTCGCTGACATACCCTTGCGCTTGGGACCGTATTCGACGTTCTGCGCCACCGTCAGCCAGGGAAACAGCGTATAGGCCTGGAACACCATGCCGCGATCGGGACCGGGCTCGGTAACCGGCTTTCCGCCGACTGAGATCATGCCGCCGGTGCGCTCCTCGAGGCCAGCGATGAGATAGAGCAGGCTCGACTTGCCGCAGCCGGATGGACCGACGATCACGCAGAACTCATTGGGCACGACATGGAAGGAGATGCCATCCAGCGCCAGCACGGCATTATCGCCCTTGCCGTAGCGCAGGACGACATTGTCGATGGCGATGTCGGCACTCTTCAGTTTCGTCGCAAGTGTCAGAGCGTCCATGTCAGCGAATTCCTCAGTTGGCCCAGGGAGCGACGAGGCGGCGGATGCCCCGGAACAATTGGTCGGTGCAAAGACCAAGGATGCCGATCATGGCGATGGCCATGAAGATGACGTCGACCTGGAAGCCGCGCATCGCCTTGAGCGAGATGTAGCCAAGTCCGCTGCGGGCGGCGACGAGTTCGGCAACGACGAGATAGGTCCAGGCCCAACCCATGGTGACGCGCAGCACGTCGAGCACATTAGGAAGCGTGGCCGGGAAGACGATGTGGAAGACCGTGTCGCTGCGTTTGGTGCCGAGCGTATAGGCTGCGTTGACGAGGTCGCGCTGAACGCCGCGGGCGCTGTCGGCGATCATCACCAGCTGCTGGAAGAAGATGCCGAAGATGATGACGGCCACGCGCTGCTCGATGCCGATGCCGATCCACAGGATGAACAGCGGCACGAAGGACGTCACCGGCAAATAGCGGATGAAATTGACGAGCGGGTCGAGCGCGGCCTGAACGATGCGGTAGGTGCCCATCGTCAATCCGAGCGGCACCGCCACGATGCTCGAAATGACGAAGCCGATCAGCACCACCTGGACGCTGGCGAGCACGTGCTCCCACAACGACCCGTCAAGCGCCATATTGATGGTGGTGAACAAGACGGATTCGGGGCGCGGCAGGAACATTTCCTTGACCGCTCCGGAATAGGTCAAGGCGAACCAGCCGCCAATGACCGCGCCCCAGACCAGGACGCTGAGCGTGATGGAGAGAGGGCGCGACACGGCCTGAAAAGGTGTGGCGACAGCTTTCCAGGCGGATCGACCGGGCTGATTTTTATCCACGCTCGTGGTCACGATATGGCTGATGGGAGATGTTGCATTCGGTGCCAATGTCACAGGGAAACCCTTTGGGCTGACTGGACCGCAGTCGCGATGCGCGCCTGCGGTCCAGCGAACTCACTTCGCAAGGCCAGATCACTTCGCAAGGAAGGACGTATCGACGAGGTCGTCGTATTTGATGTCCATCTTGAGCTTGCCGAAGCCGCCCCAGATATCGCCGCCGAGCTTGATCAGCTTGCCGGCTTCACCACCCTCGCCACCGGCGAAAAATTGGGCATTGCGGTCCTTGCCGTAGAAGTTCACACCTGCGGCGGAGGAGGCGAAGTCCTTCGGATCCTTCAGCCAGCCGCCGACACCCTTGGCCATCACTTCATAGGCCTTCGCAGGATCTTCCTTGATCAACTCGTTGGCCTTGTAGAGGCCCTTTACCAGCGCCTCGACATCTTTGGGGTTCTTCGTGATGTAGTCGCAGTTGAGCGCCACCACATCGACGATCAAGCCGGGCGTTTTCGAGGAGTCGATCAGGACCTGCCCCTTGTTTTCCTTCTTGGCCAGCGTCAGATGCGGCTCCCAGGTGACGGCAACAGGAATGCGATCGGCCATGAAGGCGGCAGCCGCATCGTCCGCGGTCATGTTGGTGATCTTTACATCGGCCTGGCTGAGGCCGGCCTGCTTGAGCAGGATGTTGAACCAGAACTGCGACACCGAACCTTCGTTCAGCGCAACCTCCATGCCCTTGAGGTCGGCGACGCTCTTGACGCTGCTCGGCGCCAGAACGCCGTCGCCGCCATGGCTGTCGTCCAGGGCATAGACTGATTTGAAGCAGACGTCCTTGGAGCGGTACTTCATGATTTCGTCTATGGTCGAGGCGCTGCCGTCGAGCTCGCCGGCGGCGACGGCCGCCATGTACATCGATGCTTCCTCGATGATTTCGAGCGAGACATCGAGGCCGCCTTCCTTGAAGTAGCCCATGTCACGCGCAAGGAAGAGCGGGCCGTATCCGACCCAGGTCGTCATGCCCAGTTTCAAGGTGCCGGCTTCGGCGTGGAGGCTCACCGAAAGGGCGCTCAGGGCAATGCCGGCCGCAAGCGCGGCGTGGCGAAACTTCGAGAATATTGTCGTCATCACGTTCCCCTGTCTTTTTCTGAGGTCAGGCGCTGTCGGCGCCAAAACAACCCGCTTCGGACGCATCGCCGAAGGCCGCCGCCTGACGTTCTTTTTGTTCTCTTTCAGCCGGCGGATGGAGCAAAGCACGCTGTGTGCGATGCACAAATAATGATTTTCGATAATTCTGCTTAGGCTGGGCCTAACCAGGCCGGCGCTGATCGCGCTCGGGCCTTAGACGCATGCATGACGGCCTCAATGTCGAGGCGGCTGTGCGAAGAAGCGAGCGTTCGCAACAGGCCCTGGAGGCCGTGCCGACGGATCATTTCCGTGAGACGGCGGAGCGCTCCGGTCAGTGCTTCAAGATCTGGCTGAGGAACAATCTGGTTCGATCGTGGCGTGGCTGGCTGAAGAATTCGTCGGGCGTACCCGCCTCGACGATCTGCCCGGCGTCCATGAAGATGACGCGGTCGGCCACCGCACGGGCAAAGCCCATTTCATGCGTCACGCACACCATGGTCATGCCGTCACGGGCAAGTTCCGTCATGGTGTCCAGCACCTCCGAGACCATTTCCGGGTCAAGGGCGGAGGTCGGTTCGTCGAACAGCATGACAGCCGGCTCCATGCACAGGCTGCGGGCAATCGCCACACGCTGCTGCTGGCCGCCGGACAGCTGGATGGGGAACTTGTTCGCCTGCTCGGGAATGCGGACCCGCTCGAGGAACTTCAGCGCGGTCTTGCGCGCCTCCTTTTCCGGCACGCCCTTCACCCACATCGGGCCGGCCATGCAGTTCATCAGCACCGTCATGTGCGGAAACAGGTTGAAATGCTGAAACACCATGCCGACGTTGGAGCGCACGTCGGCGACATTGCCCATCTTGCCGTGCAGGGCAACGCCGTTGATGGTGATATCGCCCTCCTGATGCGCCTCCAGGCGATTGAAGCAGCGGATGAGCGTCGATTTGCCGGAACCCGAGGGCCCGCAGATGACGATCCGCTCGCCCTTGTGGACGGTCAGGTTGATGTCCTTCAGGACGTGAAAGGCGCCGTACCACTTCGATACGTTGCGCGCTTCGATGATGGCATGGGCGCTCATCTGACCTTGCTCCTGCGGTAATGCCGCTCGATCCGCGCCTGGATCAGTTCGAGGCAGATCGACAGCATCCAGTAGATCATGGCGGCCGAAATCAGCATCTCCATGTGCTGGAAGGTCTTCTGGCCGAGGGTGCGCGCCAGGAACATCAGCTCCCACACGCCGATGACCGAGACCAGCGAGGAATCCTTCAGCATCGAGATAAACTGATTGCCCGTCGGCGGAATGATGACCGGCAGCGCCTGCGGCAGGATGATGCGGCGCATGGTCAATGCGAAGCCGAAGCCCATGGAGCGCGACGCCTCCCACTGACCGCGATCGATGCTCTGTATGCCGGAGCGGAAAATCTCGGTCATATAGGCGCCGTAACAGAGCGAAAGCGCCAGGATGCCGGCAGGCACGGCATTGATGACGAAGCCGAGTTGCGGCAGGCCGAGATAGATCAGATAGACCTGCATGAGCAGCGGAAGGCCGCGGAAGAAGGAGGTGTAGAAGCTGGCGATGGCATAGGCGAAGCCATTGCTGGAAAGTTTGGCGACCGCGCCGGCGACCGCGATGATGGAAGCGATGACAATCGAGATCGCCGAGACATAGAGCGTGGTGACAACGCCCTGGCTGATCAGGAACGGCAGCTTCTCCCAGATAAAGGGCAGGCTGAGATGGAACGTCTCGAAGAAGGCAATGAACAGGAGCAGCAGTTCGAGCCAGACGATGCCGATCTGGAACTTGAGCGGCGCGAAACCGATCAGCACGACGTTCAAGGTGAAGATCACCGCTATGGCGAAGGCAATGGCAAAGCGGCCGTAGAAGCCACTCACCGACGGTTCGCCGATCACCGGGCGCATCAGTTCGGCGAAGCTGGTGCCCGACATGTTGAAAGCCATGAAAAGCAGCAGAACGACACCGAACATCGTCGCCACGAACCAGGGTTTGTGGACGAGGATTTCGGCTTCGACGGTATCCGGATAAAGCATCTTTGAGCACCGGCTGTTCGGCGACCTGCCCGGAGGCAGGCCGCCTTTGAAGGGGCTAGTTTGTCTTCGAATAATCCTGCCCGTACCATTTTTCGGAAAGCTTGCTCAGCGTGCCGTCCTCCTTCATCGCTTTCACGGCGTCGGCGATCTTGGCGGAGAGTTCGGGATCGCCGCGCTCGATGGCGATCGCCAGCGGCTCGTAGAAGACCGGATCGCCCAGCTGCTTGATCGGGTAGCCGGCCTTCTGCGCATCGAGGATCGACGGCAGCGAAGAAACCACCGCGTCCAGGCGCACGCCGTCTCCGAGGCGAAGGTCGTCAAAGGCGGTGGTCGAATTCTCGTAGGAGTGGACCTCCTTCGGGTTGAGCTTGTATTCGAATGGCGGCGCACCGGCGGCGTCGAGCGTCAGATCCTTCTTGGCATAGGCCTCGAAGGTGGAGGTGCTGGTGGCGCCGACCACTTTGCCGTCGAGATCGGCCAGCGTCTTGGCCTTGCTGTCCTTGTGCACGGCAATGGCCGCCGGTGTGTAATAGTAGACCGCCGGAAAATCGAAGATCTCGGCGCGCTTCTTGGTCGGCGTCATCGAGCCGGCATGCATATCCCAGCGCCCTGCCCAATGGCCGGCGGTGATGATGTCCCAGCCGGGCGTGATGAATTCGACCTTGACGCCGAGGTGCTTGCCGATCGCCTTGGCGACGTCGACATCGAAGCCGTCCAGTTCGTTGCTGGCATTCACGAAGGACTGCGGCGCCCAGTTGGCATCGGTCGCCACCTTGAGCGTACCGGCGGCCATCACGCGGTCGAGCACCGTGCCTGCATGAGCAGGATATGCGCCAAGCGCAAGCGCCACCGCGGCTATCGTCACTTGTCGTCTGTTCCAGATTGTCATGTGCGTATTCCCCTGTTGTTGTTCAGTCTCTTGCAGTCACGTCAGTTCAATCGGTCGTGACTTCGCAATTTCGTGCCGACCAGGTCGGCGTCCTTTCCCAAGGCTCGCGGATTTAGCGACGTCGCGTCCGGTCGGGTCTTCCGATGCCGCGGAGGATGTTTGCCGTCGCCATTCCCCCGATCACCGGGAAGAGGCCGGCCTGATGCCGGCAAAGTGTCGTGTGAAGCTTGGGGCCGGAGTCGCTCTCCCGCCTCGCGAAGGTTGCTATCCATGGGCCACCGCCCTCTTGCCATCTTGACCCAACAGAAAATCGCCCATCACGGCGGCAACCCGGGCCGGCGCCTCGATCAGGATCGAATGGCGAAGTCCGGGCAGTATGGCGAGTTGCGACCCCTGCACCTGTTCGTGCATCAGCCGTGCCATGCGCGGGCTGGAGCCCTGGTCGTCTTCGCCGGTCACGATCAGCGTCGGGCAGGTGATGCGGTCGAGGATGCCGCCGAAATCGGTCTCGGCCAGAACGCGATAGGCCGCCGCATAGCAGTCGCGGTCGTTCTCGGCGTCACGCCGGCGCAACTCGGCGATCACCTCCGGGTTCTTGTCCTGGAAGTCCTCCGTCAGCCAACGCGACAGCGAGGCGGCGTGATGCGCCGAAGCGTCGCTCGCCATCAGCGCCGCCAGCCGGCCGCGCACCGCGTGCCGTTCGTCGGGCGTGCGGCCGGCGACTGTCGACAGCAGCACCAGTTTTTGCAGGCGCTCGGCATGCGTCAAAGCCAGGCGCTGCGCGATCAGGCCACCCAGCGAAAAGCCGGCCAGATGGAAGGTGGCAAACCCGACATGGTCGGCAAGCGCCAAGGTCTCACCGACGAAATCGTCGATCTGGTAGCGGCCCTTGACCCGGCTGGAGCGGCCATGGCCGCGCAGGTCGAAGGTGAGGACAGCGAAGCGATCTTTCAGTTGCCCGGCCACGCCATTCCAGGCTTCGAGGTAGGAGCCGACCCCATGGATGCAGACCAGCGGCACGCCGCCCTCACCCTCAAGGCGCCAGTTGAGCAGCACGCCCTCGACATCGAGCTGGCCGGAGCGCGCCATGGTCACGCCCTCGCCGCCTGGCGCGCCCTGTCGCGCTCGCGCGCGGCGAAGACCGGCATCACCTCGTCGACCCACAGCTTGATCGTCTTCTTCTGCAGCTCGAACGGCAGGTTGAAGGTCAGGCCTAGGCAGTACTGGTCGACGCCCGCCGCTTCATAGTCGAGCAGCTTGTCGATCACCTCATCGGGCGTGCCGAACATCAGGTTGCGGCGGATGTTCTCGGGATTGTAATTGTCCTTGCCCTTGACGCTCTCGTAGGGGACGGCTTCGGGAAAGCCGTTTTGCACGGTGCCGATGTTCTGGAACAGGTTCTCGAAGGCGCGGCCATAGTCGATGGCATGCCCGACCGCGATCTCCCAGTCCTGCGCCCGTTCGTAGACGCAGGTGCGCCGCTGCATCATCAGGCGCGGGCGCGGCACTTCCGGATGATCGGCGACGGCCTTGCGGAATTTCTCGCCGAGCACAGCGATCTCGGCCGACGGCGCCGACAAGGGCGTCGACAGGATCGAGGCGCCGATGCCGACCGCCCAGTCGAAGGTGCCGGGATCACGCGCGGCCACCCAGATCGGCGGATGCGGCTTCTGCAGTGGCTTTGGGACACCGGCGGCGAGCGGGAACTTCCAGTAGTGGCCGTCATGGGCATAATCCTGCGCCCACAGCTTCTTCACCGCCGGCACCAGCTCCTTCAGATAGGCAACGCCTTCCTGCTGCGGCATGCCGCCGGCCATGCGGTCGAACTCGTACTGATAGGAGCCGCGCGCGATGCCGAACTCCAGCCGCCCGCCGGTCAGGTGATCGCAAAGTGCCGCCTCCCCTGCCAGCCGGATCGGGCTCCAGTAGGGCGCGACCAACGTCGAGGTGCCGAGCCGGATCTGCTCGGTATGCTGGGCAAGCCAGGTCAGCGTCATCAGCGGGTTCGGCGAGATCGTGCATTCGATCGTGTGATGCTCCGCCGTCCACAGCGTCTCGAAGCCACCCTCGTCGGCCAGGCGCGCAAGGTCGAGCAGATTGCTCTTCACCTTCGACATCGGCATGTCGGGCGAGAAGCGCTCCATGGTCAGCGAAACGGCGAATTTCATGTCGGTCTCCCCAGTGCGTCGGGTTTGGTCAGCGAAGGCGGATAATGAAGGGGTCCTGCATGGCGCCGGAGTAGTCGATGACGACGTTCTTCAGGCGCGAGAACTCCTCCATGGCGTCGAAGCCGCCGCGCCGCCCATAGCCGCTCTCCTTGAAGCCGCCATTGGCGGACATGAAGGAGGAAGCTCGGTAGGTGTTGATCCAGACCGTGCCGGCCTCGACATTCCTGGCGAAACGCAGCGCGCGGTTGATGTCCCGCGTCCAGATGCCCGAGGCGAGCCCATAGCGTGTGTCGTTGGCGAGCCGGATCATCTCGTCTTCCGACGAGAACGGCATGACACCGACGACAGGACCGAACAGTTCCTCCTGCATGAACTCCATGCCGTTATTGGCATCGGTCATCACGGTCGGCTCGAAATACCAGCCGCCGGCAAGCTCGGCTGCCTGTGGCCGCCTGCCACCGGCCGCGATGCTGGCGCCCTGGCGCACGCCCGAGGCGACGTAACCTTCCACCTTGGCAAGCTGCGCCGACAGCGCCAGCGGACCGATGTCGGTTTCCTCCAGCATCGGCAGCCCGACCCGCACGCGCCGCGTGCGCTCGACCAGCGCCTCGACGAAACGGTCGTAGACGCTGGCCTCGACGAAACAGCGCGAACCGGCAACGCAGGTCTGCCCCGCCGCCGCGAACACACCGGACACGACGCCGTTGACGGCATGGTCGATGTCGACATCGCCGAAGACGACATGCGGCGACTTGCCGCCGAGTTCCATCGAGCAAGGAATGAGATTCTGCGCCGCATTGGCGGCGATGCGGCGTCCCGTGACGGTCGAACCGGTGAAGACGAGTTTTGCAATGCCTGGATGCCGCGTCAGCGCGTCTCCCGACACGGCACCGGTGCCAGTGACGACATTGACGACGCCGGCCGGGAAGCCGGCCTCCATGATCAGCTCGGCCAGGGCGAGCGTGGACGCACTGGCATGCTCGGACGGCTTGACGACCACCGTGTTGCCGAGCGCAAGGCATGGTGCCAGCGTGCCGGTGAGCAGCATCAGCGGCGAGTTCCATGGCGTGATCATGCCGACGACGCCGATCGGCTCGCGCAGGTTGAAGTTGAGCATGTCGAGCTTGTTGACGGGGATGGTGTCGCCGAGCAGCTTGTCGGCCATCCCGGCGAAATAGGTGTAGCTGTCGGGCATGGCGCGCATCTGCGCCCGCATTTCCTTGAGCAGCTTGCCGTTGTCGCGTGTCTCGATCAGCGCCAGTTCGTCGGCGTGCTCCAGCACCAGTTCCGCCAGCCGGCGCACGAGCTTGCCGCGATCGGTCTGCGTCATCCGTCGCCAGGCAGGCGCCGCGAAAGCGGTACGCGCGGCCTCGACGGCCGCGCCGACATCCTCGGCGCCGGCCTCGGCGAACTGGTACCAGGGCTTGCCGGTGGTCGGGTCGAAACTGTCGATGTACTGCCCGTTTTTCGGCGCCACGAACGCACCGTTGATGAACAGGTTCTGGCGTGAGCCTTCGAGCGATCCGACCGTCGTTTTCATGCTGTCTGTCCTGCGTGGAGCATCATTCGGACGCGGCCTGCGTCCACGATTGCGACTGGCCGTCGATCATGGCGACGCGGCCGCCGTCACCGGTGTCGATGTAGATGCCAAAGCGCTTGTCCTGGCGCTCGCGGGCATAGCGGCGCAGCATGGCGCGCAATTCATGCGTGGCGATCCGCTCATAGGGCAGCGCGTCGACGGAAAAGAAGGCGTGGCCATCCGGCAGCGCGGCCTGCGCGCTCTCACGGCTCAGTTCGGCGCGGTAGATGAGATAGCCCGGGTCGCTGTCGGCGACGTCGAACACCGAATAAAGGAAGGTGTTTTCAGGAACGAGGCTCAGCGCCTCGCCGCCATCGAGGACGAGCTGGCTGTCGGCCTTGCGGCGCCGCGCCGTCGGCAGCACCCAGCTTCCCTTGCCATCGCTGCGCAAAAGGATGCGGTTCCCCGCTTCGACCAGATAGCCGATGATCATGTCCTGCGAGGCCAGCCAGCCGGCGGGCAGCGGATCCTTGACGCTGGCGTAACGGCCGCGGCAAAATCCGAGCGGCGCCGATGGGCTGGTGCCGAAAGCCTGGACCTGGCCGATCAGGATGATGTGGTCGCCGGCCTCGATGCGGTTGTGAACGGTGCAGTCGAACCATGTCAGGCTGTCGGTGAGGATCGGCGCGCCGGTGTGGGCGCGGTCATGGTTGACCGACTGGAACTTGTCCGCCGCTTTCGACGCGAACACCGAAGAAACATCGACCTGGCCTTCATGCAGGAAATTGACCGCGAAGGACCGTGTCTCGTTGAAGGCGGGAAAGCTCGCCGCCGCCTTGCCGACGCAGACCAGGAGCAATGGCGGGTCAAGCGAGACCGAGGTGAAGGAGTTGGCGGTCATGCCGCGCGGATGGCCGTCACTGTCGCGCGTGGTAATGATGGTGACGCCGGTGACGAAGGTGCCGAAGGCACGACGCAAGGCGATCGGGTCGATCGTCCTCTGTGCCACCGCGTCCGCCATTGCTTTCCTCCATAGTGTCGGACGGAAGCTAGGCAGGAGCCGGCCGGCGTTCTTCCTCCGGTCTGTAGGAAAGATGGCGCGGCATGCTGCTGTTATCCCGAGCAAGCGCGGGCGCGACAAGCCCGTGCTTGCGGCGGCTGCCGCATCGCAACAGTGGTGGCGAGGTCAAGAGAGTCTAGCGGGCTGCCGGCACGCGGCTGTCGATGATGCCGCTGAGACGGATCGCCAGTTCAACCGCGAAGCGCTGTTCGGGCGTGTCGAGACGGATCCCGAACAGTTCCTCCATGCGCGACAGGCGATAGCGCAAGGTGGTGACATGCAGGCCGATGGCGTCGGCGCAGGCCTGGCTGCGGCAGCCCTCGCGCAGATACGCAAACAGCGTATCGAGATAGGGCGTGCCGTGCTCGCGGTCGTGCGCGATCAGGGCGCCGACACTGTCCTCGACGAAGCCGCGCACGTCGGGAGCGTCGGCGGCGGCGACCAATATCGGCAGCGGACCGAAATCCTGGCCAGCAAAAACACCGGTGCGGCCGAAGGAACGGCCGATCCGGATCATGCGGCGGCACCGCTCCCAGGAGATGGGATAATCGGCCAGCGCAGCACAGGCCTCGGAAAGCACCACTACCGGCTCGCGCTCGAAATAGCGGCCAAGCTCGGCCGCGATCCTGTGCGGCAATTTCGCGAAGCGCGCGCCGTCCTGCCCGGCATCGGCCGGAACCAGGCAGACAAGCCCATCCTCCACCGCGATGGCCGTGCCGGCAATGCCGGCCTGCTGCAGCAGACGCACGAGCGCATGGTGCGGATCGGCAAGGCCGATGGCGCCATCCTTCACCTGCTCGGCGAGATCGACGACGATCATCTTCTGCGCAACGGTCAAGTCGAGCCCCAGCCGGCGGGCGCGATTGACGATGTCGGCCTCGTCGCGCCAGCGGCGCTCCGCCACCTCCAGGAAAAGCTCGGTCAGTGAACGCGTCTCGAAACGGAAGCGCACGAAGCTGCGCATCATCTGCACGCTGAGCGCGAATTTGGTGCTGTCGAGCAGCATCTGATCGAGCTGGCCCGATGCCTGCGGCGTCGGAAAAATCATCAGCGCGCCAACCACTTCGGCATCAATGGTCAGCGGCTCGATGCGCACCGAAAGCTTGAGCTGGCGCTTGCCGTCATCGACGAACAGCGTCTCGGTGTGGCGTCCGTCGGACGCGCCGCGCGCGATCTTGAAGATCTGCCGGCTCAGCGTTCCGCTCACCGCCTGCTGCCAGGAGGCGATGTCGAAATGCGCCTCGCTCGGGGACCGGCCGGCGACGACCAGATTGGCATGGAAATCGATCACCACCACCGGATTGGGCAGAAGCTCGCTGACCTTTTCGGCGAGCGAGACCACGGACCCGTCCGACAAGGCCTGCTGCAAGAGCGAGGTGTGCGCCGAAAGCGCGCGTTGCAGGCGTTCGCCGGCCTGCTTCTCCTGGCGCAGCCGATGCTGCTTCTCGACCGCGATCTCGCCCAGATGCACGATCATGCCGATGAAGGCGATATCCTCCGCCGTCACTTCGGTGATCTCGCGCGAGACGACGGTCAGCACCATCGGCCGGCCGTCCTCGTCGACGCAGTTCATCGGCATGACCAGCACGCTGCGGTAGTCGCGCTCGAAGGCCTCGCGGCGATAGCCCGGAAACTCCTCGGACACCCGCGCGTCCCTGATATAGACCGGCTCATTGCGGTTGAGCGCGACGATCGAAGGACTGGTGGCCAGTTCCCAGCGGTCCGGCAGCGTGCGGTGAATGAGCGTCGGGTCGTGGCGCACGATGACGTAGGCGTGGCCATGCGGGGCATCGATGCCCATGATCGAGCCCAGCGTCCATTTGGCATGACGGCAGGCCGCCAGCACGAGGTCGCGCAGCACGGACTGGAGATCGCCGCCCGAATTGATGAGGCTGGCGGCGTCCCGCAAGGAGAGAATTTGCGACTCGTGGTCCACGCCTGATCTTCCGCCACTCGCGAAGGGCGAATTTTAGCCGTCGCGGATATACGAACGCTACACCGCTTCCAAGCGGGGCGCACGCCGATTCTTCCTACGAACCGGAGGAATACCGGCCGATTGGCGCGCATTAGATTTGAGCTTCCACGTGGAGAGGCCAAATCATGGAATTGCGAAAGATCTGCACCTTCATCGAGGAAGTGCACCTTGAAGGCAGCAGGGCGGCCGCCAGGCCGGTGACATCGATCGTCGTCGCCGCCGTCTTGGGCAATCCATGGGCCGGGCGCGGCTTCGTCGACGATTTGCGGCCGGAGATTGTCGCCATCGCACCCCGGCTCGGGCAGGAACTCACGCGCCGCCTGATTGCGCTGATGCCGGCGGAACGCATCGAAAGCTACGGCAAGGCAGCCGCCGTCGGAACCGCCGGCGAGATTGAGCATGCCTCCGCCATGATCCACACGCTGCGCTTCGGCAATGTCTTCCGCGATGCCGTCGGCGGCACGACCTATCTCGAATTCTGCAACACACGCAACGCGCCTGGCGCGCTGCTGTCGCTGCCGATGATGCACAAGAGCGAGAATGGCCGCCGCTCGCATTTCATCACCGCCAACTTCCAGATCGCCGACGGCCCGGCCGCGGACGAGATCGTCGTCGCCATCGGCGCGGCGGATGGCGGCCGCATCCATCCCCGCATCGCCGACCGCTTCCAGGACATGGCCGAGATGGAGAAAGAGCGGCTCGCCGTTCAGGCCTGACAGTTTGCATAGCCGGGCTTGGCTGCGATCTTTTGCGTTGCCGGTATGGTCATTCCAGTTATTCTTGGGGGAAGAGCCGCGCAGACGTTGGTCCCTGCGAATGCCGGAGTGACAGGTGACGATACGGCCGATCGTGAGATTTCCCGATCTTCGTCTGCGCTCCGTCGCCGAGCCCGTATCGGTCTTTGACGAAGACCTGCGCCGGCTTGCCGGCGATCTCACCGACACGATGCGCGCCGCTCCAGGCATCGGAATCACCGCCCCTCACATCGGCATCCTGAAGCGGCTGGTGGTCATCGAACTGTCGCCCTCGGCGGGCCTGCGCAGCTACGTCAACCCCACCATTCTTTGGGCATCAGACGAAATGATCCGCCATGTCGAAGGCAGCGTATCCATGCCGGGTGTCACGGAAGAGATTGAACGGCATGCACGCGTTCGTATCGGCTACCAGACTTTGGATGGCGACGAAGCGGAGGATGACGCTGAAGGCCTGTTGGCTGTTTGTCACCAGCACGAGATTGACCAACTCAACGGGCTCTTCTGGATCGAGCGGCTCTCCCGCCTGAAGCGGGAGCGGCTTGTCAAACGATACCAGAAACAGCAGCGGGGCTTTTAGTCGACGGCACCCAAGCATCCGCCGCCGCCAGGCTGGGTAAAGTCCAGCGCTCCTCGCCTCAGATCACGGCTTCTTCCAGGAACGGTTCGTTGCGCGCAATGCGCTCGTAACAGAACGGCGACAGATCAAGCGTCTGGAAAGCGCCGTGAACGATGAGTTCTGAAACCGCGCGGCCCACGGCCGGCGACTGTTGCAGCCCATGCCCGGAAAAACCATTGGCGAACATGAAGTTGGTCACCTCGGGGTGGAAGCCGACAATGCCGTTGTGGTCGAGCATGTTGTATTCGTAGTGGCCGGTCCAGCTGGTCTGGACCTTCAGCGCATCGAAGGCCGGAATGCGGTGCCAGAGCGCCGGCCAGATGTAGTCGTCGAACTCCTCGAAATGCATTTCGAAGTCGTCATAGTCGGCCGGGCCGTCGCCCTGCGGCGTGTTGCCGGTGAGGAAAAGTTCGCCTTCCGGCCGCACGAAGGTGCCGGACAGGTCGATGACATTGGGCATGCGGCCGGGGATCGGAGTGGCGCTGGCGAAGACGAAGCTGTAGCGCTTGTAGGGAGCGACGGGGATGGACAGGCCGGCCATGGCGGCGACCTGCTGCGCGCGCGGGCCGGCGGCGTTGACCAAGGTTCCGCAGGCCACCGTCTCACCGGTTGCCAAGCGCGCCGAGACGACGCGCCCATCGGCGATATCCAGTCCGGTCACGGCGTTGTCGATATATTCGACGCCGCTGGCGCGCGCGGCGCGACGGAAGCCGTTGAGCAGGCCCATGGAATCGAACCAGCCCTCTTCACGCGAGCCCCAGGAGCCGCCGCCGAGATCCTCGACATTGAGCCAGTGGAAACGCTCCTTCAGCAGGCCCGGCTCGAGGAAGACGGTGTGGGCGCCGAGGCTGCGCTGCAGGTCGACGCGCTCACGCGCGGCTTCCACGCCCTCGGGTGAACAACAGTAGAGATAGCCATATTCCTTGAAGCCGAGATCAGGCGCCGGCTCGTCCTTGTAGAAGGGCGCCATCCGCTCCGGAAAATTGCGGATAATGTCGATGCCGAACTGGCTGATCTTCACATTGATCGGATTGGAATATTGCTGGCGGATGGCGCTGGTGGAGAGCGCAGTCGACGAGAAGGTGTAGCTCGAGTCGCGCTCGACCACGAGGATCGAGGCGCCATTGCCCAGCGCCTGGCTCAGCCAATAGGCAGTCGACGAACCGACGACCGCGCCGCCGACGATGACGATGTCGTAAGCAGTGCGCGACGGCGCCTTGTAAGGAGGAATTGCCACGGTTTGTCTCCGGTCTACTGGTTGAAGGAAGCGATCAGGGCATCCGAGCCCCGCGCCAAAAGGCCAAGGTCCGAGCCGACGGCGACCATGGTGAAACCGTCGGCGAGATAGCGGTCGGCATCGGCCTTTGCCGGCGCCAGGATGCCGCTGGCCTTGCCTGCCGCCGTTGCGGCCTTGCGCACGGAGGCGATCGCGCCCTGGACATGCGCGGCAGCCGGATTGCCCATCGCGCCCATATTGGCCGAGAGGTCGCCGGGCCCGACGAAGAGCACGTCGACGCCGTAGACGGCGGCGATCTCGGCGGCATTGGCCACGCCTGTCTCGCATTCGATCTGCACGGCGAGAAGCTGCTGCTCCCGCGCCTTGGCGTGGTAGCCGGCGATGCGGCCGAAGGCATTGGCGCGGTGACCGACGGAGAAGCCGCGGACGCCACCAGGCGCATAGGTCATCGCTGCAACAATGGCGCGGGCCTGATCGGCCGTGCGCACATTGGGGATCATCAAGCTGCGCGCACCGATATCTAGCGCCTGTTTGATCAGATTGGCATCGTCGGAAGGCAGTCTGACGACGGCCTCGCTGTCGAAGCCGCCCATGACCTGAAGCTGCGCCATGATGCTGCGCAAATCGTTGGGGCTATGCTCGCCATCGATCAGCACCCAGCCGGCTCCGGAGCCGGCGACGATCTCCGTGGTGAGCGCCGAAGCCAGCGAGCACCAGATGCCGATATGAGCCCGGCCGGCCGTCACGGCCGCCTTCAAAGTGTTGCGGCGCTCCTGCATTTTCGCGGTGATCTCCAGCCAAAGAAGGTGCATTGAAATTTGTATGATGTCCTATATCATATGGCTTTGACTCGATGCAAGATGCGCCCGACCGCTGAGCGACCATGAACTGTCAAACGGAAAGGAATAAATCGATGCGCGGAACCGGCAAGGCCGATGTCTTCGTCATGCTGGCCCACCCCGTGGGCCATGCCAAAAGCCCGGGCATGTTCAACGAGATCTTCGAGCAGAAGGGCCTCGACAGCCTGATGGTGCCGCTGAGCTGCCGGCCTGAGGATTTCGACACCTTTTGGGCCGGCATCACGGCGGCCGAGAACATCCGCGGCGTCATCATCTCGGTGCCGTACAAGGTCGCGGTCTACCACAAGTGCTCGGCCGCGCATGACCGCGCCGCGCGGGTTGAGAGCGCCAATTCCGTGCGCCGGCTGCCCGATGGAAGCTGGTACGCCGATAATTTCGACGGCGTCGGCTTCATCGACGGGCTGAAAGCGGGCGGGCACCAGATTGCCGGCCGCCGCATTCTCCAGGTCGGTGCCGGCGGCGCCGGTGCGTCGCTGACTTATTGCCTGGCCGAGGCAGGCGCGGCGGAGATCCGGCTGACCGACATCGACCGGGGACGCGCGGAGAAGCTGGCCGCGCTGGTCGGCAAGTCTTTTCCAAAATGCCGGATCGAGGTTGGCCAGCCCGATCCATCCGGCATGGACATGGCGATCAACGCCACGCCTTCCGGGCTGAAGGCCAGCGATCCGCTGCCCATGGACGTGAGCAAGCTGACCCCGGACATGACGGTCGTCGACATCATCATGGAACCGGCTGAGACGGCGCTGCTCAAGGCAGCCAAGGAGATCGGTTGCCGAGTCCAACCCGGACGCCCGATGATGGACTTCCAGGTTGAAGCCATGGCCGAATTTTTCGACATCGAGCGCAAGGATCGCAGCCATGGCTGAGCCACTGACCGCCGTCGTCATCGGCGGCACTTCCGGCATAGGCCGCGCGATTGCCTTGCGCTTCGCCGAGGACGGCTACCAGATCGTCGTCGCCGGCCGGGACGCGACACGAGGCAAGGAGGCGGCCAGCGCCTGCAAGGCAGCGGGCGCGCCGCGCGCGCTGTTCGTCCAGACAGATGTCGCCGAAGCTTCCTCGGTGGAGGCGCTGGCCGAGGCCGTCAGCGGCGCGTTCGGCACGCCTGAAGTCGTCGTCAACTGCGCTGGCATCCTGCAGAGCGGCAAGCATGTGCTCGACCAGGATCTGGACGAGGACGAGAAGATGTGGCGGGTGAACTATCGCGGCACGCTGCTGGGTTGCCAGGTGTTCGGCCGGCTGATGTCGGCTGCCGGACGCGGCGCGATCCTGAATGTCGGCTCGCTCGCCTCCTTCGCGCCGCTGTCGCTGCCGTCCTACACGCCCGGCAAGCACGCGGTTCTGGCCTTGACGCAGATCCTCGCGGCCGAACTTGGCCCACACGGGGTGCGCGTCAATGCGGTGGCGCCCGGCTACACACTGTCCGACGGGTTGAAGGCGAGGATCGCCAAGGGCGAGCGCAACCCCGAAGCGATCCAGGCGACCACGGCCTTGCGACGCTTCGTCGAGCCGCGCGACGTGGCAGAAGCGGCGCTGTTCCTCTGCTCGAACCGTGCCGCGTCGATAACCGGCGTCACCTTGCCTGTCGACGCCGGCTGGCTCGTTCATGCGCCTTACGCGCAGTACCTGCAAGGCAACCCCATCCGGCAGGCGCCGGCAATCTGACCCCATCCGGCGGACTCCGGAAATCTGACGAGGACAACCAGTGAGCGACATCCAGCGTTTCGACTTCGACACCCGCATCCACCACGGAGTCATCCACAATGGCACACTCTATCTCACCGGCCAGGTTGCAAGGCCGGGCCAATCCGCGGCCGACCAGATGCGCGAGGTGCTCGGGAAGATCGATGCGCTGCTGGCCAAGGCAGGCACGGACAAGACTCGCATCCTGCATGTGCAGATGTGGCTTGATGACGTCAGGGATTTCGACGAGGTCAACACCGTCTGGGACGCCTGGATGCCGAAAGAACATGCGCCGGCGCGTTCCACCGGCGAAGGACGGATGGCCAAGCCCGGAATGCTGGTCGAACTGATCGTCACCGCGGCGGTTTGAATGGTCCTGCCGGTTCGGGCATCATCGCGAATCTGGCGAGAGCAATTCCAGGAAAAGTGTGAGCGGTTTTCCGTCTGGAATTGCGTCAAAACAAAGAGTTAGAGCGGTTCGCCGTTTCCATGAAACGGTGAAACGCTCTAAGGGGAGACTGATGACGAAGCGCAAGCCGCTTTCCACCGTCGTGGCGGAAAGCCTGTCCGAAAAGATCCTTTCCGGAACGCTGCTTCCCGGGGCGCAATTGCCGACCGAGGCGGAGCTTTGCGCCGAATACGATGTCAGCCGCACCGTGGTGCGCGAGGCTGTGGCGCGGTTGCGCTCCGACGGCATGGTGGTGCCGCAGCAGGGGCGCGGCATGTTCGTCAGCGAAACACCAGTGCCGCGCAATTTCTCGATCCCGGACGAGGCGCTGAGGACCTTGCCGGAAACCATCGCCTTGCTCGAACTGCGGTTGAGTGTCGAGGTGGAGTCCGCCGGCCTTTGCGCGGAACGGCGAACCGAGGCGGAGGCGAACGGCATCCGCGCGCTGATGGAACAGGTCGACGCCCAGCAGGCGGATCCGGCAGTCGTCCAGATCCACTACGACTATGATTTCCACCTGGCGATCGCCAGAGCGGCACGCAATGAATTCATCCACGGCTTCCTCGCCTATCTCAGGCCGATGATCGTTCCGCGTTTTCAGCTCGGCTACGTGGTCACGCCAGAGCGCAAGGACAGCTATTACACGCGCATCCACAACGAGCACAAAGCCATCGTCGACGCCATTGAAAGGCAGGACGGCCGCGCAGCGCGCCAGGCCATGCGCAAGCACCTGCACAATAGCCTCGGGCGCGTGCGTGCGCTGGCCCGGGCTTCCGGCGTCGAGGCGACGGAGGCCGAGCAGAAGGCGGCAGCGGCCTCGCTGTTCACCGATATGAAGAGGCCCTCGCCGACCGGCGGATAAGGCTCGGCGGCATCGAGCGCATAGGCCTTCGGCGGCGACCAGATTAGCGACACATTGCGAAAGCCATGTTTTTGCGCCGCCGGATGACCGAAAGCGCTTTCAGCAGGGTTAAGCTGCCGTTTTTCCACCGTTTCCCGGGATTTTCAGCCTCGGCATCGGGGTGACCACCTGCCCGATTTTCGGACGCGATAAGAGAGTTCGAAAGTTTATCTTTCCTTTTTGCTGGTTTTCTTGGTTTCGCGGCGCCGGCCAGCGCCGCACATTGAAATGCAGGCAAACGGGGAAGCCCAGGTGACGACAGCCTTCATCACAGGAGCGACGAGCGGCATAGGGCGAGCCATGGCGATCGCGTTGAGCGATGCCGGCTACGAGGTCTATGCGGTCGGACGCAGCCAGGCCGCGCTCAAGGCGCTGCAGGCCGAGCGGCCCGGCATCGTGCCGATCGCCGTCGACATCACCGATCGCGAGGCGCTGGAGGCGGTTCTGGCGGATCTCACCATCGACGTGCTGATCAACAATGCCGGGATCATGCCGCCGCTCGGCAATTTCGCCGACATGAAGATATCAGACATCGACAGCACGCTGGAGATAAACCTCAGCGCGGCGATCCTGCTCACCCGCCTCGTCGTTCCGCAGATGCGCGAGCGGCAGTCCGGCCACATATTGTTCACCGGCTCCACGGCGGGCCACGCGGCCTATTCCAACATTGCCGTCTACTCAGCCACCAAGGCGGCGATATCGGGCTTTGCCGCAGCGCTGCGCGCCGACCTCTCGCCATCTGGCATACGCGTCACCGAGATCGTTGCCGGCCGTGTCGAGACGCAGCTCTACCAGGACATACTCGACGCCAAGGCGCGTGCCGCCATGTACGCCAGCAAAGTGGTGCAGCCGGATGACGTGGCCAGGATGGTCGTCGCGGTGCTTGCGCTGCCAGCATGGGCCGACGTCACCCGTTTCGACATCATGCCGACCTGGCCAACATCGCCGAGCGGCACCAAGTAAGGAAGACTTTAAATGAAGGATCTTTCCGTTCTGATCGTTGGCGGCGGCGCCGGCCTTGGCGCCCTCCTGGCTGAGATGGCCGTGGAGGCCGGGGCGGCGAAGATCGGCATCATCGACATCAATCAGGAGGCCGCAGAGTCCGCGCTCGCGCCGGCGAAGGCCAAGGGCCTGCCGACCGCGGCGGCTGCCTGCGACATCCAGGTCGGACCGCAATGCCATACCGCATTCGATGCCATCGTTTCGAAGCTCGGACGCGTCGACACGCTGATCAATTGCGCCGCGATCTACCCGCGCCGCCCGCTTCTGGAAATCAGCGACGCCGATTGGGACGCCTCCAACGGCATCAACATCAAGGGCACCTATCACATGATGGTGGCAGCGGTTCGCCACATGCAGTCGCAGGAGCCGAAGGCCCATGTGCGCGGCCGCATCGTCAACCTGACTTCCGTCGACGCCTTCAAGGCGCATCCGCAGAACGCCCATTACGCGGCAACCAAGGCCGCGGTCGTCAGCCTGACGCGTTCCTTCGCCCACCACGTAGCGAAGGACGGCATTCTGGTGAATTCGGTGGCGCCGGCCGGCATGGCCACGGAGAAGGCAAAAGCGCTCGGCTTCCTGGACGAACTGGCCAAGGCGAGCCCGCTCGGCCGCGGCGCCGAGCCGACTGAGATTGCCGAATGGGTGCTCATGACGGGTGGCCCGAAGAACACTTACATGACCGGCGAAAACGTCATTGTTTCAGGTGGTTACATCTACGCTTGAGGCGAGGTTTCGCAGCCGGCGGCGACTGACTACGGCAGTGCATGATCAACGGAGCCTCGAGCGGAAGGAGCGGAATTTTCGATGACCGGCAAGCTGCGCCTTCCCTCACTGAACGCGCTTCGCGTCTTCCACGCCGTGGCGCAGCACAAGAGCTTTCGGCAGGCCGCGGATGAATTGCTGGTCACACCGCAAGCGGTCGGCCAGCAGATCAAGCTGCTGGAAGACACGCTCCAGGTGACGCTGTTCGAGCGCAAGGGCCGGTCGATCGAATTGACCGAGTCCGCCATCCTGCTCTCGCACTACGTCAAGGCCGGCTTCGACGAGTTTTCGGAAGGTGTGCGCCGCGTCACCAAATCGACCTACCGCGACCGCATCAACCTCAATGCGAGCCCGTATTTCGCCACGCACTATCTGCTGCCCAGGCTCTCGCTGTTTCGGGAAATCCTGCCGGGCGCGGATCTACGCCTGACGACGATGGTCGACCTGCCGGATTTCGGGCGCGACGACATCGATATGACGGTGCAGTGGGGCTACGGCAACTGGCCCGACTACGAGACCACGCTGCTGGTGCCGGACCCGAAGATCATCTGCTGCACACCGGCGATCGGCGAAAAGATCAAGTCGGCGCATGAGCTGACGAAGTTCACACTGCTCGACACCGTCAAGTCGAAGCGTCTGTGGCCGGACATATTGCGCCACCTCGGCGTCGAGCTGACGGAAGGCGACCGCAGCATCAGCTTCGACGATGCGGCGACCATGCGCCGGGCGACCCTGCAAGGCATCGGCGTGGGCCTGGTCTCCGTCATCGACGCCGAGGAAGATTTTCGGGCGGGCACGCTGGTCGCGCCGATCGGCCGCGACGCCATCGCCGATATGCGGCCGGAGGAAGTTCCCGGCTTCTACCTTGTCGTCCCGCGCGGGCATCTGCGCGTGAAGGCTGTGGCCGCCCTGCATCGATGGCTGGCCCAGCAGGATTGGCGAAACGACCTCGCGATCTCCTTGCCGAAACCGACCCCGCTTTCCGACTAGGAAGCGGCTTCGAGACCGAACTGCGAAAGGTCCCTTTCGCGGCTCCAACAACAAGAAACGGAACAATTTCAACAGCGGAGACGACAACATGAAGACGATGAAATGGGGGGCTGCGGCCCTGGCCCTTGGCCTCGTGCATTTTTCAGCGCCGGCGCAAGCTGCCGGCGGCAAGACACTCGACACGGTCAAGGCACGCGGCGTGCTGAACTGCACCGGCCATGACGGCTCCTATCTCGGCTTTGCCGAGGTGGACGACAAGGGCAACTGGAAGGGCATGGACATCGACCTCTGCAAGGCGGTGGCCACGGCGGTGTTTGGCGATCCGACCAAGCTGAAGGTCGTTCCGATCAGCTGGGCGCAGCGCTGGCCGGCGTTGCAGTCGGGCGATGTCGACATCATCATCAAGGCATCCGGTGGCACGCTCAGCCGCGACACCGAACTCGGGCTGCAATTCTCGATGTCCTACTACCTCGGCACGACCAAGGTGATGGCGCACAAGGAACTCAATCTGAAGTCGCTGAAGGACGCCAACGGCGGCACGATCTGCATTCCCGCCGGCACCTCGCAGGAACAGCAGGTCGCGGCCTATTCTGCCAAGCTCGGCATCAAGCTCGAGCCTGTGCTCATCGAAAAGACCGAGGAACTCGAGCAGGCCTATTTCTCGGGGCGCTGCGATCTCTATGCGCAGTGGGGTCCGACGCTGGCCATCGCGCGCATCGCCAAGGGCAAGGTCGAAGACCATGTCATCCTGCCCGACGTGCTCGCGGTCGAGCCTGAAGTGATGATCATGCGGCAAGGCGACGACAATTGGGTCGACATCGCCAACTGGACGCTGAGCACCCTGATCTTCGCCGAGCAGGAAGGCATCACCTCTAAGAATGTCGACGAGATCAAGGCCAAGCCGACCTCGCCGCAGGTGGCAAAATTCCTCGGTGTGACGCCGGGCATGGGCAAGGGTCTCGGGCTCTCCGACGACTGGGCCTACAAGGTGATCAAGAATGTCGGCAATTACGGCGAGATCTTCGAGCGCGATCTCGGCAAGGATTCGCCCTACAAGATGGACCGTGAGCTGACCAATCTCTGGAACAATGGCGGTGTCCTGTTCCCGCTGGTCATCGACTGATAGGGTCTGAACGCATCCCGCTCCAGGCTCCGCCCGGCCTCTGCCGGGCGGAGCCGACGGCAATTTCGAGGAAGATTGATCGATGGTCAGCCTGCTGAGAAATCAGAAGGGCCGCAACACGCTGTTGCAGGTTCTCTATGTCGGCTCGATCACAGCCCTGGTGCTCGCCGGGGTCGTGATCGCGCGACGGAATCTGGCTGAGCAAGGCATCACCTCCGGCTTCGACTTCCTGTTCAAGTCGACGGGTTGGGATGTGAATTTCACGCTGCTGCCCGCCACCGCCAATGACCCCTATTGGTGGTTTTTCCTCATCGGCATCACCAACACGCTGTTCCTGGGGACCGTCGGCCTGATCCTGGCGACGATCGTCGGCACCATCGTCGGCCTGGCACGGACCTCCACCAACGAACTGGCGCAGCTGCTTGGCCGCACCTATGTCGACATCTTCCGCAACATCCCGCTGATCCTCCAGGTCTTCTTCTGGTACGCGCTGATCACGCACCTGCCGCCGCCGCGCGCCGCGCATGAAGCCTGGGGCTTTCTGCTCACCAGCCGCGGGCTCTACATCCCGTTCCCCAATGTCGGCGGTGTGACAATGGCGCTGGCCCTGTTTGCCTTGCTCGCGGCAATGGTGCTGCCGCTCTGGCTGGGCAGCACATCGCGGCTCAGCCAGGCAATCGGTCAGCGGCGTGGCATCCAATTCGCCACCGCTGCGGCAGCGCTTGCCTGTGCGGCGGTCGTCCTGGCGATCGGTCGCCTGCCCGACGCGCCGTTCATCGATTTTCCGGCACTGCAGGGCCTGAACCTCAGGGGTGGCCTGCGTATTCCGCCGGAGTTTTCCGCGCTCGCCATCGCCATCGCGATCTATGGCGGCTCCTACATCGCCGAGATCGTGCGCGGTGGCTTCAAGTCTGTCGGCAAGGGCCAGATGGAAGCGGCGCTCTCGCTGGGCCTGAGCCCCTGGCGGGTGTTCACGCTGGTGCGACTACCGCTGGCGCTGCGCGCCATGCTGCCGATCCTGGCCAACCAGTATGTCTGGCTGATGAAGGCGACCACGATGGGCATCGCGGTGGGCTTCACGGATTTCTTCATGATCGTGGCGCTGACGATCAACCATTCCGGCCAGACGCTCGAAGTGATCGGCATCCTGATGGCAGGCTTCCTCGCCATTAATCTGTCGCTGGCCGCCCTGTTCAACCGCCTCAACAAGGCCATTGCCCTCAAGGGCAATCAGTTGAGGGGCTGAGCCATGGAGATTGCCGCTCCACCCGCCCCCGGAAAGCTCGAGGATTTGAGGCGACGTTTTTTCGCGACGCCGCTTCAGGCCGTGATGTCGCTGATCTCCCTGGCGATCATGGCTTTCATCGTCTGGAAGCTGCTCAACTGGGCTGTCTTCTCGGCCGTCTTCACCACCAGCGGCGGACCGGAGGCCTGCCAGGCCGCGGCCGGGGCCTGCTGGTCGGTCATCGCGGCCAGGTGGCGCATCATTCTCTTCGGCCTCTATCCCTACGAGGAGCAGTGGCGCTCGGCACTGGCCTGCGTGGCCGTGGTGGTGATGACGGTGCTGAGCTGTATTCCAGCCTTCTGGACGGGCCGCCGCATCGCGCTGGTCTGGGGGATCGGAACCACCGTCTTCTACGTGCTGATGAAAGGCGGCGTGCTCGGCCTGCCCTTCGTCGGTGAGGAAGCGTGGGGCGGGCTGGCGCTGACCTTGTTCATCTTCGTCACCACCTGCCTGATCGGCTTCCCCCTGGCGATCTGCCTGGCTTTGCTGCGCCGGTCGGAGCTGCCCTGGATTTCGCGCACCACCGGCCTGATCATCGACGGGGTGCGTTCGCTGCCGCTGATCTCGATCCTGTTCACCTTCGCCATCGTGCTGCCGTTCGCGCTGCCGCAATGGCTGCAGGGCGACAAGCTGTACCGGGTGATCCTGGGTTCGGCGCTGTTCTTCTCCGCCTACCAGGCGGAGATCGTGCGCGGCGGCATGCAGGGCGTCGCCAAAGGACAGGAGGAAGCCGCCATGGCGCTCGGCATGCGCTATTGGCAGCGCATCGGCCGCATCCTGCTGCCACAGGCCATGCGCAATGCACTGCCGGCGACGATCAACCAGTTCGTCATCTCCTTCAAGGAGACCTCGCTGGTAGTCATCGTTGGCTTCTTCGAGATCCTGGCGTCCGGCAATGCGGCCTATGGCACCGGCGAATGGCGCTTCGCCTATGTCGAGGTCTACGCCTTCATCGCCTTCATCTACTTCGTGTTCGTTTTCAGCCTATCCCGCTACGGCGCCTTCCTTGAGCGCCGCATGTCGGTCAGCGAACGGTAGGGGCGCGGACATGATTTCAGGTAAGTCCACGCAATCGGCCGGGCCTGCGCTCCGCATCGAAAATCTCGACAAATATTACGGGTCGTTTCGCGCACTGCGGGGCGTGAACCTGTCCGTGGAGCGCGGCGAGAAGATCGTCGTCTGCGGTCCCTCCGGCTCGGGCAAGTCGACCATGATCCGCTGCATCAATCGTCTCGAACAGCATAATGGCGGCCGCATCACCGTGCTCGGCACCGAGCTCAACGACGATGTCGGCAACATAGACGAGATCAGGCGGGAGGTCGGCATGGTGTTCCAGCACTTCAACCTGTTTCCGCACATGACGGTGCTGGAGAACTGCATGCTTTCACCGATGATCGTGCGCAAGCAGCCGCGCGCTCAAGCCGAGGCGACCGCCCGGCGCTATCTGGAAAAAGTCCGCATTCCCGAACAGGCGATGAAGTTTCCCGGCCAGCTTTCCGGCGGCCAGCAGCAGCGGGTGGCGATCGCGCGCGCCCTGTGCATGCAGCCGCAGATCATGCTGTTCGACGAGCCGACCTCGGCGCTCGATCCCGAAATGATTTCGGAAGTGCTCGACGTCATGGTGACGCTGGCTTCCGAAGGCATGACGATGATCTGCGTCACGCATGAGATGGGCTTTGCCCGCCGCGTCGCCGACCGCGTGGTCTTCATGGATGGCGGCGAGATCGTAGAGGAGGCGCCGCCGGACGAATTCTTCACCGCATCCCGCAACGAGCGCACCCGACAATTCCTGTCGCAGGTGCTGGGCCATTGAACGGCATTTTTGAAGATGCAACGTTCAGCACGATGCACACCTTCAGGTATTTCCATGACTGATCCCACAGCCGCGTTGCGCGCGATCCTCGGACCGAAAGGCTGGCTTTCGGGCGACGATGCCGCGCCCTACCAGCGCGATTGGCTCAACCGTTATGGCGTCGCGCCGCTGGGCGTTGCGAGACCCTCGACCACCGCTGAAGCGGCCGCGGTCGTCGCGGCATGCCGGGAGGCCGGGCTGGCGGTGGTGCCGCAAGGCGGCAACACCGGGCTTTGCGGCGGTGCCGTCGCGGAACAGCCGAACGCCATAATCGTCTCGCTGTCGCGCATGACGGCGATCGGCGAACCGGATCGGGAGAGCGGATCGATCACTGTCGAGGCAGGCGTCGTACTTGCCGCGCTGCACGAGGCGCTGGAACCGCATGGCCTGATGTTTCCGATGCATCTTGGGGCGGAAGGCAGCGCTGGGATCGGCGGCCTGGTCGGCACCAATGCCGGCGGCAGCCAGGCGTTCCGCTACGGCATGATGCAGGATCTCGTGCTCGGCCTCGAAGTCGTCACCCCGGACGGCGCCGTGTGGGACGGGATGCGCGCGGTGCAGAAGGACAATGCCGGCTATCAATTGCGCAAGCTGTTCTGCGGTGCGGAAGGCACGCTCGGCATCGTGACGCGCGCGGTGCTGCGGCTCTACCCCACGCCAAGGCAGCAGGCGGGCGCGCTTCTCGTCATGCCCGACTTCGCCGCCGCCGTTTCGTTCGGCGCCTTCCTGCGCGGCGAGGCCGGCGAGTTTCTCACCGGCCTCGAATTCTTCAGCGATGTCGGCTTGACACTGGCGCTCAAGCACTTGCCCGATCTCGCCTATCAACTGGGGACACGGGGCGATGTCTATCTGCTCGTCGAACTGGCTTCCGGCTCACCCAGAGTTCCCCTCGACGAAATCCTGAATTCGGCGTTGGAATGGGGGATGGAGGAAGGCCTGGTCCTGGATGGGGCGCTGGCAACATCGGGCGCGCACCGGGCGCAGTTCTGGCGGCTGCGCGAGGAACAGCCGGAAGGGCAGCGTCTGGAAGGCGAACAGCTCAAGCACGACATCTCCGTGCCGCCGGGCGCGATCGCTCGCTTCATCGAGGCGGGCGCGACGATCTGCCAAGACATTCTGCCCGGCGTGCGGATCAACCCGTTCGGCCATCTCGGCGACGGCAACATCCACTACAATCTGTCGCCGCCGGAAGGCCGTGCCGATTTCGACAGCAAGGCCGGACGGTTTGCCGAGGCACTGTCGGCGCTTGCCACCAAGATGGGCGGCAGCTTCGCGGCCGAGCATGGGCTTGGCCGCGCCAAGATCGCGCTGGCAGAGCGCAATCGCGGCGCGGTGGAGCGGGAGCTCATGGCGCGGCTGAAGGGCGCGCTCGATCCGCTGGGCACGATGAACCCCGGTGTTCTGCTACGGACTGCTGAGTAAAGAAAAACTTTCGAATAGACGGCATTTCTTGATTTCGTCCCACTGCGCCAGCGTGCAGGTATAAATCCGAAAGGCAGGCCGGATCCGCTTGCCGCCAGACCGAGGATGTCGAAAACATGATCCGCAACGGCGGCCGCCTTCTTGTCGAATGCCTGATCGCGCTCGGCGCGACCAAGAGCTTCGGTGTGCCCGGCGAAAGCTATCTGGCAGTTCTCGACGCGCTGCACGACACGCAGGGCAGGCTGGACTATGTGCTGTGCCGCAACGAGGGGGGTGCGGCGTTCATGGCATCCGCCTACGGCAAGCTGACGGGATCACCGGGCATCTGCTTCGTCACACGCGGCCCGGGCGTCACCAATGCCAGCATAGGCGTCCACACGGCCATGCAGGACAGCTCGCCAATGATCCTGTTCGTCGGCCAGGTCGGCACCGACATGAAGGGCCGCGAAGCTTTTCAGGAGATCGACTACCGGGCCGTCTACGGCACGGTCGCCAAATGGGCGGTCGAGATCGACGACGTCTCGCGCCTGCCCGAGATCGTCGCGCGGGCCTGGACCACCGCCCTGACCGGACGGCCCGGCCCCGTGGTGGTCGCGCTGCCGGAAGACATGCTGACCAGCCTGACCGAGGCCGCCCCGCTCAGCGGGCCGGCCACGATCTTCGAGCCGGCGCCGAGCGCGGACGCGATTGTCTCGGCACTCAAGCTGCTGGCCTCGGCCGAGAGGCCGGTCCTGCTGATGGGTGGCGCCAACTGGACGCAGGAAGGGCGCACGGCGCTGCAGGCTTTCGCCGAGGCGTCCGACATCCCGGTCGTGGCCGCCTTCCGCTACCAGGACCAGTTCGACAATCATTCACCCGCCTTCGTCGGCGAGGCAGGTGTCGGCATGGTGGCGCATGTCAAAAACCTGATCCGCGATGCCGACGTGATCCTGGCTGTCAATGTGCGCTTCGGCGAGATGACCACGGATGGCTATACGCTGCTGTCGGTGCCGCAGCCGCGCCAGAAGCTGATCCATGTCCATGGTTCCGACCGCGAGATCGGCAAGATCTATGTGCCAACGATTGGTATCCATGCCGGCCCGAACGCCTTCGCCAAGGCGCTGACGCCGGTCAAGGGCGCCTGGACGGAATGGCGTGCGGCGGCGCGCAAGGCCTATGAAGCGACATTCGCGGCACCCGTCCAGCCCGGCCCGGTGGATATGGTGGCGGTCAGCGCCTGGCTGCGCGAGACCTTGCCCGCCGACGTCATCCTCACCAACGGCGCCGGCAATTTCACCGTGTGGCCAAACAAGTTCTTCAAGTTCGGACCGCAGGCGCGGCTGCTTGCGCCGCAGTCCGGGGCGATGGGCTACGGCCTGCCGGCGGCCATCGCGGCGAAGGTCGCATTCCCGGAGCGCGCGGCGGTCTGCTTTGCCGGCGACGGCGATTTCCAGATGAATTGCCAGGAACTGGGAACCGCCATGCAGGCGGGCGCGCAGCCGATCGTGCTGATCCTCAACAACGGCATCTACGGCACGATCCGCGCGCACCAGGAACGCCACTATCCGGCCCGCATTTCAGGAACCTCGCTCGAAAACCCCGACTTCGTCGCGCTGGCGAAGGCCTATGGCTTCCATGCCGAGCGGGTCGAATCCACCGGTGATTTTGCCGCCGCCTTCGGTCGCGCGCTCGCCTCGACGACGGGCGCGGTTCTCGACATCGCCATCTCGGCGGAAGCGCTGACGCCCCGACAGACCCTCTCCCAGATGCGCGAAGCCGCGCTCGCTTCGCAGAAGGCCAAGGCATGACCTCAGGAATCGACGACATCCGTCTTGGCGCTGACATAGGCGGCACGTTCACCGACATCGCGCTTGAGCTCAGGGGAACGCTGTTCTCGACCAAGGTGCTGACCAATTATGCAGCGCCCGAGCAGGCGATCCTCGACGGCATTGCCGTCGTCACCCGCGATGCCGGCATTTCGCCGTCCGAGATCGGCATCATCATCCACGGCACGACGCTCGCCACCAACGCCCTGATCGAGCGGCGCGGCGCGAAGACCGCGCTGGTCACGACCGAAGGCTTTCGCGACGTGATCGAGATGCGGACGGAAAACCGCTTCGAACAATATGATCTGAACCTGCAGCTGCCGACGCCACTCATCCCGCGCGAGCACCGCTTCACGGTCAAGGGCCGGATCGGCGCCGAGGGACAGGAGTTGCAGCCGCTCGACGAAGCCGCGCTGGAAGAGATTGCAGAGCGGATCGCGGCCGGCGGCTTCGGCTCGGCGGCGATCGGCTTCATCCACGCCTACGCCAATCCGGCGCATGAGCGCCGCGCGCGCGAAATCCTGTCCCGCCAGCTCAACATCCCGATTTCGATCAGCGCCGAAGTGTCGCCGCAGATGCGCGAGTTCGAACGCTTCAACACGGTCTGCGCCAACGCCTATGTGCGGCCACAGATGGCCGACTATCTCGCCCGCTTCCAGACGCGGCTGAAAGATATGGGCGCCGAATGCCCGGTCTTCATGATCCATTCGGGCGGCGGCCTGATCTCGGTGGAGACCGCTTCCGAATTTCCGGTGCGCCTGGTCGAGTCCGGCCCGGCCGGCGGCGCCATCTTCGCCGCCGATATCGCCCGGCGCTTCGGCCTGGAGAAGGTCGTTTCCTACGATATGGGCGGCACGACCGCGAAGATCTGCCTGATCGAGGATTTTGCGCCGCGCACGGCGAGAACTTTCGAGGTGGCGCGCACCTACCGCTTCTGCAAGGGCTCGGGCATGCCGATCTCCATTCCCGTGATCGAGATGATCGAGATCGGCGCTGGCGGCGGTTCCATCGCCTGGGTCGACGCCATGGGCCGGATCCAGACCGGGCCGGAAAGTGCCGGCTCGGAGCCGGGACCTGCCTGCTACGGCCGTGGCGGCAAACGCCCGGCGATCACCGACGCGGATCTCGTGCTGGGCAAGCTCGACCCCGACAATTTCGCCGGCGGCGCGATCCGGCTCGACACGACAGCTTCCGAACAGGCGATCCTGCGCGATGTCGGCGAGCGGCTGTCGCTCGACGCCATGTCGACGGCCTTCGGGATCTGCGAGGTGGTGGACGAGAACATGGCCAATGCCGCCCGCGTCCACGCGGTCGAGAACGGCAAGAACATCTCCGACAATGTGATGATCGCCTTTGGCGGTGCTGCGCCCCTGCACGCGGCACGGCTCTGCGAAAAACTCGGCATCGAACGCTGCATCGTCCCCAAGGGGGCGGGTGTCGGCTCGGCGATCGGTTTCCTCAAGGCGCCATTCGGCTACGAGGCGCTGGCGTCGAAGCTGACCCGCCTGTCGCGGTTCAAGCCGGCCGAAATCAATGCCTTGCTCGGCGACCTCAAGGCATCAGCCGAAAGCTTCGTGCGCAGCGGCGCCAGCGGCAGCATCACCTGCGAAATCACCGCCTTCATGCGCTATGCCGGCCAGGGCTGGGAAATCCCCGTGCCGCTGCCGGACAAGCCGTTCGGCGACGATGCCGCCACGGGGCTCAAGGATTTGTTCGAGGCGAACTACCAGCGCTTCTTCGGCCGCGCCATCGAAGGGCTCGACGGGCTGGAGATCGAGATCGTCACCTGGTCGGTCAAGGCGACGGATATAAGGCCTGATGTCGCCAGGCATGAGCTCACGGCAGGCACACGGACCAGCCAGCCGGCCACCACCCGCGCGGTGTTCGATCCGGCAAGCGGCGCACCGCAAACCTACGGTATTGTCGAACGCGATACGCTCTGCGCCGGTGATCGCGTTGCCGGTCCGGTGGTCATCGTCGAACGCGAGACGTCCACCGTCGTCACCACCAGTTTCGACGCCGTCATCCAGAGCGACGCCGCCATCCTTCTGATCCGCAAAGGCAGCCAGTCATGAGCGACATCAGCGACATCCGCATGCAGGTGATGTGGAACCGGTTGATCTCGGTGGTCGAGGAGCAGGCGCTGACCTTGCTGCGCACCGCCTTCTCGACCTCGGTGCGCGAGTCCGGCGACCTGTCGGCCGGCGTGTTCGATCCACGCGGCCAGATGCTGGCGCAAGCGGTGACCGGCACGCCCGGCCACGTCAACACCATGGCCGAGGCCGTGCTGCATTTCATGCACGAAATCCCGCGCGACACCATGTTCGAGGGCGATACCTATGTCACCAACGACCCCTGGCTGGGCACAGGCCATCTGCACGACATCACCATGGTGTCGCCATCCTTCCTGAACGGCGAGCTGGTGGCCTTCTTCGCCTGCACGGCGCATGTCGTCGACGTCGGCGGGCGCGGCTTCGGCGCCGACGCCAAGTCCGTCTACGAGGAAGGCATCCAGATCCCGATCATGAAATTCGCGGAAAAGGGCAAGGTCAATCTCGACCTGGTCAGGATCCTGCGCGCCAATGTCCGCGAGCCGAACCAGGTGGTCGGCGATTTCTATTCGCTCGCCGCCTGCAACGAGGTCGGTCATCGCCGCCTCGTCGACATGATGAAGGAGATCGGGCTCTCCTCGCTCGACGGGCTCGGCGACTTCATCTTCTCACGCACACGCGACGCCATGCTCGAGCGCATCAAGGCGCTGCCGAAAGGCAGCTGGTCGAACGAGCTTGTCACTGACGGCTATGACGCGCCGGTGAAACTGGCGGCAAAAGTGTCGGTCCGTGACGACCATGTCGAAGTCGATTTCACCGGCACCGACCCGATGAGCCGCTGGGGCATCAACTGTCCGATCATCTACAGCAAGGCCTATGCCTGCTACGCGCTGAAATGCGTGGTGGCGCCCGACATTCCCAACAACGCCGCCTCGCTTGCCTTCTTCACAGTGACGTCGCCGGTCAACATCCTGAACGCGGTGCGGCCGGCGCCGGTGGCGCTCAGGCACATCTTCGGCCACATGGTCCCCGATCTCGTGCTGGGCGCGATCTCCCAGGCGCTGCCGGGCAAGATCCTCGCCGAAGGCGCCGGCGCGCTGTGGAACATCCACATCTCCGTGCGGCCGGTCGCGGGCGGCCAGGGCCGGCGTGCCGAAGTGCTGATGTTCAACTCCGGCGGCATGGGAGCCCGGCCCAGCCTCGATGGCCTTTCGGCGACGGCGTTCCCCTCTGGCGTCCACACCATGCCGATCGAGGCGACGGAGCACACCGGGCCGATCGTCATCTGGCGCAAGGAGCTGCGGCCGGACTCCGGCGGCGACGGCGAATTTCGAGGCGGCCTGGGACAGATTATCGAGATCGAGGCGATCGAGGGCCATGAGTTCGACTTCTCTGCCATGTTCGACCGCGTCAATCACCCTGCCCACGGACGCAATGGCGGCGGGCCCGGCGTCGCCGGCGTGGTCAAACTGGACGATGGCACGCAGATGCGGCCAAAGGGCTGGCAGCATGTTCCGGCCGGCCGGCGGCTGATCCTCGAATTGCCGGGCGGCGGCGGCTATGGCGATCCGGCCAAACGCAGCACCGAGGCGCGGGCGAACGACCGCTCCAAGGAATATATTTCGGAGAACGGCAAATGAGCTACATCGCCTCGCGCCTGTCGGCGGTGAAGCCCTCGGCTTCCATGGCGGCCTCGCAAGCCGCCAAGGCGCTGCGCGCCAAGGGCGTCGACGTGATCGATCTCGGCTTGGGCGAGCCGGATTTCCCGACACCCAGCCACATCATCGATGCCGCTCATGTCGCGGCCAAGGCGGGACAGACGCTGTACACGGGTGCGGCCGGCACGGCCGAGGTGCGTGAAGCCATTGCCGGCAAGTTCCGACGCGAGAACGGGCTGGATTACACGGCCGACGACATTGTCGTGGCCAACGGCGCCAAGCAGATCATCTTCAACGCGCTGATGGCAACGCTGGAGAGCGGCGACGAGGCTATCCTGCCGGCCCCCTATTTCGTCTCCTATCCGGAAATGGTGAAGCTGCTCGGTGGCACGCCCTTCGTCGTCGAATGTCCGGAGACGTCGGGCTTCCGGCTGACGCCAGAAGTGCTGGAGGAGGCCATCACGCCGAGAACGAAGTGGCTTTTCCTCAACATGCCGGGCAACCCGTCCGGTGCGGTCTATTCGCAATCGGATCTGCAGGCGCTGGGCGCGGTGTTGGCAAGGCACCCTCAGGTGCTCATCCTCTCAGACGAAATCTACGAGCACATCCTGTTCGACGGACGCGAATTCGTGTCCTTCGGCAAGGCCTGCCCGGAACTCAGGGATCGCACACTGATCGTCAACGGCGTTTCGAAATCCTATGCGATGACCGGCTGGCGTGTCGGCTACGCCGCCGGACCGGCGCCGCTGGTGAAAGCGATGTCGACCATCCAGAGCCAGTCCTGCACCTCCGTCTGCTCGATCTCGCAGGCAGCGACGGTCGCCGCGCTCAACGGCCCGCAGGACGAAGTGGCGCGTTTCCGGCAAGCGTTCGAGGCGCGCCGTGATCTGGTCGTCGGCGGGATCAGGAAGATCAATGGCCTCGCGCTGTCGCCGCCGGATGGCGCCTTCTATGCCTATATCGGCTGCGCCAGCCTGATCGGCCGCAAGACGCCCGGTGGTGTCGTGCTGGACGACGACACGGCGGTGGCAAACTATCTCCTGAACGAAGGCCGCGTAGCTTCGGTGCCGGGTGCTGCCTATGGACTTTCACCCTATTTTCGTATCTCGACCGCGACCAGCGAAGAGGTGCTGACCGAGGCGATCGCGCGGATCAACGCCGCCGTCGCGCAAGTGGAGTAGATGATGCCGCATTACGACCGTATCCTGATCACCGGTGCTGCCGGCCGCCTCGGCTCGGAACTGCGCAAGGGGCTGGGGCCGCTGGCGAAGACGATCCGCCTGGCAGGACGTGAGCCGTTCGACGATCTGGCGCCGCACGAAGAAGAAGCGGTGTTCGATCTCGCCGACATGGAGGCGACGATCGCCGCCACCAGGGACTGTGACGCGATCGTGCACTTCGGCGGCGCGCCGCTCGAATGCGAATGGCAGACCATCCTCGATTCCAGCATCCGCGGCTCCTACCATATCTACGAAGGCGCCCGGAAACACGGTGTGAAGCGCGTCATCTACGCCTCCTCCGTACACGCCATCGGCTATCATGAGGTCGAGGCCCATATCGGTGTCGACGCGCCGGTGCGCCCCGACAGCCTCTATGGTGTCTCGAAGAATTTCGTCGAAAGCCTCAGCCGGCTCTACTGGGACAAGTTCGGCATCGAGACGGTGTGCCTGCGCATCTTCTCATCCTTCCCCGAACCGGCGGACCGCCGCATGCTGTGGTCCTACCTCTCCTTCGCCGACTGCGTGCGCCTGGTCGAGGCAGCGCTCACCGCGCCGCGCGTCGGCCACACGATCTCGTTCGGCATATCCGACAACAGGCTGAAGATGGTCGACAACAGCGGCGCCAACCATCTGGGGTACATCCCGCAGGACAGCGCCGAGCCGTTCCGCGCCGCCGTGGAAGCAAAGACCCCCGTCCCCGATCCGAAACGGCCGTCGGTAAAATATCTCGGCGGCTGGTTCTGCGAGCTTGGCCATCCGGACGACAAGCCGGCGTGACGGTCAAGTCGCGTCACAGCCGGCCAGTTGCGATGCGCGTTGCACGTCTGCGCCGCCTCAAAAGGTACCGTCACCACCCCTATCGCGGACGCAGCCTACATCCTGGCTTCGAAATCGAACCGGCAATGGTCATGCTGGCCGTCGCAGGCACAATACGTCTCCTCGCATGCGACTGCCGTTGGATCGGCAATGCCGAGCAGGAATGAGAAGGCGCCGGTGACGAAGCCTTCGAACATGTAGCAGACGCGCTGGCCGGGTTGCTGCCCGGCCTCCAGCGCGAAGATCGAATTGCGCAGGCTGATGCTGCCGCGACGGCCGGCGACATCCAGCACGTCGATCGAGAACTGACCCCAGCCGCGCTGCGACAGGCGCTGGAAATAGTGGCGGAACGTCGCCTCGGGATCGAGGCCCCTGACCCGCACCTGCGCCTGGCACCATTCGATGGCGGACTTCGCCGTCGAAATCAGCAGGATGGCGCGGTAGGCGTCGCGGCCGAGGGCTGCCTCAACCGCGAGATGATTGTTGACCAGGAAATGCCTGGGCAGATAGACCATCGGCAGCCCGTCGGTCCGCCAAATGCCGGTCGTCTCGTCGACATCGATCGGAACCACGGGCTGCATGATGGCTAGGCCTAGGCCGCTTGCCGCTGCAAAGCGACCGAGGCCGACTGGTCCTTGTAGAGCTCGCCATCCTTCATGATGACGATGAGGTTCTTCTCATGCACCATCATGTCGAGGTCCTTCAGCGGATCGCCATTGACCAGCAGCAGGTCGGCGATGAAGCCTTCCTTGACCATGCCGAGTTCGTCGCCGAGGCCCATCACCTGGCCGCCGAGCCGCGTGCCGCATTGCAGGGCTTCGCTGGGCGAATATCCGAGCAGGTCGACGAAGTGCTTTAGATCCCGCGCGTTGGTGCCTTGCGGCGTCTGCGCGAAACCATAGTCGCCGCCGATCAGCGCGCGCACGCCGCGCTTGCGCAGTTCGGTGTAGACCTTGCGGCTGTCGTCGAGGATGCGCTGCATGCCGAATTTCACCGCCATCTCATGGGTGAAGCCGAAGGGCTCGCCCTCATAGAGCGTGCCGTAGATGATGCCGATGGCCGGGCCGACGAAGATGCGGTCCTTTGCCGATTCCAGCGCGTCGAGCGCTTCCTCGTCGGCGGACTCGCAGTGGTAGATGACGTCGACGCCGCATTTGACGGCGCGCTTGACCGAACCGGCGGCACGGGCATGGCAGTTGATCTTCTTGCCGAAGTCGCGCGCCACCGACACCGCCGTCATTACCTCGGCCTCGCTCATGACGGTGAGGCCGCCATGCGCGGCCGGGCTCAGATCATCACCCGAAATGTTGATCTTGATGTTGTCGGCACCTTCGCGGCAGCACAGCCGCACCGCCTTGGTGATCTCCTCGACGCCGTCGGCGATCATGCCGAAGCTCTCGTGGTACATATGCTGCTGGCGCTCGTCGCCGAGGCCGCCGGTGACCGTGATCTCCGGGCTGCCGGCGCGCATGCGCGGGCCCGGCAAGCGGCCGGCATTGATTTCGTTGCGGATGACGATGTCGAGCCTGAGCTTCGAGGTCGCGGCGCTGTAGGCGCTGGTGAAGCCGTGGTCGAGCAAGGTCTTGGCGTTGCGCATGGTGAGCAGCAGATGCTCCTCGGGCGGGATCAGGCCGAGGTCGGAATCCTTGATCGCGCCGCCGAATGAGATGTGGGCATGGCCTTCGACAAGGCCGGGCATCAGCGTCATGCCGCGGCATTCGACCGTCGTCGCGCCCTCGCCCGACAATTGTCCCGGCGTGCGCGCGATGGTGACGATGCGGCCATTGTCGACCAGCAGATCGGCCGGATAGGCGTCAGCGCCCGTGCCGTCCCAGATCATGGCATTTCGAAACATCACTCTTGTCATGACTTCGTCCTTTCGGAGTTGGCGAGGGTTATTGGTTGACGGCCTGCGCTGCGATGACGTCGTCGGCCACGACATTGGACAGGATGCCGACGCCTTCCAGTTCGACTTCGCAGACATCGCCATGCTTCATGAACAGCTGCGGCTTGCGCGCCACGCCGACGCCGGACGGCGTGCCGGTGACGAGGATGTCGCCGGGCTCCAGCGTGATCGCCTCGCTGATGATCGAGATCAGCGAGACGACATCGAAGATCATGTCATCGGTCGTGGCGTTCTGGACGATCTCGCCATTGAGCCGCGTCTGGATGCGCAGGCCCTTGCCGCCCGGCGGCAATTCGTCCGCCGTGACGAAGATCGGCCCGAACGAGCCGGTGCCATCGAAATTCTTGCCGACGGTCCACTGCGGCGCCTTGGTCTGGAAGTCGCGGATCGAGCCGTCGTTGAAGATGGAATAGCCGGCGACGTGGCTCAGCGCCTGGCTGGGGGCAATGTGGCGGCCGGCCTTGCCGATGACCGCCACCATCTCACCCTCATAGTCGAGCTGGATCGAGGCCTCCGGCCGGCGGATCGCGGCGCCATGGCCGATCAGGCTGGTCGAGAAGCGGGCGAACAAAGTCGGGTAGGTCGGCGGCACGAAGCCGCTCTCGATCGAATGGTCGACATAGTTCAGGCCGACGCAGATGATCTTGCCCGGCCTCGAGATCGGCGGCAGCCATTCGACGGATTTCGCATCGATTTTGCGCCCACAGGCCAATTTCTCGCCGGCGGCCTGCAGTGCCGGCGTGCCTTCGGCGATCAGTTGGTCCAGCCATCCGGGAAACATCGCATCGCTGGCGTCGATGCCGCGGAATTCGCCTCCGGGCAAGGCGATCGCCAGCCCAGGTCCCCGCGACGATTTATAGGCTGCAAATCGCACTGGCCACATCCTTGCTCGTGAAGACTGGACTTTGTTGAGAAATTATATATCTGTCAACAGAGAATATATTATTTTCCATTCTGATTTTCCGCTGAGATAATGTATCAAGGCCCCTCGAAGGACGGATTCGCCCGCAGGCAAACGAATGGCTAGGGAAGGCTCGATCAATCTCACCCAGGGCGCGTATGAGGATCTGCGCGCCGACCTGCTGTCGTGCCGGATCGCGCCCGGCAGCCGGCTCAAGGTCCAGGAACTCTGCGACAGGCTGTCCGTCAGCCTCGGCGCCATCCGCGAGGCATTGTCGCGGCTGACCTCCGAAGGCCTTGTCGTGGCCGAACCGCAGCGCGGCTTTCGCGCCGCACCGATCTCGGCCGAGGACCTGCTCGATCTCACCAAGACGCGCATCCAGATCGAAACGCTGTGCATCCGCCGCGCCATCGAGGTCGGCGATGTCGCCTGGGAATCGCAGTTGGTCGCAGCCCTTCACCGGCTGTCGCGCACGCCCGAGCACACGCCGGACGATCCGGTGCATTCGAGCGACGAATGGGCGACCGCGCACGCGGCCTTCCACAAGGCGCTCGTCGCCGGCTGCGACAGCCGCTGGCTGCTGCGCCTGCGCGACCAGCTTTACGACCAGAGCGAGCGCTATCGCCGTCGGTCGGTCTCGCTGGCGCCAAAAGCCCGCAACATCAGCAAGGAACATCAGGACCTCGCCCATGCCGTGCTCGACCGCGATGCGGAGAAGGCATGCGAATTGCTGGCGGCGCACCTGGCTGTCACCACCGACATCCTGCTGGCGGCCGAAGCCGACGACCTGCCGGCGCGCAAGACGATCGAGCGGGCATAGCGTTTCATTCGATCTCCTCGGACAAACGCCGCCCGCGCGAGCGGGCGGCGTTTTGCGTCGCGCCCTACTGGCGCAGATTGGTCCAGATCCGGTCATAGGCGCGGATCGCCTTCTCATCGCATGACGGCGCGAAGGTGATCTTGAGATCGGCCGGCGGATTGAATTCAGGCGAGCCGCCAACGTCCGGCGCCAGCAGTTTGTTCGATCCGGCGATCCCGCTCTGGTAGCCGGTGTATTTCTGCTGCAGCGCGATGTTTTCGGGATCCATCAGGAAGTTGAGGAATTTCTTGGCATTGTCGAGATTGGGCGCCGTCGAGGGAACCGCGACATTGTCCATCCAGCCAACCACGCCTTCCTTGGGGTAGACATATTTGACCGTCGACTTCTGCTGGCGTGTCGCCAGCGCCTTGCCCGACCATTGCTCGTGCATGACCGTCTCGCCGGCGACCTGACGCTCGACGATGCCGTCGGAATTGTAGACCTTCACGAACGGCTTCTGCGCCTCGAGCAAGGCATCGAGTTCCTTGAGGTCGGCCGGATTGCTGTTGCACTGGTCCTTGCCCAGATAGACCAGCGCCAGCGATATCACCTCGGTCGGCGAGCCGAACATGCCGACCTTACCCTTGAGCTCGGCTGGCGGATCGAACAGCGGCTTCAGGCTGTCGGTCGGGCCCTTGTAGACGGCGGTGTCGACCGAATAGGAGGTGGTGCCCCACACCCATGGCACGGTGTACTTCGCATCTGGATCCCACGGCCGGTGCTGCCATTTCGGATCGACGTTCTTGAAGTTCGGCATCGCCGCAGCGTCGACCTCCTGGAACAGCTTCTGCTTGACGAAGATCGGCACGAAGTCGTTGCTGATGATCATCACGTCGTAGCCGGCGGCGCCCGAGCTCAGCTTGGCGAGCGCGGTTTCGTTGGAATCATAGGTGTCGATGGTCACATTGATCCCGGTCTCCGCCTCGAACTTCTTGATCATTTCGTCCGACGTGTAGTCGGTCCAGTTGTAGATGTGCAGTTCGCCGGCATCGGCGAGCGCGCTGGTGGTGATTGCGCTGAGCATGGCGGCGGCTAAGGCTATTCCTGAAAGTCCTTCTTTCCATTTGGTCACGGTCGTTCTCCTCTGGTCTGGTTCTTTATTTTTCTAGGCAAGTTTGTTGCGTCGTCCGACGAGCAGGGCGGCGGCGACGAAGATGATGGAAACGGCAAGCAGGATGGTGGAGATGGCGTTGACCTCGGGCGTCACGCCAAGCCGCATCATGCCGTAGATGTAGACGGGAAGCGTGGTCGAGCCGGCGCTCGACACCATCATCGAGATCAAGAAATCGTCGAGCGAGACGACGAAGGCCATGATGGCGCCCGCCGAGATCGCAGGCCGCAGCAAGGGCAGCGTGACGCGCCGAAACAGCCGCCATTCGTCGGCATAGAGGTCGCGGCCGGCCTCCTCCAGTGTGCCGCCCATGTCGCGCAGCCGCGCCTGGATCGGCAACAGCGCGAACGGGATGCAGAAGACGGTGTGGGCTATCATCAGATTGATCAGCCCGTGATGCATGCCGAGCCCGGAGAAGAAGATCAGCGTGGTGATCGCCACGACGATCTCCGGCACCACCAGCGGCATGGCGATCAGCGCCGTTGCCGCCCCTCGCCCGAAGCGCAGCCGGCCGCGTTCCAGCGCAATGGCGCCGGCCGTCGCGATCGCTGTCGAGGCGATGGTGGCGACGATGGCGATGATGACGCTGTTGAAGGCGGCGTCGCGGATCGCCTCGTTGTTGGCGACGGCGACGAACCATTTGAAGCTGAAGCCGGCCCAGACGGTGACCAGCCGGCTGGAGTTGAAGGCGTAGATCACCAGGATCAGCAGCGGCGCGTAGAAGAACACGAAGATCAGCGCCGTGTAGGCCGACAGGCCGGGCGTATGCCGCCAGTCGAAAGGCTTTGCGCCGTTCATCGCCGCTCCTCCTGTACCCTGCGCGAGCGGATGACGAAGACGGTCAGCACCACGACCGTCACGACGGTCGACAGGGCCGCGCCAAACGGCCAGTTGCGCGAGGAGGTGAACTGCATCTGGATCAGGCTGCCGATCAAAAGCTTCTTGCCGCCGCCGAGCAGGTCGGGCGCCAGGAAAGAACCCAGCGCCGGCGCAAAGACCAGCGTGGCGCCGGCCAGCGCGCCGGGCCGCGCCAGCGGCCAGACGATGCGGCGAAAGACTGCGGCGCGGCTGGCGTAGAGATCGTGCGCCGCCTCGATCAGCCGGGGGTCGATGCGCTCCAGCGTCGAATAGATCGGCAGCACCATGAAGGGCAGGAAGGTGTAGACGAGGCCGAGCAGGATCGAGCCGTCATTGTAGAGCAGTGGCAGCGGATCGGAGATGATGCCGGCATGGCGTAGCGCGCCGTTCGCCAGCCCCTCGTCGCGCAAGATCAGGATCCAGCAATAGGTGCGGATCAGCGTGTTGATCCAGAACGGCAAGGTGACGGCGAACAGAAGGATGCGCCGCCGCTCCGGCGTCTGGCAGACGATGTACCAGGCCACGGGAAGGCCGAGCACGAGGCAGATGATTGTGGTAGCGATGGCGAGGTAGATCGAGCGCAGGATGATCAGTGCGTAGCTCGGCGAAAACACCAGGCTGTCGTCGAAGTCGCGCTGGTAGAGGAACTGCAGATAGGCATCGAAGGTCGCCGGTGCAGTGACGCCGCCATAGGGGTTGGCGGTCATGAAGGAATAGGCGACCGCCAGGAACAGCGGCAGCACCATGAAGATGCCGATGACCAGCATGGCCGGTGCAATCAGGAGCCAGGTGCGGTTCGGACCCATCTCAGTTCGCCAGCTCGCGTTCGACGGCATGGGCCCAGTCGACGACGACCTTGTCTCCTGTTGCGAACGACGCACCGCCGCGCGAGCGCGAATGCAGTTTTGCCCCCTCCTCCAGCACGACCTCATAGAGCGTGTCGGAGCCGAGGAAAGTGATGGCCGAGACCGCGCCCGTGGCGTGGCCCCTGGCGCCGTCCGATATCGGCGACACGACGATGTGTTCAGGGCGCACGACGATCGTCTTTGCCGGATCGCGGCCAAGGGCGGCGCCGGGTAAAAGGTTGGACTCGCCGATGAAGTCGGCGACGAAGCGATCCTGCGGATTGTCGTAGATGTCCCTCGGCGTGCCGACCTGCAGCACGTCGCCGCTGCGCATCACCGCGATGCGGTCGGACATGGCCAGCGCCTCTTCCTGGTCGTGGGTGACCAGCACGAAGGTGATGCCGGTCTCGCGCTGCAGCCGCTTCAACTCGCTCTGCATGCCCTTGCGCAGTTTGAGGTCGAGGGCCGACAGCGGCTCGTCGAGCAGCAGCACGCTTGGCTTGGGTGCGAGCGCGCGCGCCACCGCGACACGCTGCTGCTGACCGCCCGACAATTGTGCGGGGCGCCGCATGGCGAAGCTTTCGAGCCGGACCATTTCCAGCGCTTCCCGGACGCGCTCCTCGATCAGCGTTTTCGGCGCGTTCTGCATTTCCAGACCGAACGCGACATTCTCGGCGACGCTCATATGCGGGAATAACGCGTAACTCTGGAACACCGTGTTGACCGGCCGCTTCTGCGGCGGCAGGGCGGCGACATCCTTGCCGGCGATACGGATGGCGCCCGTGCTTGGCGCCTCGAAACCGGCGATCAGACGCAGCAGGGTCGTCTTGCCGCAGCCCGACGGGCCGAGCAGCGTAAAGAACTCGTTGTCGTAGATTTCCAGGCTGACCTTGTTCAGCGCATGCACTGGATCGGCGTCCCTGGTCACGAAGGATTTTGACACGCTTTGGATGTCGATCATGACCGGCGAATTCCTGCACTGCGTTGACATGGCGTTGCGTGTCGAAGGCCATCACGGCCGTCTGGTGCCGCGCCTAAAAATTCGCTCCAAAATTATATTTGTCAACAAATAATATATTGTTTTCGTATTTCGACACGCGAATGTGTGGCGCTCAGAGAACCTTGCCGGTTTCCAGCTCGAGCAGGTGCATGTGGGCCATGCCGAGTGACAGCGTTGCCGTCTCGCCAGGCCTCGGCGTCGCTGCCGGATCGATGCGCGCCGTCGCCTCGGCCCCGGCGACCAGCACATGCAGCAGCGTCTCCATGCCCATCGGCTCGACCACCTCGACCGGCACCTTGATGTCGACGCTTTCGGGCCGCTCGCGCTGCTCGGTGATGTGCTCGGGACGCAGGCCGAATTCGAGCGCGCGCCCGACATGGCCGGCATAGCGCGCGGTGCGGGCAGCCGGAACGCCAAGTGCCGTGCCATCGCCGAGCACCACCGCCAAGCGGTCGCCACGCGCTTCCAGCCGGCACTTGAAGAAATTCATGCCGGGGCTGCCGATGAAGCCGGCGACGAAACGGCTGGCCGGCTCATGGTAGAGATCGTTGGGCGGGCCGATCTGTTCGATGCGGCCCTTGTTCATCACCACGACGCGATCGGCCAATGTCATCGCCTCGACCTGGTCGTGGGTGACGTAGACCGTGGTGGTGGCGACCATCTGGTGCAGCTTCTTGATCTCGGCGCGCATCTTCACCCTGAGCTTGGCGTCGAGATTGGAAAGCGGTTCGTCGAACAGAAAGACTTTCGGCTGGCGCACCATGGCGCGGCCCATGGCGACGCGCTGGCGCTGGCCGCCGGACAGTTGGTGCGGCTTGCGCTGCAGCAGCTCGCTGAGATCGAGGATGTCGGCGACACGGGCGATGCGTTGCGTCACCTCGGCGTCCGGCACCTTGCGGATGCGCAGGCCGAAGGCCATGTTCTGCGCCACCGTCATCTGCGGATAGAGCGCATAGCTCTGGAAAACCATGGCGATGTCGCGGTCCCTGGCCTGGACGTCGTTGACCAGCCTGCCGCCAATATGGATCTCGCCGCCGCTTGGCCTGTCCAGTCCCGCCACCATGCGCAGCGTCGTCGACTTGCCGCAGCCGGAGGGGCCGACGAGGACGACGAACTCGCCCTCGACGATCTCGAGATCGATATCGTGCACGACCTTCAGGTTCTGAAAACTCTTGGAAATCTTGCGCAGTTCGACATCGGCCATGGCGCTATTCCTTTGTCGTGGGCGCGAACATGTCGAGCGCCAGTGCCGCGGTGCCGATCACGCCGGCATCGTTGCCGTGCTCGGCCGCCACGATCACCGGCGGGCGGCCGGGCTTGAGCAGCACGAAATCTCTGACATTTTTGGCAATGCGATCGATGAAGAAGGGACCAGCCAGCGACAGGCCGCCGCCGATGATCGCCGCCTCGATGTTGAGCATGTTCGACATGATGCCGATCATCTGGCCGAGCCAACGGGCCACCTCGTCGACCACCTGCAGCGCGATCGGCTCGCCCTGTTTGGCGAGATCGACAACAGTCTCGGCATTCGTGGCGTCGGCATCAGGCTTGAGCTGGCGATAGCGGTTGACCAGCGCGCGGGCGCTGGCCAGGTTCTCGACCATGCCCGGCACCGGATCGGCGATGTCGGTGCGAGCCGGATCGAGCGAGATGCAGCCGAACTGCGGCGGCAGTCCGTCCGGGCCGTCAATAACCTTGCGGTCGATGACCATGGACCCGCCAATGCCGGTGCCGAGGGTCAGCAGCGCAAAGCGCGAGTACGGACGCCCCGCACCATGGCGCATTTCGCCATGGGTGGCGCTGACGGCATCGTTGCGGACAACGGCCGGCACGCCGAAGCGGATAGCGAACAGCTTTGACAGCGATCCTTTCAACAGCGCCGGGATTGCCGGGCAGCGGCCGTTGAGCATGCCGGTCTCGGGATTGGGCGTGCCGGGCACGCCGATGCCGATGGCGGCGATGTCGGGAAACGCCTTTTTCAACTCTTCGGTCGCCTCGGTGACCAGATGGACGAAATCCGAGAATTCGATGTCGCGATGCACCGGGACAGTGCCGCGCGCCAGCACCTTGCCTGAGCCGTCGACGACACCGAGCTTGACCAGGCTGCCGCCAATGTCGATTCCAACAGCGGTTACCATCAGGCCTCCTTGCGGATGCGCACGTTGAGCCGCCGTCCGAGGTTGGGGTAGATCATCTTGTCGGGATCGATGCCGCGCGCGATCGCCAGTTCGCAGCCATACCATTGCAGCGGCATCGGCGCCCAGCAGCCGGCGAGCCATTGCTGTTTTGGCTCCGTCGGCCAGCTCACCGCCAGGTCGAAGCGGGTCGGGTGGCCGGAGAGGTTGAGGACAACTGTGCGCGGTCCGAGCTCGGCCAGCGCTTCGCCGAGATTGGCGGCGACCTTCGCCTCGGCCTCGGTCTGCGCGATTGATATCACCAGGCTGTTGTTGGTCGTGCCATAGACATGGCCGTGCAAGGCCTCTTCGGTGTCGAAGGCCGATGTCGGTACGCCGCTGATCTCGGCGATCTTGAGCGATGCCTCGAGCGCGGTGCCGAGATGCGTCGCCTGGCCTGCGACCAGTATGTAGTCGGGCACACCGAACCGGGCGACTAGGTCTTTCGCAGCCGCCAAACCGGTTTCGGCTGTCTGCTCCAGTTGCGCGACCAGACCCGACAGATCGATCGTCTTGTCGGCGAGCTTGGCGGCGACCGCCAGCACCGAGATGACGGTGGCGGTATAGCCCATGGTCTTGGGGCCGACCGTCTCGGGGCCGATCGGCATGACGATGATTTCGGCGCCGGTCTCGGTGATGAGGCTGCCGGCCTCTCCGGTGATGACAAGGGTGGGGAAACCCAGCTGTACCGACAGCCGCACCGCCTCGATCGTGGTGATGCTCATGCCGGACTGCGAGGCAGCCAGCACCAGCGTGCGCTGGTCCGATACTTTGGGCGGCAGGCGCAGGAAGGCTTCCGGCTCCTTGGCGATCACCGAGGCACCCGTGCCCTCCTCCAGCGCCTCGGCGCCGGCCAGAAGCGCATTCATGGACGAGCCGGTGCCGAGCAGCACGATCCGTTCCGGCCTCTGGCGCAAGCTGGCGAAACCAGCGAGATCCGCGCCGATTGCCGCTGGCAGGCCGGTGAGGGTCGCGGGCTGGCGGCGGATGTAAGTGCCTATCTGCATCTCAGTGTTCCATCAGTTCGAAATGGGTGGTGGGTATGAAAAATCGTCTGTCGTGATCGTCCGGTTATTTGCTGTAGCCTTTGCTCAGGCCGCTGATGAATTGCCGCGAGAACAGGGTGAACAGCAGCACCAGCGGCACCGCGCCAAGCGTCAGTGCGGCGAGCAAGGCCGGATAGTCGTTCATGAACTGGCCGACGAATTGCTGCACGCCGAGCGTCACCGTCTGGTTCTGCCGGCTTGGCGCCAGGATCAGCGGGAACCACAGGTCGTTCCAGACCGGCAGCATGGTGAGTGCCGCGACCGCCGCCAGGCCCGGCCTGACCAGAGGCAGCACGATCCAGAAGGTGCGCAGCTCGCTGGCGCCATCCATGCGCGCCGCTTCCTTGAGATCGGTCGGCACGGTGCGGAAATAGGTGACCATCAGCGTCACCGCGATCGGGATGCTCATAGCCGTGTAGACGAGGATGAGTGCGACAAGCGTGTCCATCAGCCGCCAGGCCAGCATCATCTGGATGAGCGGGATGGTGCCGAGCCTTATCGGCAGCATGATGCCGAGCACGAACAGTCCGCTGAGCAACGAGGCGACGCGCACGCGGTATTCGACCAGCGCAAAGGCGGCTAGCGTCGACAGTACCACCGTCAGCACGATGGTCGTCACCGTGACGATCAGGCTGTTGCGGTAGTTGACGATGAAATTGCCGCGCGTGAAGACCCGCTTGTAGCCTTCGAGGCTGAAGGTCTTGGCCGTCGGCAGGTCGAACGGCCCGCCGAAAATCGCCGGCGTCGTCTTCAGCGAGTTGATGATGACTATCAGCACCGGTCCGATGGCCAGCAGCACGAAGAGGATTAGCAGCGCGTGCACGATGATGCGCTCGACCGTCCAGGGCTCGCGGTCCTGGCGGCGGCGGGCGGCTGGTATTGTGAGGTCCGGGGCGCTCATCTCAGCTCCTAGACCGAATAGGATTTCAGGCGGCGCTGGATCAGCCAGAAATAGGCCGCGGTGACCAACAACACGGTGAGGAAAATGACCGTTGCAACCGCGCTACCCAGATCGAGATCGGCGAGCTGTCCGCTGGAGCCGAAGAAGGTGCGGTAGAAATAAGTGCCGAGAATGTCGGTGCTGTAGTTCGGGCCGGGCGCCGAGCCGTTGAGCGCGAACACCAGGTCGAAACCGTTGAAGGTCCAGATGTAGGTGAGGATGGCGATCAGCCCGAATTGCGGCGCGATCAGCGGGAACTTGATCTTCCAGAACGTCGTCCAGCCGCCGGCGCCGTCGATGTTGGCGGCCTCGACAAGCTCGTTGGGCACCGCCAGCAAGGCGCTGTAGAGGAAGACCATGGGGATGCCGAAATACTGCCAGACCGACATCAGCGAGATGGTGGTGAGTGCGGTCGATTCCGTGCCCAGCAAGGGAAAGCCGACCAGGCCCCAGAGCGGGTTGATGATCAGGCGCCAGACGAAACCGACGATGACCACCGACAGCGTCGCCGGAATGAACAGCAGCGTGCGGTAGATGCCTTCCGAGCGCGCCAGCTTTCCTGACGTCAGCAACGCCGCCAGCAGCAGGCCCATCGGCACTTCGACAATCAGATGGATGGCGAAATACTGCATGTTGTTGAGCAACGCGTTCCAGAAGCGGGCGCTGATGGTCGGGTGGGTGAACAGCCGCTCGTAATTGGCGAGGCCGACGAAGACATCACCCGAAGCGCCGTTGGTCTGGAAGAAGCTCATGACGATCGAGGTCGCCAGCGGCAGCACGGCAAAGACCAGATAGACGGCCAGCGCCGGCAGCACGAACAGCAGCAGGTTTCGATAAGCGGCAGCGGGAGATATCAACTTAAAACCTCATCTTCACGCCGGCATGGATATGCCGGCGTGCCGAGAAGCTTCGGGCACACCTTGCCGACTGGCAAGGCATGCACGAGGCGTTCGTGGATTACTTCTTCTGCGGTCCGTACCAGGAGGCGAGGCCGGCCTGGAGTTCGGTCGCGACCTGCTGCGGCGTGACGTCGGACTTGGTGAACATCACCTGCAGCAGACGCCAGGTCTCGTCATCGAGCGGCGGCGTGCCGGCACTCAGACGATCCAGCGCCAGGCGTGGCGTCAGCTCAGCGCCCTTCTTGAGGTCGGCAAAGTCCTGCGCCAGCTTGTTCTTGTAGGTCACCGGCTTCGAGCTCATGGCAAAGAAGCCGGGGGCTGCGTTGACATAGAGTTCTTGGAATTCAGGTCCGGCGACCCAGTCGAGGAAGGTTTTTGCCGCTTCCTTGTGCGTGCTCTTGGCGTTGATGCCGATGCCCATGTCAGGCATCTCCTGCAGGTAGCGCTGGTCGCCGGCCTTCGGCACCGGCGGGCCGAACACGCCGACATTGAGGCCGGTCGAGGTCGCCTGGTTGATGTCCCACGAACCATCGGGAAGGATCGCCGCCTTGCCGAGCGTGAACAGCTGCGTCATGTCGGCATAGTTCAGGCTCTCCTGCCCGGCGGGCAGGAACGGCTTCCAGGCCGCGAAGGCGGCGATGGCATCGACGAATTCGGGATCGGTGAGCTTCTTCTTGCCGTCGATCAGGCCAAGCCGGCCCTCCTCACCTTTCCAGTAGGCGGGGCCGATCGAGTAGAGGCCGTTATAGGCGAGCTGCCAGGATTCGGCCGCGCCATAGGCCAGCGGCGTGTAGCGGCCATCCTTCTTGATCGCCTGGAGGACATCGATGAACTCGGCGCTGGTGGTCGGCACCTTGAGGCCCAGTTCCTTGAAGATGTCGGCGTTGTAGTAGAAGCCGGCGAGCACGGCGGCGACCGGCAGGCAGTAGGCCTTGTCGTCGGCACCGCTCCACGCGGCCCGCGACGTCTTGTCGAAGTTCGCCAGGCCCGGCAGGCCTTCCAGCAATTCGAAATAGCCGCGCTTGATCCATTCGCGGTTCACGTCGAAAGGCCGGCAGGTGATCAGGTCGCCACCGGCGCCGCCTTCGATCTGCGACTGGATGGCGGCGTTGTATTCATTGGTGTTGATGGGCGCGAACTCGACCTTGATGTCGGGATGCTTGGCCTCGAAGGCAGGCAGGATGGTGTCCTGCCACACCGCGATGTCCTCGGTGCGCCAGCTGTTCAAGGTGATGGTGACCGGGTCGGCAAACGCGGCACCGACACCGCCTGAAAACATCACGCCGAGCGTCGCCGCCAGCGGGATCGATACATTTATGGAACGCATTGTCCTGCTCTCCCTCGAGATGGTGCCTCGTGTGGATTCACGATTTTGCACTGTTGCCTCGGACCATACCTACTGATACATCTTGTGACAAGTGGTATTGTGTTGTCTTTTCCATCGAATGGTCGCTGCCGGGCTGGGCAGCAGCAGGCTGAAGGACAAAAAAGCCGGGAGGATTTGAATGATTGGTGTTGGAATTCTGGGCTCGGGCTTCATCGCCGAGACCTATGCCGACTCGCTGCTCGACGTGCGCAATGCCGAACTGGTGGCCTGCTCGTCGCGCAATTTCGAGCGCGGCACGGCCTTCGCGAAGAAATGGGGTCCCAAGGTCACCGCGCACAGGGATATCGACGCGCTGTGCGCAGATCCGGCGGTCGAGCTGGTGGTGATCGCGCTGCCCAACGAGATCCATCTCGAAGCCGTCCGGATTGCAGCGAAGCACGGCAAGGCCGTCATCTGCACCAAGCCGCTGGCGCGCACCGGCAAGGAGGCGCAGGAGATCCTCGACATCGTCCAGCGCGCCGGCATCTGGCACGGCTATGCCGAATGCGCGGTGTTTTCTCCCAACATCGCAAAGGCCCACCAGATGATCCAGGCCGGCGGCATCGGCAATCTCTTGACCATGCGGGCGCGCGAGGCGCATTCGGGGCCGCATGCACCGCATTTCTGGAATGCCGAACTCGCCGGCGGCGGCGCCCTGCTCGACATGGGCTGCCACACCGTCGAGAGCGCGCGTCACTTCTTCGGCAAGGACAACGAAATCACCGAGGTGATGGCGTGGGGCGCAACGCTGGTCCATGGCGACAAGACGACCGGAGAAGACACGGCGATCGCACTGTTGAAATTCGCCGGCGGCCAGCTCGCCACGATCGAATCCTCATGGATCGAGAAAGGCGGCATCCAGCTTCGCCACGAACTGGTCGGCTCGGCCGGTCGTATCGTCACCGACACGTCGGTCGGGCCGGTCTGGGGCTTCATCGAAAAGCCGGTGGGTTATCTCGTCGAGAAGGCGGATGCCGAGACCGGCTGGGTTTATCCGGTGCCCGAGGAAACCCGCGCCTACGGTTTTTCGCAACAGATGCGCCATTTTGTGGAACACTTCGCGGCGGGGACGACACCGCTGGAAACGTTCGAGGACGGCGTCATCGTCAACCACATAATTGACGCCTGCTACCGTTCGATGCGAACGGGCATGTGGGAAAAGATCAGGGGTGACTGAGATGGAGGGCTCGCCACTGCAGTCGGACGGACCGGAGCCACTCTGGCGGCAAGCGGCCGATGCGATCCTGCAGGAGATCGCCAGCGGCAAGCTTGCCTCGGGCGCGCGCCTGCCGGCCGAGCGCGACCTGTTCACGCGCATGTCGATCTCGAGGGTAACGTTGCGCCGGGCCCTTCAGAGCCTCGTCGAGGAGGGCGTGCTGACGCCCTCGCATGGACGCGGCTGGTATGTCTCGGCCAAGGTGCCGAAAGAATTTCCCAACACGCTGGAATCGTTCAGCGAGACCGCCAGGCGTCTTGGCCTGACGCCCTCCTCCGACGTGCTGCGCGCCGAACAGGCGCCGGCCTCGCTGGATGAGGCCGAGGAACTGTCGATCGCGCCCGGCGCGACCCTATTCCACCTGCAAAGAATCCGGCGCCTCGACCAGGTTCCGGTCGCCGTCGACACCTCGTTCTTCGCCGCAGCGCTTGTTCCCGATCTCAGCCGCATCGACTTTCGCAACGCGTCGCTGTTCGGCCTGCTGATCGATGCCGGCGTCGACCTGGCGCGCGCCGAAACCACGATCGAAGCGCATGACGCCGATCCTGTGCTGGCGCGCCATCTCGACATCGATGTCGGCAAGTCCACGCTGGTCATGCGCCAGCTCATTGTCGATACTGCCGGGCGACCGCTGCTGTCCTCGACGATCCGCTACGCCGGCGATCGCTACCGCCTGCGCACGTCGTTCTCCCGCACCGGCAAGACCGCCGCCCCTCGCATTGCGCCGGCACGGGTGGATCGCGAGTAGCGACCCGGGACGGCAGGAGCAGAGGGCGAAGAGGTCATATCGGGTAAGCCAGCCACGATCAGAACCTACTCGAAGGAATAGGTGAAACCTTCCTTGGAGGCGCCGACGGTGACCTTTGTCATCTTTTCGCCGCCGAGCGAGCGGTTGAGCACGCCGCGGCTCAGTTCCGGCAGCAGCGTGTTGGTCAGGATGGCATCGATCATCCGCCCGCCGGATTCGATCTCGGTGCAGCGCGCCTTGACCAGATCCATGACACCGTCTCCGATCACCAATTCCGCATCGTTGGTTGCCCGTAGCCGGCGAGCGATCTTGGCAAACTGGTGACGGGTGATCGCCTCGATCATTCCATCTGAAAGCGGATAGTAGGGAATGGTCACCACCCGGCCAAGGAAGGCGGCAGGGAAGACCTTCAGCAGCGGGCTGCGCAAGGCGGTATCCAGATCGTCGAGGCCGGCCCGCAGCGTGCCATTCTTCGTGCGGTCCATGATGACCTCGGAGCCGACATTCGAGGTGAGCAGGATCAGCGTGTTCTTGAAATCGATCCGCCGGCCCTCGCTGTCGTCCATCATGCCCTTGTCGAAAACCTGGAAGAAGATTTCGTGCACGTCGGGATGCGCCTTCTCGACCTCGTCGAGCAGGATCACCGAATAGGGTTTTCTGCGCACCGCCTCGGTCAGGATACCGCCCTTGCCGTAGCCGACATAACCGGGCGGCGCGCCTTTGAGTGTCGAGACCGTGTGCGCCTCCTGGAACTCGGACATGTTGATGGAGATCAGGTTCTGCTCGCCACCGTAAAGTGTTTCGGCCAGCGCCAAGGCCGTCTCGGTCTTGCCGACGCCCGAGGGGCCGCAGAGCAGGAAGACGCCGACCGGCTTTTCAGGCGCGCCGAGCCCGGCGCGGCTGGTCTGCACGCGTTTGGCGATCATCTCCATGGCGTGATCCTGGCCGACGACCCGCTCCGAAAGCGTGGTGGCGAGCTTGAGCGCCTTTTCGGTCTGGCTGGACAGCATCCGTCCGGTCGGGATTCCGGTCCAGTCCTGAACCACGGCCGCCACCGCATTGCGGTCGACGGACGGCAGGATCAGCGGCGTCTCGCCTTGCGCCTCGGCAAGCTCAGCCATGAGTTCGCGCAACCGGGCGAGATCGGCGGCAGGATCTGACGGCAAAGGATCGGCAACCGCCGGCGCCTCGGCCTTGGCTTTGGCCGCTTTGGTCTTCGTGGTTTCAGCCTTCCCCGTTTCAGCCTTGGGCGACCCAGTCTTGGGCACCTTGGTCTTTTCTGCGTCCGCCGCTGGCGTTTCGGCATCAGCCTCAGCGGTCGCCGCCGTATCGAGCTGCACGCCCTCGCCGCGCAGCCGCGCGCGCAATTCGAGGATATTGGCAACCAGCGCCTTTTCGCGCTCCCAGCGCCCCTCGGCGGCGGCCAGCGTGGTCTCGGTTTCGGCTAGCCCGGTGTCGACCCGCGCCTGCCGGTCAGTCACCTCGATGCCGATCGCGGCCTCGCGACCAATGATGCCGCGCTCGACCTCCAGCGCTTGGCGGCGGCGCATGATGTCCTCGACCTCGGCCGGCGTGGCATGCTGCGATATGGCGACACGGGCGCAGGCGGTGTCGAGAAGGCTCACGGCCTTGTCAGGCAGTTGCCGTGCCGGGATGTAGCGGTGCGACAGGCCGACCGCCGCCTCGATCGCCTCGTCGAGTATCTGCACCTTGTGGTGCTGCTCCAGGACGCCGGCCACACCGCGCAACATGAGAACGGCCACCGCCTCCGACGGTTCGTCGATCTTCACCACCTGGAAACGGCGGGTCAGCGCCGGGTCCTTCTCGATGTGCTGCTTGTATTCGGCCCAGGTCGTTGCCGCGATGGTGCGAAGTTCGCCGCGCGCCAGCGCCGGTTTCAAGAGGTTGGCGGCATCGCCGGTTCCGGCAGCACCGCCGGCGCCGATCAGCGTGTGGGCTTCGTCGATGAACAGGATGACCGGCGTTTCGGACGATTGAACCTCGTCGATGACGGCCTTCAGCCGTTTTTCGAATTCGCCCTTCACGCTGGCGCCCGCCTGCATCAATCCGACGTCGAGCATGCGCACGCTGACATTCTGCAGGGTGGGCGGCACGTCGCCCTGGGCGATACGCAAGGCAAAGCCCTCGACGACCGCGGTCTTGCCGACCCCGGCCTCGCCGGTCAGGATCGGGTTGTTTTGCCGGCGCCGCATCAGGATATCGACGATCTGCCGGATCTCCGGATCGCGGCCGACGACCGGATCGATCTTGCCGTCGCGGGCGCGCTGGGTCAGGTCGGTGGCGTATTTCGCCAGCGCCGAATCCCCGCCTGGCCCCCGTTTAATCGGCGTTTCCGGGGCGGAGACCGTGGTCGAAGCGCCGGCTTCGAGTGAGCCCTCCATGACATCGGCGAACCGCGCGATGACCGCGTCGGCGTCGATCTTGTCGAACTCGCCGCTGATCTTCGACAGCAGGCCCTCCAGCACCGGCGTCTTCAGGCAGGCAAGCAGAATATGGGCGCTGCGGACTTCCTCGACGCCGAACTCCAGCGTCGCCAGATTCCAGGCTTCCTGAATGGCATGAAAGATATGGTCGGAGAACTCCTCGATCGATGTGGCGCCATAAGGCAGCTTGTCGACGGCGCGGGTCATAGCGGCGGTGATCCGGCTCGCATCCACGCCAGCATCGGCGATGATCATTTGCACGTCCGAGCGGTCGGACAGCACCAGTTGCTCGATGAAATGGACGAGTTCGACGTAAGGATTGCCGCGCAGTTTGGCGGTGTCGGCAGCAGCCTTGAAGGCGCGGACACCAACAGGATTGAGCTTGCCGACCAGTTCCTTGCGTTTGAAGGTCTGCGATGACCGGCGCTGTTCCATCGAACGTGCTCCTGCAGTCTGCCAGCCGACAAATTGCCACATAAGCCATCACTTGACAAAGCGATGTCGCGATGCCCGGTTTAGCCGGCTCCTTTCCATTTGTGGAAAGTCCCGCACCACCGGCTGTAAACAGCCACGGAACTGGGCACCGCTCCGCGATGCGGTTCGCCTTGCAGCTTCGGCAACCACACCAAGGATTTCGGCACTCTGGCGGCGATTGCGTTTAGCCTCTGTTAATTTTTGAGCCGTCCTTGAATTGTGGTAAAGTACAACCGTGTGTTAACGTCGCGTCACTTACGGTTTGAGGTCGGTCGCTGGGGGTTTGAGTGATTGATGCCGCGCTCTGGCTTAGTCCGCTCGACGGTGGAAACCCGTCCGGGGAGGACTTGCGCAACGACCCGGCTTTTCATGAGCTGGAGCGCCTGACCGAGCCCGAGGTCAAGGTCGTCCACGACGGCAACAACAAGCCCACGTCGCAAAGCACCATTCCGGTCGACTGGTCCGCGGTGCTGGCAAAGGCGGCGGACTTGCGCGCGCATGGCCGCGACCTTCGCCTGCTCGTCATCGTCACGCGCGCACTGGCCAATGAAGAAGGGCTGGCCGGGCTCGCGCAGGGTTTGACACTCATTGCGCAGACGTTCGATCAGCATTGGGAAACCATGCATCCCGCCCTGCGGCCCAATGCTTCGCCCCGCGATGCCGCCTTGCGCCGTATCAACGCGCTGCTCGACCTGCAGAATGGTCAGGACGGGCTGCTGGCGAATCTCAGGCAAATGATTTTCTTTACGCCCCGCTCGATCGGGCCGATCAGCGGCCGCGACCTGGAACAAAGCGCGCTCGACGACCGTGTCATGCTGCAGGAAGCCGCCTCGGGATTGAACACAGCGGAAAAGGCCGCACTGGTCAGCGCGCATGGGCAACTCTTGAACCGGGTGAGAGCCGGATGTGCGGCACAGATCGATCAGGCCGGTGCGGAGATGGTCTCGCTGGTCGCCGACGCCCGGGCGGCGATCGCAGCGCTTGACGCGGTCGAAACCGCCCTCAACGCCCGCCTCGAAGGCGGCGGCGCTCCCGTTCCGGAATTAAAACGGTTTCTGCAGCGTTTGCTGACGACCCTCGAACGGAACGCGGCAGCGGGTGCGGTGGCGAATGGCGCGGCTAGGCAGCCCAACCCGGCAGAACCGGCAACGCCTGCTCGAAACGGTCATGGAGCCGAGACTATGGCAAGTGCGGCAAGCTACACGGACTCGAACACAGGGCTTCCCGACCGGATTTCCTCGCGCGACGACGTGGTGAAATGCCTCGACCTGGTCGTCGCCTTCTATGACCGCACCGAACCGTCGAGCCCTATCCCGCATCTGGCGCGGCGCGTGCGCCGCATGGTGCACATGGATTTCGTTGAACTGATGGAAGATCTCGCCCCGTCTGGGCTGAAGGAATTCCGGCTCCTTGCCGGTGTTCCCGATGTCAAGAAGACGGCTCAGAAGGATGAAAGGTAACAGCACATGCCAGCCGAAAGCAAAGCGAAGGTCATCGAACGAAATCGCGCGCCGCGGGTGCAGATCGCCTACGACGTGGAAACCTACGGTAGCCCGACGACGATCGAATTGCCGTTTGTGATGGCCGTGATGGCCGACCTTTCCGGCGCTTCGCAGACCAAGGAAGCATCAAAATCGGTGCTGGACCGATCCTTCGTCGAGACCGACGCGAACCGCTTCCCCAAATTCATGGAGGCGCTCGGGCCGCGCGTCAAAGCCCGGGTTAAGAACACGCTGCCGCAGGCCGAAGGCCAGGAGCGCGACGAGGAACTGGCGCTCGATCTCACCTTCACCAAGATGGGTGATTTCGCTCCCGACAAGGTGGCCGAGCAGGTGCCGCAACTAGCCGAGATCCTAAAGATGCGCCGCCAGCTCGAGGAACTGCTCGGTTTCATGGACGGCCGCGTCGACGCCGAAAAACGCATCGCGCAGCTTCTGAACAATGAGCCGCTTCTTGGCAAGATCGCCAGCCAGGCACTGGCCGACGACGACAAGGCAGGGGAGTAGACCATGGCCGAACAGCAAAAGACCGCCGCCGTCACCGCCGAGGCCGAAGCCATAAACCTCGACGAATTCAGCGGGCTCCTCGAGAAGGACTTCAAGGTCAAGAAGGACGACAGCGAGAAGCTGCAGCAACTGGTGCGCAATCTCGCACTCGCGGCGCAATCGCGTTCCGATACCACGACCATCTCGTCCAATGCGATCAAGTCGATCAAGTCGCTGATCGCCGGCATCGACAAGATGCTGACGGCACAGGTCAACGAGATCCTGCACGCGCCCGAAGTGCGCGAGATGGAAGGCACATGGCGCGGCCTCTGGTATCTCGTCAACAACACCGAGACGGATCAGAAGCTGAAGATCCGGGTGATGAACATCTCCAAGGAGCAGCTGGCCGACACGCTCGAAGACTATGAAGGCCAGATGTGGGACCAGAGCCCGATCTTCAAGAAGGTCTATACGGACGAGTATTCGATGCTGGGCGGCGAGCCGATCGGCTGCGTGATCGGCGCCTATGAATTCTCCAACCACCCGCGCGACGTCGGCCTGCTGCGCAATATCTCCGGCATCTGCGCCTCGGCGCACACGCCGTTTATCGCAGCCGCCTCGCCACGCCTGTTCCGCATGGACAGCTGGCAGGAATTGCCCAACCCGCAAGACCTGCAGCAGATCGTCTCCAACCCGGCCTATGCGTCGTGGCAGTCGCTGCGCGAGAGCGAGGACGCCCGCTATATCGGCCTGACCATGCCCCGGGTTCTGGCCAGGCTGCCCTACGGCACCGATACGGTTCCGGTGAAGGGCTTCACCTTCGAGGAAGAGGTGCAGGGCGATCACAACAAATATGTCTGGATGAACGCCGCCTTCCCGATGGGCGTCAACATCAACCGCAGCCACAAGCTTTTCGGCTGGGGCACGCAGATCCGCGGCGTCGAGAATGGCGGCACGGTGCTTAACCTGCCGGTGCACAGCTTCCCGACCGACGATGGCTCGATCGCGATGAAATGCCCGACCGAAGTCGCCATCGACGACCGGCGCGAGGCCGAACTGGCCAAGCTCGGCCTGATGCCAATCCTGCACCGGAAGAATACCGATCTGGCGGCTTTCATCGGCGCCCATTCGCTGCAGGACGACGAAACGCGCGCCGGCCGGCTGGTCGACCCCGACGCCCAGTCGAACGAAAGGCTGAGCGCCAACCTGCCTTACCTTTTCCCGGTCTCGCGCTTCGCGCACTACCTTAAGGCGATTGCGCGCGACAAGGTCGGCTCGTTCAAGGAGCGCTCCGACATGCAGATCTGGCTGACCGAGTGGATCAACCGCTACGTGCTGGCCAACCCGGCCTTTGCCGACGACAAGGCGCGCGCCAAGCGCCCGCTTGCCGCGGCCGAAGTCCAGGTGGACAGCGTGGAGGGACGGCCGGGCTACTACAATGCCCGCTTCTATCTGCGCCCGCATTACCAGCTGGAAGGCATCAACGCCTCGCTGCGGCTGGTATCGGAACTGCCGTCCGTGAAGACCTGATTGCAGCAACCAGACCTTGTTTTGTTTGAAAGCGGTGGAGAAAGACAATGCCAGTCAAGATCGATGGTTTTCTGAAGGTTCCCGACATTAAGGGCCCAAGCACCCGCGACGGCCACTCAGACGAAATCGAAATCCATGGCGTCGACTACAAGATGGTCGCGCCCTATGACCCGAATTCACTCTCACGCCGTGGCCGCGTGTCGATGGGCATGATCAAGTTCATCAAACATTACGACAAATCCTCGCCCTATCTGAAAAAGGCCCTGTTCGAGAACAAGGCGCTCGATGAAGTGGTGTTCTCCGCACGGCGGACCATCGATGGCGAGACCAAGGATTATCTGGTCGTCACGCTCACCGACGCCTCGATCATGGAATACGACATGTCGCAGGCCGAGGATGAGGAGGACCTGATCCAGGAAGAGGTCAGCTTCGCCTACAAGAAGATCAAGTTCGTCTATGACGGCAATGATGAAGCCGAAATGGATGTCTATGTCGGCAAGTGAGGTTCGGCGGCCCGGCGCGGGCAAGCAACAGATCGCGGGCAGCCTGCGGGCGAAAAGCGAGGCGGTCCAGCCGTCGCTGTGGGATCGCCTCGTCAACGACCTGCCGGGCCTGACCTCGGAGATAGACGGGCTGCGCCATGTCCTGCTGGACGAGCTTGGCGCAGACCGTCTCGACACCCTTGTTGCCGGCAGTGCGCGGACCATCGACGCCGATGCGGAGCTGACGCCCGATCAGAAACGACGTCTGCATCGCCTGGCTTTTCAGACCCAGCACCGCGTCGAGATCGAAAGCCGTGGTGTGGTGGTATCGGCCCGCGTGCTCAGGGAGGCGGTGCGGCGCGACATCGAAGCTCTGTTCAACACCGAGCGCTTCGAGGCCACGCCGCTGCTTTCCGACCTGGAAAACGAGCAGATGGCGGACAATCCGCCGTCACTCGCCGATTTTCCGGAGGTGCGTCGAAGCGTGGTCAATTACGGCGTGCCGTCCTTCTCGGGCCGGTCGTCCCGCGACTTTGACCGCGACGTGCTGGCGCGCGAAATCCGCTCGGTGCTCGCCACCTTCGAGCCCCGCCTCAAGGACAGCGCGACGAAGGTTACTGTCACCCTGGGCGACAAGACCGTGGGCCTGAAGATCGAGATCGATGCCGTGCTGATCATGACGCCCACACCGGAACGCATGCGCCTGCGCACCACGATCAATCTCGACAACGGCTTGGCGCGGACCGAAATTAGGGACGCCTGAGATGGATCGGGTTTTCGTCGAATATTACGAGGAGGAACTGACCCATATCCGCGGCCTTGCGGCGGAATTTGCCGACATGCATCCGGCGGTGGCGCGCAACCTCTCCCTCGATACGGTGCCCTGCCCGGATCCCTATGTCGAACGGCTGCTGGACGGCGTCGCCTTCCTCGCCGCGCGCACCCGGCTGAAAGTCGACGCCGAGCGCTCGCGATTTTCGCGCAGCGTGCTCGATGTCCTCTATCCCGATCTGGTCACGCCGGCGCCGGCGACGGCGATGGCCGTGCTGAAACCCGGCCAGCAGGTGCAGACCATGCCCGCCGGCCACGTCGTCAAGCGCAACACGCGGCTGGTCTCCAGCCTGCAACCCGGCCTGTCGACGCGCTGCACTTTCTCCACCGCGCAGGATATGACCCTGTGGCCGATAGCAATCACGTCGGTCAGCTATTTTCAGGATCGCAGTGCGCTGGCCGCGGCCGGCATAGGGCCGATTGGCGGCACCGGCGGCGAGGCGGCGCTGCGTCTGGCGCTGACGCGGACCGGAAAAGGCAAACTCGACGAATTGGCGCTCGACCGGCTTGACCTCTATTTCGCCGGACGCACCAAAGCGCCGCTTCTGTTCGACGCGATTTTCGGCGCCTGCGTGGCCATTGGCGCACGACCGGAAGGCAAGACCAACCGGCTGTCGCCCTTGCCGGCACCCGAAATGGTCGGCATCAGCGACGACGAGGCGTTGATGCCGCGCACCCGCCCGACATTCGAAGGCTACCGCCTGCTGCGCGAATACTTCGTCATGCCGGAGCGCTTTCACTATGTGCGGGTCCAGGGGCTGCGGCCGGTGGTGCGCAAATGCGAGGCAGGGCTGGAGATCATCTTCCTGTTCCGCCGCCCGGCGCCCGAACTCGCCGACCTGACGCCGGCGGATTTCGAACTTTTCGCGACGCCGATCATCAATCTGTTCGAGCGCGAGTGCAACGTCGTCGAGCTCGATCAGCGCAAGACGCGGCAGGTGCTGCACGCCGACCGCACGCGGGCGCGCGACTTCGAGATTTATCGTGTGCTCCGCGTCGAGGATGCCGACAGTGAAGGCAGCGACGCCGAGATACCGGAGCTGTTCAGCCTGGGGCAGAACCGCGGCAGTGGCTGGGTCTATTCGACGGAACGGCGCCCTCGCCGGGCGACGGAGGATGAGCGGAGCGACGGCCTGACCCGCACGTCATACACCGGGGACGATGTTTTCCTGGCCGTATCCCGGCCGCTTGGAAGCCCGGCGAACCGGCCGCTCAAGCGGCTCGACATCATGGCGCTTTGCACCAACCGTGACCTGCCGATCCTCGATGACAATCCGACCTTGACGCTCGAGGCCGGCGACCCGGTCGAATCCGTTCGGCTGCTCGGTGCGTTGCGTCCGCCGCAGCCGGCCATCCCCGCGGCATTGCCCACCGGAGCCGACGATGAATCCCGCGCCGACGATCTCGCCTGGCGGCTGGTGGCGCAGCTGGCGCTCAATTTCTTGAGCCTCGCCAAGGAAGGCCGCGGCGTCGATCCGCTGCATGCGTTGCTCGATCTTTATGCCGATCGCGGCGACCCGAGCCTTGCCCGCAATGTGCATTCGATCGTGCGCATCGACTCGCGGTCGGTGATCGAACGGCTGCAGATCGACGGGCCGATGTGCTTCGGGCGTGGCACTGAAGTGACGCTGCATGTCGATCAGTCGGTGCTGGCCGGGCAAAGCACCTTGCTGCTTTCGGCCTTGCTGGCGCGGCTGTTTGCCCGCCATGCCGGAATAAACGGCTTCGTGCGAACCCGTACGCGGCTGCTGCAGAAGCAGGAGGATGTGCCATGGCCGATGACGCCCGGCAATCGCTACCTGATCTAGACAGGCCTAGCCTCGACCGGGCCGAAGGTCTGTCCGAAGCGTTCGACTTTTTCGAACTGCTGCGCCGTCTCGAACAGCGGAGCGGTCTGTTCGGCCATTCGGGGCGCCCCGACCGCGAGCCGGCACGGCTCGGCCAGCATGTGCGGCTCGCCTTTTCCGCGCGGGACCTGGTGCAGTTCCGCGAAGCCAGCGACAAGGCGCCGGCCCGGGTCACGATTGCAAATCTTGGCCTGTTGGGACCCGAGGGGCCGATGCCGCTGCATCTGACGCGCTGGGTGCTCGACCGCCTGTCGCAGCGCTGGTTTGCCGGCGCCGACGCACAGCAGACCAGCGACACGACGTTCGTGGACTTCGTCAACATCCTTCAGCACCGCATGATCGCCCTCTACTATCGGGCCTGGGCGGATGCGCACCCCGCGGTCCAGGTCGAGCGCGCGGTCGGCGGCCGCGTCCGCGCCATGCTGGAAGCGATGGCGGGGATCGGACTTCCGGGCACCCAGAACCCTGACCTCGACACCGTCAAGCTTCGCCAGGCGGCGTCGCTGGCCAGTCAGGTCGATGGCCCGGAGCGGCTGACGCTGTTCCTGGCGGAAGCGTTCAGGGTGCCGGTCCAGATCAAGGAGTTCATCGCCGCCTGGATAACCATACCGACCGGGCTGCAGACCCAGCTCGCCAAAGCCTATGCGGGGCTCGGCCGGGGGGCGACGATCGGCCCGCGCGTTTTCAACCGCCAAAGCAGGATCGAGCTGCGCGTCGGCCCTCTCGGTTTCGAGGAGTTCAAGGCGTTCCTGCCGGGAGGACCGCGCCTCAAACTGTTCAAGCAGGCCGTTCGCGACATGGTCGGGGAGTCGCTCGACGTCGATTTGCGCATCGTGCTGGCGCGCGAAGCGGTGCCGCCGCCCCGCATCGGAACGGTCCAGCTCGGCCGGACCGCCTGGCTTGCGCGGCCCGCCGAAAGGGGCGATGCTGACGAATTGCGGCTGCGAACAATTGTCGGATGGCGGCCGAAAATGGCGGGGGTCGCGGCATGAGCCTGCTGCTGACGCTGGAGCAAGGGCCACGCACCCAGGCGGTACGGCAGACCCGGCTGGACGAAGGCGAGCTGGTGATCGGCCGCAGCGCCGACGCAGGCTGGCAGATCAACGATCCCGACATGTTCGTTTCCCGCGCCCATTGCAAGATCACGGGCGGGCGAGACGGCTATTTCGTTACCGACACGTCGAGCAGTGGGCTGTACATAAACGACTCAGACAGCCCGCTTGGTGCCGGCCAGTCGACGCGCCTTCAAAGCGGCATGCGGCTGAGACTTGGCGACTATGTCGTCTATGTCGACCTGCAGGCGCCAACCGCCCAGGCACCGGCAGCCAGCCAGCCGGTTCCCGAACGCCTGCCGCCGGCATCGCGGACGCCGATAAGCATCGGCAGTGACGACTTCTTTTCCGCCAAGGTCGAGGAAGAGCCGCGACGGCCACGTCCGGCCGATCTGCCAAACCCGTTCGAGCAGCCGGTTGCGGGCGCGTTCGAGCGTGCCGCCTCCGGCCAGCGCAGCTCGCCTGCTTTCGATGATCCGTTCAGCCTCGATCCGGTTTCGACGCCTGGGTCGATGGGCGTTGGCCCTCGTCCCGAAACTGGCAACACACCAACCTTCGCGGATCCGTTCAGCCTCGACCCGGCGCCTTCTGTTAACCGCCCAACCGAACCCGCCGCCGGAAAGCCATCCGAATTCAAGGATGACTTTGGTTTTGGACCAGCGGCCGTTTCCAGTTCGGCAAACGGCGTCGTCTCGAACGCACAGCGTGAGCGCATCGCCCCACGACCGCAATCCGCCAATCCCTGGGATCTGCCTGTGCCGGCAGCAGACGCCCTTCCTCCAGTGCGGACGGGCGCTGCCGCAAAACCTGCCCGCCTGCCGGCAGCGGCGCAACTGGGGGACATGGCGCTTCGCTCCGCATTCCTGCGCGGCATGGGCATCGATGAAGCTGATTTCCCGGAGCGCGACAGTATCGCGGAAATGGAGAAGTTCGGCCGCGAATACCGGCTGATGATGGAAGGCCTGATGCAGCTTCTGCGCAAGCGGGCCGAGGAAAAGGGCAACGCCCGTGTCGCCCAGACCGTGGTCGGGGCTTCCGAAGTCAATCCGCTCAAGTTCCTGCCGACGGTCGACGACGCCATCGTCACGCTTATCGCCGAGCGCAGCCCCGGCTTTCTCGCCGGCGAAGCGGCTATCGCCGACGCGGTCCGCGATCTCGCGCAACACCACGTGCGCGCCTGGCGCGGCGTGCAGGCTGCCTTGCGTCGGATGGTCGACCGTTTTGACCCGGCAGCAATCGAGGAAGAGCTGAAATCGAATTCGGCGATCGGCACGCTACTTTCGGGCGGGCGCGGCGCCAAGCTGTGGGAGCTCTACCAGAAACGCCATCGTGAAATCGCCGAGAGCGCGGAAAAGAGCTTTCTTGGCGAAATCGGCGCCGATTTTCGGGACGCATATGAGGAGGAGTAAGACATGATCGACCGACGCGAATTTATCGTTGCCTTGGGCGCGACCGGACTGCTTGCGGCTTGTCAGAGCGGTCCGCCGAAACCTTCGGTGATCACCGTCAACGTGACCGGCGGGGCCGGCATGAACCCGGGACCGGGCGGCGGCGACCGGCCGGTGACAGTTCTCGTCATGCGGCTGCGCAGCACCGGCAAATTCAACTCCGCCGACTACTTTGCCCTGCAGGGCGATGCCGGCTCGGCGCTGGCAGGCGATCTCATCGGATCCGACCAGATCGCCGTCGGGCCGGGTAAATCCGCGTCCAAGACCATCACCGTCGAGCCGGACGCGACGGCGCTGGGCTTCGTCGCACTGATCCGCGACCCCACCGGCAGGAACTGGCGCACGACCAAGTCCGTGTCGTCGGGATCGAAATTCACGATCAATGTCTCGCTTGGCAGCGGCGGTATTTCCGCCTGACGGCCAGGGCAAGGGGAGCTCGATGCAGAGAGTAGCGGCATGAGCGATGCAAACAGGGTGCTGTGGTCCGAAGGGCTTTTCCTGCGGACCCAGCATTTCCAGCAGCAGGATCGCTTCTTCGAGGCGACGGTGCGCGGCGTGTTGCAGGCCGGGCAGTTGCATACGTTCGGCTTTCAGCAGCTGACGCTGGACCAGGCGCTGCTCGACGCCGGTCAGGTCGCCATCCTGTCGGCTCGCGGCATCTTCCCGGACGGGACGCCCTTCGCCATTCCAGAGATGATGGACGCACCGCGGCCGTTGCCGGTCACCTCAGATACGGCTGCGGGACCGGTGCTGGTCGCCTTGCCGCTCGAGCCTCCCGGCGGTGTCGGCTTCGATCCCGCACACGCCGCCGCCTCGGGAGCGCGCTACCATGGGCGGATCGTTTCGGTACGCGACGCCGTCCAGGGCGGTTCGGACCCTGAAGAAATCGAAATCGCCCGTCCGCAGGCGCTGCTGCTGGCGCCCGGCAAGTCGGTCGGCGGCTACACCGCCCTGCCGATCGCCGACCTCAAGGGTGTTCGAGCCGATGGCGGCGTCTCGCTGGACGAGACCTTCCTGCCGCCGACGCTGGTGACCGGCGCGGTGGCCTGGTATCGGCAATTGCTGCTGGAAGTCGTCACCGGCCTCGACCAGATCGCCGAAGCGCATGGCAAGATGGTCATGGGCGGACCGGGGCGCAGCGTCGAAGACCTGCTGATGCTCAACCTCGCCAATGCGGCTCGGCCGCGGCTGGCCCACATGCTGGCGCAGGATGTCTTCCATCCGGCCGAGCTTTACCTGGAGCTTGCCGGGCTCGCCGGTTCGATGGCGACCTACGGCTCGAGCGCGCGGCGGCTGGGCGAGTTGCCGGCTTACGATCACATGGCGCCCGGCCCCGCCTACATGGCGCTGGCGGATGCGCTGCGCTCGCTCATCCTCAGCCTGCGCTACATCGAGCCGAAATCGCGTGCGCTGCCGGTCATGCGGCATTCGACCAATGTCTGGAAAATCCGCATCGACAACCCGAAGCTGCTGGTGGCCAGCCGCATCGTCATCCGCGTCGGTTCGGAGCTGTCGGAAGACGCGCTGCGCAAGATCTTCGTCAATCAGGCGACTGTCGGCTCGGCCGACCAGTTCGAGGGCCTGTGGAAATCGCGTCTGCCCGGCATTCCGCTGAAGCCGCTTCATTCCCAGCCGCGCGAGATCCCCTACGACGGCGATCGGCTGTGCCTCGAACTGGATCAGAAAAGCGAGCACTGGGCGTCGCTGCTCGATGCCCCCGGCTTCGTCATCGGCGTTTCGGGCGTGTTGCCAAGCGAGCCGCAGGTGGACTGCTACTCGGTGAACAGGTGAGATGATGAGCCGCGATGATCCTTTCGGACTGTCGGAGGATCGCGAGCGCACCCGCATACGATTGTCCGGCGCGCCGACGCCGCGGCCGATGGCGCCGCTCTTGCCGGGCGCGGCGGTGAAGCGGTCTCGCACCCATCCGAACGCGCTCGTCAACGCATTCGCGCCCCTGCTTGAATTCGCGCCCGAGCTTGAAAGCGCGCTGGCGCCGGAAAACCCGGAAGCACTGCGCACCCGATTGCTCGAAGAACTGGTTCGGGCACGCGATACGGCAATGTCGACGGGATCCTCGATGGAGCGTGCCGATCAGGCAGCCTGGGTCGTGGCGGCGTTGCTCGACGATCTCGCCCTGAACACGCCCTGGGGCGGGGCCAGCGCCTGGCCACGGCAGCCGCTTGTGGTCATGCTGCGTGGCGACGTCGATGCCGGCACGCAATTCTTCACGCGTCTCGACGAACTCGAACGCCATCCCAACCGCGATCGCGAATTGCTGGAGCTGCAGTATGACTGCATGGCGCTCGGCTTCCGCGGCAAGTATCGCGTGCCCGGCCGCTCAGGCGACCGCTCGCTCAACGCCGTTCGCGTGGCCGCAGCACGCTTCCTGCGCGATGCCGACGCCGAGGGCGCGCCGCTGTCGCCAAACTGGAAGGGCGTCATCGCCTCCGACGAACCGCAGCGCTTCATCGTGCCGATCTGGGTCATGGCGCTCGGTGCGGCGGTTGTCGCCACGGCCATCCATATCGGGCTGTCGATGGGCCTGAGCAGCCAGGCGGTCGAACTATCAGCCCTTGTGCGCGCGCTGCCGCCGCCCGAACGCGGCGACATCAGCCGGACGTCGCCCAAGGTCGACGCCCCGCCGCCGGAAAAAGTGGATTTTGCGCTGTTGCCGGAATTCCAGGCCGGGGCGCCGGCCGACCTCAAATCCGCGCTCAGCGGCACCGAGAGCGTCTCGCTGGCCAAGCTGATCATCCAGGCTTCCAACCCCGAACTGTTCCAGTCGTCGCGGCCGCAACTGAGCGACGGCTTCGAGCCCTTGATCGCTTCGATCGCCAAGGTGATCCTGGCCAATCAGGAGTTGATCGGGAACATCACGGTGATAGGTCATACGGACGGCGTTCCCCTGCAAAAGACCAATCCGCTGTCGACCAACCAACGCCTGTCGGAGGCGCGCGCCCAGACGATCGCCGACATGCTGGTCCAGAACGGGGTGCCGCAGGACCGCGTCCATTCCGAGGGCCGTGCGGCCACGGACCCGGTGGCCAGCGACAGCACGCGCGAGGGGCGAGCCTTGAACCGCCGCGTCGAGGTGCTCGTCGAAAAGAGGCTGTGAGATGTTCATCCTGCGCTTCCTCTGGGCGGTCCTGACATCGCGCTGGCTGTGGACGCTGATCGGCATCACGCTGCTTTCCCTGGTCATCTGGGTGTTCGGTCCGATCGTCAGGGTCGGTCCCTATTCGCCTTTCGATTCCGACAATGTGCGCATTGCCATGATCGCGGGGCTGATCATCCTGTGGCTGATCTGGCTGATCGTCGCCCAGCGCCGGGCGATCCGCGCCAACCGCATGTTCGTCGCCGAGATCGCAGCACCCGTGGCGGAAAAGCCGCTCAGTCCCGGCGAAGAGAACGTCGCGGCCGTGGGGGCCAAATTCGCCGAGGTGATGGCCGAACTGAAGCGGCGCAAGCTCGGCGGACGCAAGTTCCTGCGCGAGATGCCGTGGTACGTGATCGTCGGGCCGCCGGCCACCGGCAAGACCACGGCCCTGCGGCAGTCCGGACTGAATTTTCCGATCGACCTCACCGACGATTTGCAAGGCGTCGGCGGCACGCGCAACTGCGACTGGTTCTTTTCCGAGAGCGCGGTTCTGATCGACACCGCCGGCCGCTATGTCCAGCAGGAGAGCCAGCCTGACGTCGACGCGGCGGAATGGCTGGGCTTCCTCGACCTTCTGAAGAAGCATCGCGGCCGCCGCGCGCTGAACGGCGTGATCGTCGCGCTCTCGATCGATGTGCTTTCGGAGGGCGATGAAGCCATCAAGGCGCACGGCCGCAAGATCCGCCGCCGGCTGGCCGAACTCAACGACCGGCTCGAAATCCGCCTTCCGGTCTATCTGATGCTGACCAAGGCCGACCTGATCAAGGGTTTCGAGGCTTTCTTCGGCGGCCTGTCCACTGCTTCGCGCGAGCAGGTCTGGGGAACGACCTTCGCGCTGGATGCGCGCGTCGATGCCAAGACCATCGAACGCGAAATTTCGACGCTGGCGACGGAACTCGAGCGGCGGCTGGTGCCGCGCCTGGAGGACGAGGACAAGCTCGCCGCCCGCGCCGAGATCTTCAGGTTTCCAGCCCAGCTTTCCAGCCTGTCCGAACCGATCCAGGTGCTGGTCGAGGCGATGTTCGGCGAAAGCCGCTATGAAGAGGCCGCCTGGCTGCGCGGCCTCTATCTGACATCAGCAACGCAGGAAGGCGCGCCCATCGACCGGCTGACCGCGGCGCTGTCGTCGTCCTTCGGCCTGCCGCCACGGCGGGCGCTGCCCGCACCAAGGGTCGAGAAACGCAGCTTCTTCCTGAAGAACCTGCTCACCGAGGTCATCTTCAGGGAAGCCGGCCTCGGCACGTTCGACCCGCTGGCGCAGCGCCGCCGCGCCTGGATCTGGCGCGGTGCGGCGGCTGCATGTGCGGCGGCGGCCTTGCTGGCCGGCGGGCTGTTCACCTGGTCCTATTTTGACAACCGCAACGCGATCACGGCGCAGGCGAGCCAGTTCGAGGCTCTGCAAACGCCGCTGACCGCAACAGCCGCAAATCCGGCGTCGGTGCAGCAGCCTGCCATCGACGGCGCGCTCGAGGCGATGGACGCGGTCGCGAATGCCCGGACAGCACCGCCGGGCGCCCCCCAGGATCTGCTGGGGCCATCGGCCTCGGCGGAACTGGTGCGGGCACAGACCGACACATACGACCATGCGCTCCGCAACGTGCTCGAGCCGCGCATGGTGGCGCTGCTCGAGGCGACCATGTGGCGGCAGATCCGCGATCCTGACTTCATGCTCGGGGCTCTCAAGACCTATCGCATGATGACGGGCCTGTCGCAGATGGACTCCGACTTCGCCCAGAACTGGTGGGTGAACAGCCTGCAGGAATTCGCGGCCGCGGCACCCTTTCCGACCGCCGATGCCGAAGAGCATCAGCTTGCCGCCATCCGCCGCATGGCGGTCGACGAAAGCTATGTCGCGCCCGACCAGGCGCTGGTCGCCGAAGCGCTGAAAACAGTGTGCACGATCTCGTTGCCGGCACGGGCCTACAAGCAGTTGCTGGCCGATCCGGAGGTGGCCGGGCTCAAGGAGTGGATCCCGGCCAATTTCGCCGGTCCCAATGGTGGCAAGGTGTTTGCGCGGCGTTCCGACAAGACGCTTCGCGTCGGCATTGCCGGCGCCTTCACCTATGCCGGCTTCCACGACGCCATTCTCGACCGCATCGACGATGTCGCCGCCCAGGCGGCACTCGATCGCGCGGTTTTCGCCGGCGGCTGCTCGGAGAATTCCGAGACCTCGGTCTCTGCGTTGTCCGAAGATATTCTGAAGCTCTACTATGACGACTACATTGCGCAATGGGACAGCTTCCTGCGCGACATGCGGCTCGCGCCATTGACCGATCTCAATGTCGCCAGTGAAAATCTGAAGGATCTCTCGAGTGCCGATTCAGCGCTGAAGCGGCTGCTGACCGCGGTCGTGCAGGAGACCGAATTGACGCGCTCCGACGACGCAGCCGCCGACGACAAGGCAGCGGCCAAGGGCGCCTCGAAACTGCTCGGCAAGCTGGGCAAACTCGGCAAGCTGGCGACAAGCGGTGCGAAACTGCTGCCCCGCGCCGGATCCGCCAGCGAGGTGGACCTGACCGGCAATCTGGTGGCCGAACATTTCAAGCCGCTGAAGAGCACCATTGCCGAGGTCGACGGCCAGCCGCCGGCGCTCGATGCCGCCGTTGTCGCCCTGACCGCGCTGTCGAATGTGCTGCAGACGGTCACCGCCAACCCCAATCCGCAGGACGCCATCAAGAAGCAGGGTGGCCTTGCCGAGCTGACGGGTGCGGTCGCCAGGCAGGCACAGATCCTGCCCGACCCTATCAACGTCTGGCTTAGCGGCATTGCCGGCGACACCAGCAATTTGACCCAGAAGGCGGTCACTTCGGAGCTCAACGCCATCTGGCGGGCGGATATACTGCCGTTCTGCCAGGCCGCGCTCAACGACCGCTATCCGTTCAGCCCCGACAGCGCGGTGGACGTCAATGTGCGAGATTTCGCCCGCCTGTTCGGACCGGCCGGGCTGATCGACGGCTTCATCAACGACCACCTGATCAACTATGTCGACACCACCAGCCAGCCGTGGAAATGGCGCGCCGATTTCGGCCTCGATCCTTCGGCGCTGGCGGCGTTCGAGCAGGCCAGGCATATCCGCGACGATCTCTTTCCCGGCGGGACCGGACCGGTGATGAGCTTCACGCTCGAACCGAAGGACCTGTCTCCCAACGTCACGCGGGTCACGCTCAATCTCGATGGTCAGACCCTCGTCTATTTCAACAACGCGACGCGGCCGCAACCGATGACCTGGCCGGGCAAGGACGGCACCGGGGTCATTTCGCTCGCCTTCCAGCCGATCGACGGTTCGCCCGAAATCATGCTCAACGAGACTGGCAGCTGGGCCTGGCTGAGGATGCTGCGCAATGGCCGTTTCGCCGGCACGTCGCTGTCCGATGTCTACAGCCTGCGCCTGGGCACGAAGGGAATGTGGGCCGATTTCGAACTCAAGGCCGCCAGCGTCGAGAACCCCTACAATCTGCAGATGTTCAAGAAATTCTCATGTCCGCCGCAGATATGAACACCGGATACTTCGGCAAGATCCCGGCGACCGGAGATTTCGTCGCCGCCAACCTGCCGCGGACTTTCATCGACCGCTGGGACCGCTGGATATCGATGGAATTACGCGCGCGGCCGGACGAGCACGAGGACCTCGATGACCGCGTCTGGCGCTTCGTCATCCAGGGCGCGATTTTTGGCGAAAAACCCTGCGCCGGTGCCTGGCGCATGAGCCAGGACCGTGTCGGTCGCCGCTATCCTTTCGCTGTTGTGAGCATTGGCGCAATGCCAGAGGCAGCGGATCCCTGGTTCAAGGGCATGGCGGACATCGCCAATCTGACTGTGAAGGAGCTTTGGGACCAGCAATACATCGCGGCGCGCCTGCGAGCGCTGGAACCGCCAAGACAGTTCTCCGCACTGAAGCGCATTGTTTTCTGGACGGATGACTGGGAGGTGCGTGAACTCGCCTTCGCTGACATTCATGACCTCGCCAACAACGCGCTGCCGGCAATGCGCGCGGCGCGTGCCGTGTCACAGGAGTCCTGATCATGGGGCTCAGCGTCTATGCCGAGAAGATGGGCTTTTTCCACAAGGGCAGCAACGGCCAGGGCATTGCGCCCGGCGATGTCTGTCTGTCGCCGCCATCCCCACCCGCGGGTCCGGTTCCGGTTCCCTACGTCAATATGCTGTCGTCATCCGACCTGACCAAAGGCACCAAGAGCGTCAAGATCGACGGCGAGCCGACAGCTATCGAGAATGCGTCGGAAATCTCGACCAGCACCGGCAACGAGCCGGCAACGCAAGGCCTCGGCGCGGGAGTCATAACCCATCAGATCAAGGGCAAGGGCGTCTTCAAACTATGGTCGTTCACGGTGAAGGCGGAAGGCAAGGGCGTCGATCGTCATGGCGACACGATGGACCAGAACACCGCCAGTGACCCGCCGCCCAATTGCGTCAACCCGGCCGCGTTCAACAAGTTTCTGGCAACGTTGACCACGGATCAGAAGACGACGAAATGCGCGGTCAAATATGACCGGGTCGCGCACCGTCCAAAACGCACCGATGACCAGTCGGCCAAGGTCAACGGCAAGGCCTGTTGGCAATGCAAGAAGACCCGACGGGGTCGCTACTCAAAACTGGTTCCAACACCTCCCAACGACGAGATGAAGCAGGAGATGGTCCATGATCATCAACCGCCGCTCTGCGTTGCGTGGGAGATGGGTGGGTGTAACATGGAGAAATCGCCCGACGCCTTCCTGGCTCATTTCTCGACGCCGGAATCGGTCAAACCCCATTGTGGTCGATGCTCGACGTCGCAAGGCTCTCCGGCCGCGAAATATGCCAAGAACTTTATCGACGATATGCCCGTGGCAATTGGGTGACGAGTGATGCGCGGTATAGAAGAAATCAGAGACAGCTACATCAGCGAACTTATCGCCATCCAGCCCGAATTGGAGGATTGGTGGGATGACATGATCGCCGACGAAGGACAGGCCGTCTGGAAACGCTGGCCGACCGGGATCGCGGGGCACCCACGGGTGCTGGCGATCTTCCGCAAGCATTACCTTGAGATTGTGGCCTGGAACAATGCGCAACGCCCCGAGGGCGATGAGCCCGAAGAGAAGTGGGGCGTCGATAGCGGTGGCCGAAGTCGGGCTTTCGAGTGGCCGGTCGAAATCCTCATCATCAATGTCCGGCATTTTGCCCCGGAACTCCAACCCCTCATCGATGGCCTGTGCTTTGTGCCGATGGCCATGAACCCCGAAGACGAGGTTGAATAGTGGCCCTGATCACACGCTACAGTTCAGATCTCGGTATCAGACGCTTGCTCGCGCAGCCCCGTGATGTCGCCCCGCCGCAAGATATCCGCGTCGCTCGCAAGCACGACGAGGCCAGCCCGACGCACAGGACCTTGTTCGCCGAGTATGAGGCGGAGTTGACGGACGCCTACGACATCGCCGTCGAGTGGTGGGCAGACATCATTTCCACCGAAGAGGAGCTCCAGGGCAGCCGCGAGAAGGCCCTCGAGAAAGCCTTCGATGACCGCGTCGCGGGTGCGGCGGCCAGTCCGCAGGTGGTCTGGGTGATACGCCGCTACTGGCTGAAATGCGTCACGATCAACGTCAGCGCGGGTGAAGAAACTGGCGTCGCGGCCGAAATCTTCCTGCTGCAATGGCTGATCGATGCAGGCAAGACCGAGTTGGTCAAGCTCGTCGCCTGTATGCCCTACTGGCCGATCGGCCAGAACGAAAAAGGCAATTGGTGCTGATCCATGATGTTCGCGGTCTGGATCGAGAATCGCACGCCGTTCGTCGCCGGCACCTTTGTCCAGGCAAATGCTGACGGTAACGAGGTTTTCCTGGCGGTTTTCTCGGCCAGCTTCGATATGCCGGGGGATGCCACGCGATTTCAGCCAGCGGTGCAACAACTGCCGGTGAGCTTCGGCGACGTGCCATTCGGCGACCCTGCCTGCTCGTCAACCCGCTATGAAGGCGAGATCGCCTGGACCAAGCCGGGGATCGACATTATCTTGAACGGCCAGGCATATGCGCCGCGCGAGGGGCGCGTCCAAGAGATGCAGGTCGGGTTGAAGGTGGCCAGCATCCGTAAGGTACTCAACGTGAGCGGCGATCGCCTCTATGATGCGGGCGGCTACAGCCAGCCACATCCCTTCGCGAGGATGCCGATCATCTACGAGCGCGCTTACGGCGGTACCGATGACCGCGGCAGGACTGATCCGCGTAACCCGCTTGGCGTCGGCTTCCATCATGCGCGCTCCGCTGACAAGGCCGTGAAGACGCATGCACCCAACGTCACCTATGCGAGTGAGCCGTTCCGTAGCCCGTCCGATCGGCCAAGACCGGCCGGGTTTGGCGTGATCGGACGTGGCTGGCATCCAAGGCTGCCGCTAGCGGGCACTTACGATCAAGCCTGGATCGACAATCAGTGGCCTCTTGCGCCAAGGGATTTCGATCCGCGCCACAATCTCTGCGCGCCCGCCGATCAGCAGTTGCAGTATCTGAACGAAGGCGAGGAGGTCAGCGTCATCGGCATGACGCCAGACGGCCGCTGGAACTTCCGGCTGCCGCGTGTCATGGCTCCGATCCGCCTTCTTTACGACGACCGTGCGGAGGATTGGGCTTTCCACATCGACACGGTTGTCATCGAGCCGGATTTGCGCCGCGTCACGCTGAAGTCGCGCTTGTCCATCGTCACCAGGCGCAACACGCCCGCGCTCAGGGAGATCGTCTTCGGCCATGTGACGCCCGCCTTTCTCCTCGCGCGACGCAAGCGCAAGGCCTATCTCAGCCCGCGCGGCGACGACGGACTGATCGCCGCGAGGGCGACATGGCTGGGCTGAGGGCTCCGATCTACATCATGGGCGGTGGCGCCGTGACACCAGCTGGCCTCAATGCGCGCCAGACACTTGCGGCAATCCGGGCCAGTCTTTCAGCGTTCGAGCGGCGTACCCTAACCGACCCGTTCGGCGAAGATCAGACCGTTTCCCGCATCCCCTCGCACTATTCCCTTCGCCTCACCGAGAACGTGTGGCTCACTAGCATGGCTGCGCGCGCGGTCGGCGAGGCGCTCGAAAAAGGCGGTGTTTCTGCTGGAGCCAGCGCTCTGCTGTTGGTAACGCCGGAGGCGTTCCGGGACCATCTGGCTTTCTCGGAGATACCGGCCAGCCAGTTTCTTGCCGGTCTGCAAGACAACCTGGGCGAAAGGTTCCATCCCTCCTCGCGCGTCTTCGACGGTGGCGCCGCGGCCTGTATCGGGTTGCTGGATCGGGCGGCGGACCTCCTGGCCACGCCAGGAGTCGAGCAGGTTCTGCTGGGTGGCGTCGACAGCCTGGTGAACGACAAGGATATCGCCCGGCTCATGGCCGCCAACCGCCTGAAGGCCGAGGACAATGCGCAGGGTCTTGTGCCGGGCGAAGGTGCCGCCGTCGTCTGCCTGCGCCGCTCGCCCGGTCGCGGTTTGGCCGCCCAGTGCGCCATTCACGGGGTCGGCGCCGCGATGGAGGAAAACTCCGTGTTGTCGGAGAACAACAGCCAAGGCAGGGCGTTGGTGGCTGCCTGCCGTACCGCGATCGAAGACAAGGGGCCGACCGAGTCCGACATCAAGTTCATTGTTGGCAACGACAATGGCGAACGGTACAGCGCGTGGGAGACATTGATCGGGCGTGCACGCTTCTACCGAACGCGCCGCGAGACCTTTCCGATGGCCTATCCCGCAATGACGATCGGCGACATCGGCGCCGGTGCCGGTGCGCTGACCCTGCTCATTGCCGCCGACAGTTTCGCCAAGGCCTATGCTCCCGGCCGTGTCGCCATGTGCGAGGCCGCATCCGAAGCCGGCATGCGTGCCGCCGCGCTGGTCAGCCAGGTCGTCAGTGGGTGATTGAACCGCCTCGCGCCCTCGGGCGGTTCTCACATCCAGGCCGGAATCGGGCGAGAACGCCGCCAGTTGACCATCGCAAGCTCCGCGTTAGCAAGCGCCTTCCTCATTGCATCCAGCTTCAGCCTCCGCATTGACTGAAATTTATCGAACCTCGCCGGGCCTTTCCCATTGTCCCACCAGGCTTGGGCCCGCGAAGCGGAAGGCAGCGGCGTCACCTCTATAGTCTCGAACTCCGGCCCCAGCTTGGCTGGGTCCGTGACGAACACGTCGGTGTCGTTGAAGTCAATCTCGATCAAGTCGCGCAGGGCGAGCCCCGCTGCATAAACGAGTTCCGGCGACTGCATCTTCTCGATCAGCCAGGGCATGATCGCCATGTCACCCATCAGTCCGCTCGCCGCGACTGCCGCCTCCCGCGTTGCCGAGGTGGATACGAACTGCTGCCACCATGACCGCGTCGCGATCGACGGCGTGGTGAGCAGCCGAATGTCCATGACGGCTCCAGCAAACTCCGGATAGCCTAGCAACATCTTGTCTAGCACGGGTTGCGCCAGCCGAGCCTCGCCCAGCAGGCATGCCGCTACCGCCGCCTGCAGCCGTTCCTCCGCGCCACGCGCTTCCATACATGCCGCAACCTCGACGATCACATCCCGACGCCGCCGCGCACCCGCGAGCTTCAGCGCCCTGCGCCGCACTTCAGCGTCGCGGTCAGTCAGCAGTTCCGCGAGCCTAGGCCCGGGATCGACTTCATGGTGGTACAGCGCGCCAACCCCCAATGCACGCTCCGTTGCGACCGTCGAATTCAGCCAACGCGCAACGAACGGCTTCAACCTGTCCGGCGAGCTGCGCGCAACCGCGCCGGACAGCGCCGACAACCCGGACTTCCCAAGCGGTCCCGCGCTCTCAAGGGCAAACCTGATGGCGGGCGCGGATTGCCATTCGAACGCCAAGGCCCCGAGTAAAAACAGTTCGGGCGGCTCCTGGTAGTCGGCAAAGCGTGCCGTCACGAGGTCCCACGCCGCCTGGCCGGCTGCGAACAGCCCGTCGAGATTGGCGTCGAGCCGCTGGTCGATGCGGCCTATATCGAAAGGCCCCATCAGGTGGCCATCGATCTCCCGCGCACGACGGTGCCACAGGAACGCGGCGTCCTCGACATGCTGCTCAATAATCGCCGGGATCGTTGCAATCCGCTGCATGGAGTTCTCAATTGAGGTGAACAGCCGCGCCCCGCACACGGTTCACGCCGCTTGCCTGGCTGCTCAGCTGACTGCCGCGTATCGAGATGCGACCATTCTTCTCCAGAATAATGGAGGCCAGGCCGCAACGCAGTTCAATGCGCTCCTTGGCATTCAGCGTCACTGTTTCGCCGTCGCGAACCACCTGCACTTGGTCACTCGGGTGTGCAGGATCCACAATACGTCCGACGACGAGCGGGCGGCTCGGATCGCCACCTTCGAAGAGCAGCGCCACCTCCGCGCCGACCGCCGAGGAGTCGAGCCTTGCCAGGCTGCGGGCCCTGAGTGCCGTCTCGCCGGGATTGCCGACGAACACCACGAGCGGCGCGCCATCCTCGAAGCCGATCAGCAGCCCGATAACGACACCGTCGATGCGTTCGACCGATTCGTCGCGTCCAGTCATTTCAGTTGTTGAAGACATTGCTACCCTTGATCTTGACGTCGCCGTCAGCTTTGACCTGGACATCGCCGCTGCCTTGGATGCGGATATCCTTGCCTTTGATGGAAATCGTGCCATCCTTTTTCATGGTGATGGAGGCGTCGCCGCATATCAGCGTGATCTCGTCGCCGGCATCGATCATCAACTTCTTGCCGACCTTGATCGAACTGTCTTCGGCAACTTGAATACCGCTGCCCTTGCCGACCTTGAGTGCGTGGCCCCCGCCGATTTCGGTGCTGTCGTCGGCGGCAATGCTGACGCTACGTGCCGCGCCGACGCTGAAGGTTTGGGCGCTGCCAACGGTGATACTCTGGTCAGCTCCGACATTGATCGTTTGCGCCGCTCCCACGTTCCAGCTATCCGCGGTGCCGATGCTATGGCTCTGACTGAGCCCGACAGTGACGGACCGTGTTGCGCCGATGGTGTTTGTTTGCGGCCCGCCAACGCTTCGTGTCTCGGATGCACCGACCGTATCGATGCGGGCAGCGCCAACAGTCACCGTCTGGACAATCCCCACCGTCTGAGAGTGGTTGGAGCCGATCGTCTCCGTCGAGTTCGAACCGATGCCTATCGTCTCATTCGACCCCACCGTCAGCGACCGGTTCTTGCCCACCGTCTCGGTGTCGTTCGAGCCGATATTCGTGGTCTGGTCGACGCCGACCTTAACCGTCTTGTTGTTGCCGACGTCCTCGTCGAGGTTGTGGCCGACGGAATGCTTGGCGTCATGGTCGATGCGGTCGGACTGGTCGTGCTGGACCAGCTTGGTGCGGTCGTGCTTGATGAGAAGGTGGTGGTCCTTCTGCGCCTGGAAATTGACCAGTTCGGAGCCGGCCTTGTCCTCGAACATCAGCTCGTTGTAACCGCCGCCACCTTTCGAAGAGTTGGATTTCCAGCCCGATTGCGTTGCGTTGCCCGGCAAGCCGTAGGGCGGCATCTGCGAGGCGTTGTAGACCCTGCCGGTGATGATCGGCAGGTCGGGGTCGCCCTCAAGGAAGTCGACGATCACCTCCTGGCCGATGCGCGGTATCTGGATGAAGCCCCAGCCGCTGCCGGCCCAGGTCTGCGAAACACGCACGAAGCAGGAACTGTTTTCGTTCTTCTTGCCCAGACGGTCCCAGTGGAACTGCACCTTCACCCGGGCATATTTGTCGGTGAATATCTCCTCGCCCGAAGGGCCGACCACCGTCGCCGTCTGCGGCCCGCGCATGATCGGCTGTGACGTGATGCGTGGCGGGCGATAGGGCAAGGCAGTCGGCGCGACACCCAGCACGATCTTGTAATTCTCGATGTGGGCCTCGTTCTGGGTTCTGTAGCCCGGATCGAACAACCTGTATTCGGCGCTGACCACCAGATACTCCTGGTTCTGGTCATCGCGCGGAAAGCTTTCCAACTTGAAGGTGCAGCCGGAATGGAGGCCGCGCACGGTTCCGACCGCAGTGATGCGCTGGTGCACGGCCTGGAGTTCCTCACGCCGGATACCGGCCAGGGTGTCGCCGCGCCCGACATCGAGATGCGCGCCAGGCTGGCGATAATTCTCGCCGGAGGCTTCCTTGTGGCTGAACGGCTGGGCAGACTTCGCCATCAGGTCGGCGCCAGGCTTCTTGAAATCATAGTCGGTGTGGGCATAGGCGCCGGGCCGCACCGAACTGCCCGGAATCCATTCGGTGATGTATTCGACGTCGCGCCGCGAGCCCTGTCCCTCGAAATTATAAGGTATCTTCTCGTAACCCGGCGCCGGCTTCAGCTTGCTCATCGCGTCGCACAGCACGAGCGTGTGCTTGCCCTCGTCATGCTCGAAGAAATAAAAAATACCTTCGTGCTCGAGCAGGCGCTGCACGAAATCGAGATCGCTCTCGTCGTACTGGACACAATATTCGCGCGACGGGTACGAACCCTGCAGCCGCTTCTCGAATTTCGCCGTACCGTATTTCGAGAAGATCTTTTCGACGATCTCGACGGCCGTCATGTTCTGAAAGATCCGGCAATCGGTTGCATTCCCGAGGAACCAGAGCCACGGCCTGACGATCGCTTCGTAGTAGGCCAGCCGGTCCTCGATGCGGGTCAGGCGAAATTCGGACACCAGGCCGCTGAACCACCGTTTCGGATCGGATTCGCCTTCGACCGAAACCACGCCGCCCAGCATCTTCAGCGGATCGATGTCGGAACTGGGCCCGACGAAGCCAACCGTATAGGCAAAGCAGCGGCTGATCTCGTCGCGCCCGACAAGATGCGTGAAGGTCAGCTCGGCGCCGACCGGTGTCTGCACAACCGTGGCACGTTCGTTCGGCATGGGTCGTGCCCCTCCTGGACGCGGCCGCCGGCGCGGTGGATTTGAAGTTCCCGCCATCTCATCAGGAACTTTCAGGCCCGCCGCACCAGGCCATGTTGAGCCTACCACATGTTGTCGCGCCGACCAAAGAGGACGCACGGCGGAAAAACCTTACCATGTCGACGCATCGCCTCGAAACGCTGCTGTCCTGTTGGATGTGCAAACTGCTAGAATGTGGAGTATCGGTCAGTGTTCGACGGCGATCCTGGATGTACATCAGTCTGCAAATCAACAATGTCGACGCCTTGCCTACGGGCATCTCGACCGGCTACGCGGCGCGGGATCGCAGCTTTGAGATCGGACGCGATGCTTGCGACTGGACCTTGTCGGACCCCGACAAGTTCATCTCGGGCCGGCATTGCGAGGTCCGCTACGAGGCAGGCGCGTTCTGGCTGCACGACGTCTCGCGCAACGGAACCTACATCAACGGATCGAGCCAGCGCATGACCGGCCCGCATCGGCTGGGCAACGGCGACCGGATGCTGATCGGCCGTTATGTCATCTTCGTGTCGATCGACGAGGAGCGCGTAACGACCGGCCATCCCAGCCACGGTTCGACGCAGCACGAAATGCCGGTCGCGGCAGGCCGGTCGCTGGAATTCGGAAATGGACCGCTCTTCGATCCGGCGGAGCAACGGTCCGGGCAGCGCGGTCCGGCATCGACGTTCCCATCGCAACCGCCTTTGCCCTCGACCAGAGACGAAGTGCTGCGGGAGATCGCGATCGCGGCCGGCATCTCGCCGGAATTGCTGCAATCGCGCGACCCGCATGAAGTTGCCGCCGAAATCGGTGCGGTGCTGCGGACGGTAGTCGAGGAACTGACCTTGCTGCTGAAGGCGCGCGCGGCCGCGAAAATGCTGGCCAAGAGCACGCAACGAACGATGATCAGCGCCGCCGACAACAATCCCCTGAAGTTCGTTCCGGGAACCGACGACATCCTCGAAATCATGTTCGCACGGCGCCGGGCCGGCTATCTCGATGCCAGGCGCAGCATCGAGGATGCATTCCGCGATCTCAAGACGCATGAATTCGCCACCTATGCCGCCATGCAAGCGGCGCTGTCGCGGCTGCTTGACGACTTATCCCCGGAAGCGATCGGAAGAAAGCTTCCGCCGACATCGTTCTCGTCGAAAAAGAGCCAGGCCTGGGACGCTTTTGTCGCGACCTGGCGAACCATGGAGGAAGCACACGAGAACGGCATGCTGGACATATTCCTGGCCTATTTCAGCGAAGCCTATGCCAAAGCCGACAAGCAGAAATAGGCGCTTCAGGGGAGCACTGCAGCCGACGAAGATACGTCTTCGGCGCGCGGCATCCGGTTCCAATCGAGGGTTTCCGGGATTACGATCGCATACGACAATTCGCCAAGCGGGTAAGGCTCATCGACCTGGGGGTCTACGGCAAATGTCATCATACGGCGGGATAGTAAGGTGTAGCCGACCGTCCTCAAGACACTGCCCTGGCCTGCAGGGCTCGTCTTTGCTTTACCTGACCACGAACCGCCTTGCGCCCGCCCGGCAAGAGCGCGGGTGCCGGGCGCGAACGGACGATCGGCCATGAGCTCGAAGGACGATCCTTTCGGCCCGGTGGACAAGACCGTCATTCGCGCTACGCCACGGCGCGAGCGAAAGCCGGCGCCGGTCGCTCAGGAGCCCGTCGCGGATGGCGGGCAACCCTCGCCGGTCAAGGAATCGACCGTGTTCGATCCCGGTGTCGGCCGGCATACACCGCCGGGCTGGACATCCGGGACCGTGATTTATCAGGGAACTCCTCCCGTGGCGGCGGGAGGCGGCGCTTCCGCGGCGGCGCCGACGTTGGCTCTGCGGCAGGAGACCCTGCTCAATGTCACCGACAGCGTCCGATATTCCGCGGCAAACCCGATCCTTGCAGCGGCCGCACCGTTGCTGATGCTGTTCGGCCAGCTCAGGCTTGTCCCCGTCGAGAGACAGGCGGAGCCGTTGGCCGAACATGTCGCTGAGGCGATCGACAAGTTCGACAGGGCATTGGAGAAAGCAGGCGTTGCCGAAGAGGATGCGCGGATTGCTAAGTTCGTCCTCTGCGAAACCGCCGACGATCTTATCGGCAACCTGCCTTGGCCGCGCAAAGACGCCTGGGCGCAGCACAGCATGCTGTTGCAGTTCTTCCACGTCGAGCCCAACGGCACGGGCTTCTTCGAAGCGCTGAACAAGATCCTGGCCAGTCCGGAGGCACATTACGACCTGCTGGAACTGATGCATGTCTGCCTGTCGCTGGGGTTCGAGGGGCAGTATAGAGGCCTGACACGCGAAGACACCAATCTCGAACGCGTTCGGCGCGACGTCTACGAAACGCTTCGCTATTTCAGGCCCCGCGCCGACGAGGACATCTCGCCGCGCTGGCAGGGCCTGGCGGCGACGATGTCGCAGTCATCGACACGCCTGCCGCTCTGGGTTGTTGCGGCAGCGGCGACGGCGCTGCTGACAGCGGCATTCTTCACGCTGCGGGTCTTCATCACCAATGAAGGCGACGCCACTGCCGGCGAATTGCTGGCACTCAACCCATCGACGCCGATCGCCATCGAGCGCGCCAGCGTGGCGCCGCTGGCCGAACAGGTGAAAGTCACCCCGCCTGCAGCCACGACCACGCAGATCGATCGCATCCGTTCGGCACTGGCCAAGGACGTCGAAGCCGGCGGGCTGACCGTGGGCACGAAGGGTGACTTCATCGTCGTGGAAATCAACAATCTCCTGCTGTTCCAGTCCGGCAAGGCCGATGCGAAACCGGAGTTCCAGCCCATTGCCGCTGATATCGCAGCCGCCCTGGAACCCGAGCGCGGACCGATCAGGATCGTTGGCCATACGGACAATGTGAAGCCGCGAAAATCGAGCCCGTTCAAGTCCAACTTCGACCTGTCCGTCGCCAGGGCGAAGGCCGTCGAAACGATGATGGCGCCGGAGTTCAGCGATCCCTCGCGACTGACCGTCGACGGCAAGGGCGAGGACGAGCCGATCGCCGACAATGCGACGCCGGAAGGCCGCGCCAGGAACCGCCGTGTCGATGTGATGATCGCCAAGGAGGAAACATTGTGAGCGCGGCCGGTTGGGAGCGCCGATGACGCGTTGGCTGCTGCGGATCTTCAGCATGATCGCGCTCGCCGGTTTTTCGGCGGCAGTGTGGTTTGCCGGACCTTTGATCCGCTTCGCCGATAGCCGTCCTCTCGGGCCTGTCTGGCTGCGTGCGACAATCATCGGCGTGATCGTGGCGGCCGTGGCGCTGTTCTATGGATTGCGTTTCTGGCGGATGCGCAAGGCGCAAAAGGCGCTGGAGACTGCCGTTTCCCGCAATGACGACAGGAACGACGACTCGCAGGTGCTCGAGGCGCGCATGAACGAGGCTATCGCCGCGCTCAAACGGTCGAGCGGCAAGCGCAATTTCCTCTATGAGGTCCCCTGGTACATCATCATCGGTCCGCCCGGCGCGGGCAAGACGACGGCACTGGTCAATTCGGGCCTGAATTTTCCGCTGGCCGGTTCGGGTGATGCCCAGCCGGTCGCCGGCGTTGGCGGAACGCGCGCCTGCGACTGGTGGTTCACCGACCAGGCCGTGCTGATCGACACCGCCGGACGCTACACGACGCAGGAGTCCCATGCCGAGAGCGACAGCAAGAGCTGGCTCGCCTTCCTGTCGCTGCTCAAGAAATACCGCACGCGCCAGCCGATCAACGGTGTCATCCTGGCGATCAGCCTTGCTGATCTCATCGGCCTCGACGATCAGCAGCTCAATACTCATGTCGTCGAGATACGCAGCCGGCTGCGGGAGATCCACGAGACACTGAAAATCCAGTTTCCGGTGTATCTGCTGTTCACCAAGGCCGATCTTGTTTCCGGGTTCATGGACTATTTCGGCGCTTTCGACGAGCCACGCCGGCGCAGGGTCTGGGGCGCGACATTCCAGACCAGCGATCGCACCAAGAACATGGCCGCCGAAGCGCCGGCCGAATTCGATGCACTGGCAAGGCGCCTGGTCGAGGAGATGTCCGACCGCCTTCAGGAAGAGACTGACCCGGTCGCACGCATATCGGTCTTTGGCTTTCCGGCGCAGTTTGGCGCGCTGAAGGGCCGAGTTGCCAGTTTTGTCGCCAGCCTGTTCGATCCGGGCCGCAGCCAGGTGAATGCCAGCCTGCGCGGGCTCTATTTCTCGTCAGGCACGCAAGAGGGAACGCCCATCGATCAGGTGTTGGGTGCGATCGGCCGCAGCTTCGGCAGCAATTCCCGCGCCCATCTTTCCGGAAGCGGCAAAAGCTTCTTTCTGCATGATCTTCTGACCGGCGTCATTTTTGCCGAATCCGGATGGGTCTCGTACGACAAGTCGGCTGCAAGACGTGCAGCGATCGCCCGATTTGCCGGGCTTAGCGCCATCGCATTGATAGCCGCGGCCGCCCTCGGCACCCTGGCTCTGAGCTTCACCGCCAACAGGTCGCTGATCGCCTCCACCACGCAGGCCATGGGCCAGTATCGCACGACGGCGGACGCGTTGCTCAAAAGCACCGAGGTCACCGATGTCGACCTCGAAAACGTCATCGGTCCGCTCGACCAGTTACGCGACCTGCCGGCCGGGTTCGAGACCGGCGACGTGCCGGCACCGATCGAGGAAACGTTCGGCCTCAGCCAGCGGGAGCGACTGCTTTCGGCGTCCAAAACGGCTTACCGACAAGCGCTGGAACGCATGTTCCGATCACGTCTGCTGATCCAGGCCGAGCGGACGATCCAAGCCAAGATGGCCGATCCCGCCGCGCTCTACGAGCCGTTGAAAATCTATCTGATGCTTGGCGGCAAGGCGCCGAAGGTCGACGACGCGTTGATCGTTTCCTGGATGAAGCAGGATTGGGAGCAGAACCGCTATCCGGGCGAAAACAACCGCGCGGGACGCGAGCAGCTCGAAAAGCATTTGCGCGCCATGCTTGCCCTGGACGACGCCTATGATCCGGTTTTCGAACTGAACCAGCCGCTCGTCGAAGCCGCTCAGCGCTCGCTCGGGCGCATGAGCCTTGCCGACCGCGCCTCCGCCTTGATCAAGTCTGCGATATACGCGGCAGCATTGGAGGATTTTTCCGTCTCCGTCAAAGGCGGGCCGGAGGCGCCGCTGCTGTTCGAGCGTGTCGACGGCGGCGATCTGTCTGGCCTGCGTGTTCCCGGCCTCTATACCTATGCCGGCTTCAACACCTTCTATCTCGGTCAACTCTCGCGCATTGCGCAGACGCTCGTCGACGACCAGTGGGTCCTTGGCGGTGGCGGCGAACAGGGCGGTATCGATCAGGAGTTGCTCAAGCTCGGCCCCGAACTTCTCGATCGCTATGGCAAGGAATTCGCAACGGCGTGGAACAGCGTTCTCGACCAGTTGAAGTTCAAGGCGATGCTGAAAGACAAGCCGCACTACATCGCGCTTTCCGCCGTCGCCTCGCCCACCTCGCCGATCGAACAGCTGTTTACGGCGATCGCCGACGAAACCGCCCTGACGCGGGAGGCTAAAGACTCAGGCACCGGGGTTGAGGCCGGCACGGTTCAAGGCCAGTCTCCGGACGCAGCGAAGATGGTCAAGGGCCTGGCTCGCATCGGCATTCAGATCGCCACCGGAAAATCGCAAAGCCGTGCCGGCACGGGATCCGCAGCAAACCAGAATCCCGGGGCCAACATCGAAGCGCAGTTCAGGTCGTTCCAAGCCCTGGTGAGCGGTCCTGCCGGACGCCGACCGATCGATGCCTTGACGCAGAATTTCCGCGACATCTACCAGAGCCTGAAACTGGCGACCGACGTGCCGTCGCAGACGGAACGCGTCAACGCCAATCTGCAGCTGCAGATAGCCACCCTTCGCGCCAATTCCTCGCGCCTGCCCAAGCCACTCGCCAGAATGGTCAATGCGACGGCGGACGAATTCGAGGGCAACGTCACCGAGACCTCGGTGGCGAATTTGAACCAGATGCTCGACCAGGCGGTCACTGCGCCTTGCGAAGCGGCGATCAACGGCCGTTATCCGTTCTCCGGCAATGCCACCGAGGACATGGCGATGGCGGATTTCGCCAAACTGTTCGCTCCGGGCGGGCTGCTGGACCGGTTCTTCGCGCAAAACCTCGCATCGCTGATCGACATGAGCGGTCAGGACTGGAGCTGGAAACAGGATGCGCGCTTCGGCCGCGACCTGTCGAAATCGACGCTGAAAAGCTTCCAGCAGGCAGCCGAAATCCGCAGCGCGTTCTTTCCCCAGGGCGGTTCGACACCCTCGATCAGCATCACCTTCACGCCGTTCTCACTGCATGGCGATGCCGATGCGGCGGTGCTCGATGTCGACGGTCAGACCGTCCAGAGCAACCAGGCGGGCAACACGCCGAGCATCTTGACCTGGCCGAGCGGTGCGGCTTCCGGATCCGCCAGTCTGAGCCTGACGCCGGAGATGCCGGGCCGCGACTCCAGCATCAAGTTCGAAGGGCCGTGGGCGCTGAAGCGGCTCATGGACAAGGCGACCATCACCGGCACCGACAGCAATGTCGAAGCCCGCTTCGTGATCGGCGGACGCGACGTCAGCTATACGATCCAGACCGGCTCCGGCCCCAACCCGTTCCTGCTTCCGGCACTTTCCGGATTCAGCTGTCCGAAGGCGTTTTGAGATGGGATTCGCGCTTTTCAATGCGTTGACACCTTGTACGGGCCTCAGGCGGCCGGACCTTAATTTCGATACTTTAATGGCCGAGCCTGTGGCAGACTGGCGTGAGCGGGCGCCCAGGAGTGCGCCGCAGAGGACGCGTGAGACGCGTTTGGTGGCAAGGTGAGCGATGTCGCCCTTCCCTTTGACAGTTTCGGCGTGAGCCACAAAGGCTGTGTCCGCGAGCACAATGAGGACAACTATCTACTCGAGCCGCGAACCGGGCTTTGGGTGGTGGCCGACGGAATGGGCGGGCATGAGGCCGGAGAGGTCGCCTCGGCCAGCATTGTCGACCACCTGGCCACGATCGGCATCGCAAGCTCCGCTCCGGATCTGCGAGCGCGCTTCGAGGATAGGCTGAGCCGGGCCAATGCCGAGATCCGCGGCATATCGGAATCGCGCGGCATCACCATCGGCTCCACGGTCGCCGCCTTGTTGGCAATGGACGGACGGTTTGCCTGCCTTTGGGCGGGCGACAGCCGGGTCTATCTGATCCGCAACGCCGCGATCTCGCAGATTTCGAAAGACCACACCGAAGTGCAAGAGCTGCTGGATCGAGGCATGATCAGCGCGGCCGAGGCGCTCACCTGGCCACGCCGCAATGTCATCACGCATGCGGTCGGCGTCAGCGACGACTTCGTCATCGATTTCCAGCAGGGCGAACTGATGCCGGGGGACGTTTTCGTGCTGGCCACCGATGGGCTGACGGCGCACGTCACCGACGCCGAGATCGAGGCCGCGGTGGTGTCGGCAACGCCGCAGGCGGCCTGTGAAAATCTGCTGGAAACGGTGCTGGCGCGAGGCGGAACCGACAATGTCACCATCGTGCTGGTGAAGATCGCAAACGAGCGCAATGGACAATCGCTCCACCCTGATCTGTCCAGAGCGGAGGGCCGAGGCTGATGAGCGCCGACGACAAGACGCGAATATCGCCGCAGGTGGCCAACACCGCCGTCGGCACGCAGCTCAGCGGCATCTACGAGCTTGACGAGCGGATCGCATTCGGCGGCATGGGTGAGGTCTACCGCGGCCACAACATCCAGACCGGAGACCACGTCGCCATCAAGATCGTGCTGCCGGAATTTGCCCGTGACCAGACGATCCTGTCCTTGTTCCGCAAGGAGGCCTCGATCCTCAACCATCTGTCGCATGACGCGGTCGTGCGATACCACGTCTTCACCATCGATCCCGGGATCGGCCGTCCCTATCTCGCCATGGAATTCGTCGACGGCGAGTCGTTGTTCGACATCATGCGGCGTGGGCCGATGCCGACGGAAGATGTGCGCAAGCTCTGTCATCGCCTCGCATCTGGCCTGGCCGCCGTGCACCAGGCCGGAGCAATCCATCGCGACCTCTCGCCCGATAACATCATCCTGCCGGGGGGCCGGGTCGACCGCGCAAAGATCATCGATTTCGGCATCGCGCGATCGGCGACCGTGGGCGGAGAGACGCTGATCGGCGGAAAGTTCGCGGGAAAATACAACTACGTTTCACCCGAACAGCTCGGGCTGTACAGCGGCGACGTCAGCGAACAGTCCGACATCTACAGCCTTGGGCTGGTGCTCGCTGCCGCTCTGCGCGGCAAGCCGATCGACATGAGCGGATCACAGTACGAGATCATCGAAAAGCGCCGGACGGTGCCCGATCTCTCAGACATAGACGACGATTTTCGCGACATTGTCGAAGCCATGCTGCAACCGGATCCGCAAGACCGGCCGGCCAGCATGGCCGATATCGCCAGGATGACGCGCGGCGAAGACGAAGCAACAACGCCGCCGCCATCCAGGACACCCCGCGACCGGCCGGCTTTGCCAGCGGCGGGGCATACCCTTATCCCTGATCCCAAGGCACAGCCCCAGCCCTCCAATGTCGCGGGGCACGATGCGCCGGCGGCAACGGGCCCGGGCGAACAGCGCTTCGTCCCGCATGTCCGGCCCGCGCATTTGTCCGAGCCGCAGCCTCAGGCCGTCCCCAGCCCGCCGCGCACGGCCGCGAGCAATGTCCCTGGAAAACCCGCGAAGACCCGAACCATCGCGTTTGCTGCCTTGGCAGCGCTGGCCGTCGCGTCAGGCGCGGGCCTCTACCTGAGCGGCTTCATGACGCCGGCGGCGCCGCCTGCCGGCAAGACATCGCTTTCGCCCGAACCATCAAAACCTGTAGCGGAAACATCGAAGCCGACCCCCACGGACAAGGTCGCGAGCGCGCCCGAGCCGACAAAACCGGTTCCGCCCGCGCAGCCGCAGGCCAGCGTCCCTCCGGCTGAAAAACAGCCAGATGCCGCGGCGGCTCAAAAGCCGCAACCGGCCAAGCCCGCCGAGGCCCCCTCGCAGGCCGAGGAACCGCCGAAGCCGCCGACCACGGACGCGCAAACCCAAACAGAGGCGAGCGCGCCGGCGGCTGGAAGCCAGGCAGATGCCAAGCCAGTGCAAGCGCCGGAGCCGGCGAAGCCCACTGCCTCCGCGCAAAAACCCCCGAAGCCATCCGTAACGAAGGTGAAGCAGCCGCCCGAAACGGCATCGCCGGCAATCCAGCCAGATACGATGGCCAGCAACAGTCAAACGGCAGCTCCAGCGCCTGACACAACCGCTCCAGCCCCGCCAACCGAGAAGGTCGCAACGCTGCCGCCGGCCCAACCAGAGTCTGTGCAGACCCCAATGCCTGAGCCACAGATCGGCCAGCCGGAAGCACCCAAGGCGGCCGTGCCCGCACCCAAACCCAGCGTGAGCCAGACGGATGCCGCGAACGCCGAGGGCCAAAACGCCTCATCACTGCCGGCCAAACAATCGGACCAGGCTGTCGTCGCGTTGAACGTGCCCAAACCGGCGGTCCCCCCGGTCGTCGACGACAGTGCGCAACGTGTCTCCTGGGTTCGCGACTTCGGCGGCGGCGACTGTTTCTATGCGACCATGACGTCGTCAACCGACAAGGCCGCCGCGATCGAAGGGTTTGGCACGGCGGTCCAGCCGTTCGAACGGATGCTCGGCGATTTCCAGGCAAAATTCCATGTCGAGCCGGACATCAGCGTCCGCCTCATCGAGCCGAGCCAATGCGAAGTCACCAACTTTCTGCGCTTTCTCGGGCAGGCCGCGGCCGACAAGCCGCAGCTTGTTCTCGACCGGACATCGGTACCTGATGGTACGCCGATCAGCGGCACGCTGGTGACGCGCGGCGGGCTCATTTCCAGCGTCCTGCTGATCGATCACAAGGGCATGGTGTTCAATCTCGACGACCGCATCGTCGCGCAATCCGACAAGGCTACCTTCAGCATCCCGATTGGCCTCGGCGCCGCCGACAAGGCAGCCGGGAAGGCCGTGCCGCAGATCATAATGGTGATCACAGGCCCGCAGGATATTCAGGCGGCAGCCTTCTCGACGCCGACGCCAGCCTCGGTGCTGCTGCCTAAAATTCTCGAAGAGATCGAGACCGACGGATCGCAATTTTCAGCCACTGCCAAGTATTTCCGGCTCGGCGGATAGCATGGCGCCCGATGGAACTCCGCCGCGCGTGTTTGCCTCATTCGTCTGCCGACCTGCCGATAGAGCAGCGTGATCCGGCTCGAGCCCTGCTTGCCCTGACGGGCCGCATGAAGCTTGCGGTCATGGCAGGGGCGGCACTGCTGGCTGTGCTGTCGTCCGGCGAAGCGCGTGCCGAATTCACGGTCTGCAACCAGACACTCGACGTCGTCAATCTCGCGGTCGGCCAGAAGGTCGACAATGCGGACCAGACCGACGGCTGGTGGACCATCGGCGCCAATCAATGCGTGAACGTCATCCGCGAGGAACTGACGAACCGCTACATCTACATCTATGCGACGGATGTATTCGGCCATGCGATCCTGACCGGATCGACCGAGATGTGCATCGAGCGGCGGCGTTTTTCGATCCGCGGCATCGACGAGTGCTGGCAGCGCGGCCATATCGCGGCGCAATTTCTCGAAGTCGATACGCTTGAACAGGTGCGGTGGACCTTCTTCCTGACCGGAAGCAATCCGTGACGCACAGTATCGACACCAGCTTCAGGGAGAAAAAACAGGCGCGCGCCGCGCTTCGCAGGCGCACGCTTTGGCGCCGGCTCATTGCCGGGTTCGCCGTGATTGTTCTGCTTTCGATCGGCGCCGGTTTCTACCTCACCGCGGACTATTGGTCGTTCGGCGACGAAGACGAGGAGTTGCACGCGGTCGAAGGCGCGGACGACGTGCCGGCCGATGCATCCGTCTATGTGCCGGCCATTATCGACCTGGCCGGGGATCCGATGTGGATCACGCTTGCGCCCGATGCCGACACGGCAAGCAAGGGCCATGCGGTAGCGCGCCCGGCCGAGCTCGACAGTTCCGGCGCCTCGCCGCAGATCGAGATCCTCTCCGACGTAATGCTGAGTGCCAGCGAAAAGTTCATGACAACGATCCCGTCGACGCAGGAGGACTTCGCATTCTTCCAGGCACAGCGGCGGACCGCTCCGACTTCTTCGGCTGCCGCACCCACCGAGCAGGCCGCTCCGCCTGCCCCGGCGGTGGCACCGAACGACCAGCAGGGCGACCTGGACAATGACCTGGCGGCACCCGATGCGAGCGAAGCCCCGGCCGGTTCGGCGCCCAAAGCGGATGCCAACGACCCGGAGGCCGGCTGGGGAGAGACCATCGATCAGGGCGAGGCAGCGCTGCCGGCCTTCAAGAAGACCCAGATCGAGAACAATACGACCGTCGCAACCGTGACCAGCGAGTACCAGCGCTTCGAGGCGACCGAAGACACCTTCGTGAAGATCCTCAACGACCGCAGCCTGGACAGCGTTGCGCTCGACGCGCATTTCTCCGCCGACGATGCCAAGCTGGCCGGCGAAGCCCTGAAGGCGCTCTTCAACCGGGACGGTCTGGAAGCTGGTTATGTTGTTGCCATGCGTGGGTTCCGGCCGAACCGCGAGACGACGACGATGTCGCTGATGCAGGTTTCGATCTACGCCAAGAATGTCTTTGTCGGCACGCTGACACGCAACGCCACGGGCGCCTTCGTGTCGGGTGTCGATCCCTGGGTGCGCGAGGACCTGTTCAACTATTCCGGTGCCGATCAAGGCGGGCCCAAGCGGCAATACCGCCTGCTCGACGCGATCTATTCGACGGCTGCGCGCAATAAGGTTCCAACCGGCGTCATCGGCGAGGCGATCATGTACCTGTCGCGAGGACAGGACCTCGACGCCTTCGCCAGCGAAGACCAGCGCCTGGTGTTGATCTACTCGCAGACGCCGCGCGGCAAGGAAGAGACGTCCGGGCGGGTGCTTTATGTCGGCGTCCAGGGCGGTGAGAAGACCATCGACTGTTTCGTCTTCCAGCAGAGCGACGGCCAGTTCGCCTGCGTCACCGGCAATGACGAGGTGCGCTCGCTGACTGTCGCCAACGGCATGGTCACGCCGGTGAACGGGGTCATGACCTCGACCTTCGGCCCGCGCAAGCACCCGATCCTCGGCGTCGTTCGTATCCACAAGGGTGTCGATTGGGCAGCCCCTGTCGGCACGCCGATCATGGCGGCCTTCGACGGCGAGATCAGTTTCCAGGGCGATGGCGGCAGCTATGGCAATCTGGTGAAGATTTCGCACGCGAACGGACGCGAGACGCGCTACGCGCATATGCAAAAATTCGCCATTGCCAGCGGCGTCGGCACCAAGGTGAAGGCCGGCGACGTCATTGGCTATATCGGCACCACCGGGCTTTCGACCGGCCCGCATTTGCATTTCGAGCTCTACCAGAACGGCGAGGCGATCGATCCGCTGGGGACGGTCACCACGGTCGCCACCTATGATTCTGGCAATTCCGGCAATTCCGGCGATGTCGCTGTCGAAACGCTGACCGAGCGGATCGTTCATGTCGAAAGCGGCGGCAGCGCCCGCGCCAAGAACCCGAATTCCTCGGCGACCGGCGCCGGCCAGTTCATAACCAAGACCTGGATCCGGATGATGAACACCTACCGGCCGGAACTTGCACGCACGCTGTCGACCGCCGACCTGCTCGCCCTGCGCTACGACGCCACCATTTCGCGCGAGATGGTGCGCAATCTGGCGCGCGAAGGCGAGGCCTATCTGCGGGCGCGCGGTCACCAGATCACAGCCGGCCGGCTCTATCTCTGCCATTTCCTGGGCATGGAGGGCGCACACCAGGTGCTGGCCGCGCCAGGCTCGGCGCAACTGAGCGCCGTGCTGGGGTCGGCAGTCATCCAGGCCAACCCGTTTCTCGCCGGAAAGACAGCCAGCTATGTAGTGGACTGGGCCGAAAGGAAGATGGGCCAGAAGCTGAGCCGTGTGGCCACCGACGCCACCCCGCCGCCGCCGACGACGGAGATCCGCCAGACATCGCCGGAGTTCGAAAAATACAAGCAGGCCGTCACCGCCCTCATAAGCTCGATTCAGACTGCGCTTTGACCTGCCTGTGGTGGCATCAGTCGCTCAGACTATTGGTGTCACTATTTTCGGACCTTCGTGAACCAAAACTGCGGTCAAGACCACACACGTCCAGGAGCCATTTTTGGCACAGGCGACCCAGTCGCCGACGAAATTTAGCACCCTTGGTGGGTAGAGGGCTGGTCCATGAAAACGATCACAGTCTTTCTGAGCGGGATTATCCTGGTTTTCCTTGCCGCCTTCGGCGCCGGGGCCGCCGCGCCTGACGTCAAGCGCGTCGCGCTGGTGATCGGCAACAGCAACTATGTCCATGCGGTTACCTTGCCCAACCCCGCCAACGATGCCCGCCTCATCGCATCGACGCTGCGCAACGCCGGCTTCGAGGTGATCGAAGGGGTCGATCAGGACAATGCCGGCATGCACAGCCTCATCAGCCGGTTCACCGAGCAAGCCTACGACGCCGACCTCGCGGTCATTTTCTATGCCGGTCACGGCATGCAGGTCGACGGCAAGAACTACCTGATCCCAGTCGACGCCGATTTGACGTCGCCGGCCTATCTCAAGACCCGCACCATTCAGATCGACGACTTCATGGCCGCGCTGCCGCCCGACCCGGCGATTGGCGTCATCATCCTCGATGCCTGCCGCGACAATCCGCTGGCGAGGACGCTGGCGGCCTCGCTGCCGAAAAGCCGCTCCACCTCGCTGGGCACAGGCCTGGCGCCGGTCGAAGCGAGATCGGACGGTGTCGGTACCGGCGGCCTGCTGATTGCCTATGCCACGGATCCTGGCGCCATCGCCTTCGACGGCGACGGGGCCGACAGTCCTTACTCCACCGCGCTCGCCAAGCATCTGACCGAACCCGGCGTCGAAATCCAGAGCGCGCTGACGCGCGTGCGCGGCGAGGTCACCGAAACCACGCAAGGCCGCCAGCGGCCGTGGCATAACGCATCGCTGGGACGCGAGGTCTTCCTGGGAAAACTCGTCGCGGCGGCGGCTGCAAATCCCGTGGCCGACGCATCGAACGCAGCCGCGACATCCGCCTCTGCGCCTGTCGCCGGTGGTTCGCCTTCCTGGGAAATCGAGCAACGTCTTTGGGATGAGGCTTCGAAGCACAATTCCGAGCCGTTCTACCAGGCCTATCTCGACCAGTTCCCGAACGGTCGCTTCGCCACCGTGGCGCGGCTGAACATCGACGAACAGAACGGCCCGAACGCTCAAAACCGGCAGGTCGCAGGCCTCGATACGAACCAGGCGAACGCCGGTTCCGGCTCTGCCGTGCGCACCTCAGTCGGCGTTCCGGACGAGGTGAAGCAGACGCTGGGCACCGAATTGACGGAAAGTGCGATCGGCCTCGACCGCCAGGGCCGCATCGACCTGCAGTTGCGGCTCGAAGCGTTGGGCAACGAGATTGGGCGCATCGACGGAACCCTGGGCTCCCAGACCCGTGAGGCGATCGGCATCTGGCAAGCCGATAACGGACTGCCGCAAACCACCTATCTGACGCGCGAGCAACTGGCGTTCCTCGTAATCCAGTCAGATCCGCAGATCGAAGCCGTGCGTGCCGGATACGCCGCCGATCAAGCCCGTGCGGCGCAGCCGAAAAAGCAGGTGGTGCAGAAGGCCCGCACGATGAGGCCGGTGGCGCAGAAGCCCCGCAAGCAGCAGCAGGTCGTTTCGAAGTGGCGCAACCGCGAGACCATGGTGCGGCTGGATGATCCTTCGCCGCGCCGGCGCAACAACGACTTCCTGACAAGGGCACTGATCTTCGGCGCCGGTGTGGCCGTGGGTAGCGTACTCAAGCAGTGACAGCCTAGAGCAATTCACTGTTTCACGGAAACAGTGAATTGCTCTAACTCTTTGTTTTGACGCAATTCCCTAGGGAAAGCGCTACGCGCTTTTCCCGGGGAAAACCGTTCTCACTTTTCCTGGAATTGCTTTAGCGCGCTACTGCGTCTTAATTCGCATTTCCACGCGGCGGTTGAGCGGATCGTACGGGTTGGGACTGCGCGGATACTTTTCGCCCATGCCGATCGCGTTGATGCGGGCGGGATCGACACCACTGGCCGTCAGGAAGGCTGCCACTGATTTCGCTCGCCGTTGCGACAGGCCTTCGTTGTAATGCACCGTGCCGGTGGCGTCGGTGTAGCCTTCGACGACGAAGCTGAACGTGCTCAGCCGGCTGTCCTTCAGCGCCTTGGCGAACTCATCGAGTTCAGCGCGCGCGGTGGTGTCGAGTGTGGCCGAATCCAAGCCGAAATTGATCAGCATATCGAGACTGGATTTTCCTTGCGGCGCGTCCTTTGCCTTGGTCTTGCTCTTGCACTCTTCCTCGGTGCCGACGCAGATTCCCCGCGACTTGCCGAGATCGGCCGCGCCGGCAAAAAACTTCACGATGTCTTCTGATTTCTGAACGGGATCGGCGGAAGCGTGGGTCGAGAAAAACACGACCGCCAACACAAAGGCTGACTTGCCCCACTGCATAGCGGTTACTCCTGTTTGAGCATCCGATTTGGACGATGGTGATGATACCAAATTTCATGGCAATTGTCTGTCGATAAGCGCTGAGGGCATTATAGTGCCGATGGGGTGTTGCAGCAGCACAAGGTTCAGACTTGACCCGCGCCGCGCCTGAGGCTTGAGTGGCCAAGGCTTCTCGATGAAAGCGTGGCGGTCATGGCCAATGGGCTCCGATTCAAGACGGCACGAGATCTTTTCACGGCTTGTCCCGCCATTGCCCGGGACATGAGAACCCTTCCAACCGATCAAGGTTCGATCGCGTTTTGCCGCGACCTGCTGGCCGGGCGCGTTCCCGAAGAAGCGATCACATTCTGTGCCTACCTGCTTGCCGAGCGGGCCGCGGTCTGGTGGGCGCATGAATGCCTGAGCCATCTGACCGAGCTGTTTGATGGGACAGATCAGGAATTGCTTGCGCATGTTGGCGACTGTTTGAGTGAGCCGGACAATCCTCGCCATCAGGCAGCCGTCGGCACAGCGGCAGTGACACCCCCAATAACGCCGGTCGGCTGGATTGCACTCGCTGCCGGATGGCGCGACAATGGTTCGGCCATGGCCGCGACGATGGCACCAACCTTGCAACCATTTCCTGCCCAACCATTTCCTGCTGCCCATGCGGTCAATGCCGGAATTCTGGCCGGACTGGCCCGTGTCGCTCTCGCGGACCGGTTTGCCGTTCTTTCGGCCTTTGTCGAAATGGGCATCCAGATGGCCGAGATCGAGGCGCGCCAATCGGCGGATGCCTATTAGGGCGGCCTACTTGCAGCCGCCTTGCGCCCATTTGGCCAGCGCCACCTTGAAGCGTGTTCCCAGCGGATGTTGCAGGCGCAAGACAGAGACATCGTTGGCGGCGAAATTTTTCGCCTGATCGCACAGCCGGGCCTCGTTCCATTCATGGCAGCCGTCGCAGTGCTTGCCCTCCCAGACCGACTTGTCCAACCCCTCCACCGGACTGAACAGCGGCTTGCTTTTGATCAGTTCGGCGATGCTCTTGCCGTCGATCGCCGCATCGCCGAAGTCGATCGGATGGTCGAAAAGGATCGGGGCGTCCGATGCCAGCTTGGGGATTTTCTGGCGCAGCACATCGAGCGCGAGCTGATCGCCACTTTGGCCTGACGCACCGGCCGCGCCGGTGTTGCGCGCTTCGGAGCCGCCTTCGGCCTGAGGCGTGCTCGCTTCGCCCACGATCAATGGCGCCTTGAGATCGACCTTGTGCAGGACGACCTCCGTGGTCAACGAAACGTTGAGCCAGGGGCGCTGCTTGCCGGCGGTTGCCTTGAAGACGTCGCTCGTCACCCTGTTCATCGCCTCAGTGATGGACACGTTGGATTCGCCGATGTGCTGAAGCAGAGCCGATGTGAACGGCGAATGCTCGCCCGACCCGTCATAGGCGAGTTGATTGGGACTGGCGGCGAAGGCGACAAGCGTGCCGGCGCCTCCATTCTCGATCGGGATCTCGGCAAGGCCGCTGCTTGCGCCGTTGACGCCTGCGGTCTTGGCCAACACCTCTGCAAGGGGATTGTCGCGGCATGCGTCGAGAAATACCAGCCTGATGCTGGTTTCCCGCGACATCTGGCGCAGAACGAAATCAACCGGCACGGCCTCGAAGTCGAGGGAGGTCTCGTCCTCCAGCGCGGCGTCGACCGGAAGCAGATAGTTCTTGCCCGAAACCTGCAGGCCGTGGCCGGCATAGAAGAACAGCGCGATATCGGCGCCGCGCACCTGTTTTGCGAACTGGGCGATCGTTGCCTGCGTCTGCGATTTGGTCTGGTCGAATCCGGCAACCACCTCAAAGTCGAGATTCTTCAGGCGTTCAGCCATGGCCTGGGCGTCGCGCACCGGATTGGCGAGCGGCGGCGCGTGCTGGTACTGGGAGTTGCCGAGGACAAGGGCTATGCGACGCTCGGCGCTGGCGGCCGTCACAGCCAACAGCAAAGCGAGCACCGCGAGACCGGCGGCGCGAAAGAGGCCGCCGCAACGGGCGATCAGACCGGACCTCACCGCACCCTCAGAGCTTGGTCGCGGAAAACTCGATCCGCCGGTTGAGCGCCTTGTTCTTGGGCGTATCGTTGGCGGCAACCGGCCGCTCCTCGCCATACCCGATCGCCGTTATCTGCGTGCGCGGAATGCCCGCGGCAACAATGGCATCGGCGACCGCCTGGGCTCGCCGCTCAGACAGTTGCTTGTTCGCCTCCGGCGAGCCGTCGGAATCGGTGTAACCGGAGACCTCGACCTTGAGGCTCGGGCATTTGCCGACAACACCTTCGACCTCGGTCAGCAAGGGACGGCTTTTCGCATCGAGCCGCGCGCTGGCGGGACGGAAGTAGATGGCGCCGGTGCGGGAGAGCACGGCGAACCGGTTCAGGCACTCCTCGTCGCTGAAGTTCGCCTTGGCGGCATCGGTGGCAACCGGGCCAACCTCGGCCGAACTCGCCACGACGGTCGGTGCGGCTGCAGGCTTGCTGCCGTCGGCGGTGAAGACGAAATCGAACGACACCGACGCGGTGGGCACGATGTTGGTGACATTGGCCGCCTGCTGCAGCTTGTCGACGTTCGGCAGCAGGCCGAAATCCTCAACATGGACAGCGACCGGAGCCTCCGAAGCAACCGACACCATGCTGTCGCTGATCATGGTGACGACGACGCTGGCCTCGAGATCCTTGTCGACGCCGTGCAGATTGAGGCGGAACGGCAAGGTTGCCTTCACCCTGCGCTTCGTCGCCAGATCGGCGAATGCGGCGGGATCCACCTTCGCCGTCAGCTCGGCCGTCGGAAACTTGAATGTCTCGAAGAACAGGAAGCGCATGCGGACATTGCGCAGGTCGACGCCGGTATCGACGGAATTGAGGTCGAACGTGACCTTGGCATCACCCGCCGCGCTCAGCGTACCGGTGATGTTCCTGATCTTGTTGGTCTCGACGATCGTGTTCTTCTTGACCGACTGGTAGGTGATCACCGAAGCGGCGGGATCGAGCGTCCAGTTTGGCGCGGCGCTCGCGGCTTGCGGTCCGAGCAACAGCAACAACGCGACGGTCAGGCCAAGAGCTTTTGCTGCAGGGCCTTTCGACGTTGTCTTCCACCAGAATGCGACGACTTCGAACATTGACCGCCCCTGCCCAGGACCACCGTATCGATACGACACCAAGCGGAGCATAGAGCACTTGCGACTGGTTGGCGAGCACTGCCAGAAATCCTAAGAGTGCCTGCAGCGCTGGCATTCTAAGACCATACTGCACGAGGTCGGCCTTGCGCTACTGTCGTCGGTCGCTACTGACCACATCATAGTTCCAACTCGGCGAGTTCATCACCAACTGTGGCCACCGCCACCGCCACCGCCGCCGCCGCCGCCGAGAGCGGGAATGACAGGAGGCTTTTCAGGGGCTTCCTCTGCCGGAACTATCACTTTCTTGACGATCACCTTCTTGCGCTTAACTATTTTTGTCGGAGGCGTCGTCCGAACGACTTTCCGATGCTTCGTTGGCTCTGGCGTTGGCTCAATTTTGGGTGGAAGCGAGGTGCAGCCCACGAGCCCCATCAGTACGCTGGTCAGAAGTGCTCCGATAAATGCCTGCTTCACTGCCCTGCCCACCATTGCCTCCTCGTTGATTAGAACAAATCCCGACGCGGGTTGGCTTGCTCCCAGACCGCCCTGGCCGCCTTGACCAGTTGGTCGTCCAGCGAGCCGTTCGCCGCGATCTTCGACTTGAGTTCGCCGTGCAATTGCTTCAGCGCCGCCGTTTTCGCCTTCGCGCCGAATTTTGCCAGGCTCGCCTGGGCGCCCGGCAATTCCTGGCGAAGATCAAGTGCGACGGCGAAGGCTAGGTAACGCACCGCTATCGCCTGGTCGGCCTTGTCGCCCTTCTGCATTTCGAGAGCCGCGCGATCATAGGCACCGGATTGATCACCGCGTGCGGCAGCGAGTTCAAACAGTCTTTGCGCTTCATCAAGGTTCTGCCCTACGCCGACACCGTCCCGGTACATGCGGGCAAGGCTGGCCGGAGCGTAGGGCTGGCCGAGATCCATGGCCTTCTGGAAAAGCCCTTGCGCCTGGCTCGGATCTTTTTCGACGCCCACTCCGGCCAGGTAGTTGCGGCCGAGCAAGTTCATCGAATACATATCCTGCCGCTCTACGCCTGCCTTCAGAAAGGCCACCGCACGGGCCGGATCGGCGGTTATGCCATTGAGGCCCTCGGTAAAGATCGCGGCCAGCTCGTTCATGGCATAGGTGTGACCCATTGCAGCCGCTTTCAGCAGAAGGTCGAGACCCTTGCCCGTGTCGGGCTGGACGTCGTAGCCATTGAACAAGGCGCGTCCCCAGGCCATCATCCCGTAAGGATCGCCCTTGTCGGATGCCGCCGCGTAGAAGCTGTTGGCCCGCTTGCGGTCGATGGGCATTCCCGTACCCGTCGCGTTGAAGTAACCAAGCTCGAACACGGCGCGGACGTGGCCTTTGTCGGCTGCCGCCTGGATGGCTTTCTTCGCGTCCTCGACCTTGCCGACTGCCAGCAGCGCCCGGCCCAGTTCGTAGCGGAAACGAGCGACGTCGGGATAGGCCTTCACCGCCGCCTCGCAGGCCTTCACGGCCTCAGTGCCGATTTCATTCGGCAGCAGGCCTGGGACGACGCCTTGCAGGTCGAGAGGCTCGCCGGCGGCCTGGTCGCAAGGATCGACGCTTGGCGACAGCTTCATGGTGGCGGGCTTGGATGAGCTGCTGTCGGCGCGGATCTCGAAGCCGACCTCGACCGGCTGGGCGGCACCGATCTGGGGTTCGTAGCGCAACTGGTCGACCTCATCCGCCATCAGGCTCGACTCCGGCGACAGGGCACGATCCGGCAGGGACAGCGTACCCGTTGCCGGATAGCTCGCGAGTTTCAGGCTGACCGCAGGATCGTTTGTCGGGAAGTCCAGCTTCAGCGGAACCGGGCCGACACCGACCGGGACGCTGATCTCACGATTTTCGATCGCCTCGGCGGCGCCGGTGATATGGATGCCCCGCTCCAGCACCTGCTGCTTCTGCTCGGTCTCGAGCGAGGCCACGATCTTTTCGCCCTCGGCGCCCTCACTGTTTTTGACACGGAACACCATGATGCCCTGGGCTTGGCCGCCCCAATTGTCATGCGTGGCGTAGGCCAGCATGTCGACCTCTTCGGGCGCACCGACACCCTTGGGCACATCCATCTTCAGGCGCGGCAGGTCCTTGCCCTCGATCGGTTCGCCGACAGCGACAGCCTTGCCGTCCAGCAGCAGGCGCCCAAGTGCTGGCGGCCTTTCGATGCTGACGGTGATCGATCCGCCATCGACATCGACCGGTTCCGGCAGATCCAGGGCAACAGGCCCGACACCCGATGGCACCACCTTCTCCAGAACCGGCGGCAGCGAAGGCCGGCTGGCGCGGCGCATCAGGACAACCTCGTCGATGAGCGAGGAGTTTTCCCAGGGCACCTGCTTGCCTTCCGTGGCCTCGACCACATCGCGGCGCACCGCGGCCATGACCGTGCGTATCTCCTGGTTCGGCGCCAGCGCGCGACGCGAGAATGCGGAGGAAAACGGGCTGAGATCTCCGGCCCCATCATAGGCGACCGCCCCTGGCTCCGTGGCAAAGGCAATCAGCGTGTTCAGCGAGCTTTTGACCTGCGCAAGACCGGTGTTGCCGGCGGTGATCAGCTGGTCCCTCAGCCAATAATCCTTGCGCGGAAACGGATTGTTGCGACAGGCATCGAGGATGATCACCTGGATCTTCGATTTGGCGCGCAATTGCTGCAGGACATCGTCCAGCTTGACCGCCTGGACCTCTATGTCGGCCGCATTCTTCAACGAGGCATCGACGGGGATCAGGAAATTCTCGCCGCCAATCTGAAAGCCATGGCCGGAATAGTAGACGACGGAGAGATCGGCGCCGTCCGCCGCCGCGAGGTAGTTGCGGAACTGCTCCTCGAACTGCAGCTTTGTGAGATCCTTGGCGACGAACACTTCGAAGCCGGCCAGCCGAAACGTCTTGGATACGTCTTCGGCATCCTTGTCGGGGTTCTTGAGAGCGGGGATTTCCCGGTACTGGGAATTGCCGATCACCAGAGCGACCCGTCGATCGGCCGACGCATCGAAGCTCGTCAAGGCCGCTACGAGGAAGACCACGATCAATCCGCAAAGTCGGAGCATGGCAACCGCCTCAACCGCCGCGACCCGACCACCACAAGCTCCCCAGATGCGGTATCAGGTCTGTTGAAGAACTCACAATCCGCCGAGACAGAACAGGAACAAGTGTGAAAATCCGCCCCGTCAGCAGGCACCTTCCTCATCCGAATGTGTAAACTACCTCAGAGCCGAACCATCCGCAATGAGTGTCGAACTGCGTGGGTGTCCGGCTCGAGTCACAACTTTTTGAAACAGAAGGGGCCAGCAGGGCATCTCGTGTAGCAGCCACCTGCTACCAACGATGTGAAATTCGGCGCTACCTATTGTGAATGGCGGATCCGGCGATGGCGGTGTAGGGTTCGCTGCAAATAAGAATGACCCGTATCCCGGGCACCGCCAAGCCAACGAATCTGGGAGGATTCATGGTCGAGATCATCTCCAAGCGGGACGGCCTGCGGCGCGAGGATGTTCAGGTCAAGCGACTGATCGAGCAGAACCGCTCCACCATCACTCGAATTGCCGACCAGATCAGCGGCGGCGGCTACTCGGCCTCCAGGCAGCCGCGCCAGCAACCCAAGGCGGAAGGGCTGATCATCCATGTCGGCGGCAGCGCTGCAACCGCCACCGAAGCGAGCCCGTCCATCCGCGTTACCATGAACGGCCGTGTAATCTCGAAGGATCAGAACACGGGCCGCCAGCTTCACCATATCGGCGATGTCCGCAACCGCAATGGCGACCAGGTCTTCGTGCTGGCAACGAAGCAGAATGGCTTCTTCTCGCCGGTCGATGAAACCATCGCCGAGGCGCTCGCCGGGCTGGATGGGTCCCGGCTGACCGCGACCTATACCGAGGAGCAGCTTGCGGCCGACATCGGCGCGAAACTCGGCATCGACTGACGGCAGGCTATCGGGCGCGGCTCTGCACGTCCAATCCGCGACGGCATACAGAAATGGCATACCTCAAAAGGTACTGTGATGACTGAATGAGACAAGCGAGCGGCCCCAATCCGATGAAAACCGATGCTCTTGCGACGCATGCGTCGATGGCCACCGGACGACTGGTTCTGGACAGGATCGACTATGATGAGCGCGCCACCATGCGCGCCTGGGAGAGTTTTCTTTCCGACAAGCCGACATCAGCGCGCGATCCGGTCCACGTTCGCTCGCTGATCCATGATTCCTGGTATCGCAGCGCCACCGGCGGCATCAACGCACAAGGCATCGAAGCGCCGCTGAGCAGCGATCGCGACGAGATCGAATATCTGACCCGCGCCAATGCCGAACTGCTTTCGGCGGCGCGCCGGTCGTTCGCCTCGCTTGGCCAGTTGCTGGACGGGACAGGCGCGATGCTGGTTCTGGCCGACAGCGACGGCGTGCTGATCGATGCCATCGGCGACAAGAAGACGCTGCATGACGGCATGGATATCCACCTCGCCATCGGCGGCAAATGGAACGAAGGCGCCGTCGGAACCAACGGCATCGGTACAGCACTTTGGACCGGTGAGCCGACTTTCGTCCATGCGGCCGAGCATTTCTGTGCCGGCATAAAATCCTGGACCTGCGCCGGCGCGCCGATCCGCGATCCGCTGGACGGCAAGATCATCGGCGTCGTCGACCTGTCGGGCTATTCGCCGATCTTCCGGCCGCACAACACCGCACTCGTCGCCGCCACCGCCAGGCAGATCGAAAAGGCGCTGGCCGAGCAGCAGCAGGAACAGCGCACGCGCCTGCTCGAAGCCTTCATTTCCTCGGCGCCCAGCTATCGCCGGAAGGACGGGCTGGTGATCGTCGATCATCGCGGCCGCGCCATCTTCTGCAACAACGTGCCCAATGGCGACACGACCGAGATGATGGACGGCCCGATGGAGCCTGGCCGTGGCCGCTGGCTGATGAACCTGCCGGCCTCCGGCTCGGACACCGATCTCGCCAATGCGCTGCCGCCGCATCTGCGCTCCTGCCACGTCACGCCGCTGAAGCTCGACGGCGACCTTCGCGGCGCAGCCCTGGTGTTTCCTTCGGTGCCGGCCGTCACCAGCATGACGGTGATGCGGCGCGAGGAGAACAAACACCTGCGGGCAGCCGCGGCGATGATTGTCGGCGAAAGCGAAAAATTGCTGGCCGCCGTCGATATCGCGTCCCGCGTGGCCGGATCTAATGGCGTCACCTCGTTGCTGATCGAAGGCGAGACCGGCGTCGGAAAAGAGCTGTTCGCACGGCTTGTCCATGCCGGCAGCCGGCGCAGCGAAAATGACCCGTTCATCGCCATGAATTGTGGCGCGATCACCAAGGAACTGTTCGGCAGCGAATTGTTCGGTCACGTTTCCGGCGCCTTTACCGGAGCTTCGCGCGACGGCAAGCCGGGCATCTTCGAACTCGCCAATGGCGGCGTGCTCAGCCTCGACGAGATCGGCGAGTTGCCGCTCGAAATCCAGCCCTTCCTGTTGCGTGTCCTGGAAGAGCGCGTGGTCCACCGCATCGGCGACTCCCGGGGGCGGCCGGTGGATGTGCGGCTGGTCGCCTCGACCAATCGCGACCTCAAGCAAGAGGTCGCCGCCGGACGCTTCCGCAGCGATCTCTACTACCGCATCGGCGCGGTCTCGATCCATGTCCCGGCGCTACGCGATCGCGGCGATGACGTGCTGCTGCTGATCGAGCATTTCAACCGGCAGATCGCGAAGCTGGCCGGCAATGACTCGCTGGAGTTTTCAAACGAAGCGCTCGATGCGCTGCTGGCCTATCGCTGGCCGGGAAATGTGCGCGAACTGAAGAACCTGGTCGAGCGCCTGCACATCCTGGCGCGCGGCGGCACCATCGAACTGCAGGATCTTCCCGGGGAAATCAGTGCCGGCGATCGCAACGCCATGGCCGTGCACGGCGACCATCCCGCGGCCATGCTCGAAGCCCCCGTACGCACCTTCGAGGATGCGGAACGCCAGGCGATCAAGAATGCGCTTGCCGCGGAGAGCGGCAATCTCAGTAAGGTTGCGCTGCGGCTCGGCATTTCACGGCCGACGCTCTATCGCAAGCTCGGCCAATACGGCATCCGACGCGGCTTTCTCTGACACGCGGCGTAAAAAGAAACCCATGGCATTCGCGCCATGGGCTGGGGAATTGTGGCCGATGGATCAGGCCGGTGGCCTGCTTCCGAAAACCTCAGGGAACGATAACGCCGCGGCCGGTGAAACGGCGGTTCTTGAAATCGTCGAGCGCGGTGTTGATGCTGGCGAGGTTGTACTCGGTGTAGTGCATCTTCACCTTGCCGTCGGCGTTTAGCTCCATCAGTTCGACAAGCTCGGTGAAATTGCCGACCAGGCTGCCGCCGATGTTGATCTCCTCGATAACGAGATGCGCGGTCGGCACGTTGATGTTGCCGCCATAGCCGACGACGAACAATTGACCGCCCTTGCGCACCATCTTCCAGCAGATGTTCTCGACACCGAGTTCACCGACGAAGTCGATCACCACATGCGCGCCGCCGCCGGTGATCTGGCTGACCTCCTCGACGACGTTAGGCCCACCGTCGAGAATGAAATCGGCGCCAAGGTCCTTGGCCAGCACCCGCGCCGCCGGTTCGCGGTCGACGGCGATGATACGGCAGCCCGAAATCGCGTGGAGCGATTGCAGCGCGATGTGGCCGAGCCCGCCAATACCGAGCAGCACGCAATAGCTCCCTGGCCGCAGCAACTTCGCGGCGCGCTTGGCGGCGCGGTAGGCGGTGATGCCGGCATCGGCCAGCGGCGCCACTTCGATCGGCGTGATGTTGGCATTGAGCTTGATCAGCGAGCGCTCGCTGGTGATGAAGTATTCGGCGAAGCCGCCATTCATGCCGAGGCCGGGGAATTGGCCGTTGTCGCAATACATGTCCTCGCCATGGCGGCAGTTGAGACAGATGCCGCATGAGCGGAAGGGATGGCAGATCACCGCGTCACCGCGCTTGACCGATCTGACGCCGCTGCCGACCTCCTCGACCCAGCCGGCATTTTCGTGGCCCATGATGTAAGGCAACAGCGTGCCTTCGGGGTCCATGGTCGGCTTCCACACGCCTTCGATAATGTGCAGATCGGTGCGGCAGAGACCGGCAGCACCCACCCGCACGATCACCTCGTCGGGCGCGGTGATTGTCGGTGCCTTGACCTCCTCGATCTTGAGGCGGACGTTCATCGTCGGATCGTATTCATACAGTCTGGCAGCTTTCATCGTCGTCTCCTTTCAACGTCGAGATTGTCTGGATTGCTTCAGGCGCGGCCGAGCTTTTCGGAGCCGCCGCCACGTGCCGGCCCGGCCGTCGGATCTTCATCCTCGGCAAGATCGCCAATCAGCGTTTCGGTGGTCAGGATCAGCGTCGCCACGGAGGCCGCGTTGGCGAGCGCGGTGTAGGTGACGCGTACGGGGTCGATGATCCCTGCCTCGAACATGTTCTGATAGGCGCCGGTCGATGCGTTGTAGCCGTAGCCGCCATTGATGCGGGTGACCTCGATCACCACGGCTTCGGGATCGGCGCCGGCATTCGCGGCGATGCGCCAGAGCGGGCGCGACAGCACCGAGCGCACGAGGCGCACGCCCTCGGCGACATCGCCATCGACGCCGGCCGCCACCTTGTCGAGCAGCGGCGCGATCTGGGCGAGTGCGGAGCCGCCGCCGGCGACCACGCCCTCTTCTGATGCGGCACGCACTGCATTCAAGGAATCCTCGATCAGCTGGATGGTCCGCTTCTGCTCGACCGGGGTGACGCCGCCGGCATAGAGGATCGCGGTGCCGCCGGAGAGCTTGGCCAGCCGCTCGCGCAGCTTGTCCTGGTCGATATTCGGCGGCGAAGCTTCATACTGCCGCTGCACCTGGGCGCGACGCGAGGCGATGGTCGCATGGTCGCCGCCGCCACGAATGATCGAGGTGTAGGACGAGCTGGTCTTCACCCGGTCGGCCGTGCCGAGATCCTCGGGCGTGACATCCTCCAGCCGGCCGCCGAGATCGCGCGCGATCACCTTGCCGCCGGTGATGATGGCCAGATCCTCCATCATCGCCTTGCGCCAATGGCCATATTCCGGCGGGTGGACGACGAGATATCGTCCCGGTCCCTGCTTGCCGAGCAGCGTCACCACCACTTCCGGCGACATTTCCTCGGACACGATCAACAGCGGGCGCCCGGCCGCGTCGGCTATGCGGCGGACCGCATCGAGCTGCTCGGGTTCCTTGATCTTGAGATCGGTCATCAGGATGTAGGGCCGGTCGAGCACGGCCTCCATCTTCTCCTGGTCGGTCACCATGTGATGCGAGAGGTAGCCGCGTTCGAAGGACATCCCTTCGACGACATCGAGCGTGGTCTCGGTGGTGACGCTGAAATCCGTGGTGATGACGCCTTCGGCGCCCACCCGCTGATGGGCTTCAGCCACCAGTGCGCCAAGCTTGCTGTTGGTCGCCGCAATGTTGGCGACCGACGCCAGGATGCCGTTGCCCTTGGCCGGCTTGGCGGAAGCCTTGAGTGCGGCCACCACCGCCGCCACGGCAAGGTCGATGCCCTTGCACAGATCGACGGATTTCACGCCGCGTTCGTTCGCCTCGACGCCGCCCTGGATGAGCGCGTTGGCGAGCACGATGGCCGTCGTGGTGCCGTCGCCGGCGATCTCGTTGGTCTGCATCGACACTTCGCGGACGACCTGCGCGCCCATGTTTTCGAAACGGTCGTGCAGCTCGATCTCGGAGGCGATGCTGACACCGTCACGGGTCACCATCGGCGTGCCGATCGGCCGGTCGATCATGGCGTTCATGCCCTTGGGGCCGAGCGTCGGTTCGACGGCGGCGGCGAGCCGGAAGACGCCACGGGCGAGCGCACGGCGAGCCTCGGAATTGTGAAGCATTATCTTGGGCATGATTCCTCCTTCCGCCTTACGGGCGGGTTGTTGGTTAGGGGCCTCGTGCAAGGGAGGCCGTTGCTGTCGGCTCTGCTTCAGGCGGTCGGCGCTGTTCGTGCCGGCACGCGATCCATGATGAAATCGACCAGCGTCGGTTCGCCGTCGACCACATCCAGTTCCTTGTATCGGGTCTGCTTGAGCCCGCGGCACAGCGCACCGTTGAACTCCATGTTGATGCGCACACCGCGCAGTTCGGCGAGATGGGCGCTGAGTGCATCGGGCGGTATGCGATGCCCTTCCCAGGTCACGAAGACGGGATCGTCCGCCCGGCGGTCGGGAAAACCCTCGAGCAGCGCCGCCCGGTATCGCGGCTTCTGTTTGGCCGCCTCGCCCGGCTCGAACCGCGCGACGTCGTATGCCGGCAGGTCCATGCCGAGGATTTCGCGATCGGTCAGGCCGTGCGCCTTGAGGCCGCGCAGGACTGCCTCCTGGCGCCGCTTGAAGGCCTTCATCGCAAAGGTTTCGCGCAAGCCGCCGAGATCCTGATCCTCGGCGAGCACGGCGAAGATATCGCCGAAGCTCTTGCCTTCCGCCATGCCGCGATTGACCTCGTCGGCGAACATGTGGTCGTGCAGCTTGACGCGATAGGCCGGCGCCCAGGAGAGCTGGTCGAGCGCCTTGCGGACGCCGTCCAGCATCAGGAATGCGAAATTGGGCGAGCACCAGTAGGTCGGCAGGCGGAAGTCGATTTCCACGCTGCCATCGCCTGTCACATCAGCCCGCTCGACAAAGCCCATCTCTGTGATGGGTTCGTCGAGTTCCGGGTCGTTGACCTCACCAAGGCGCCGCCAGAGTTCCTTCTGGCCGTCGCCGGAAACGCTGGCGGTTGCCATGGCCCCTACTCCGCCGCGATGCTGAAGGGCGAGCTGGCAAGCGCCTTCTTCTTGGCTTCGATATCGATGTTGTAGAGACGCGCGGCGTTGAGGCCGAGGATCTTCTCCTTGATCTCGTCCGTCAGCTGCACGCCGCGTTCGGCGGCGATGTCCTCGGGTATCTGGTAGGCCCAGAACTTCTCGACCAGCCAGCGCGGCGTCCAGATCGCGTAGTCAGAACCGAACAGGATCTTCTCCGGCCCAAGCCAGAACAAAAGCTCGGCGATCACCTCGCCGAAATAGCGCGGGCGCGCGTGGATGAAAGGCAGCGCCACCGCCAGGCCACCATAGACATTGGTTTCCTGCGTCGCGATCCAACAGAAATCGTCGAGGCGCGGCAGGCCGCAATGCTCGATGATCCAGTTGAGGCCCTGGAAATCCGTCGCCGCATGGTCGACGTCATGGACGTCGAACGCATCCTTCGACAGCGGCAGGATGGTCGGGCCCTTGTGGACGTGGATGTTCTTGATGCCGAGCTTGTCGCAGAGTTCGAAGCATTTGTAGGCATCGGGATCGGTGAGTTTCCAGCCCTTGGAGGCGCCGTTCCATTCGGCCGTGTACATCTTCACGCCCTTGACGTTGTAGGTCTCCTTGAGGAAGTGGATGTATTCCAGCGCCTTCTCGCCATCGCGCGGATCGAAGGCGCCGTTGACGATGAAACGCTCGGGATAGCGCTTGGCCACCTCGGCGTTGCGCTCGATCGTGTTGAAGCCGGTCTTGTAGAAATCCTTGAGATAGGTCGACTGGACGATCGCCACATCATCGGGACCGTCGATGAACAGGTCGCGATAGAGATCGTCGGCGCTGTATTTCTCGAACTTGCTCTTCTCCCACAGCTGCTCCTTCGGGCTCAAGCCCGTGTGGTAGGCGTAGAAGCATTCGATGAACTGCTTGCCGTGGATGTTCTTCTGGTTTTCCGGGCTGCCGTCCCAGAAATGGGTGTGGCCGTCGACCACGAAAATGTCCTTGCCTTCCGGTGTTCTGTACATGGTTGCCTCCGCAGCAATCGCGTTGATCGGTTGGGCGCGCCGCACCCGGCGGCGCGCCGGATTTTCGTGGCGGCTATTCGATGTATTCGAACATCTCATCCATGTTGCCGAACAGGATCACGGTGTTGTCGTCGACGCGAACCATGCGGCCGTAATGGGTGGAGGTGTTGACCTCGAAGGTCTCGGCCGAAATCTCGCGGCCGAGGTACTCGCCGATCGCGTCCATCTTGAAGATCAGCTTGCCGTCGCCGTCGATGCGGATCAGCGCCGGCTGGTAGGTGATGGTTACCCCCGGCTTCTGGCCCATGAATTCGGCGATGGCGCGTGCCTCGACCGAGTCGTTCATGGTGACGCCGCACTGGTGCGAAATCGTCTGCTCGAAGGTGATGTCCTTCATCGCCTTGAAGATGTTGGAATGCGTTGCGTCGCGTGCAGATAGTGACATGACGATTTCTCCTGTTTCAGCGCTTGAGGCCGAGTTCGCCGAGGATCTGGCCAATCCGCTCTTCGGATTTGGCGCGGACATCCGCGAAGGCGACCGGCTTGGAATGCGGCATCGACCAGATCGGCTGCAGGCCGGTGGCTGCCTTGTCGGCGAGCGCGCCGTGTTTCTTGACCCAGCCCTGGAAGAGCTTCTTGTTGGCGGCGCCGTGCTTCTCGTCATTGGCGAGGAGATGCATGAGGTCGATCGTGTTGGCGAGGTTGCGCTCGTAGTCGGCCTCGGCCGCGGAAATCACCGCCGGGGTGATGAAGTCATGGTTGGCGGCGGCGATCTGCATCAGGAAGCCGGAGCGGAACATTTCGCCGACCAGCGGTTCGAAGACGATGTTGATGGCGAAATACTGCTCGAGATAGTCGGTCGCGCCCATGATGGTCTCGACCGCTTCGCGCGTGCCTTGCCAGTTCTTGTCCTCGAGCCAGGCCTTCTTGCCGAGTTCGTCGTCCCAGCCGGGCAGGTCCATGCCGATCTCGGCAAGGTAGAGCGTGATGTCCTGGGCAAGCCTGAGCTTGTAGGACGAGTTGGTCAGCGTCGCGTTGTTGATCATCTGGGTGTAGCCGTAACGCTGCGCCTGCATCAGCGAGGTGCCGAGTCCGAATTCGGCATGTTTCCAGGCGCCGAGCTGTGTCTGCAGGATCTTGACCCAGGCCTTGTCGAAGGTCTTGGGAGTGCCCGACTTGCGCGCATTGTTGATGACGCTCTGCACCATCGTCTCGATCTTAGACTGGCGCTGGTAGTGCGTGCGCTCCCACTCCTGGTCGGGGGCGCGGAAGGCGTGCCAGTTGGAGCTCTGGGCGGCGGTGTTCTGCTTGACATAGGCGCCCTTGCCGTCGGCGAAGGAGATGATCCAGTCCTGGATCAGATAGCGTTCCGGGTCGGGCTGGACGTCGACCGTCATATCCTCATAGTGGGTGGCGCGCTGGCCTTTCGGGTCGAAATACCGGTATTTCCGGCTGTCGGAGTCGGCGAAGATTGCCGCGCCGGCGGCTCCGGATCCGACTGAACTCGAGGTTGCAGGCATAGTCTCTCTCCCTTGTTGCAGTTGTGGTTGGCTGTGGTGTCGGCCGCCCCTCAATGGGCCGGCGTCGCACCTGCCGATGTGGTGAACTTGTCGAAGAAGATCCGCTCCGTTTCGAAGCCGTTCATGAACAGCACCGGCTGCAGCGCATCGATCATCGGCGGCGGGCCACAGGCATGGACATCGCCCTGCCCGTCGACCGCCAGTTGCTTGAGTATGGCGTCGACGCTCTGGTGCACGAAGCCACGCTCGCCTTGCCATTCGGCGTCGTCATTGGCGTGCGACAGCACGGGAATGAAGGTGACGTCGGAATGATTGCCGACCAGCTCGGCGATCCTGTCGAGATAGAACAGGTCGTTGCGGGTGCGGGCACCGTAGAAGAAATAGACCGGACGTTTTTCGCCGCTCTTCAGATGGTCGTTGAGGATCGACCAGATCGGCGACATCCCGGAGCCGGCGCCGACCAGGATCAGGGGTCCTTGCCGTTCGTCGCGGCGGAAACAGGTTCCGTAAGGTCCGACGACGGTGACTTCGGCTCCGGCGCTGATGCCTCCGGAATCGAGTTCGCCCGAGAACTTTCCCTCCGGGTATTTTTTGATGATGAAGGAGAGTTTTTCGGTTTGGTCCGGCGTATTTGCCATGGAGAACGAGCGCGTAATCGTCTCCCCTTTTTGCGTGGTAACCGTGATGTCGACATATTGCCCCGCCCAGAACTTCATTGGGGAGCCGAGTTCGATCTCGATGCCGCGAATGTCGTGGGTTAGGTGCTCGATGCGAGCAATCCGGCCCTTGTACGTTTTCACGGCGATCGCTTTCGCCAGAATCTCCTCGTCGTAGTTGAGGAGCTCGACTTCCAGGTCGGAGTAGGCAATGCAGCGGCACAACAGCACGTGCCCGCTTTCCTTCTCCATGTCGTTCAGCGCGAAGGTCGAGTATTTCAGCATGTCGACTTCGCCTTCGAGCAACACGCTTTTGCAGGCCGAGCATTGCCCTTCCTTGCAGCCGTGCGGCAGGGCGATGCCTTGGCGGAACGCGGCGTTGAGCACCGTTTCGCCATTCTCGACCTCGAATTCGACGCCGACCGGGCTGAGCCTGACCGTGTGGGTTTCCGACATACGGACCTCCAGTGAAAGGAAGGGCGGGACGAACCCGCCCCCCTTTTGGCCTGATCAGTTGCAGGGATTGATCGTGAACCCGGCCCGGTATTCGGCTAGGTGCTTCTCACGGTCGGCGGGCGACATGGCACGCAGCGCGTTGAGCGGCGATCCGAGCGTGTTGCCGCGCACATCGTCGAGCGTCCACATCTCCTTGTCGTCGAAGCGCAGATGCGGCTGTGGGACCAGCGTCTTGCCGTCGGAACGGACGAAGTTCAGGTCCTTGATCGCATCGGCCAGGTCCCAGCCGTCATAGAGCGTCTCCCACTCGCGCTTGCCGCTGAAGCGGCCCATCGCGGGCGTCGGGCGACCCTGATACTCGTCGGCGAAGGCGACCGTTGCGGTCCACTTGTCGAGCTCGTGGGCAAAGGTGTGAAGTTGGCCGTCGATCTCGCCGACCACCATGTCCTCGCGGATCAGGCAGGGAACGAGGCACGACCAGCAGCGGTGCGGATAGACGTAGCCGACGTCGCTGTTGAACAGCAGCACCTTCTCGCCCTTGTGGCTGAGCTTGGCGTACCATTTCCAGAAATCGCCGAACTCGGCGTACCAGCCCGGATACTTGTGCTCGAACCACTCGAAGTCCTTGTCAGTCTGGGCTTCGATGCGCCAGAAATTGACCGGCCAGCCGACCGCGAAGAACTGCCCGACCTTGTGGACGTAGTTCTTCTTGGTGATGCGTTCCCAGGCCGCTTGGACGTCGTCGTGATGGACCTTGATGCCGTATTTCTCGAGCGGCAGCATGTAGGTGCGGTAGTAGTCCTCATAGATCCAGCGGTGCCACATTTCCGCGTAGGATTCCTTGTTCTTGTCGCGATTGGTGGTGCCGTATTCGATGAAGGTGCCGATGGCCGCATCGACGATCGCGTGGTTCTGCCAGAAGGCGTAACGCAGGTCGCGCTCGAGCAAGAGGTGGTTCTCCGGCTCCTTGAGTGCCGCCATCAGCAGCGAGTGGCCGTTGCCGATATGCCGGCTTTCGTCGGACTGCACCGACAGGAAGACGGTCGGCAGCGCATAGTCGCCGTTGCGGGCGGCTTCCGAAGGCATGGCGACGAACAGCGTGTTGGTGAAGGCAGTCTCGGCGACCACGGTCAGGTACATGCAAGCGGCGGTCATCGTGTCGCCGGTGATGAAGCCTTCGGCGAACTGGCGGCCGATGGTGGTGGCGTAGCACTTTCCGAAGGCTTCCTCGGTGATGTCGAAGCCGGCCGGATCGATGTAGTTCTCCATGTACCATTTCTTCAGATTCATCTGGATCGTCGAGTGACGGAACTCGTCGATCATCTGCATGGTGAAGCCGGTCCTCAGTTCCTCGCCGGGAGCGATGCGGGCGACCATCGCCATCGAGCGGGCGGCGGAGATTTCCGGGAACGGAATGATGGCCAGGAAGAGCTTCATCCACTCGACCCAGCGTGGTTCGACGTTGCGGAACATGTCGCCGCGCAAGGCCGCATCGAGCGCGCCATAGACGCGGTTGTCCTTCTCTTCCTGCATCGGGAAGTAGGACCGCAGGACCTGCTTCATCGGGTCGCGCGGCGTCTTGTTGATCTTGTAGTCGGTCGGAAACGTCATAGCTTCCTGGACGTAGGAAGGATTCCAGCCGAGATCGGCAATCTTCTTGGTCGCCTCGCCGACGGAGATTCCGCGTTGCGAGGTAATCTTGTTGAGCGTCAGAGACGTCATGGTCATAAGCCTCCACCAGGTTTGAGCCGCAGGTCCCTTGACCCCGGCATGAAGCGGCAAAGCACCGCCAGTGAGAGTGCGAGCGGCATGACAAAGCGTTGCGCGCCGAGGCGCGACCCGAGGTCCGGCCGTTCAAGTGGATCGGGGCAAAGGTTTCGAGGCGTCTGGCAGGGTTCCGCGACGCCAACCGCATGTGCGATGGGCGTATCGAAGCGGTTCTGCTTCCTCCGTTCCTTCGTTCTTTTGGCACCGCGTCAAAGCGCGATGGGCTTCTTATGAAAATGAACAATGCAAGCGCCGTGCCAGTCTTAAAATAGCGCTCACGGCCGGCATTCAAAACAAGGCCGCCGCCCTTTCGACAGGCAATCCGGTGCGCAACTGTAACGTTCTTTTACAGTTGTAACTTACGCCTGTAATATTTGACATATATTCGCATGTGCAGCATATTTAGTTAGCATTCGCAGCAAATAACGAAAATCATATTATCTGTTTAACTCTTCGTCTTTCCGGACTATTTGAAGGCGACGGCCCATGGGCGGGCCGGGCGCTGGAGAAAGACCATGCCGAACGACAGGGACAGAAGAGGGTCACCCGAGCCGATGTCCAGCCATGCCGATGGCGTCACCGGCGATCTCGTCAAGCTGATGCCGCGCGATCTGGTCTTCGTCATGCGCTTCATGGGCGAGAGCCAGCACCGCCTGCAGAGCCATTTCCAGGACTTCATCCGGGCCGAGCTTGCCGCCGGCGGCGTCACCATGGAGACGCATCCGATGATCCACCTGTTCATCGAAAACCACGCGATCCTGCTGCGCGACTTCGTGTTTTCCGGGGTTTCGCTGACGCGTCAGTTCCGTGTCGAAGAGATCGAGCGCCTGACCGGCGACACGACATCGATGATCCGCGTCGACATCTGGGACCAGCTCAAGAGCCACATCGAGACGGCCGAAAAACAGTTTCAGTCGCAGGCCGGCACGTTGCCCAAATTGCTGTCGGCTTTCGAGAAACCGCAGGGGCCTTTGGGGAGCGAAAAATGACCCAAGGATCCAAAACGGCCAGGCGTGACGCGTTGCTTGCTCGCCGGCTCGATCTCGTCGCCAGCGTCTCGGCGCTTACCGCGGAGGCGCTGCGGCTCAACCAGAAACGCGCCGGCATCGAAATGGACGTGCTGCGCCTGGAGCTCGAAATCGGCAGAAGCGGCGCCAGCGCGCAACTGGTGCGGGACTTGCATGAGGCTGAAGAGAGCGCCGCGGCGATCATGCAGGCATGCGCGGCTTGCGAGGATCGCATCATAGCTGCAGAGGGCGATGTCGAGGACGTCGACCGAAAGCTTGCCGCAGCAGCGAACGAGGACTGACGGGAGAGAAACATGAACCAGCAGACGATGCAGAACCTGACCTTGTTCGACCTTCTGGCCCGCAGCTGGCAGCGGCCGTCGGCGATCGCCGATCTGCGCTTCAGCGCCGACGGTTCGGCTGTGGCGTTCACCGCAGTGGACGGAACGGTCGCCATCGCCGCGGTCGCGGATCACGAGCCGCCGGAAGCGCGGATCAGGGTGAGCAACGATCTCGGCCAGACGACGATCCGCCCCAGGGAAAAGCCGCCAGTGCCATTGACCGCCATGGCGGCATTCGGAGATGGCGATGTGCTGCTTGCCAGCTATGCGCATTCCGGCTTTCTGGTCGGCGCAGCGAGCGGCGACGTGCTGCACCTGACCGCCGGCGGTGAAGTCGCGGAACCCCTGGTCAGGATCGACGGGCCGGTCGTCGCCATCGACCACAGCGCGAAGGCCGGCACGATAGCCATCAGCAACGGGCATGATGTCTTCCTCTCGCACGGCCAAGGCAATGCCATACGGCTGGAACGCGAAGTGACATCGTCGACAGATGCCCTTGCCTTCTCTCCGGGCGGGCGGCGCCTCGCCTGCGGCCTTGGCGAAGGGCTGTCGATTTGGGCGGTCGAAGGCGACGCCGCCTTGATCCGTGACATCCCGCTTTCCGCGCGCCCGACGTCGATCCGCTGGAGCGGAGACGGCACCTGGCTGGCCTGCGGGCTCGAAACCGGCGGCTTTGCTCTGGTCAGCCTGGCTGATGGAAGAGCAGAAATCGTCGCAGGGTTTCCCTCGCCGGTTCGCACCGTGTGCTGGAGCCAGCCGGCGCATGCGCTGTTTGCCTCGGGCGCCTTCCGGATCGCAGGCTGGTCGATGACCGCCCAGCCTGTTGGCGGCGAAACCTCGGGCGCGCTGGAGACAGGTCGCGCCGGGCTGGTTCTTGTCGAGGCGGTGGCGGCACACCCGGAGAAGAAGCTGATTGCCGCGGCTTACGCCAATGGCCGTATCACTATCGCGCAGATCGGTGCGCGGGACGAGCTCGTCGTCAGACCCTTGGGCAGCGCCGTCACCGCTCTCGCCTGGTCCGGCGACGGGCGGCATCTGGCGATCGGCGCTGTCGATGGCACCGCCGCGATCGTCACCTTTCCCGCGCAGATGTTCAAATAGCGGACAAAGCCCGCACGAAACAGGAGGATGAAATGCAAACCGAACTCACAGCCGAGGACGAGAGCAAGGACGAATTTTTCGAACGGCTGGCCAAGCTGTCGGAAGAAATGGTGGCCAAGCATGGCAAGGATTTCAGCATGGGCGCGCTGGTGCTCGCCGCCCGCTGGATCGCGGAAAACCGCGTCGGCAAGCTGAAGACCAACTAGACGACGAGACTGCCCGTTGCTCAGGCGAAGAGGCGATTCTGTGTCGCTACGGTGATGGGCAGCCCCACGCCGCCGGACGTGGGCGATAGGAAGCCGGCCAGCATCGTCAGGCGGGTCGTCTTTCCCGAGTCGCCGCAGCAGCAATCGCAAAGTAGGACGCCGCGTGTCGGCACCGCGCCCTTGCATCCACCGGGGGGAGCCGACCGATGACAGCACCCCGGAAGATCGTTGGTTGCTGGCTTACGACGGGCTGCGTCCGATGCGCCATTGATATGGTGGTGGCGTGCCATTGACTGCGTAATCCCCGACGATGCGATCCTTGTAGATGCGGGGGTTGTGCGATGACAGGGTACGAGCATTGCGCCAATGACGATCGAGACCGATCGGCTTTCTGGTCGAAGATGCACCCAGCGCATCGAAGATGATCGTCGACGCCTCAAGAACCAGATTCGTGACGACCGTCACGGCCTGCGATGTCTCGAGCTCGGCGACGGCATTAGCCCTTTCCTCGGCATCGGCATCGCCGGCAAAGTGTGCCTGATAGGCGCGTTCGATCGCTTGCGCGACCTGCAAAACAATGGCGCCGGCCGCATAGGCGCTGCTGCGAATGCGGCCGACGACCTGAAGCACCTGCGGATCCTGGCTTGAGCGAGGGCCGGCGGCATTGGAGTAGGAGCGATTGCGCGCGGCAACGGCGGCAGCGGTCTCGTTGGCCATCGCCCGGCCGATACCGGCAAGGGTGGCAAGATGCACCAGCTGGTAGAAGGCGGCGCCATAGCGGAACTTGTCGTCGTCGACGACGACATCGTCCGGATCGACCGCGGCATCCGTAAAGATCGTGGTGCCGCTGGCCGTGAGCGTCTGGCCAAAACCGTCCCAGTCGTCGACGACATCGACGCCCGGATCGTCGCGGCGCACCTGCAACACGATGCCTTCGCCATCGAGCCCTGTCGCGCCGACATCGATCCAGTCGGCGAACAGCGAGCCGGTAGTGTAGTATTTGGTGCCGTTGAGCACCAGCCTGTGGCCCTTGTTCGAGATGCGGGTCGAGAAAGCGTCCTGTTTGGCATCGCCGATCTCGGTCCAGGCATTGCCGGCGATCTCGCCGCGGGCAATGCGCTCCGCCCAGCGCTTGCGGCTCTCGCCGGCCGTCTTGCTGACGACATCCTCGACAAAGCCAAAATGGCCGCGCAGCGCCTGGGTGATGTTGGAATCGGCCGCCGACAGTTCGATCAGGATGTTGGCCAGTTCAGGCAGCGTCGCGCCAAGACCACCTTCGGCTTCGGGTATGCGCAGCGCGCCCAGGCCCGCCTGCTTCAATTTCGCAATCTCCGCCACTGGCAGTTCCCGGCCAAGCTCCCGCTCGACCGCACCGGCGGCAATCTCAGCAAATATCGGCCGGAACCGTTCGGCCAGTGTCTCATAACGAGCGCTGGGGCCCGCGCCCCAGGCGGTATCGATCTGTGTCATTTTGTATGTCCTGAAATTAGCGACCTCACCCGGCGCGGGCGAGGCGGTCAGTGTGGTCTGGCAACATTGGCACCGCCCAGGTAAAAATCCTGGACATCCTCACGGGCTCGCAATTCCTCTGCCGTTCCCGACAGAACAACGCGACCGTTTTCGAGGATGTAGGCGTAATCGGCATAGCGAAGCGCGAGATTGGCGTTCTGCTCGGCAAGCAGGAAGCTGACGCCCTGCTCACTGTTGAGGATGCAGATGATCTCGAAGATTTCCTGCACGATGATCGGCGCGAGACCCATCGAGGGCTCATCCAGCAGCACAAGGCTCGGCCTGGTCATCAGCGCACGGCCGATGGCCAACATCTGCTGTTCACCTCCCGACGTCAGGCCGGCCTTGACCTTGCGCTTCTCCTTGAGGCGCGGAAACCATGTGTAGATCTGGTCGACGTCGCGCTGCAGGTCTGCTCGGCTCGGCTTGCGGACGAAGCCGCCGGAGAGGATATTTTCCTCGACCGTCAATTGCGCAAAGCAATGGCGGCCTTCCAGCACCTGCACGACACCCTTGGCGACGAGCCGAGACGCCGAGAGGCCGCTGACGGGTTCGCTCTGCCAGAGGATGCTGCCGCGGCTGACCTTGCCGCGCTCAGGTCCGAGCAGATTGGAAACCGCCTTCAGAGTCGTTGTCTTGCCCGCGCCATTGGCGCCGAGCAGGGCAACGATCTTGCCCTGCTCGACCTTGAGCGACACGTCGCGCACGGCAAGGATCGCCTGACCATAGAGCGCTTCCATATTCTGGATCTCGAGGAAGCTTCTTCCTGCAATGGTCATGGGTCGATCCTGTCCGTGCGTTTGGTGTCAGTTCGTTGCAACGCGGGGCTCGATGCCCTTTTCCTTGGCGTAGGCTGCGGCCTTTGCCTTGATGACGTCGGCAAACAGCGAGGCATCGGCCTTGATCCAATCGGTCCTGGTGTCCCAGGACTGACCGTTCCATTGGATGACCTTGGCGGCGATGGTTTCGCCCTTGTGGTTGTCGATGGAGGTTTTCAGCGGACTGATGAGGCCTTCCGCGCCAAGCTCGGCGATCCGCTTCTGATCGATGTCGAGGTTTTCGAGCGCCCACTGGCCTTCGGCAGCGGTCAATGGCCTGTTGCCGAATTTCCTGTGGCCGGTGCGCAGCGCCTCGACGAAGGTGATGGCTTCGATCACGCCGTAATTGTAGTAAACGGTGCCGAACTTCGAATTGTCCTTCAGATCGGACTTGCCCTGGTCGAGGATATCTTTCTTGAGCTTCTTCAGGATGCCGTAGTCGGTGCCCGGCGGGAAGACGGAGACGGCGAGGTAACCGTTGGCGGCGGCGCCCGCCGGACGGGCATCGTCTTCCGAACCACTCCAGATATCACCGATGATGCGATTGGCGGGGAAGCCGACGCGAGCCGCTGTCTTGATCGCCACCGGCGTCATCACGCCCCAGCCGCGCAGAAAGACCCAGTCGGCGTTTGCACGGCGGATCTGCTGCCACTGCGTCTGCTGCTGTTCGCCGGGATGCGGGACCGGGATCTGGATATCTTCGAAGCCATATTTCTTGGCGAGGATGCCGAGCGGCTCGATCGTATCGCGGCCATAGCCGCTATCGTGATAGAGCGTGGCGATCTTCAGCCCCTTGAGCTTGTCATAGCCGCCGGCCTGCTGGGCGATGTAGTCGACGATGATCTGGGCTTCGCTCCAGTAGTCGAACACCAGCGGATACTGATAGGGAAAGACGCGACCATCGGTGGCGATGTTCTGGCCGCCGCCAGGGCTGACGATCGGGATCTTGTCGATGCGAGCCTTGTCGGTGAGGGCCACGTCGAGGCCGCTCGAATGCGGATATATTGCCGCCGTCAGGGCGCCGTTATAGCCGTTCTTGTAGCGCTCGTAGCATTCGATGCCGCGCTCGATCGTGTAGGCCGTCTCGCATTCCTGGACCAGGATCTTGACGCCATCGACGCCGCCCTCGACCTCATTGATGTAGCGGAGATAATCGATGTTGCCGGCACCGAAGGGGATGAACGATGGAGCATAGGGCCCGGTGCGATAGGTAAACAGCGGATAGAGCTGTTGGCCGGTGCCATCTTCGGCGAAGGACGCGCTGCTCATCAGCGTGACGGCCATCGCGGCAGCGGCCGCCAGCGACATGGTCTTGGTTAACAATGACATTGTGCAACCTTTGGTTTGAGTGGTTTGGGGAAAGTGACGACCGATGCTTGGGAGGAGGCGAAAGACCCGGCGCCGAGGTGTTTCGTCTGTCTGAGTTCAGATGGATGATCGCGCTCGCGAGCGAAGGGCTTCCACGCCGCGCCTTCCCAGGCTCGACAATCCATCCGGTTCCTTGATCAGCAGCACGATGATGATCGTGCCGAAGATGATGTGCTGCAGGTTTGCCAGCGCGCCCTGATCGCCGAGGAATGACAAATCGATGATCAGCGACAGCCGGTCGAGCACGATCGGCGTCAGCACGATGAAGGCGGCACCGAGAAAGTTGCCGAAGATGGTCGACACGCCGCCGATGATGACGATGAACAGGATCTGGAACGATTTATCGAGATTGAACGCATGCGCATCCGAGGTGCCGAGATATCCGAAGGCCCAGAGCGCGCCGGCGATGCCAAGGAAGAACGAGCTTATGCCGAAGGACAGCAATTTGCGGCGCGCGACGCGGATGCCGATGACCGAGGCGGCGACATCCATGTCGCGGATCGCCATCCATTCGCGGCCCACCCGGCTCTTGACGATGGCGAAGGCCAGCGCGATGAGCAGCGCCGTGGTGGCAATGACCAGATAGTAGCGGCCGGTGGCCGTCTGCAGATCGTAGTCGAGGATCTGCAGGCGAGGCGCCGAGATGGTCAGCGACTGGCTGTCATTCGAAAACCAGCTGAAATTGGTGAACAGCCATTCGAAGAAGAACTGCGCGCCCAGCGTCGATGCGCCGAGATAGAAGCCCTTGATGCGCAGCGACGGCAGGCCAAAGAGGACGCCGGCAATCGCCGCGATCAGGCCGGCAATGATCAGAACCACCGGCAGCGGCAAGAACGGCGCGCGCAGCAGCAGATTGTAGGTCGAGAAGGCGCCGATCGACATGAAGGCAGCCGAACCGATCGACACAAGCCCGGTATAACCCATCAGCAGGTTCAGGCCGATGCCGGCAAGCCCCATGATCACCGTCGGGATGATGATCGAGCTCAGCCAGTAGTCATCGGCAATGGCCGGCACCGCAAAGGCGGCGATCAGGCCGGCGAAGACGGCGAGAGTGCCAACCCCGAATGCAGGCCGGCGGAACGGCTCGGACGGGGCGGATTCCTGAAGCGTGGTCACGATCAGACCCTTTCGATTTCGCGATCGCCGAACAGGCCGGCCGGACGCACCAGCAGGAAGCCGACAGCGAGGATGTAGGCAAACCAGGTGGAAACGCTGCCATTGACCAGCGGGCCGATATAGATGTCGGCCAAGGCCTCGGTCGCGCCGACAAGCAGGCCGCCGGCGATAGCGCCCGGGATGGAGGAGAAGCCGCCAATGATGAGCACCGGCAGTGCCTTGAGCGTGACCAGCGACAGCGAATATTGCACGCCCTGGCGCGATCCCCAGACAAGGCCGGCAACCAGGGCCACGATGCCGGCGACGCTCCAGACGATCCGCCAGATGACAGGCAGGCGGATGCCGATCGACTGCGCCGCAATCGTGTCGGAAGCCACCGCCCGAAGCGAGATGCCCATGCGTGTCTTGTTGAAAGCGATAGCCAGCGTGGCGACCAGCGTCAGCGCGATCAACGAGGCAATGATATCGAACTGGCTGACGTAGATGCCGGCGACCTGTACGGCTACATCGGGGATACCGAGATCGAGCATGTGAACATCCATGCCCATCAGCAGTTGCGCAAAGCCCTCGATGACATAGCTCAATCCCAGAGTTGCCATGAACAGGGTCAACGGATCGCGATTTCGCAGCGGCCGCAGCACCAGCCACTCGATCAACATCGCCATCACCACCATGACAAGCGATGTGACGATGAAGGCCAGGACGAACGGCATCCCTTTCTCGGTCAGGGTGACGAAGGTCAGCGCCGAAAACAGCAGCATCGCACCTTGTGCGAAATTGAAGACTCCGGATGCCTTGTAGATGAGCACGAAGCCGATCGCGACGAGTGAGTACATCACTCCGGCAAACAAACCGCCGACCAATGTTTCAAGGAAATAGGACATGAGTTCCTCAGTGAACCGTGCCGAGATAGGCGGCTATCACGTCGGGGTTCTTGCGCACCTCGTCTGGTGCCCCGTCCGCGAGCTTGCGGCCGTAGTCGAGCACCACCACATGGCTGGCGAGGTTGAGCACGATGCCGACATCGTGCTCGATCAGCACCACGGTCGAGCCGAAGACGCGATTGACCTCGCGGATCACGCGGCTCATCTCCTCCTTCTCTTCCTGGTTCATGCCGGCCATCGGTTCGTCGAGCAGCAGCAGCTTGGGGCCGGCGACCAGTGCGCGGGCGAGATCGACGCGTTTCTGCAGCCCGTAAGGCAGCGTCGAAACTACGCTGTCCGCATGGCGATCGAGCTCGAGGAAAGCCATGGTGCGCTCGGCGCGGGCAAGAAAACCGCGGCGCTCGGCGCTGTCCCTGCCCAGCCGGAAGATGTTTTCGAAAAAGCTGGCTGTGCCATGACGAGAAAGACCGGCCAGCACGTTTTCGCGCACCGACAGGCGCCGAAACAACGCATTGTGCTGGAAGGTCCGGCCGATGCCGAGATGGGCTGCCTTCTGCGGATGGATCGCCTCGAAGCGCAAACCGTCGAAGACAATGTCGCCGGCGTCGGCGCGATAGACGCCGTTGATGACATTGAGAAGCGAACTTTTGCCGGCGCCATTCGGGCCGATCAGGGCGCAGATTTCACCCTTAGCGACGCTGAAACTCAGCGCATTCAGGGCTCGCACACCCTTGAAGGACAGCGAGACATCGTGGAGGTCCAGCAGATTGGTCATCACGCGTTCACGGATTTCAAGCGGGCCACCGAGGCGCGTTCGACTTCGCGGCGCTTCACGGCTTCGATGTCGCGGTACCCGTCAGCGGGATGGGTCCTGGGAAGATAGGGTCCGTCGCCGAACAGCTTTTCGCGCAGCGTGCCGGGCTTGTAGGCGGTGGGATAGACGCCGCGCTTCTGCAATTCCGGTACGAGCAAGTCTACGGCAGCCTCGAAGCTTTCAGGCGTTACCGCATAGGCGAGGTTGAAGCCGTCGACATCGGTTTCATCGACCCATTCCTGCAGGATGTCGGCGATGGTGCCAGGCGAGCCGACGAAGACCGGCCCGACGCCGCCGATGCCGCCCCACTTCGCCAGTTCCTCGACGGTCCAGGCCTTGTCCTTGCCGGCGAAGTGCTCGACCATCGAAATGATGGCATTGGTCTCGACCTTCTTGAGCGCGTCGGTTGGGGCATACTGGCCGAAGTCGATGCCGCTCCAGCCGGACATGAACACCAGCGAGCCGTCATAGGACGTATAGCTCTGATACTCCTCGAAACGCTTCCGGGCCTTTTCGTCCGTTTCATCGATGATCAGTGTGGTGAGGTTGTAGATCAGAACTTTCTTCGGATCGCGGCCGGCAGCAGCGGCCTTTTGGCGGATTTCGGAAACATAGGCCTTGAGCAGCGATTTGGTCGGCGCGCCGACGAAGACGCACTCGGCATGCGCAGCGGCGAAGGCCTTGCCGGGACCCGAGGCGCCCGCCTGATAGAGAACCGGGGTGCGCTGCGGCGACGGCTCCGACAGATGGTAGCCAGGCACTTCGAAGAATTTGCCCTTGTGGCCGATCTCATGCACCTTGCTGGGGTCGGTGAAGATGCCGCGGACCGGATCACGCTGCACCGCCCCCTGTTCCCAACTGCCTTCGAACAGCTTGTAGAGCACCTCGACATATTCGGTGGCGACCTCGTAGCGGTTGTCATGGCTTTTCAGCCCGACCTGGCCAACATTCTTGGCGCCGCTTTCCAGATACGAGGTAACGATATTCCAGCCGACACGGCCCTTGGTATGGTGGTCGGCGGTCGAAAGGCGGCGAGCGAATGTGTAAGGGTGTTCGAACGAAGTCGAGGCGGTAATGCCGATGCCGAGATGTTCGGTGGCAAGCGCGATCGGCGCGGCGAGCTGCAGGGGATCATTGACCGGAATCTGCGCCGCTTGCTCGATCGCGTGGTAGTTCGAGCCCTTGTAGACATCGTAATAGCCGATGACGTCGGCGATGAATATGCCGTCGAAAATACCGCGCTCGAGCGTCCGGGCCAGATCCTGCCAGTAGTCCAGATCCTTGTATTTCCACGACTTGTCGCGCGGATGCTTCCACAGGCCCGGGGATTGGTGGCCAACGCAATTCATGTCGAAAGCGTTGAAGCGAATATGCCGACCCATCCGTCACTCCTTTGATAGCCCTGTTGGGCGACTGCGGGAGAAACCTAGCGACAGGGTGGCCGTCGACGAAGGCAGAATATAATGTCTATGGATTATATAGAGAATTATTATTCCGCCTTGCGCCGGGATCATGGCACGCTTGGACACGTCGCCTTTGAACGTCCGATGTATCTGCATCAAGCTTTTGCTGGTGCTTAGGTGCTCTGGCAGCGCTCGGGCGGGCGCAGGTATCCGCGCTGTCCGGCTTCGTCTTCGAAAGCCCCGATTCGCCCCATGGCAGCGGCCCGGCTTTGACGCGGTCATCGCCAGTCTGATCCGACCAACACGGATTTTCGAACGCCCTTGATCGCGTCGTGCTGCTCAGGCTTTCGCAGGGATCGATCATGGCGCTCGACGCGCCGGCCATGTTCCAGAATGACCGCAATGGGGGCCGAAAGCGGACAGGCGGCTCACAGCTCGGAGAGATGTTCGAAATCAGTCATTTTGGACGATGGCTCCAGGCTGATGCATCACTTTCGGTGGCGCAGCAGTTCGACGACGGTCTGGAACACCGGCGAGTTCTGTCGCCGGCTTGGATAATAGAGATGAAAACCAGACGTGGGCGGACACCACTCACCGAGCACCTCTATCAGTGTGCCTTTGGCTAGGTGCTCGGAGACGCTGTCCTCGGGAACGAACGCAATGCCGTAGCCGGCGATTGCAGCCGTCACCAGGGACCTGATGGTGTTGAATGTCAGTTGCCCATCGACACGAACGCGCTGGGCGCGGCCGTCTTTCTCAAATTCCCAGGCGTAGAGACCGCCTAACGTGGCCAAGCGCAGATTGATGCAATTGTGCCGGATGAGGTCTTGCGGAGTTTCTGGCCGGGGGGTTCGTGAGAAATAGGCGGCAGACCCTACCGGCACGAGCCGTACCTCAGGCCCGATGCGCACGGCGATCATGTCCTTTTCCAAGCTCTCTCCCAGACGCACGCCGGCATCGAAGCGCTCCGCAGCAATGTCCGTGAAGCCATGACCGATGTACAGCTCAACCTTGATGTCCGGAAACCCGGCGAGACCCGCGGCCAGCTTCGGCCACACGACTGTATCGGCTGCGTTCTCGCTGCAGGTGATGCGCACCGTGCCGGCGGGCTTGTCCCGCAAGTCGCTTAACGCCGCCAATTCCGACTCGATCTCTTCCAGTCGCGGCGCAGCCGTCCTGATCAGCCTCTCGCCAGCTTCCGTGGTGGACACACTGCGGGTGGTGCGCGTCAAAAGCCTGATCCCGAGTCGATCCTCTAGCCCGCGTATGGTTTGGCTCAGCGCAGACTGAGAAACTCCCATCTGGGCGGCCGCCCGGGTGAAGCTGCGCTCCCTGGCGACGGCCACGAGCGCGAGCAGGTCAGTCATGTCCTCTCGCCGCATTCATTAGTTCTCCTTATTGGTTCTTGCCGATACTAGCATCTAATCGAATGAATGAAATGGGCCTAGTTTGCCGTCACGAGATGGGCGGACGTGCCGCCGGCAACGAGAGCAAAGCCAATGACTGTGCGATCTGGGCAAGTAGCGCCTCCCAACACGGTTCTCGCCACCGTGCTGACCGCGTACCTGATGATTCTGCTGGACCTTTCCATCGTCTACACGGGCATGCCGGAAATCGGTCGCACCATGGCGATGAGCCCAATCATGCAGACGTGGGTGCAAAACGCTTATCTGCTGTTTTTTGGCGGCTTTCTGCTTCTGTCGGCTCGTCTCGGTGACACATTCGGTCGGAAGCGGGCCCTGCAGCTGGGCGTTATCCTGTTCACGCTGGCTTCGCTCGTAATCGGTTTCTCGCAGTCGTCGTACGAGCTGATCGCCGCGCGCGCCGTACAAGGGCTTGCGGCATCCATCCTGGCCCCGAGCGTGCTGGCGGTTATCTCCACCACCTTTGCCGAAGGTAGCGAACGCACCCGTGCCCTGTCGTGGTACTCGGTCGTCGCCGGCGCCGGCGCAAGCCTTGGCATGGTGCTGGGCGGTGTTTTTGCGGGCCTGTTGTCGTGGCGTATTGGGTTCCTCGTCAACCTTCCGATCGGCATCGGCCTCCTCTTCGCGATCAACCGCACCATTCCGGACGGCGAACGCATGCAAGGCCGCTTCGACATTATTGGCGCCGTCGCTTCGACGCTTGGCATGGGCCTGCTGGTCTACGGTCTGGTCAATTCGGCTGCTCAGGGCTGGCAAACCCCTGTCACGTTGCTTTCCCTTGGTGCAGCCGCAGTCGTCCTGGCTTTCTTTCTCTGGTTCGAAAGGCGTGCCGCCTTTCCGGTACTGCCCCTGCGTCTTTTCGCGAGCCGGGAGCGGTCGGCCGCCTATGCCGGGCGTATGCTCTATATCGGCTCGATGGTGTCGTTCTTCTTCTTCACCACGCAGTTCATGCAGCAGGTGCTGGGTTACACAGCACTGCAGGCCGGGCTGGGCTTCCTGCCGATGACTGTTCTGACCTTCGGCTCGGCGGCGACGATTCCACGACTGACCCGCGTCGTGGGTAGGCCCGTGCTTCTCATCATTGCGCTGGCATCCATGGCGGTCGGCTTGGTCTGGTTGGCTCAAGCCGGAGCCACCGCAACCTACTGGCAGCTGGCACTTCCGATGATCCTCATCGGTATCGGGAACGGCACCGCCATGGCGCCGCTAACTGCTGCTGGCGTCCACGGCGTCGAACCTCGCGACCAAGGTGCTGCCTCGGGCGTGGTCAACGTCGCTCATCAGCTCGGCGGCTCGATCGGCCTCAGCGTCTTGATCGTGGTCTTCGCTTCAGCAGCCAAGCCTGCAGCGTCAGCAGCTACGGCCATCGGTCACCAGATCAGTGCCGCCATGCTGGGCGCGGCCGTCATGAACATCGTCGCGATCGCCTTGGCGGCCGCTTTCATCCTGCCGGCCAGCAGGAGCAACGGCGCCGTGCTGCCGGCTTCCGGCCTGTTGCCTCAGACAGACTAACGACAAGGAGAAAACTCATGAAAAAGCGCACACTTGGAAAAGACCTGGAAGTCTCGGCCGTGGGCCTTGGTTGCATGAGCTTCGCGTCGACATACGGTGAGACGGGTGGCCATCAAGAGTCAATCGAGATCATTCGCAGCACCTTCGATCTGGGCGTTACCCTTTTCGACACCGCCGAGGCCTACGGGCCCTTCACCAACGAGGAACTGGTCGGCGAAGCTCTTCAGCCGATTCGGGGCAAGGTCGTCATCGCCACCAAGTTCGGCTTTGATATCGACCTTGCGACCGGCAAACGGAACGGCGGGACCAACAGCCGGCCGGAGCACATCAAGGCAGTTGCGGAGGCCGCTCTCAAACGGCTTCGCACCGACCACATCGACCTGTTCTACCAGCACCGCGTCGACCCGAACGTGCCGATCGAGGACGTCGCTGGTGCCGTGAAAGACCTCATCGCCGAAGGTAAGGTGAGACACTACGGGCTCTCGGAAGCGGGTGTCGGCACCATCCGCCGCGCCCACGCCATACACCCTCTCACGGCCGTACAGAGCGAATACTCCCTGTTCTGGCGCGGTCCTGAGGCCGAGCTGCTGCCGGCGCTGCAGGAGCTTGGGATCGGCTTTGTGCCGTTCAGCCCGCTCGGCGCCGGTTTCCTTGGCTGGCAAGATCGACGAGAATACGAAATTCGAGCCAGGCGACTTCCGCAACTCGGTGCCCCGGTTCTCGCCTGAAGCACGCAAGGCCAATATGGCGTTGGTCGACGTGGTCAAGGTCGTTGCGGAGCGCAAAGGCGCCACTCCCGCCCAGGTCGCACTCGCCTGGCTGCTTGCGCAGAAGCCTTGGATCGTGCCGATCCCCGGCACGAAAAAGCTCTCACGCGTCGAAGAGAACGTCGGCGGTGCCGATGTCGAGCTGACCGAGGCCGACCTTTCCGAGATCCGCGTCGGTCTGTCCAAAATCGAAGTGCAAGGCGAGCGGTTGCCGGAGGCGGTCCTGAAAATGACCGGGCTTTGAGAACGCATCGCTCGCGTTGGATGAACTCACCAAGGAAGGAATAAGCAATGCGATCAGAAATCACCCGAGTAAGCCGTCGCAGCCTGCTTGCAGCGGCAGGCGTGCTGGCGGCCGCACCGCTCGCAAGCGGTGCCTACGCTCAGTCGAATGGAGCTTCGCCAACCATCGCAAATGCGCCGCAGGCAGGCGTGGCAAAGCGCCGGAAACTGGGCTCCCTCGAAGTCTCAGCCGTCGGGCTTGGCGTCCAGAATATGAGCCGCACCTATCAGATGACGGTCCCTACACGAACCGAGATGCACAACATCATCCGGGCCGCCTTTGATCACGGCGTAACCTTTTTCGACGCGGCCGAAGCCTATGGTCCCCATGAGGTCGAGCGGATCCTGGGCGAGGGTATCAAGGGTTTCCGTGGCAAAGTCGCGATCACCTCAAAATTTGGTTGGAACATCGATCTGGAGACCGGCAAACGCCTCCCGGGGCTCAACAGCAAGCCCGATCACATCAAGCTCGCTGTCGAGGGCATGCTCAAGCGGCTGCGCACCGACAGGATCGATCTGCTCTACCAGCACCGCGTCGATCCGGAGGTGCCGATCGAGGACGTTGCCGGCGCCGTCGGAGATCTCATGGCAGAGGGCAAGGTCCTCCATTGGGGCCTCAGCGAAATGGGTCTCAAGACGCTTCGGCGCGCCCATGCCGAACGGCCCGTGACGGCGGTGCAGAGCGAATACTCGATGCTGTGGCGCGGACCGGAGGAATCGGTCCTTGCGACTTGCGAGGAACTCGGCATCGGCTTCGTGCCATGGAGCCCGTTAGGGGTTGGTTTCCTGACCGGGGCGATTGACCAGGCTACGCGTTTTGCCCCCGGCGACATCCGCGCCATTGAGACCCGTTTTTCGCCGGACAATTTGCCGAACAATCTTGCGCTTGTTGCTCTCGTTAAAGACTGGGCCAAGCGCAAGAACGCAACGCCCGGCCAGATCGCCCTTGCATGGCTGATGGCGCAGAAGCCTTGGATAGTTCCCATTCCCGGCACGACCCAGATGGCCCACATGCTCGAGAACATAGGAGCGGCCTCGATTGAATTTTCGCCGTCAGAGGTTGCGGAGCTGAATGCAGCGGTTGCGGCGATCGAGGTGCACGGTCAGCGGCTGCCCGATGCAGTCCTGGCCTATTCGGGCGTGGAAGCGGCGCCGAGATCGTGATGCATACCAAGCCGAGCACAATGATGCCCAACATCGCAAAAAAGACTCGACGAGAGATGCTTGTGTCTTCGCTGCTTTTTCCGCTGGCCGCCGTCAGCGCCATGTCCGCTGCATCGGCTAACGCCGAATCTGGCGCAGGCGGCAAGCCGCTGGTCGCCTATTTTACGCGCAGCGGCAACACCCGCACCATTGCCGCCCTTCTCAGCCGTGACCTCGACGGCGACCTGTTCGAGATAGAGCCGGCCACGCCCTATCCCGCCGACTATTTCGCGACGGTTGACCAGGCGACGCACGAACGCGAGAGAAATTTCCTGCCGCCACTCAAAGCGAGCGTCAGCAATCTCAGTTCTTATAAAACGGTGTTCCTCGGTTTTCCAATTTGGGGTGCTTCGGCGCCACCGATTGTTCGTTCATTCCTGGCCAACCAGGACTTCTCCGGGAAGACCATAATTCCGTTCAATCTGCACGGAGGCTATGGCCTTGGGAACAGCCGCGAAATCATAGCAAGGGCCGCGCCACAGGCAAGTTTTGCCCCAGGGTTCGTCATGGAGGGCCTTCAGGAGCGGCGGACCACCGAGCAGGTGCGCGACTGGCTGACTAAGTCGGATCTGGCTCGGTAAAAAAACCGCCCGCCTTACGGCTTTCGATATGTGTCGCGAACGGATGGCCGCGTCACCGCCATTCCAGCGTCGATGACGTCGTCACGAAAGCGACCCGTTGCTTGTAGGGACTTCGTACAGTTCCAGCGGCAAGTCGTCTGGGTCTCTGAAAAATGTAAACCGTTGATCCGTGTATGGGTCGATTCGGATTGGCTCAACGGCGACGTTGGCGGCTTCCAGCCGCGCTATTACCGGATCAAGATCAGCCACAGCAAATGCCAGATGTCTCAAGCCTGTGGCCTCTGGATGGGAGGGCCGCATCGCCGGTGCGGGGAAGGAGAACAATTCCAGTTGGACGGATCCGATCCGCAGATCCGCCTTCCATGACTGCCGCTCCTCCCGATAGACCTCTCGGATCAGATCGAGGCCGAGGAGCTCGACGTAGAACCGTCGCGACCGCTCGTAGTCGGTGCAGATGAGAGCGACGTGGTGAATAGCATTCAACATGCTGCCAACTCTAGCCAAGCTCGGATCTGAGGCCAAGGTCGTCAAGTTTTGAGTTGGCTTCCTGGAAAAACCGGGCCCCTCTGCCGCGGTGGCCCGTCCTGGAATCATCTATCCGAGAGTCTGACTGGCAAGCGCATAGGTCACCGGTGCCACTGCGCCGTCGATGGCAAAATCGGAGAGGCGTTTGCCCAGCGACATGGTGAGCACCGTGTCGAAAACCGGCATTCCGCTGTGCGACAGAAAGGCGGCGAACTCGCCATGGTCCATGTGAGTGTCGATCCGCAGGAAAGACCCGGAATGGTCGGCCACGTGCGGCCGGACGATCGCCACGGCGTCGGCGTCGCTTTCCGCCACGACCGGCCCCACGACATAGCCCCGCCCGAACGGCCGGCAGAGCGCGAAAGCGTTCAGCGTATCGCCCTTGAAAAGACCATAGCCGGCCGAGTGTGCGAAAAGCTTCTCGATGAGTGCCGCCCGCCTCACGCCAAAACCTGCCGCGTCGAGCGCGATCACGGCGGCAATATCATTTTCGACCAAACTCCGGACATCGCCTCGGTTATTTGGCGGCCCAACTGTCGTCTGCACACGAGCGATGCCCTGGCATTGATAAACGGTCTTCTCCGGCTGGAAGTCGAGCGAGAGATAGAGCCGCCTTGCCGCGCGCGTTGCGTTGAGGCGCAGGTCGCGGCCGGCGACCTTGTCGAAAACCCGCTTCATCAGCCATTGCCCCGCCCCCAGCGTCTGGAGCCGCGGCGAGGTGATGACCATGCCCACGGTTGCGAAATCGGTACCATGCGCGAACCACATGGCCGAACCGAGAACCCGGCCGATCTCGTCGAGCGCCACGAACCCCTGCCCCGATTCACGCAGGAATTGCCAATCCTCGGCGCGATGCGGCCACCCCACGGCGAGCGAGTGCGCGTGCAAGCGGTCCAGTTCGACGCCTTCGATGTCGCCGACCCGCATCGAGAAAGTGTCGATTTTCAAGCTTCCGGACGGCTTCAAGTCCATGCCCCTAAAAGATTATCGTACCGAGCGCGACGCACTGGTGGCCACCCTCTGCCCGCCAACGCTAAACGAGCAGACCGATACGATTTGCTCGAAAGCCGCCCAGCAACGCAAGATTCAACTGAAACATTTCAGCTTTCGGCACGCAATCGCGAAAGAACGCGCACATCCTCCTTGGAAATCTGGCAGCACATGGTCGACGGCACCGATTCCGGCGAACCCGAAACGCTTTGAGGGCTGGAATGGACGTCTTCGACATCCTCGACCGTCTCGTCGCCTTTCCATCGGTCGCCGGCAGGCCGAATGGCGATATGGCCGGCTGGATCGAGGCCTATCTCGCAAAGCAGGGAACGCAGGTTACCCTGCTTCGAGGACCGGAAGGCGACCGGTCCAATCTGTTCGCGACGATCGGCCCCGCCGAGGTCCCTGGGTATATCCTGTCCGGCCATATGGACGTCGTTCCCGCCAGCGAGCCGCAATGGAGTTCGAACCCTTTCGCGCTGCGCCGGGAGGGCGAACGGCTCTACGGACGCGGCACCACGGACATGAAGGGGTTTCTTGCCGCGGTGCTCGCGGCCGTGCCTGCGCTGACGGGACTGCGCCTTGCCAGGCCAATCCACCTCGCCTTCTCCTATGACGAGGAGCTGGGATGCCGCGGCGTGCCGCATTTGATCGCCCGCCTCCCCGAACTTTGCGCAAAGCCGCTCGGCGTCATCGTCGGCGAGCCGAGCGGCATGCGCGCCGTGCGCGGCCACAAGGGCAAGGCGGCCGCCCGCGTAATTGTCAACGGGCGCTCCGGCCATTCCTCCCGGCCCGATCTCGGCCTCAACGCCATCCATGCCATGGCCGCTGCGCTGAACGCGGCCGTGAGCGAAGCCGAGCGGCTGACGCACGGTCCGTTCGACCCTGCCTTCGAGCCGCCCTACTCCTCGCTGCAGGCGGGCGTGGTGGCGGGCGGACATCAGGTCAACATCATCCCCGACACCTGCACGCTGGACCTGGAGGCGCGCGCCATACCTGGCGTCGACCCGGCGAGCCTGCTGGCGCCTGTAAGGGTGCGGGCAGAGGCCCTTGCGGCCGATGGCTTTCGCATCGAGTGGACACCGATGAGCGCCTATCCGGCGATGTCGCTGCCGCCAGACGCACCGCTAGCGGGACTGCTGCATGCCTTGACCGGCGAGGTGCCGCTTGCCGCCGTCAGCTACGGTACGGAGGCCGGGCTTTACCAGGCCGCCGGGCTCGATGCGATCATCTGCGGCCCCGGCGACATCGACCGCGCCCACAAGCCGGACGAGTACATCCTTGCCAGCGAGCTCACGGCCTGCCAGCGATTGATCGAGGCCCTGGGCGCCCGCTGCGCGGCTTGACGAGGAACCGGAATGACATTTCTGTTCAACTCCGATGCGCGCCGCGGGGCGGTCTTCGCCGATGCCTTCGCGAGAGAGCTGCCGGACGTCCCCTTCACGATGGATGCCGCAACGGTCGATCCCGACACCGTGCGTTACCTGATCAGCTGGACCGTGCCGGATAATCTCGGCCGCTACAGGAACCTGGAAATCCTGTTTTCCATCGGCGCCGGCGTCGACCAGTTCCGCCTCGATGCGGTGCCTGCGAACGTGAAGATCGTACGCATGATCGAGGACGGCATCGTGCGCATGATGCAGGAATATGTGACGCTTGCCGTGCTCGCGCTCCATCGCAACCTGCCTGGATATCTGGCGCAGCAGCGCGCCGGCGAATGGGCCGATATCGCGCAGCCACAGGCCGGGTCGCGCCGGGTCGGCGTGCTCGGCCTCGGGCAGCTTGGCCAAGCCATCCTCGACCGCCTGAAGCCCTTCGGCTTCCCGCTTGCAGGATGGAGCCGCTCGCCGCTGCGGATCGAGGGCGTGCCCTGTCATCATGGCGAGTCCGGGCTTAACGAGATGCTCGCGGCCAGCGACATATTGATCTGCTTGCTGCCGCTGACCAAGGAGACGCGCGGCTTCCTCGATGCCGAGCTGTTTGCGAAACTGCCCAAGGGCGCGGCGCTCGTCCACACCGGCCGGGGGCCGCAGCTCGACCAGGAAGCGCTTGTCGCCGCGCTCGACAGCGGCCACATTTCTGCGGCGATGATCGACGTCACCGATCCCGAACCCCTGCCGGCCGGCCATACGTTCTGGTCGCATCAGAAGGTCATTTTGACCCCGCATGTCGCCAGCGTCACCCAGCCCGCCAGCGCCGCACAGGCCGTTGTCGAAAACATCAGGCGTTACCGCGCCGGTCTTGACCCAATCGGGCTCGTCGACCGCTCGCGCGGCTATTGAACTTCAACATGAAAGGTCCATCCCTTGTCCCTGCTCAAGACCGTCGATACCAGCCCTGCCTTCCAGCCGCGCGAATCCGGGGCGCTGCCCGAACGGCTGATTGCCGGCAACCCCGCCTTCAAGACCTGGGCGCAGGATGTCGCCAAGGGCGACCTCGTCCATACCGGCGTCTGGGAGGCGACGCCGGGCGAAACGCGCTCGATCAAGGGCGAGACTTTCGAGTTCTGCCACATCCTCTCCGGCGTGATCGAAATCACGCCGGACGGCGGCAAGCCGGTGACCTACCGCGCCGGCGACAGCTTCGTGATGAAACCTGGCTTCACCGGGATTTGGAAGACCATCGAAACGGTCCGCAAGGTCTACGTAACCGTAGGGTAACGGGAGCGCGGAGGCACCGGCCTCCGCAACAGATTTTGCCGTCTGTCATCGCCGGCACACAACAATCATCCGCGACCGATCGCCGAACGGTGCATGCTGCGCTGCCGCCCGCGCTAGGCTCCAGCAGAATAGTCCAGAGTGGGTGCCATGGGCCTGAGCTTCGACCCGGATACCGTCTCCCTTCCCGTCGGCCATTTCATCGGCGGCGAACTGATCGCTGCCGAGGGTGAGATCGAGATGTGCCGCCCGTCGGACGGCAAGGCATATGCCGCCTGCCCGGTGGCAGGCGTCGATATGGTCGGCCGTGCCGTGGAAAGCGCCAAGGCGGCGCTGAAGGCCAGCAACTGGGGTGGTGTTCGGCCGCGCGAACGGACGAAGGCGCTCCAGGCCTGGGCCGACCTGATCGAGGCGGAGGCCGAAACGCTGGCCAGGATCGAGGCGCTGTGCTCCACGCGCCCGGTCGGCCAGCTCGTTGCCGGCGACATCGCCATCACCGCCGAGCAGATCCGCTTCTTTGCCGAATTCGCCGACAAGGAAGGCAGCGAGCTCGTGCCGACCGACGACGCCACTCTCGGCATGATCATGAGCGAGCCCTATGGCGTGGTCGGCGCGATCACGCCCTGGAATTTTCCGATCTCGATGGCCGGATGGAAGCTCGGCCCGGCATTGGCCGCGGGCAATGCGGTCGTGCTGAAGCCATCTGAAATGACGCCCTTCTCGGCAGTCTACATGGCGCAACTCGCCGTGAAAGCGGGCCTGCCGGCAGGGCTCATAAACGTGGTGCTGGGAGACGGTCCGACGACCGGCACGGCGCTGACCGGCCATCTCGATATCGCCAAGATCAGCTTCACCGGCTCGACCCGCGCCGGCTCGGCGATCATGGAGAACGTCGCCCGCACCGGCGTCAAGCCGATGACGCTGGAACTCGGCGGCAAGAGCCCGCAGATCGTCTTTGCCGATGCCGATCTGGACAAGGCGGCGACGGCCATCGCCGGCAGTGTCACCTTCAATGCCGGCCAGGCCTGCGTGGCCGGCACGCGGCTGATCGTCCAGAGGAGCGTGGCCGACAGGTTGATGGCCGCCATCCGGGAGAAGATAAAGGCGGTGCGGCCTGGCCCGACCTGGGACGACGCGACGCAGTATTCGCCTGTTATCTCGGAACGGCAGCGGGCGCGTGTCGACAGCATCGTGCGGGCCGCGATCGCGGCCGGCGGCGAATGCCTGACTGGTGGCGGCGTCATGGATAGCCCCGGCTATTTCTACCAGCCGACGCTGATCGCGGATGTCGACCAGGCCAATCCTGCAATCATCGAGGAAATCTTCGGCCCGGTCCTGACCATCCAGACCTTCGAAACCGAGGACGAGGCGCTGGCGCTGTCCAGCCATCCGACCTACGGGCTGGCGTCCGGCCTGTTCACCTCCGACCTGTCCCGCACGATCCGCTTCGCGCGCAAGCTCGAAGCGGGCACTGTCTGGGTCAACCGCTACAGCCGCTCGCGCGACCATATCCTGCCGACCGGCGGCTACAAGCGCTCCGGCATCGGCAAGGATCTCGGCCGCGAGGCCTATCTCGCCAACCGCAGGACCAAGAGCGTCCTGATCAGCCTGTGAAGGGATGCCGATGAACTCCTACTCGATCGCCCTGATCCCTGGTGACGGCATCGGCCACGATGTGACCGCCGCCGCCTGGTCGGTGCTGCAAACGGCAGCCGGAACCTTCGGCTTTGCCCTGGTGGGCACCGAATTCCCCTGGTCCTGCCGTTTCTTCAAGGAGACCGGCCGCATGATGCCGGAGGACGGCATCGAGACCTTGCGCGGCTTCGACGCCATCCTTCTCGGCGCCGTCGGCTGGCCGGCGGAGGTGCCGGATTCCGTTTCGCTGCATGGTCTCCTGCTGCCGATCCGCAAGGCGTTCGTGCAATATGCCAACATCCGGCCGCATCGCCTGCTGCCGGGCGTGACCGGCCCGCTGCGGGCGGAAAATTTCGACATATTGTGCATCCGCGAGAACACCGAAGGCGAATATTCGGGCGCCGGCGGACGCGTGCATCAAGGCACGCTGGACGAGGTCGCGGTGGAGACCTCGATCTTCACCCGCGCCGGCGTCGAGCGCATCCTGCGCTTCGGCTTCGAGCAGGCGCGGGTAAGACGCGGCAAGCTGGCCTCCGTCACCAAGTCCAACGCGCAGAAATACTCGATGGTGTTCTGGGACGAGATCACGCGAAAACTGGCTGCGGAGTACTCTGACGTCGCCGTGACCAGCTATCATGTCGATGCGCTCGCCGCGCGCATGATCATGGCGCCGGAGAGCCTCGACGTGGTCGTCGCCTCCAACCTGTTCGGCGACATTCTGACCGATATCGGCGCCGCGATTCAGGGCGGGCTCGGTTACGCCGCCTCGGCCAACATCAATCCCGACCGCTCGGCGCCATCCATGTTCGAGCCGGTGCACGGCTCGGCGCCCGACATCGCCCATCTCGGCATCGCCAATCCGATCGCCGCCATCTGGTCCGGCGCCATGATGCTCGATCATCTCGGCGAAAAGGCTGCGGCCGACCGCGTCATGAAGGCGGTCGAAGCCGCCACCGCTAGGGGCATAGGCACCATTCCCGGCAAGGACCGGACGGAAGCCATCACGGCCGCCGTCGTCGCCGCGCTCCCCTGATTGCAAGGTCGTATCCGATGAAAAACCTCAGAGACAAAAACCTCTTCCGCGAAGCCGGCCTGATTGGCGGCGAATGGGTCGCTGCAGGCTCCGGCAGGACGGTCGACGTCATCGATCCAGCAACCCAGGTGGCGATCGGCACTGTGCCCGACATGGCCGGGCCGGAGACCCGCGCGGCCATAGACGCCGCGGCTTCCGCCTATGGGAGCTGGAAGAAGAAGACCAACGCCGAGCGCGCTACGCTGCTGGAGGCATGGCATGGCCTGATGCTGGCGCATCTGGACGATCTGGCGCTGATCCTGACGACCGAACAGGGCAAGCCGCTGGACGAGGCCAAAGGCGAGATCCGCTACGGCGCGTCCTTCGTCAAATGGTTCGCCGAAGAGGCGCGCCGTATCAATGGCCACACCATCCCCTCGCCCACGTCCGACCGCCGCATCATCGTGCTGAAGGAACCGGTCGGGGTATGCGGCATCATCACGCCGTGGAACTTCCCCAATGCGATGATCACCCGCAAGGTCGCGCCGGCATTGGCCGCCGGCTGCACGGTGGTCATCAAGCCGTCCGAGTTCACGCCCTATTCGGCGCTAGCGCTCGGCGTGCTGGCCGAGCGCGCCGGCATCCCCGCCGGCGTCATCAACATCGTCACCGGCATGCCCACGGAGATCGGCAACGAGATCATGGCGAACGAGGCCGTCCGCAAAATCTCCTTCACCGGCTCGACGCGGGTCGGCTCGCTGCTGATGCGCGGGGCGGCTGACAGCGTGAAGCGGCTCAGCCTCGAACTCGGCGGCAACGCGCCCTTCATCATCTTCGACGACGCCGATCTCGACCTCGCCGTCGAGGGTGCACTGGTCTCGAAGTTCCGCAATGGCGGCCAGACCTGCGTCTGCGCCAACCGCATCCTCGTCCAGGCCGGCGTCTACGAAACCTTCGCCGCCAAGCTATCCGCGCGTGTCAACGCCATGACGGTGGGGCCGGGCACGCAGCCCGGCGTCGCCATCGGGCCGATGATCAACATGGCGGCGGTCGAGAAGATCAACCGCCACGTCGAGGACGCGCTTGCCAAGGGTGCTGCGATCATCACCGAGACGCCCGCATTGCCCGACGGCCCTCAGTATGTCGCGCCGCTGGTGCTGACCGGCGCCACAAAGGAGATGCAGCTTGCCGGTGAGGAAACGTTCGGTCCGGTGGCGCCGCTTTTCCGGTTCGAGACGGAAGAGGAAGCAATCGCGCTGGCCAATGGCACGCCCTATGGGCTTGCCTCGTACTTCTACACCGAGAATTTGAAACGCGCCTGGCGCGTCGGCGAGGCGTTGGAGTTCGGCATGGTGGGCTTGAACACCGGCTCGGTCTCGATCGAAGTCGCCCCCTTCGGCGGCGTCAAACTGTCCGGCCTGGGCCGAGAGGGGGCGCAGGCCGGCATCGAGGAATACCTCGAGATGAAAAGCTTTCACATCGGCGGGCTGAGCTGAGGCAGTTCTTTTTGCCGAAGTCGGGCCGGACCGGCGATCACTGAATCCGGTCGAGCGCCTTGTAGTAGAGGCCGACCATCGGCAGGAACCACGGTTTGCCGGAATAGCCGGGAATGGCAGGCCATTCGAGCCCCTTCAGCGGATTGCGATCTTCGCGGCCGAGCATGGCATCGGCCAGGATCATGCCGAGATGGGTGGAGAGCTGCGCGCCGTGGCCGGAATAGCCCATCGCGAACCAGACCCCGTCATGATAGCCGGCGCGCGGAAAACGGTCCTTGGTCATGTCGACCAGCCCGCCCCAGCAATAGTCGATCTCGACCTTGGCGAGTTGCGGGAAGATCGCGGCGAGGCCGGCCCGCAATATCTCTCCGCTCCTGGCGTCGGAGCGCTGGTCCGATGTCGCCGAAAAGCGTGCGCGGCCGCCGAAGATCAGGCGGTTGTCAGGCGACAGCCGGAAGTAGTTGCCGATGTTCATCGAGGTCACGCATGTCCGGTTGCCCGGCATGGTCGTGGCGATCTCGGCGTCGCTCAACGGCCGCGTGGCGATGATAAAGCTGCCGACGGAGATGATCCTGCGGCGGAAATAGCCGAAGTCAGGCGTGGTGTAGGCGCCGGTCGCCACCAGCACATTGTCGGCGCTGATCCGGCCGCGCGAAGTGGTCAGTTCATGCCTGCTGCCGGCCTGCTTGCGGTCGGTCACCGCAGCGTTCTCGTGGATTGTGGCGCCGTGGCGGGCGGCTGAAGTGGCGAGACCCGCCACATAGCGGCCCATATGCATCATGGCGCTCTTCTTCGACAGCATCGCGCCGTGGAAAGGTGAACCGATCTCGGATTTGAGGTCCGCCGCCGACAGCAGCGCGGTATCCGGATCCACCTCGGCATGGAGGGCTTCGAAGTTGCGGGCGATTGATGCAAAATGCTGCGGCTTGGAGGCAAGCTTCAGCTTGCCGGCACGGCGGAAATCGCAGTCGATGCCTTCCTCGGCGACCAGCGCCTCGATTGTATCGACGGAGTCGTCGAGTGCCCGGTAGAGCGCGATCGCTCGCTCCTTGCCGAGCTCCGCCTTGGCGGAGAGGTAGCTGTGGGCGAGACCGTTGTTGAGGTGTCCGCCGTTGCGGCCGGATGCGCCCCAGCCGACACGCTGCGCCTCCAGCACGACGACCTTGGCACCGGCCTTCGCCAGCTGGCGCGCGGCGGCAAGACCGGTGAAGCCGCCGCCGATGATGGCGGCATCGTAGTGCCCCTCGACCGGGCCTTGCGCCCCGCCGGAAAAGACCGGGGCGGTGTCGTGCCAGTAGGAGACGAACTTCATTGGCAATCCGCCTGTTTCTAAAGACCGACCACGCCTGGAAGACCCGAAATGTCCGGTATCTCGACATAGCCGTAATACGGGTTGGCCGGTTCGTGTCCACGATTGACCCAGACCTTGTTCTTGATGCCGAGATCGTGCGCCGACATCAGGTCGTAGCGGAATGAAGACGAGCAGTGAAGAACATCCTCCGGGCCGCAGCCCAGCCTGTCGAACATGTATTCGAAGGCTTGGAAGCGGGGCTTGTAGGCCTGCGCCTGCTCGGCCGTGTAGACGGCATGGAACGGCGCGCCGAGCTTTTCGACATTGGACATGATCTGCGCGTTCATGGCGTTGGACAGGATGACCAGCGGAATCTCCTTGGCCACCTTCGCCAGGCCGGCCGGAACATCGGCGTGCGGCCCCCAGGTCGGGACACGCTCGTAGATCATCCCAGCGTCGTCGGCGCTGAAGGCGACGCCGTTGCGCTTGCAGGTGCGCTCGAGCGCATTGTGGACGACGTCGGCATAGGGCTTCCAGTCGCCCATGATCTCGTCGAGCCGATACGCCGCGAAGTTCTTGATGAATTCCTGCATGCGCGGCTCGTCGAGCCGGCTGCCATAGAGATCGCGCGCCGCTTCCGCCATCTGGAAAAAGGTCAACGTGCCGTAGCAGTCGAAGGTGATGTATTTGGGCCTGAAGGAAGCCATGTCAGTCGATCTCCGGTGGAAGCACATCCGCGCTGGGATGTATTTCATCATAGGACGGCCGGTGGCGACCCACCTGACCGAAATCGCCCTCCCGAAAGCAGAAAGTTCCGTATCCGCCATCCGGTTTGGCACGCTGTAGCATCTGGCGTGTCGATCGCGGCGCCGCGATCGGCCTGAAACGCATCCTCCGCGGACGATGCCAGCACAAGATGCGGCGCACCGCTTGCGCTACGGCGAAAGATACCGCCGAAGCCAATGCCTTCAGATGATCTGCGGCGCGCCGATGGCCGAGACTTGGGCGCCAGACGGAAGGATGCCTCATGCAGCAGGGCGAGATCGAACTCCAGGCCTTCGGGCCGGACCATATCGAGGGCGCCGTGGCGCTTTCTCGCCAGGAGAATTGGCCGCATCGCCCGCAGGACTGGCAGATGGCGCTGCAGCTCTCGACCGGTGCGGTCGCGCTCGACGACCAGGGCCGCGTCACCGGAACCATCCTGGTAACGCCCTACGGCGCGGATTGCGCCATGATCAACATGGTGATCGTCGACAGGACTGTGCGGGGCAAGGGGCTTGGGCGCCGGCTGATGGATCAGGCCTTCGTCCTTGCCGGCGACCGACCGCTGCGGCTCGTCGCGACAGCGGACGGCATGCCTCTCTATGAAAAGCTCGGCTTCGTGCCGTCCGGTACGATCCGGCAACATCAGGGCAACGTTGCCAAGCTTGGTGCGCCCGACGGCGTGGAAGCCGCAGGCATCGCCGATCTCCCCGAAATCAAGGCGCTGGACCGCGACGCCTACGGTGCGGACCGCGAAGCTCTGATCGATGCGCTGGCGGAGCGCGGCCAGTTCGCCGTCATCCGCCGCAACGGTGCCATCGAGGCCTATGCCGCCATCCGCCCGTTCGGACGCGGCGAGGTGATCGGTCCGGTCATCGCGGGAAGCACCGACGAGGCGAAGGCCCTGATCGGCTTCTTTGCCGCGCCGCGTTCCGGCGCCTTCCTGCGCGTCGATACCGGCAGCGGGACCGGCATTGCCGGCTGGCTCGAGGAAATCGGCCTCGCCCATGTCGGCGGCGGTGTAGCGATGGACCGTCCGTCCAAGAAGGGCGCGGAACAGGCCAGGCCAAAAGTTTACGCCCTCGCCAACCAGGCGCTCGGCTAGTCGGAGAACAACAATGCTCGCCAATTCACTGATCGAACTCGACCGTGCTCATTTGATCCACCCGGTCTCTTCATACCGTGGTCATGAGGCGCACGGCGTGCGCGTGCTGAAATCGGCGAAGGGGGCGACCGTCACCGATGCGTCCGGCCGGCAACTTCTCGACGGCTTCGCTGGACTGTGGTGCGTCAACGCCGGTTACGGCCACGACAGCATCGTCGAGGCGGCGGCCCGGCAGATGCGCGAGCTTCCCTACGCCACCGCCTATTTCGACCTCGGCTCGGAGCCGGCCATCCGGCTCGCCTCGGAGCTGGCCGAGCGTGCGCCAGGAGATCTCAATCACGTCTTTTTCACGCTTGGCGGGTCGGACGCGGTCGACAGCACGATCCGCTTCGTCCGCTACTACTGGAATGCCAAAGGCGAGCCGCAACGCGACCAGTTCATTTCCATCGAGCAGGGTTATCACGGGTCGTCGGTGGTCGGCGCCGGCCTGACCGCCCTGCCCGCTTTTCACGCCGGTTTCGGCATTCCCTTCGAATGGCAGCACAAGATCCCCTCCCCCTATCCCTATCGCAACCCGGTCGGCGAGGACGGCAACGCGATCATCGCCGCATCGCGCGCCGCGCTGAAGGCCAAGATCGAGGCAATCGGGCCGGAGCGGGTCGCTGCCTTCTATGCCGAGCCGATCCAGGGCTCGGGCGGCGTCATCGTCCCGCCGAAGGGCTGGATCAAGGCGATGCGCGAACTCTGCCGGGAGTACGGCATCCTTTTCATCGCCGACGAGGTGATCACCGGTTTCGGCCGCACGGGACCCTTGTTTGCCTGTACCGATGAGGACATCGTTCCCGATTTCATGACGACCGCGAAGGGGCTGACCTCGGGCTATGTTCCCATGGGCGCCGTGTTCATGGCCGATCATGTCTATGATGTCATCGCCGATGGCGCGGGCGCCTCGGCGGTCGGCCACGGCTACACCTATTCCGCCCACCCCGTCAGCGCCGCCGTCGCGCTCGAAGTGTTGAAGCTCTACGAAGACGGCCTATTGGAGAATGGCATCAAGGCCGGCGCTCGCCTGATGGCGGGCCTGGAGAGCCTAAGGAGCCACCCGCTCGTCGGCGACGTGCGCGGTCGAGGCATGCTTGCCGCCGTCGAACTGGTGATCGACAAGGAAAAGAAGACACCACTTCCGACATCGGCAATGCCGGCGCGGCGCATCTTCGACAGGGCCTGGGACAACGGCCTCATCATCCGTGCCTTTGCGCATGGAGTTCTCGGCTATGCACCGCCGCTCTGCTGCACCGACGCCGACATCGACGCGATCATCGAGCGCACGCGCCGTACGCTCGACCAGACGCTGGACGATCCCGATGTCCGCCAGGCTCTGGCATGATGGCGGCGAAATATGTCGTGTCTCGAAATATCGCCGGAGCAGACGATTTCGCAATTTTGTGCCGCCCCCTCACGCCTTTTCGGCGAATCCAGCGCGGGGGAAGTGCCAGACTGCTTATAAGACAAGGCCAGAAAGCTTGGATTTCCGGGCCTTCGAAAAAGGCCGACGCCCCGGACAGCACGGAATTTTGTTCTGTTCAACACATGCAATTCGGCCGCGCGCAGAGGAGACCCAGTCTTGGCCAGGGGCTTTAGCGAATTCAAATACATGACCTTCGATGTCGTCGGCACGCTGATCGACTTCGAAGGCGGGATCACGACCTGCTTGGCGGGAATCGCTGCCGAGGCCGGCGTTTCGCTTGATGGCGAGGAAGCGCTAAGCCTTTACCGGCAGGCCCGCTACATGCCCGATGCGAGCCTGTTTCCCGACGATCTCGTACGTGTCTACATGGTCATCGCGCCACGGCTAGGCCTGCCGGCCGAGGAGAAATACGGCATCCGCCTGCGGGACTCCGCCAGCCTCTGGCAAGGCTTTCCCGACAGCGCGGCGGCATTGGCGGAGCTTGCGAAATCGCACCGGCTGATCGCTATGACCAATGCCCGGCGCTGGGCGCTCGATCATTTCGAGAAGCAGCTCGGATCGCCCTTCTTCGCCACCTTCACGGCCGACGATACAGGCACGGAAAAACCGGACCCGGCCTTCTTCCAGAAGGTCTTCGATTTCGTAGCCTCAAGGGGCGACAGCAAGGATGACATCCTGCACGTCGCGCAAAGCCAGTATCACGATATCGGCATATCCCGGGCGCTTGGCATGACCAACTGCTGGATCGAGCGCCGGCATGCCCAGAAGGGCTATGGCGGCACGATCGAGCCCGAGCGCTTCACCGTGCCGGACTACCACTTCACCTCAATGGCCGCGTTGTCCTCGGCCGTGCGGGAAAGCCTGAAGCAACGAACCTGAGCCCAAGCCCGGAAAGCCGCGTCAAGACGAGCAACCCGGAAAACAAACAGAAAGGGGAATGATTATGACCGACAAGATCACGAACTGGACCAGCGCAGACTATGCCATGGTCGAAAATGCCATTCGGCGGGGCGCGAGCCGCCGCGAACTCCTCAAGATGCTGTTGGCCGGCGGCGCCGCGGTTGCCGCGGGCAGCATGGTGCTTGGCCGCGCCACCAATGCCGTCGCCGCCACGCCGGTTTCCGGCGGGAGCTTCAAGGCCGCCGGCTGGTCGTCCTCGACCGCCGACACGCTCGACCCGGCAAAGGCGTCGCTGTCTACCGACTATGTCCGCTGCTGCTCGCTCTACAACCGCCTGACTTTCCTCGACAAGGATGGCGTCACGCAGATGGAGCTGGCTGAAAGCTTCGACAGCAAGGACGCCAAGACCTGGACCGTGAAGCTGCGCAAGGGCGTCACTTTCCACGACGGCAAGGACCTCACCGCCGACGACGTCGTCTTCTCGATGAAGCGCCATCTCGATCCGGCGGTCGGATCCAAGGTCGCCAAGATCGCCGCGCAGATGACCGGCTTCAAGGCGGTCGACAAATCGACCGTGGAAATCACGCTGGCCGATCCGAATGCCGACCTTCCGACCATCCTGGCGCTGCACCACTTCATGATCGTGGCGGATGGAACCACCGACTTCTCCAAGGGCAATGGCACCGGCGCCTTTGTGCTGCAAACGTTCGAACCGGGCGTGCGGTCGGTCGTCACCAAGAACAAGAACTACTGGAAATCCGGCAAGCCCTACCTGGACTCGTTCGAATTCATCGCCATCAGCGACGACAGCGCCCGCGTCAACGCCCTGCTTTCCGGTGACATCAACTTCGCCGCCTCGATCAATCCGCGCGCGATGAAGCTCATCGGCGGCCAGCAGGGCTTCGAATTGTCGAAGACGACCTCCGGCAACTACACCGACCTCAACATCCGGCTCGACATGGATCCCGGCAACAAGGCCGACTTCGTGACCGGCATGAAATACCTCGTCAACCGCGAGCAGATCGTCAAATCGGCATTGCGCGGCCTTGGCGAAGTCGGCAACGACCAGCCCGTCTCGCCGGCGAACATCTTCCACAATGCCGACCTCAAGCCAAAGGCCTTCGACCCCGACAAGGCCAAGTTCCACTTCCAGAAGTCGGGCCTGCTCGGTCAGTCCATCCCGGTGGTCGCCTCCGATGCCGCGACCTCGTCGATCGACATGGCGGTGATCATCCAGGCCGCCGGCGCCGATATCGGTATGAAGCTCGATGTCCAGCGCGTCCCGTCCGACGGCTACTGGGACAATTACTGGCTCAAGGCGCCGGTCCATTTCGGCAACATCAATCCGCGCCCGACGCCGGACATCCTGTTCTCGCTGCTCTACGCCTCCAACGCGCCCTGGAATGAAAGCCAGTACAAGTCGGAGAAGTTCGACAAGCTGATGATCGAGGCGCGCGGCTCGCTCGACCAGGCCAAGCGCAAGGAAATCTACGGCCAGATGCAGACCATGGTCTCCGAGGAGGCCGGCACCATCATCCCGGCCTACATTTCCAACGTCGATGCCCTCTCCAGCAAGGTGAAGGGTTTGGAGGCGAACCCGCTCGGTGGCATGATGGGCTACGCAATGGCGGAATATCTCTGGCTCGAAGCCTGAGAGGCGCCTGCCAGGGACCGGACAGCCGGTCCCTGGCACCTATTGCGCAACATGGCTTGGCCGAACGCAACCGCAGGAGCGCTTCCATGACGTCTGGGGTTCTAAACCTCGTGCTGAAGCGGCTGGCGATCGCGGTCGTCACGCTTCTGATCGTCCTGTTCGCCGTGTTCTTCGCCACCAGCATGCTGCCCGGCGACACCGCGTCGATCCTGCTTGGCCAGGCGGCGACCCCGGAAGCCGTCGCCGGCCTGCGCGAGGCCATGCATCTCAACGATCCGGCAATCCTGCGCTTCCTGCGCTGGCTTCTCGGTCTGCTCCACGGCGATCTCGGCACCTCCTATGCCAATGAGATGCCGGTTGCGGCGCTGATCGGCGGGCGCTTCGTCAACACCATGGAACTCGCCGGCATCACCACGCTGCTCTCGGTGCCGCTGGCGCTGACGTTGGGCATCACCGCCGCGATGCTGCGCGGTTCCCTCTACGACCGCACCGTCACCATTCTTGCGATCGGCGTCATCTCGGTGCCGGAGTTCATGGTCGCGACCCTCGCGGTTCTGCTCTTCGCCGTCTATCTCAAATGGCTGCCGGCGCTGTCCTCGGTCAATGAGGCGCATACGCTGACCGACCTCGTGCGCATCTATGCAATGCCGGTGATCACGCTCACCTTCGTCATCTCCGCCCAGATGATCCGCATGACTCGCGCCGCGGTGATCGAAACGCTCTCCACGCCCTATGTCGAGATGGCGCTTCTCAAAGGCGCATCACGCGGCCGCATGGTGCTCAAGCACGCACTTCCCAATGCGCTCGGGCCGATCGTCAACGCGGTTGCGCTGTCGCTGTCCTATCTGGTCGGCGGCGTCATCATCGTGGAGACGATCTTCAACTATCCCGGTATCGCCAAGCTGATGGTCGATGCGGTCGCGACCCGCGACCTGCCGCTGATCCAGAGCTGCGCGATGATCTTCTGCCTCGGCTATCTCTTGCTCATCACGATCGCCGACATCATCGCCATCATGTCCAACCCGAGGCTCAGGTGACGATGGCGCGCGTGGCAGCTTCCCGGCGGTCCTTCCTGGGTCACAGTTACAATCTCGTGGGCGTCGTGGCCGCGCTGGTCATCCTAGCGTGGACGCTGATCGCCATCTTCGCGCCCACCATCATTCCCCATTCGATCGGCGACATCGTCGACGACGATTATTTCGGCCCGATGCGTCAGGGCCTGTGGCTCGGCTCGGACTATCTGGGGCGCGACATGCTCTCGCGGGTGCTGATGGGCGCGCGTTACACCGTCGGCATATCGCTCGCCGCCGTCGTCATCGCCTGCTTCTCGGGCGTGGTGCTGGGGATGATCGCGGCCGTCACCGGCGGTTGGCTCGACACCTGCCTCAGCCGCTTCCTCGACGCCATGAACTCCATCCCCAGCAAGCTGTTCGGCCTTGTGGTCGTCGCCGCGGTCGGCTCGTCGATCCCGGCGCTGATCCTGACGCTCGCCGTCATCTATATACCGGGCGCCTACCGCTTCGCGCGGGCGCTTGCCGTCAACATCAACACCATGGACTTCATGACCGTCGCTCGCGTCCGCGGCGAAAGCATCGCCTACCTCATCGGCTCCGAGATCCTGCCCAACATCATCCGTCCGGTGCTGGCCGATTTCGGCCTGCGCTTCGTCTTCATCGTGCTCTTGCTCTCCGGCCTGTCCTTCCTCGGGCTCGGCCTGCAGCCGCCGCTCGCCGACTGGGGTGCGCTGGTGCGCGAGAACATAGGCGGCCTGCCCTTCGCCGCACCCGCCGTCATCGTTCCCTCGCTGGCGATCGCCAGCCTCACCATCAGCGTCAACCTGCTGATCGACAACCTGCCGCAGAAGATCAGGGACCGCGACGCATGAGCAATCTGGTCGAGGTCAGGAACCTGAGGATCGAGGCGACGACAGACGGCGGACGTATCGTCGAAATCATCAAGGGCGTCAGCCTCGACATCGCCGACGGCGAGATCGTCGCCCTGATCGGCGAGAGCGGCTCCGGCAAGACGACGGTGGCGCTGTCGCTGATGGGCTATGCGCGGCCCGGCTGCCGGATCATCGGCGGCGAGATCAATGTGAACGGCAAGAACATGGCCGCACTTTCCGAAAAGCAGCGCGCCAAATTGCGCGGCACCGACATTGCCTATGTTCCGCAAAGTGCCGCCGCATCCTTCAACCCTTCGTCCACCATCATGGAGCAGGTGATCGAGGTTACGCGCATCCATGGCCTAATGCCGCCAGAGCAGGCGCGCAAGCGCGCGATCGCGCTGTTCCGGGCCTTGTCACTGCCGGATCCGGAAGGGATCGGCGCGCGTTATCCGCACCAGGTTTCAGGCGGGCAATTGCAGCGGCTGTCGGCGGCCATGGCGCTGATCGGCGATCCCAAGCTGATGATCTTCGACGAGCCGACGACGGCACTCGACGTGACGACGCAGATCGACGTGCTGAAGGCATTCAAGTCGGTCATGCGGGCGGGCGGAATAGCGGGGGTCTATGTTTCCCACGACCTCGCGGTCGTCGCCCAGATCGCCGACCGCATCGTGGTGCTGAAGGGCGGCGAAGTGCAGGAGACCGGCACCACGGCTCAGATTCTTTCGGCTGCCCAGCACCCCTATACGCGCGAACTGCTGGCTGCCTTCGAGCCGAAACCTCGGCAAGCCCATGCGGACGCGGATGCCGGCGCGAAGCCGTTGCTGCGCATCGACCATGTGACCGCCGGCTATGGCGCGGTGCGGGCTGACGGACTGCCGCTTGTCCGCGCCGTCAATTCCGTCAGTCTGGTCGTCGAGAAGGGGCGCAATCTCGGCGTCATCGGCGAATCCGGCTGCGGAAAATCGACGCTGGCGCGCGTCATCGCCGGCATCCACCCGGCAGCGGCCGGCGACATCATCTTCGACGGCAAGGATTTGCAGCGCGCCGCGGGGAAACGCAGCCAGGACCAGCTGCGCGAGATGCAGATCGTTTTCCAGTATGCCGATACCGCGCTCAATCCGGCCAAGCCGGTGGAAGACATCATTGCCCGGCCGCTGGCCTTCTATCACGGGCTCGACAGACAGGCGCGCTCGAAGCGCGTCGACGAACTGCTCGACATGGTTCGCCTGCCGAGAACGCTGCGCTACCGCCGCCCGTCGGAACTCTCGGGCGGCCAGAAGCAGCGCGTGAACTTCGCGCGCGCCCTGGCGGCCGGCCCCAAGCTCATCATCTGCGACGAAATCACCTCAGCGCTCGACACGGTGGTGGCGGCGGCCGTAATCGAACTGCTCAAGGAGCTGCAGCGCGAGCTGGGCCTTTCCTACATTTTCATCAGCCACGACCTCTCCGTCGTCGAAGCGATCTGCGACGAAATCATGGTCATGTACAATGGTGAGCGGGTGGAGCAGATCACGCCCGACAGACTGCAGGCGCCCACCCACCCTTATTCGAAGCTTCTGTTCTCCTCCGTGCCGAAGCTTGACCCGACCTGGCTCGATGGCCTCGTCCGAGATCCCGAGTTGGTCAGCCAGTACGGCCATCGCTAGAGCGGCTCAGCATTTTACGGAAACGGTGAGCCGCTCTGACTATCTCGGAAACAGGCTTGGCAGCGGCATGTGCGCCTTGACGATGGGGGACTTCAGCACCACGAAGCTGAAATACTTGTCGATGCCGATATCCATGTCGGTCAGCCGTTCCATGATCGTCTGGTACTCGGCGATGCCGGCGGTCACGAATTTCATCAAATAGTCGTAGCCGCCCGACACGAGGTGGCACTCAATGACCTGGTCGATCTTCTCCACGACGGCGAGAAAGCGAGCAAAGTCCACCTGACGATGGTTCTTCAAGGTGATTTCGGTGAACACGGTCAGCGTCTGGCCGAGCTTGCCGATATTGACCTGTGCGGAATAGCCTTCGATGTAGCCCTCCGACTGGAGCTTCTTGACCCGCATCAGGCACGGGCTTGGCGACAGATGCACCAGATCAGCCAATTCCACATTGGTGATGCGGCCGTTCTTCTGCAGCTCGTAGAGAATCTTGATATCGATCCGATCCAGTTTCACGGTCGTCTCCGAAGAACACGCCGCAGCACAAAATGCTGCCTTGCTCATAGGCATTGACACTACCACAGCCCGTTAGCCTGTCCATCCAAGCGGACAGCGCTTTGGAACGCAGCGGCTCCCGATTTGAACCTAGCTTACGGAATAAAATTCCGCGCCGACCGCAACTGCGGCAGCGGCTGCCTGTGCAACGCGTTAAATTGGCGCGTCAAGGCAGAGAGACCATGCGCGCACCACTGCAGCAAATCGAAACATCCGGCGACCTGCCACAGACCGCGGACGCGGTGGTGATTGGCGGCGGCATCGTCGGCATCTTCGCGGCCTACTATCTGGCACGGCGCGGCCTGAAGGTCGCGCTTGTCGAAAAAGGCCGCATCGGCGCCGAGCAGTCCTCGCGGAACTGGGGATGGTGCCGCCAGCAGAATCGCGACGCCCGCGAATTGCCTATGGCAACCCGAAGCCTTGACCTGTGGGACAGCTTTGCGGCGGAAACCGGCGAAGACACCGGCTTTCGCCGCTGCGGCCTGCTCTATCTCAGCAATGACGAGGCGGAACTGGCCGGCTGGGTGCGCTGGCGTGACTTCGCCAGGACGGCCGGTGTCACCACCCATATGCTCGACGGCGCCGAGGCCAGCGAGCGGGGCCGCGCCACCGGCCGGACATGGAAGGGCGGCGTCTTCTCGCCGACCGACGGCACCGCCGATCCGTCGCGGGCAGCACCCTCAGTCGCCCGCGCCATCCTCAAGCTCGGCGGCACCGTGCATCAGAATTGCGCCGCGCGCGGCATCGAGACCGAAGGCGGGCGCCTGAGCGGCGTGGTCACCGAAAGCGGAACGATCCGGACCGAGGTGGCGGTGCTGGCCGGCGGCGCCTGGGCCTCCTCCTTTTGCCGGCAGTTCGGTTTCCGTTTTCCGCAGGCGTCGATCCGCTCCTCCATTCTGTCCGTCTCGCCAGGCGCGAAAGGTCTGCCGGATACGCTGCACACGAAAGGGATCTCGGTCACGCGCCGTGGCGACGGCGGCTACACGCTCGCCATAAGCGGACGCGGCCGTGTGGACGTGACGCCGCAGCAGTTGCGCTTCTCCTCGCAGTTCCTGCCCATGTTCCTGAAGCGATGGCGCAGCCTCGCGCCCGGCGGCCTGCAGGGCATGCGCTCCGGACACGAAATGCTGCAACATTGGCGGCTCGACCAGCCGACGCCGATGGAGCGGATGCGCATCCTCGATCCAGTCCCGGACCAGGCGACCATCCGGCTGACCCACGCGCGGGCGCTCGAACTGCTGCCGGCACTGCGCCAGACCAGGATCAGCGCGGCCTGGGCAGGCTACATCGACAGCACGCCGGACGGTGTGCCTGCCATCGGCGAGATCAATACCGTTCCTGGTTTCTTCCTGGCTGCCGGGTTCTCGGGGCATGGCTTCGGCATCGGACCCGGCGCGGGACATCTCGTCGCCGATCTGATGACCGGGTCGCAACCGATCGTCGATCCGACATCCTACGATCCGCGGCGCTTCGATGCATCCGTGTGGGGGAAGGTCGCCGACTTCTAAGACGCTATCCGTTCCAACATCTAGACATGGTCTCCGGAACGCCTTCAATCTTGCCGGAGAAACGCACTGACAGGCGCCGGGCGTACAGGCGCTTGACCGCGAAACCGGCCGGCAGCGCCAGGCGTGCAGCCGGTCTGCGCCGCGATAAGTTCGACGGCGGCCAACTGACAATAGCGCCCCTGGCATCGCCCCATGCCAACGCGCGACAACGATTTCACCCTGTTGGCTTCACCGCCGCCGAAATCAGTGCTCTCACGCAGGGCCGCGGCGGTCACGTTCTCACAGCGGCAGACGACCGCGTCGTCGGGGAGCGCCCGCACCATCGCCACCGGCCAGGGAAAGCCGCGAGCCAGACCGCCGGCAAAGCGTTCGAGCCGCGCGAGCTTGCGCAGATCGGCACCGAGGGAAGGCGTCGGCAATCCGAGATCGGCAAGGCACGCCGCCGCTGCGAGGCGCCCAGCGATCTCCGCGCCGTCTGCTCCCAGAAGACGAACTCCATCGCCCGCAAGATAGACTCCGTTGCCGGCGCGGCCCATCCCGTCGGTCTTTGGCAGCCATTGCCGCCACTGGTCGTCATAGGCGAAGACGCATCCCGCCAGGTCTGCCAGATGCGTCTCCGCCCGCAAGTGCCAGCCCATGCCAATCGTGTCGCATGGGGTGAGGTGCAGCGTTCCGCCGGCGTCGCGCCAGCGCATCGCTGTGACACCCTTGCCGTCGCTCTCGATCGCTTCCAGCATCACGCCCGCATGGTAGCGGCCGCCGAGCCTCGCCCGCAGGGCCAGACCGCGCAGCAAGACCAACGGCCGGGCGGCAAGGTCCCGCAGCCCCCGCATCTGCTGACGCTGGGAAGAAGTATCCAACACCGACGCCACATCCGCTCCAGCCTTGACGAGTTGGGCGCCGACCAGCGTCAGCAAAGGCCCCGATCCGATCAGCACGATCCGCTGCCCCAGCGCCACGCCCTGCGCCTTGAGCGCGATCTGCGCCGCGCCAAGGCTGTAGACGCCGGCGCTCTGCCAGCCGGGGACCGGAGCGACACGGTCGGATGCGCCGGTCGCAAGGATCAGGCGGTCATAGCTGACTAGCTGCACGCCGCCCTCACCCAACACGTGCAGCCGCCCCTCCTGCACGGCGATAACCGAGCTGCCGGCGCAATGGGTGAGCCGTCCGTCTGCGGACAGCCGATCGAAGAGCGTGTGCAACGCGCGTGCCTTCCCCGCCTCCGATCCGTAGAGCTGCTCTGGCGTGCGGACGAACCCGTCGGGCGGACGGCGGTAGATCTGCCCGCCCGCGCGCTGCCCTTCATCGATCACCACCGGGTGGAGCCCGGCCTCGACCAGCATGGTCGCCGCCCTTATGCCGGCTGGGCCAGCGCCAACGATCACGATCCGCGGCAAGGTCTCGCTCACGGCCAGCTCTCCGGCACCGTCGTGCGCAACCGCATGCCTTCGGTGATCGGGGTTGAGCACGCGCGGATGCGCGATCCTTCATCCTGCCATATCAAGCAATCCTGGCAGGCTCCCATCAGGCAGAAGCCGGCGCGCGGCTCGGGTCCGAACTCGGACATTCGCAAGGCGTGTCCTGACGCCAGCATGGCGGTCAGCACGGTATCGCCCGCCAAGGCACTGCACATCTGCCCGTCGAGAAAGAAATGCAGCCGCGCCCGGTCGAACTCGGCCAGCCGGACGATGCGGCCGGCGGTGATCATTCCGCCGCCTCCCGCAGCGGGCCAGGACGAGGCAATTCGGGGAACCGTTCGCAAACCGCATCGAACGCCGCCTGGACGCCCTCCGGTCCCGAGCGCCCCTGCATGCGGCGGAAGATCTCCGTCTTGGTGAAGAACCGCCAGTGGATCGGCAAATCCCCCAGTATGGCAGTGAGCCGGTCATAGGCGGCCGGCGTCCACTGCGCTTCGTAGCCGTCGCGCTCTGGACCGAAATGGAAATGGCCGGCGGCCGGCTCCTGCCGCGCGCGCAATTGCCCCGTTGTCTGCTCGTCGATCTCGCCGCCGCGGATGACGACGCCATAGTCGCGTTCGGCCGCAGCCGTCGTGACATAGCCCCGGCGCACATCCTGCGCGACCCGCCAGGGTTCGCGTTGATGCGGATCGCCGCGCCCGCCGCCTCCGGCGGAGCGGATCTCGAGCACGTCGCCGGGCAGCAGCACAGTGGTGTCGATGTTGCCCAGCCGCCGCTCGTGCTCGGTCGCCGGATTGACGACCATGTCCGACAGGCCGGCCGCCTTGCCGCCCAGCACGCCCCAGGGACGAAAGAAGCTGCGGTCGCGGTTGCGCGCCGTGATCCTGGAATCGGGGGCGAAGACACGGAAGGCCATTTCGGTCGCCAAACCGCCGCGCCAACGGCCCGCGCCCCCGCTGTCCCTGGCGAGCCCGTATTTTATGAATTCGACCGGGGTCTCGGTCTCGGTGATCTCGATCGGAGTGTTCTTGAGATAGGCGGCATCCGCACCCGATCCGTTGGTCCCGTCGCGATGTGGCATCGCCCCGCCGCCGCCGACCACGGGGTTCACCGCCGTGATGACGGTCCGGTAGGTGCGCTCGTCCGTGGTCATGACATTGACGATGCAGTTGTTGCCGGCCGGAGCTGCTGGCAGGCGCTCCGGCACCGCTCGCGAGAAGGCGCCGAAGATGACCGACCGCAACCGGGCGCAGGTGAGCGAGCGCATACCCACGGCAGCGGGGTGCACCGGGTTCAACACGGAACCCCGGGGCGTGATGCAGGTAAACGGCCGGGTCAGGCCGGTGTTGAGCAGGATCTTCGGGTTGAGCGTGTAGAGCACGTAGTAGACGCCAACCAGCAGCATGGTGTGTCGCGGGTCGCCGCCCGAAGGCACATTGAGCGAGGAGCCGAGCTGCGGATCGGAGCCGGTGAAGTCGAGCACCGCCTCCTCACCCTTGATCGTCAGCGTCAGCTTCAGCCGGCACGGATTGGCCTCGACCGAATCCTCGTCGGCATAGTCGCAGAATTCCCATGTGCCGTCGGGCATGGAGCGCAGCACGTCGCGCGCCTGCGCTTCCGCCTGGTCGAGCAGAGCGGAAACGCCTTCGATGAAGCCGGCCTTGCCGAACTTCCTCACCATTGCCTGGATCTTGCGCTCGCCGGTGTTGAGCGCGCCGACCAGCGCCTTGATGTCACCGATGTTGAGGTCGGGCTTGCGCACATTCGTGCTCATGATCCGCAGGATCATCTCGTCGAAGACGCCCTCCCTCACCAGCTTCATCGGCGGAAAGCGGATGCCTTCCTGGTGGATTTCGGTCAGCGCCCGGCTGAGCGAAGCCGGCACTGCCCCGCCCATGTCGGTGTTGTGGATATGCCCGCCGGTCCAGGCGACGATCTCGCCGTCGACGAAGACCGGCTTCCACAAATGGGTGTCGGGTGCGTGCGTGGCTACGTGGCCGGAATAAGGATCGTTGGTGAAGGCAACATCTCCCGGCCGGTAGTCGTCGACCATGGCGATCGCGCGGTGATACGAAAGCCCCGGATACCAGGTGGCGCCGAGTTCCATCGGCACGGCGAAGGTCGCACCTGAACGGTCCATCAGCATCACGGTAAAGTCCTGCGTCTCCTTGACGAAGGCGGAATGCGCGGTGCGGTGCAGCGTGTGGGCCATGTTCTCGGCCGCCGCGCGGGCATGGTTCGCCAGAACCTGGAGGTTTGTCCGGTCAAACATGGCGTTACTCCGCGAAGGTCAGCAGAAGGTTGAGATGGCGGTCGACCCGTGCCCGCGCTCCGGCGGGAATGGCAAAGGTAGTGTCTTCCTGAACGACCACGGCAGGGCCGTGGAACGTGCTGCCCGGCACCAGAGCTTGCCGGTCGTGGAGGTCGACGGTCTCGACGCGCGCGCCCGTGTAGACCGGGAGCCGGCGCGCCGGAATGGCCGGGGCATCGATCTCGTCGATCTCCGGGAAGGAGAGTTTCGGCCCCGCGCCTATGGCCGATAGCCGGACATTCACAAGTTCGATCTCGCCCTCCGGGTCGTGGAAATCGTAGAGCCGCTCATGGGTGAGATGGAAGGCCTGCTCGATGGCGGCCACATTGCCGTCCGCCAGCCATTCCGGCAGAAGGACGACCTCGATCTCATAACTCTGCCCGACATAGCGCATGTCGCAGGTGAGACTGAGCTCCGCCGCCGCATCGTGCCCCTGCGCCGCAAGCCAGTCGCGGCCCTCACGCGCCAGCGCCTCGAAGGCCTCGCGAATTCCGGCAAGCGACACGCCCGACAGCGGGCTGAAGATGGTGCGAATGAAGTCCCCGCGCAAATCCGCCACCAGCCCGCCCAGCGCCGACACCACGCCGGGCCGGCGCGGCGCCATGACACGTTTCATCCCGAGTTCGCGGGCAAGGAAGGCACCAAGCATCGGGCCGCCGCCGCCGAAAGGCATCAGCGTGAAATCGCGCAAGTCGACGCCGGCGCGCGAGGCAAGCTTCTCGACCTCGACGAACATCTCCGACACCGCGATGTCGAGGATCGCCTGCGCGGTCTGCTCGATGGGGCGGCCGAGCCGGGTGGCAAGCTGGCCGACGGCGCGATGCGCCAGGCGGGTGTCGATTCTGAGCTGGCCATAGGCCATCTCGCTGTGACCGAGCCATCCGCACACCACCATGGCGTCCGTCACCGTCGCACGTTCGCCGCCACGGCCGTAGCATGCCGGTCCTGGCGTCGAACCGGCCGATTCCGGTCCGACCCGCAGCACCCCTTGCGCATCGACACTGGCGATCGAGCCGCCGCCGACGCCGATCGAGCTCACCGACACGGAAGGGATATGGAGCGGGAATTCGCCGATCAGTTCGCCGGTGCCGAACTGCGCCTCGCCGTCGATGATGAGTGCGAAGTCGGCCGAGGTGCCGCCGATGTCGAGGGTAAGAACCTTGTCTTCGCCGGCCTGGCGCGCCAGCCACGAGGCGCCGATGACGCCGGAGGCCGTTCCCGACAAAAGCATGTTGACGCAGGCGCGCTTGCCTTCGGCGGCGTTCATCAGCCCACCGTTCGACTTCGTCAGCATCGGGCGGGCCGGCACGCCGTGCTCCTTCAGCCGCTGTTCCAGCGCCGTCAGATAGGAGGAGACGCGCGGATGGACATAGCCGTTGAGGATGGCGGTCGAGCTGCGCTCGTATTCGCGAATGACCGGCCAGACCTCGGCCGAGGAGAAGACGAACAGGTCGGGCGCAAGACGCGTGATCGTCGCCTTCACCGAGGCCTCCTGAGCGGCATTGCGCCAGGCATGCAGGAAGGACACGATGATGCCTTGCGCCCCGTTCGCTTTCGCCGCTGCCACCGCCCTTTCCACCGCCGCCATGTCCGGCGCCCGGGATTCGCTGCCATCGGCACGCATGCGGGCCGGAATGCCGAAAACCATGTCGCGCGAGATCAGCGGGTCCGGCCGCGAGCAGAACAGCGAATACATGTCCGGCATGCGAAGCCGCGCCAGTTCGATGACGTCCTCGAAGCCGGCATTGGTGAGCAGCGCCAGCGGCGCGCCCTTGCGCTGGATGATGGTGTTGATGCCGACGGTCGTACCGTGCACAAAGCGCGTCATACGGGCAGGATCAAAGCCCTCGCGTTCGGCCAGAAGCGTGAGGCCCGTCATCAGCTCGGCGCCCGGATCCTCCGGCGTCGTCAGCACTTTCAGCGAGGCGACGCGCCCCGAATTTGCTTCGAGCGCGCAGAAATCGATGAAGGTCCCGCCGATATCGACGCCGACCTTCCAGTCGGCTTCGTTGCGCGCCTCGTTCGCCGCGATGGCACCATCCATGATGCGTCCCTTCCTGTCTGCCAACCGAAGCTGACACGACAGGATGGCCAGGGTCCAAGACGTATGATGGTGGAGGATATAAGTCTTGCTTATGCCCTTGCTTTGTCACCGCCCAGCACAGCGGAACAGGCCGCGCGGATTTGCTCGCGCATCATCTCATCGGCCAGCGAAAGCGCCCGTGTGCGCGAGGTCAGCAGCGCGATCGGAAATTCCGGCCCCGCCGCGAGCGGTCTGACGGCAAGCCCGGCAAACTGGTGCCATGGCAGCAGCGCATCGACGAGCGCGATACCCAGACCGGCCTGGACGAAGCCGACTGCCGAGATGGAGACGTCGATCTCGAGCGACGGCGAAAGCACCACACGCTGCGCGCGGGCAGCGTGGGCCAGTTCGTCGGCGGGACGGGTGTTTGCGCGATAGGATATCAACTCTTCGCCGGGGAGATCGGCGAGCGTCAGCTCGGTTTTGCCGGCCAATGCATGCCCGGCGGGCAGCAGGCAGGCGAAGCCGACGCTGCCGATCACCTCCGCCTCGATATCTGGTGGCAGGCGGTCGTCCATGGCCACGCCGAGGCTGGCATCGCCGGCGCGCAGCATGTCGACGATCGCGGCGATCGGCGCCATGTGGGACCGCAGCAAAATGTCGGGATGCCGCGCCCGGAAGCTCGTGAAGGCGCGCGGCAAGATGGCCATAGCCGGCGGCGGCGAGGCCGCGACCCGCACCAGCCCCGTCCGGCCCAAACGCAGGTCTGTGGTCTTGCGGCGTAGGCCCTCCAGCCCCGCCGACAGACGTTCGGCATCGGCGAATATCTCCAGCGCCTCAGGGGTCGGCCGCAGCCGGCCCTTAACGCGCTCGAACAGCGTGAAGCCGAGTTCGTCCTCGGTGTGGAGCAGAATCTGGCTGAGCGCAGGCTGGGAGATGTTCAGCATGCGCGCCGCGGCCGTCACGGTGCCCGCGCGCATGACGGCGATGAACACTTCGAGCTGACGGGCCCGCATTGCCACTCCATAGGTCAAGCTTATGGCTGTTGTCTAAACCCATCTTTGACGCAATGCCGTGGCGCCGACAAGATGGGCGCATCCAAGGATCAGCCGCTCTGCGCTAGGGACCGACTATGGATGTGATCGTGCTGGGCGGCGGACTGATGGGGACGGCATCGGCCTATTTCCTCGCCAGGCGCGGCGCGCGCGTGACGCTGATCGAGCGCAACCGGGTCGGCACCGGGGCAACCGTCGCCTCCTTCGGCAACATCCGGCGCACGGGGCGCCATCTGTCGCAGCTTCCACTGGCCCACCGCTCGCTCCGGCTATGGGGCGAAGCTGAAAAGATGCTTGGCCGCGACGTCGAGTTCCGCGCCACCGGCCATATCCGGCTGATCTTCGATGAAGGAAGCCTTGCCGACATGCGGGCCTATGCCGAGGCAGCGCGGCCGTGGGGGCTCGAGCTGGAAGAACTCGGCCCGCGTGAGATCCGTTCCCGGTTTCCCGGCCTCGGCCCTGACGCGATCGGAGCGTCGTTCTCTCCGCAAGATGGTAGCGGCAATCCACGGCTGATCGCGCCTGCCTTTGCCGAGGCGGCCCGCAAACTGGGCGCGCAAATCATCGAGGGAGCCGAGGTCGAGAAGATCACCCATACGGGCTCCAGTTTCCTTGTCGGCAGTTCGATAGGTGCATTCGCCGGCGACTGCTTGCTCAACACCGCCGGAGCCTGGGGCGCGCGCATTGCCGCACAGTTCGGCGAAAAGGTACCGCTCGACGCCCGCGGTCCGCAGATGGGGGTGACCGAGCCGCTGCCGCATCGGATCCTGCCGGTGGTCGGCATCTGGACGCGCGACAAGGACCATGGCGCCTATCTGCGTCAGGTCGAGCGCGGCAACATCGTCTTCGGCGGCGCGGCCGAAAGGGTGTCGGTGAACCTCAATCCAGGCCATGCGGTCGCCGATCCCATGCGACTTCCCCTGCAATTGCGCGCCGTCGCGCGGCTGCTGCCGGCAATCGCGCGGGTTGCGGTCATCCGCACCTGGTCCGGCTGCGAGGGCTATATCAGGGACATGTTGCCGGTCATGGGGCGCTCGGCAACGACGCCGGGCCTGTTCCATGCCTTCGGCTTCAGCGGACACGGCTTCCAGCTTGGTCCGGGCGTGGGCGACGCCATGGCCGAGCTCATCGCGACCGACCGGTGCGAAACGCCGCTCGACGATTTCAGGATCGATCGCTTCGGCCGCGCAGCCTAGAGCCGGTTGCGATACGGCGCGACATTCGCGGATTGAACGACGCCGCTTCAAGCGATCGCAACTCGGCTTCCGACCGGTTTACGGCAGGCGTTGCCGGCGTCCTGCCGCGTGTCAGTCGTGCGATAGGGACAGCCCGCCAAGAAGTGGAGCGTACGCGGTGAGCCTGCGAGATATGAACTCAATGAAGAGCCGCACACGCTTCGTCTTGCGTGTCTCTCCCTGTGTGAGAAGCCAGAGCGTCCCATGCATGGGCAGGTCGGTGCCTGGCACCCTCACCAATAGAGGGTCGGCATCTCCGACGAAGCACGGCAGCTTCGTCATCCCGATCCCTTGCTGCGCCGCGACGATCTGCGTCTCGGCGTCCGGGGTCCTGAACGGAACTCCCGTGGTGTGAACCTCTCCCTCGCGCGCCCAGTTCGGGAGTCCATGATCGTCTATGACGATCCATCGGATAGGATCAGGCGCGCCCGCACGCCACGCGGCTAGTCGATTGCGAGACATATAGACGCCGCTGAACAGCTCCGGTCCCTTCAGTCCGTGAAGATTGAGCGGCAGGGTCTTGCGGTCGGCGACAATGCGGATCGCGACGTCGGCCTCTCGGTTGGTCAGATTCGCCACCTCGCCGGACGACAGGATTTCCATCTCGATGTCCGGATGCAGACGTGCGAAGTCGGCGAGATCCGGCATGAGCAGATGTATGGCGAGGAACGGCGGAAGCGTCACCCGCAAAAGGCCGCGCGCGCTCTGGTCGCGCCCGAAGACGCGCGTCTCCAGCAGGTGCGACGACGCTTCCATCTGGTCCGCGAACTCGAGGACCTCCTCGCCAGCAGCCGTCAGGCGGTAGCCCGCAGGCAGCTTTTCGAACATGTGCACGCCCAGGCGTTCCTCGAGCTGGGCGATGCGTCGCAGCACGGTCGCGTGGTTCACACCGAGGCGCTTGGCGGCGGCCCGCACCGAGCCTCCGCGTGCGATGGCAAGAAAGTAGCGGACATCATCCCAGTCGATCATGGTGCAATCTCGCACCGTGCGGTGCGCCTTCCAAAGCCCATATCTAACACATCGGACAGCAGTATGGGTGGTCATTGCAGCCAATGTCGACAAGCGCGGCCGAATTTTGAACGGCGGACACCGATCGTCGCAGCTGGCGTCAGCCCCCCAGCCGGATCGATTTCGCACCACCGATGTGCGCGCTTCCGCACTCAACACCTGACGCCGGCGGACCCATTTGGAGGTTCTCGGGGCGTTCCCGAATGACCAAGGCGGAAGCCTGGAAGGATGCACGACATGACCAGACTGAATGGAAAGACCGCCGTCATCACCGGCGGCGCCACCGGCATCGGCCGCGCCGCAGCAAAGCGCTTCATCGAGGAGGGCGCCTTCGTCTTCATCTTCGGTCGCCGGCAGGAAGCGCTCGACGCCGCTGTGGCGGACCTCGGGCCCAATGCCCGCGCGGTGAAGGGCTCGGTCTCGGATGAGGCAGATCTCGACCGGCTCTATGCGGCTGTGAAGGCCGAGCGCGGAAGCCTCGACGTCGTGTTCGCCAATGCCGGGGCGGGAAGCCCGCTTCCGCTCGGCAAGATCACCGCCGAGCACATCGACGAAACCTTCGACACCAATGTGAAGGGTACGATCTTCACCGTCCAGAAGGCGCTGCCGCTGATGGGCGCGGGCGGTTCGATCGTCCTGACCGGATCGAGCGCCGGCACCACCGGCGCTCCGGGATTCACTGCCTATAGCGCGAGCAAGGCGGCGGTGCGCAACCTCGCGCGGACCTGGGCGGAGGACCTGAAGGGCACCGGCATCCGGGTAAACGTGCTGTCGCCCGGGGCGACGGCGACCGAACTCGCGAAGGAAGCGCTGGGCGAGGAGGGCCAGAAAGCCTACGGCGCGATGACTCCGCTCCAGCGCATGGCCGATCCGGCGGAGATCGGGGCAGTGGCAGCCTTTCTCGCATCGTCGGACAGCAGCTTCATGACCGCCAGCGAAGTCGCCGTCGACGGCGGCCTGGCGCAACTCTGACCCCGCGCGATCCCGCGTCTGGGCAACACAACGAAGGATAGAACATCATGAAAAAACTTGAAGGCAAAGTCGCAGTCATCACGGGCGGAAGCAGCGGGATTGGCTTGGCCACAGCCAAGCGTTTCGTGGAAGAAGGTGCGCAGGTCGTGATCGTTGGGCGACGCGAGAAAGTCTTGCAGGAGGCCGCGGCCCTTATCGGGAGAAACGTGACAACAGTCGTGGGCGACGTGTCACGCTTGGAAGATCTGGACCGGCTCTACGCCACCGTGAAAGAGAAACATGGTCACATCGACATTCTGTTCGCGAACGCGGGCGCAGGGACAGTCGCGCCGCTCGCGGCAGCTACTGAGGCCCATTTTGACCAGACCTTCGATGTGAACGTGAAGGGGTTGTTCTTTACGGTGCAGAAGGCCCTTCCCCTCTTCAAAGACGGTGGATCGATCATTCTGAACTCTTCGGTCTCGAATGTGATGGGGCTGCCAGCGTTCAGCACCTACGCAGCAAGTAAGGCAGCTGTTCGCAGCTTCTCGCGGTCTTGGACACTGGAACTGAAGGACCGCAATATCCGCGTCAATACGATGAGCCCTGGCGCGATCGAGACTCCCGCCTTGGCGACAACGACCGGCCTTAACGCTGAGCAAGCCGAGCAGGCGGTCGCCCAGTTTGCTGCACAGATCCCAATGGGTCGTAGGGGTAAACCAGAGGAAATCGCGGCTGCCCTCGTGTTCCTCGCCTCGGATGAAAGCTCCTACATCACCGGTATAGATCTCGCGGTCGATGGTGGTTGGGCGCAGGTCTGAGCCCGGCGCGGTCCCGTGGTTGGCCCTTCAGTCCCGCCAGGAGTGACCCCGCTTCTCAAACTTTGGTTCCAACACAAGATAGGAGAAACATTGTGAGTTACGCAATTATCGGCTTCGGCAATATCGGCCAGGCTTTGGCCAAGGCGTTTGCCCGCAAGGGCATCGAAGTATCCGTTGCAACCACGCGCCACCCGGAAAGCTTTGCAGCCGATGCGGCGGTGATCGGCCCCACGGTCATTCCCAAAAAGCTGGCGGACGCGGTCAAGGCGGACATCATCTTTTTGGCTGTCCGTTTCGAATCGCACCCGGAGGTCGCGGAGGCGCTCGCCACCTGGCAGGGGAAGACCATCGTCGATGTGACAAACGCCTACGGCGTGCCTCCTGAAAAACTGGGCGGACAACCTTCTTCCAGGTTCGTTGCGCAGGCCTTCACTGGGGGTAGACTGGTCAAGGGCTTCAACCATTTGGTCGCTGCCGTTCTTGACCACGATCCGGCCGTACATGGTGGCAGGAGAGTCGTGTTCCTGGCGAGCGACGATGACGCTGCCGCGGCGGAGATCGGTACGCTCGCGGAAAATCTCGGTTTCGCGCCGATCAAACTTGGCGGGCTGTCGGAAGGTGGGTTGCTCGTCCAGGCGCGCGGAAATAGCTGGGGTCATCTGATCTTCAAGGATCTGGTCAAGCTCGACGGATGAACACGACGTGCCACCGGCAGGGCCACGGTGCACGGATCGGATCGAGCGCGACCCGATCCGTGCGAAATGGAGAAATTCCCATGAGCATTGAGAAGAACATCCAGACCGTGAAGGACTTCTTCGCCGCGATCGGCCGCGACGACAAGGAGGCTCTGCTGGCGCTGGTCGCCGAAGACATCGAGTGGATCATTCCGGGCGAGGACTGGCCGCTGGCCGGAACACGCCACGGACACGCCGGGCTGGCGGATTTGCTTGAGACGGCATCCAGGTCAATAGAGACGTCCACGGAACCCCGGGAGTTCGTGGCGCAAGGAGACCGGGTGCTGGTTGTCGGCGTCGCTACGGGGAGGATCAAAGCCACGAACAAGACGTTCGACGACGACTGGGTCTTCGCCATCACCGTCCGGGACGGCAGACTGACCAACATCCGGGAATACGTCGACACACAAGCACTGGCGCGCGCCGCGCAGATGGGCGCGGCCGGGCCTGCATAGCGCTGGCCATATTCGGCCATCGGTTCGGGGTAGACGGTAGATCAGCCGAAAATCGCCCCATTGTACGCCGCGCACTCGTCTAATGCCCAACCGTAAAGGAGATTCCGATGTACGACCAATCCAAGCTATCCGATTTGATCCGGTTCGCACGTGTAGATGCGGGCTCCACCGTGATCGACGTGTACCCCGGCGACGGCGACTGGACGCGCCTCTTCTCCGACGTCGTGGGCCCCGAAGGTCGGGTCTACAGCTTCGTGCCGGCCGAAGTCGCCCACTTCAAGAACGATCCGGTCGGCCGCATGCGGACACTTGCGAAGGAGCCCGGCCGAGAGAATGTCGAAGCCGTCTCGGCGGACCTCGTCGCGATGCCGGAGGTCACGCAGCCAGCGGATGTCCTGTGGCTGCACCTGTTCTATCACGACCTCCACACCGCACTGATCCAGGCCAAAGGCGCGACGGCGGCCGATTTCAATCGAGTTGTGTACGAGCGGCTGAAGCCGGGTGGGTCCTATGTCATCGTCGATCACGCCGCAGCCGCAGGAGCGGGCATGGGCGACGCCCAGTCGCTGCATCGTATTGAGCCTGCATCCGTTCGCGAGGAGGTGGAGGCGGCCGGCTTCGTACTGGACGCGGAAAGCACCGTGCTCGCGAACAAGGATGACGCGCACTCGACCAAGGTGTTCGATCCCTCGATCAAAGGCGAGACCGATCGCTTCGCCTATCGGTTCGTGAAGCCCTGACAGGTCCCGGAACCGACTTCATGTCGACCTCGCCGATGGGTGCAAACAACCCTATCGGAGATATCGAGGCAAGCCTGCTTGCCGCCACGAAATCGGCTTTGGATGAGCTGGTCTGGCGGGCCCACGCGACGATGGCGGCGAACGCCGCTGAAGCGTCATTTTGGAGTTTTCCTTGAAGAGCTGGACGGCCTCCCGTTCACCGCCTTGGTCGCGAAGTCGTTCACCCGCGCCAAGTTCGTGAAAGGCTTCAATCACCTGATTGCAGCCACCCTGGCTACCGATCCGGTCGTCGAGGGCGGCCACCGGGTGGTCTTTCTGTCTGGTGACGACGAGGACGCGATCCCTGGCTGTTGCTCGTATCGCAGCAGCGGCGGATGCATCCGCCGCTGCTGCGTCCTACCTCGATGTCAAACTATGAAACGGATATGATCTCAAGTTCGCGCTGCCCCAGTTGGACAATGTCGCCAACGCTTTTGCCAATCAGCGCGATGGCAACCGGTGAACCATGCGATATGGACGCTTGGGAGGGGTTTGCCTCATCCTCACCGACGATGCGGAAGGTCTGCATGCGGCCATCATCACGCTCGAAGGTAACGGTGTGACCGAAGGCGATCACTTCATTGGACGTCGGCGCCGACATAAGCTGAGCGGTACGGACGCGCTCGGCATAATAGCGCATATCCCGAACCGGAACCGCCGATTGCCGTCGCCTCTCGTTGACGTCTTCCAGCACGCTGGCGGTCTCGAGAGCCTGCTGAGCGCGAGCCAATTCATCCCTTAGCATCTTGAGGCCCGCCTCCGTGACGAGGTTGATCCGGTCCGAGATAGGGCGAGCCGGCAGGATGGTTTCCGACGCTGCCTCGGCACTTTCCTCCTTGGCAAACGCTACGCTCATTTGGGCAAGACTCCTGTCGCAGCCGGCTGCACCAGACCATATACCGTTCGCGCGAAAACGTCACCCGAAGGCGATTTTCTTCGTATATTTCAAAATATTGGCCCGAAAAAACACCGTCGGATCCAAGAAACGGCTGACGTCCTTTTCTCGGACATTCAGCCGCAGGTGAAAAGTACCGTCAAATTGACCAGCTGCCCTTACATCGAACGCGGCCCCGTTATCGGGACCAATCACCGTTGTGCCGCCGCGCGAAAGACGCCTCGCGCAATTTCGAGGCGGCGCCACCGCCGATGCGCCGCTGCACTATAGCCCCATACCAGGCCGACGGCGCTTTACACCCACCGCTCTGCGCGTTCAGATTGGTCCAGCTGCTTAGAAAGGAGCACGAAGCCAACAAAGAGCGAATGCCGTTAGCCTTAAGCGGAGGTCAAAGAAGCCCGCCGAAAATACCGTCGACGTCTAACCGATTGCGTCCGCAGCAATGCCACGCGGCGGCGCGAAAGCCTCTCGGCTAATCGGTGGTGACCAAGGCGCGGAAGCCGCATGCCACAGGCTGCCGTTTGCCGACGTTCAAATCACGGTCACGGCCTCGTTCCGCAGTCGCTGCGGCGGCTTTGTCTCCCATTTGCGCTTGATGAATTCCGGCGATCCTCGCTCACCTCTGGCCGGTCAGGCGATACGCAACAGTTGGCGCAGGCGGAGTGGCAGTCGCGGCGAGGCTTGCAGCTCGGCACAGCTCGCCTCCCATCGCGTGAGATAGTCGGCGATCGGGATACCGGTACGGCCGGGCCAGCGGTTAAGTGCGCCCAGCGCCTCGACGCAGTCCGGCGTGCGGTCGTATTCGGCAAGGATGGTTAGCGACATTGCCTGGGCGAACGGATTGAGGGCGGGCATTTCGATCTCGCTGCGATGGCCGGCGAACCACGCCGCGGCGTCGCCGGCGAGCCCCTGGCTGTCGGCAAGCGTGGTATAGCCTCGAATGATGTTCTGGCGATACTCGGCAATGGCATCGCCGAAGGCGTTGTCGCCGGCGAAGGGCGGGTTCTGCTTCCAGTCCTTCGCCAGGCGTCCCAGGCCACGCAGCGAGAAGGCTTCAACCATCGCCTCCTCGAGCCACTGGCAGGGCGGCGCCGGCTTTGCGTCGGCCTGCCAGCTGTTGCAGAACACATGGCCGAGCTCGTGGCCGAACTGATAGGCAAGCTTCGACCAGTCCCGCTCGCCGATGTCGACGATGATCCACGCCACGCTGCTGCCGTCCGGATGCAGCCACACGGCCGGCGAGCCGGAAGTGTGCTCGTCGACACGCAGGCGCGTCGGCTGGCGGGCGGACACGAGGCGAACGCCATCGAGGCAGGCATGCCGCATCCGCTCGACGACCTGATCAGCCGCGCGTGGCAGCATGTGGCCCCAGTCGCCGGTGAGTTCGATGGGAGCGGAGAGGAGAGATGGCGAGGGGGTAGTCGGTGCCATGGTCGCGTAGCTCTCCCCGAGGGCGGGCCGACCCGTCAACGCTGCAGGAATCAAGCTTCCGGCCGCTGAGCCCCCCAAAAGTGTAACGAAATCTCGTCGTCGCACTTCGATTCCTGATGTCCGACCGCCCAGATTTAAACTACCATGCTATCCACCAATGGCGAAGGCTCGGGGAGCAGATAGGGCATCAGGAGTGGGCGAGGCTATCTTTTCGCAAATGTACAGCATCGGGCTGCTCAGCCTTGAGAGAGCCAAACTTGGAAGTCTTGCAGCACCATTCCATTGGATTGATCTTCCGCCGATTGATACTCAAGGACTTCGAGCGTGATCCCGGCGCGGAGAGTGTCGGTTCGTGTCAGGCTCTCAGAAGGGGACGAACGTTGAGTGAAAGTCATGACTTCTTGACCACCGCAATGAAGATGCGGAATAGATATCTTAATGTTCTGGAAGCATCACTCACCGGAACCTTATATGGCGACGCGCCCATTGATCCGTGGACGGGCGGGAAATACGACCCGAACAAGCGTGCTCTTGGGCGGGATTGGCCAGGATTGGCGCAAACCATGATTGGCTCAGCGAGGATGCGCAATCTGCGGCATTTATGCGAAACTGTGATCTTGAATGATATTCCTGGCGACTTCATTGAGACCGGAGTTTGGCGCGGCGGGGCATGTATTTTTATGAGAGGTATTCTTGCCTCGTACGCCGAGACTCAACGTCGCGTCTTCGTCGCTGACAGTTTCGCTGGCCTTCCTCCTCCAAGCCCGGAAATCTATGCGGCGGACGCTGGGGACATCCACCACACGCATACGCAACTGGCGATTTCCCGGAAGGACGTAGAAGAAAACTTCCGCAGATATGACCTGCTTGACGAGCAAGTTGTCTTCCTTGAAGGCTGGTTCAAGGACACACTCCCTAGTGCTCCGATACAAAAGTTAGCAATCCTCAGACTTGACGGAGACATGTATGAATCAACAATTCAAGCTCTTGACGCGCTTTATCGCAAGCTATCGTATGGTGGATTTGTAGTCGTTGACGACTATTTTCTCGCCCCATGTGCTCAAGCTGTAAATGAATTCCGGACTAGAGAGGGTATTACCTCGCCATTAATTCCAATCGATGGCTGTGCGGTGTGGTGGAGGGTTTGCTAGGCCGCAAATCGCGATTGTCAAGGTTTCTTCATTGGGAGAAACCGGCAATACTGGGGGACAGGCCACACTCAACGCCCTCGCTGCAGGGCGGGGCGGGGTCCGCGTCCCCGCCCCGCCCCTGGTGTCACCCAATACGCAACAGTTCGCGCAGGCGGAGTGGCAGTCGCGGCGAGGCTTGCAGTTTGGCACAACTCCCCTCCCATCGTTGGAGATAGTCGGCGATCGGGATACCGGTACGGCCGGGCCAGCGGTTGAGTGCGCCCAGCGCCTCGACGCAGTCCGGCGCGCGGTCGTATTCGGCGAGGATGGTCACCGACATCGCCTGAGCGAAAGGATTGAGGCCGGGTATTTCGATTTCGCTGCGATTGCCGGCGAACCACGCTGCCGCGTCGCCGGTGAGCCCCTGGCTGTCGGCGAGCGCGGCATAGCCTCGGATGATGTTCTGGCGATATTCGGCAATGGCATCGCCGAAGGCGTTGTCGCCGGCGAAGGGCGGGTTCTGCTTCCAGTCCTTCGCCAGGCGCCCCAGGCCACGCAGCGAGAAGGCCTCCACCATCGCCTCCTCGAGCCACTGGCAGGGCGGTGCCGGCTTGGCGTCGGCCTGCCAGCTGTTGGCTGCGACATGGCCCAGTTCATGTCCGAACTGGTAGGCAAGCTTCGACCAATCTCGCTCGCCAATGTCGACGATGATCCACGCCATAGTGGTGCCGTCTGCGTGCAACCAGACGGCCGGGGACCCCGAAGGGTGCTCGTCGACGCGCAGCCGCGTCGGCTGGCGGTCCGAGACGAGGCGCACGCCATCGAGGCAGGCGTGCCGCATGCGCTCGATGACCTGATCTGCCGCGCGTGGCAGCATGTGGCCCCAATCACCGGCGAGTTCGATCGGGGCGGTCAGGAGGGTGAGAGGGGGCGAAGACCTCAAGGAAGATAGGATTGGCACATCTGCAAACGGTGTGCCTAAGCCGCCGCGTCGTGTCAATACCCCCAGCGCCAACGTGGCGGCCACTGAGCCAATAGCGATTGTCAGGAGCTCCTCGCCTCGTCACGATTTGCCCCATATTGCGGACCGGTCAAAACAGGATGTAGGCTGTCACGCGCCTTCAGACAACCAGCAAGCCAGCGCAGAACTGAAAATTGTATGAGGCATTCTGTAGAAACAGATAATTCTATCTGGGGGCCAACGCCGATTCAAAAAGATCTATCCATGAATTAATCATATACTTCCAATCGAACATCTTAGCTGACTCTTTACCTTTAGCGCATTTGGCCGAAAATTCTTCCGGGTTATCTCTATAATATTTCAAAACTTCAGTAGTAAAGCTCACGTATCCGTTCGACTCGATCGGCGCGATTATACCCATACCCTCGTATGCTCTCAGCGGAAACACACCGACCGGTGTGCTAATCACAAGCCTGCCTGCGGCCGCAGCCTCCGTTGCTGGCATTGGGCCGCCAGCCTCGGTAAGAGAGCAGACGAGTACAGCGTCTACTGATTGGTAATATTTTGGCATGTCGTGAATCGGAGTGTTCCCCCCACTCCAAAAGCCGGCAGGTTTGAACTTCAAGCCAGCTCCGTCTGCGCATTCTTTAGCAAGTTGGCCTCGCTTTATTTCAATACCGTACCTGTTCTTCGCAGACAAAGAGCTCGCGCAACCAACAGTAAGTAGCCGTTCGGGAACTTGACCTTCGAACTCTTCATAGTCAATTCCCAAGGGGACTATCCTGGGTATGGTGGGAACTCCAAGCGTCAGCGAATCCCAGAGCAGTGTCTGACCTACAACGCCATACCCCGCGAGCTCCCCGAAAATATCACGTCCATACCTATCAATTAGCTCTTGTATATCGAAGGTCCAATGGGATATTCCAACTATCTTCTCCGCTCCAACACCATAGATGTCCCGCAATATGTGAATCGTGTCCAGACCAGCTACAATGAGGTCATAGAATCCTACCAGGTCATTTATATATGAGCCGTGCAGTTTGCGATAGTCAATAACATCCGCTATATATCCTCTCTTGTAAAGATTCTTGCAGAGGTCATAGTATACACGACCGTTAGACCATTGTATTGGCCCAAAGAACGCGACCTTAGTCTTCGACGAGGTAGCATTTATTCTGACGCGAGCTAGCGGATGCACTACAATAGCCGCCACTCCAAACTTATCAACGCCTTCGGCAGCCATATGCGGTGTCCGCACCGTATCAGTAGGCCATACTCGAGCGCACCAATCTTCGGATGCAAGGAAACTCTCCCATGCCGAACAGACTGGTCTTGACAGAGTTATCCGCCCATCGGGTTCCGCGCAGACGAACGCGCTTCTTGCGGTAAAGCCTACGAGGCCTCTTTCAAGTTGTATCGCTTCGAGAAGCGTCCCTTCAGCCGACTTCGCATCGCGGGAGGCGAGACATGAGCGATGGGGAAGGCAAGCAATTGGCTCCCACGTAGCCCCATTGTCAAAGGCCAACCAACCGCGTCCGGGACTCCCTGTTGATGCGGCGTCAGCGACGAATATTACATTCGCCGGGCTAGTGGCCAAGTCTCCATGCCGTAGGTCCCCCACGGCGAGATCCATATACAGCACTGTTCCGCCTGGCGTGAACACTCGTGTACATGGCACAGCGGACGAATATAGCTTCTCCAACAATGCCCATGCGCTCGATCGCAATATATCTTCCTTGCCTCTCTCAGGCTCCCGCGCCCGAAGCTTCCGTATCACGATTAGCCTGGTAGGCCCCCCCGCGCCATCGAAGGGAGGGAACTGGGCGAAGGATGCCGTGAGCGCATCAGATTCAGCCATAGTTGCAGGGGAAAGCAGTGGGTTGTCAATGTACTTGCCGTTCTCGAAGTATGAAGCAAAGAAATCAGCTGTCTTAGGCACCTGCGGAAGACTGGCCTCATAGATTGGTGGCTGCCAACCTAGGTCCTCTATGATGTACAGTCCGCCGGGCCTGAGGCGCGGAAATAGTACCTTGAATGCCAATTGCTGATGATACGACGCATGCGATGCGTCATCGATGATAACATCGAAGCCATCCACGATCTCGGCGACCTTGCGCAAATCTAGCTCTACACCAGCGTCTCCCCTAACGAATGTGAATCGCGTATCAGTAATATGGGAGAAGTCAGAAATATCAAAACCGAAAATTTGTGCCTTGCTGAAGTAGTTCAGCCACATCTGCACAGACGGTGGAAGCACCTTTCGGTCTTTCGGTCCGCCTACTTCTGGGCCGCCAACTGCCAATCCCAATTCCAAAAGATTGATATGTTTATCTCGGTATCCGTCAAAAAGAAGATCATAAATGTACGTGTACCTATTCGGTGCGAGCCCGAGCGGCGTTGGCGCTGAACCTTTGTCAGAGCCAAAGTAGTTTGCTAGTTCAGTGAGATTCACCATAAAAACCGCATTGGCTGGCGATCGGAGACCTGGAGGACACCATCCAGGCGGGTGTACCGCATGCGCTCAACGACTTGATCTGTCGCGCGCGGAAGCACGCGACCCCAATCGCCGGCGAGTTCGATCGGGGCGCTGAGGAGGGAGGCGCCGAAGGATTGAGGCGCGGCACCACGACTCAAACCTAGACTCCCCGAAAACGTCGCAAGCGCCACGATTGATCCCAAACGAAGCGCGCATTCGCGCCTATTCATATCGAGTTTCCTATAGGGTTTGGCTTGTGGACCACGGCTTTCGGAGCCAAGGACCATCCAGGTCTCCGCTTTGTGTTGGAAAGTTTGGTGCGCTTGCGTACGCTGTCAATCTGGACCTTAGCACCAACTCTCCCTCGAGAGAGAGGAGCAGCTCTATGAGGTTTTCCTTGAGATCCGTACCAAATGTGCATCCCACATCCGCATGAACAACGGGATGATAGTCGAGTATGCCTACTAAGGCACCTGTCATGGAGGCATCCAAAAACAAAGCGTCACTGCGATATGGTTCCGGGATCAGCTGCCTTAGGTCAGTAGCGGATTGAGCGCTCGTAATACAAATTGCGGCACCAAGTCCTGCCACGCGGCTTAACGAGTCCAGAGAATGCCGGAGCTTTTCAAGCTCCGAATGCTCGTTTCCGAGCAAGAAATGGATGAGCGGTCGAAAAAGTGAGAAATCGCTCTGAGCTTCTGTGCCGCTGTCGAATATTTTTAGTCGCTCGGGAATGATTTGCCCGAGAGCCGGATTGCATGGCTCAAAGACGAGTTGCGGGCGCCTCTCGATCAGTTTCAGCGCAGCTGGCCCGAACGCGACCTTGCGACGGAATGCAATTGCTCCTGGCGCAAGCGATGCCGCCAGCGCGCTCGACTCAGCAGGGCGCTCTCTGCCAAAGTCGATCGGCTGCGCAGCAAGCGAGTATACCCGTCGATCGGCGTGGCTGAGCCAAGAGTAACGGCGCAGAAGCGTTAAACCTTCGATCGTGTCCGCTCTAACCAGTTGGTAGCGCTCCCACTCCCGACACCAATCTTTTGGGCGAACAAAACCATCCAGGTCCGATCCCAGATAATGGTCACCGGTACGGATGCCGACACTGCCGTCGGAAAAAGTCTCAATATCGCAATCAAAGCTTGTGGGGGTCACGTGCGTTGTGGCGTCGTTGTCAGCCGTCCCAACCGACAGCTGGCGAACCTCCCCAGGAGACTTTCCTTGCGCCAACAATCGGCCCTTCTGACCCGCCAATTCAATCGCAAGGCTCCACGGAGCGATACCAAAAGGTGCGTGGCGAACCCGTCGGAGATCGGTATCAAAGAATACTACGGTATCATGATGAGTAATGAGGTAATACTGATCTGACAAAGCCGGCACGTTCTCGGCTAGGAGTGAAGCGTCGGCATCGAAAGCGTCGGCGGTGGCGTTGCTGGCAACCCCGGCGTGGTAACGGCCGGACTCATCGGAGCTTCCCTGTCTCTCATCGTCCAGATCGTCAGCGGTAATTGCGATTGAATTTGCGATGCTCCAGCGGCCTTCTTGCCCCAGTTCTCCAGCGCCGACGAACATCCGATCCATCCGAACCTTACCCAGAGCCGAGCGCGGATTGTCGGCATAGTTATTCGGCATGTGCCATACCCACGCAAAGGCCGGAACTGTGTCGGTTTTCTGATAAACTGGCGTAACGTATCGACTTTGGAAGGGCGCCGGGACATTTTCCAAGCACAGCCCCATAGCTGCCCGCTCCGCCACACCCCATGGACATACTGCCCCGCTTGCCTGTCGGTCGAATGAGGGCGACTGGACATATTCCGCAGCGAGTTCAAGATCAAGGATGAACAGGGGATTGTAGGGGTTCGGCATGTTCACCAGCACCATGTCACCAAGTACAACATGGGATTGAACTGGCACGTAAACAGGCCAAAAAACGTCGCTGCCGGTGAAGCCGCCAAGGGCTTTACTGTATTCCACCCGAACGAAGGACGGCAGTAGCCCGAATCCGCGGAGCGCCTCACGGTATTCGACGAAATAGCAAAAATTGAGGAAGCTAAGGCGAATGTCATTCTCGAGATAGATGAAATGCGTATAGCGACCGTGATTCTCATGAACGAACTCCGTGGCGATAATCGTCTTGTGACACCACGTCAGATCCCAGCCGTCGGCCAAGTCACCGTAACTGCGGACAGACACCTCGTCCTGCGGCAACGTCTCTCTGCAAAGGCGATTGAGTAGGCTCAATTCATCTTTGTGGAGCGTGTTCGTTACGACTATGACATCCATCGCGGCCACCGGATATTCCGCCAGCGAACGCAGGACTTCCGCTAGATAGCCAAGGCGTGATCGATTGAAGTGAAAAGTAATAGCGCAAAGGATACGGGCCGCCTGCGCATTTCTTTCAGAAATTATATGGGTGGGCCAAACACGCAAACGCGACAATCCTTCTGGTTAATTTCTAGCGGAATTCTCCATATTCGACTGATAATAATTTATAGTCTTGCTGATTCTATCAGGTCAACCCATTCAAGAATTGAATATTTCCAATCGAATTTTCGAGCGGCTTCCTGGATCGAACAGCATTTATCTACAAAAGCGGCCGAATTATCCTTGTAGTGTCGTAGAGTAGCCGTGGTAAAGCTCTTGAACTTGTCGGGCTCCACCGGTGCAACGATACCACCCCCTTGATAAGCCTTGAGCGGGAAATGCCCTACTGGCGTGCCAATCACAAGCCGTCCGGCGGCTGCCGCTTCCATGACAGGTAACTGAGCAGCCTCGCTGATTGAACTGGTTACCACAGCGTCAACCGACTTGTAGAAACTGGGCATATCGTGAAAGGAGGTTTGATTTCCGGTTGAACCCGCGACTTTGAAGGCGAGGCCGGCATCCAGCGTGGCTGCTTCCGCGAGATCGCCACGTTTCCACTCGACGCCATAAGTCTTGACGGACATGGAGGAGGCGTAACCAACCGTAGTCAGGCGCTCGGGGACGTTGGAATAGAATTCATCGTAGTTAATGCCTAGCGACGCAACCATTGGGGCGCGCGACACACCCCGCATCATTGACGCACAATATACGTACTCACTCACCACTCCATAGTTTGCAAATTTCTCGAAAACATCGCTCCCCTTCTGTTCACTCAACATTCGGATGTCGAATTCATGATGTGAAATGGCGATGATCTTTTCGTACGGAATGCCATAGGCGCCGACCAGCGTGGAGATCCCGTCGGGAGCTGCGATAATAAGATCATAATAAAGGAGAACCGGTCTAATGTATTCATAGTTGTCGATTTGCCAGTCAATTATGTCTACTATATAGCCTTGTTCGTGCAAATGTCTGCACAAGTCATAATATACGCGCCCATGCGACCATTTCGTGTATCCGTAGATTAGGATCTTTCTTGCCCGTGGTTGCCTATTTGCGTTCATCCGTATTGAAGGATGAACAATATAGCTCTCAATCCCTCTTCGATCGAAGGCGAGGTCGCTGGAGCGCCAAGCGTTGCCAGGTTCGAGCCCAGGTTTCTCAGTGCACCAGCTCTCCGAGGCGATGAATAGCTCCCAAGTGCTGCAAACGGCAGCGCAGAGCCTCATTTGGCCGTCAGGTGTGGCCGACAAGAAGAGACCGCCTGATTTCAGCGTCAGCAGACCACGCTCTAGCGGTATCAACTCGAATGTCGTGGGATCAACCGCCGGATTTTCGCGCCGCGACTGTGGAATGGTAAAGCAGGTTTCAGGATAGCAGGCAATCGACTGGTGTGAACCGTTGACGACATAGGTCAACTGACCCAGACGGCTGCCTCCGGAACTCGCGCCCGACTCAAAAAAAACGTTCGCCGGACTGCTCTCAACAGCGCCATGTCGCAACTCACCGGTGAACGGCTCGACATAAAGGACGGTGCCGAACACCGTGAACAGACGCGCAGGTTGCAAAGGCGAACCGCTCATGTGCCTGCCCGTAAGCTGTCTCGGCGACCAATGAAGAAATCGAGATTATCCTTCAGCCGCTGGTTGGCCGGGTCGAGCTCAACGGCCCTTTGCCCCCACTCAACCGCCCGGTCCATGGCATTGAGGCGCCACGACGCGATCGCACCGAGATCATACAATCGAAAGCCCCAGCAGTTCGCGTCGTCCAGGTAGCTCCCGGTGCGGTATGTCTTCTCGATCCCATTGGTGCAGGTCCAGAACAGGTTCAGCCAGTCGGCCTTGCCATGGAATTCCTCTGCGAGATCGAGCCAGATCTCGCGCCGGTGCGGCGCTTCCATCCTGGCCTTGTCCAGCCAGGACAATTTCTGCTCCGGCCGCATGCGCGCGATGTAGCGCATCGCCTCGGAGCGTTCTTCCGCCCACTTGCTTGTCGGCAATGCAAGGTAGCGCTCAAGCAGTTGGACGGCCCGCTCTTGCTGGTTCGCCCACATCAAGTCCCGCCCTAGCCAGAAACAAATCTGCGCGTCGTCGGGGTCTTCCTTGTGTGCCACCTCCATCAGCGGCAGGTAGCTGCTCCTCGTTGGCTTGGCGAGATCCTGTACCTCGAACATGACGATGTCGCTGCTGTTCGCGGCGACTTCCGTTTCTCCAGTGAAGACCAGGGCTTCGTGGACTGGCCGCCTGAAGCGATATCCCCAGCGATGATGAAAGTTTTTCGCTGGCCAGTCGCGAAGCGGCGTCGGGTCGTTGACGCTCGCTCTGTAGACCGTCTGACAATACAGGGCTGTCGTCTCGGGCGTCCAGACAGCCTCGAGCTTTGGCCGCCAGCCGGGTTCGAGGAACCGGTCCATGTCCATCGTGCAGCACACATCGACATCGGATGGGATCAGTGCCATGGCGGCGTTGCGGGCATCGTCGAAACGCCATGGACGGACCGCTATCCTGTGCACGGTGACGCCGGCTGCAGTCAGCCGTTCCACCGTGTCGTCCGTACTGCCGGTGTCGGCGACAATGCGATAATCTGCGTCGACCGCCGATTTGGCCCAACGCTCCGCGTTTGCGGCCTCGTTCAACGCAATGGTGTAGACGGCTACTTTCACCAGAAACCTTCCATAGAATCTATGCGCGAAAGGAGTAAGTGCGGTAGACAAAACGTATTGGCCTAGCGATATATGGATTGGTATCAATCATGGTAAGAATTGACTTCATCTCTTCATAGGGGTCGATACCGATCGAGCGAAGATATGAGTAAAATGCACCCGTATCGTGATTGCTTACTTGGGTATGGCGCATCAGAAATTCGTCGACGATACCGGCAGTCCAGCGATCCGCGAGGTGATGACCCCAATATAGATCGAGTCCCCATCCCGAGATCGATAGGTCGAAGGAATGAAGCATCTCCTTCAGGAACGCGCGCCTGAAGAACGGGGCCATGACCTCGACCCAATTCGTGGTCCGGAGCTTGAGGCCAGGATGCTCGCGCGTCAGCCCCATCGCGTCGATACAATCCGGGGTCAAGGCGGGTTGAGCGAGATCAAGCGAATACTCATCGCAAATGGCAAAAAACGCATCAGGATTGAAGAGAATTTCTATATCGTCATCAAGGAATAAGACTCCCTCGTAGATGTCATGAAGCCCTGTAACCTCGAAGAACCGTTTAGCTCCATGCATCTTTGATCGGCCGCCGGCAAAAACAATTTCGGCCCTATTTCGAAGAATATCATCCGGGTGTGGCGTGGCGTAGTAGTTTACGGCGAGGTCGTACTGGCGCTCCTCTTGCGGAATCTCGGAAAAAAAGGAAGGGCGGCGCTTCGATCCGGCTCGTATCAGAATCAGATAGCGCCTTGGGTCAGGCGGGACGGACAGCAGCTGAATATCGTTCGAATTCTCAAACATTCAATTTGGTCCGATGCGGCAACGAGGGTTCTCGCTACGATTTTTACCGAAGGTGCCCTGTTCCTGCGCGCTTTCGTATGGCCACGAGGCCACCCAGCAGCTTGGCTCTATTCAACTCATAGTGGCTGTCGAAGAACAGAATCTCGGCGAACTGATCGGCAAGCGCGCTCACCCCCAGCGGATCGATCGAGCGCGCACTGCCGTGCTGCTGGATTTCCCTCAGCAGGGTCTTCGTCAGCGTGATCTTGGCGGCATCCTCGCCGGGCGGCTGCCAGTCGAGGTCTTCGAGAAAATACCAACCGTCTTCGGCGAGCAGCGGGAAGAACTCGCGCAGCGTCAGCTGCTCATCGAACGAGGCGTGGCTGCCGTCGTCGATGATCACGTCGAGCGATCCCAGCTCAAGCTTCGCGGCAACACGGCGCAGGTCGTCGAGCTTGGACTGGTCGCCTACGAACGACTTGAACCGTTCATTGTTGAGCCGCGAAAAATCCGTTAGGTCGACACCGATCACCTGGCAAAACGGAAAATAGCTCTGCCACAGTGAGACGGATGGGGTCTCGGTCTGGTTGCCCTCGGCCAAACCACGGCACAGGCCGATCTCCATCAGCCGCTGCATGGACAAGCGCCGGGGCGATAGCAGGCGATCGTAGATCCTCGCATAGCAGTGACGGTTGCCGGTGTGCCGGTTCTTGTCGGTGTTGAAGCGGTCGGCAAGGCTTGTGAAGCTTGGGAGGCTGTCAAGCGGGCTGATCAGCAGCGAAATCAGCGGCGCCCCTTCGCCGCCCGGCCGGGCCTCGTTGCGTGCCGTCCACAGATGGATGCCGTATACACGGTCATCGTTCAGATAGTCGGCCAATTCCCCAATCGGCTTCTCGAACCGGTCGATCTCATTCCAATCGATGGTGTTGAAGAACATCGGGCTGAACACCCAGTCCCGCAGTTCGGCTCCGGCATCGGAGGCAATGTAGTCCGACAGCAGCTTGGGGCCGATGTCTCCGAATTCCTTGCCGCTGGTGTCATGGAAGCGCGAGATCGACATCTCGTAAAGCGCCCTGAGGTGGCGGCTGTAGGGCCTGGCATAGATGACGTTGCCGCAGACAAAATGACCTTTGTGCGATCCGCGCCATTGCAGATTGAAGAAATGATCGCCGCGAAACGGGAACGGCCGCAGCAGGATGACGTCTGAATCCATCCATAGCCCGCCATGCTCGTAGAGCAGGGCGTAGCGGAAGATATCGCTGAAATACCTGATCTCGGAGCCGGCGATGATCCGCTCGAACAAGGCCCGCGGCATGACGTCGTCGGCATTGCGGACTTCGATCCCGTGCGGGACGAGGAATTCGAGCTTTTCCGGTGCATAGCTCCATACCCGCACCGGATGCCCTGCCGCCCGCATCGACGTCGTGGCGGCAATCAAGGTGCGATGCTCGGCCTTGTCGGACATCACCTGGTAGAAGCAGTTGATCTGCGGAAGCGCGGTGTCGTCGCTGCCAAGGAAGGGAGAAATCCGCGCGTCGAACTGGCGCGATCCTTCCCGTCGTTGCAGCGGAGAATCGACGTCGCGCAGAAACGGCGCGAGTTCATGAAGGATTTCGTCTGTCGACTTGATGCCGCTGGCGCCGAGGTCCTTGCCTTCCGACGCCGTCTGGCTGGCATCACCCATGGCCCCATCGTCTTCAGCGCGGTCAGGCTTGATCCCTGCTTTCGTTGGCGGGCTGCTGTGCCCACCGGCCGGCGTCAGCCTCGACGCTGTATCAGCCACACCCGATGGCAGGCCATTCACGTCCTCCAGCAGCGACCTCACCTCCGCCTCGTCGACGGTGGCGATCCAGGACTCGCTGTCGGTGACGCTGTAGGATATCAGCAAACGCCTTTCGTCGGGGTGCCACGCCAGCCCGGCAGCGAACTCGACGCCCTTTTTGTCGAAGAAGAACGGACGACTTACTTTTCGCAAGGCGTTGGCTTCATCGAACCAGACGAACCGGTGCAGGTAATAACGCCGCTTCTCCGCGGTCCGCCACTGGACTTCATGAATCAAGGCGAGCCATCCGCCGGCGAATGCGATCAGCTGGGTTCCACCCCTGAAACTCTGGGCGGCAATCGCGGGAGGAGTCTCGCTGAGCGTCGCGCCCTGCTCGTCCACAATCCGGGTGGGGTCGCAGAGGTAGATGAACTGCAGCGTCTCTGCCCCTGCCCCCGTGCTGCCGGGCTTTACTTGCGGCATCCAATTCTTCTCGTGCACCCGCTGTCCTGCCGGATGGAGCACGCGCCAGTCAGTCAGCCGGCAGGCGCCACTCTCGTCGATGCGCGCGACGACCTGCTCGCACCAGCCCTCCTCTGTCAGCTCGCGTACGCATGAGACGCCCCACAGCGCATCGCGCCAAGCGAACAGGCGCATGTCCTCGAATCCGAGAACCCGGCCATTAGCGGGGTCTGGCATGTCAACTGGCGGCAAAATCTCGCTTGCGGACTGGATGGCAAGTTCATCGCTCAATCGGAGCAGGAAATTGCGCGTGTGAACCGGAGCTCCGCCCGGCGTGTCGTATTGCAGGTTGTCTTCGGCCAGGGTGTAGTTAACCGTCCGCTGCAAGAGCACGATCTGGTCGCCCAATCGAGCTACTGATGGGTTTGACGACCGATAGCCATCGGGCGCGTCGAAGCCGACCGGACGCGCGCTGAAGGACGGCATCATTGTCTTGGCTGGCTGGACATAGAAGAACAGGTTGGACCATGCCAGTTCCCTCGGTCCGTCGTCGATTGTCCGGTTCAGCGCCAGCCAGTTGCAGGCCGCGAAACCACGGTCCTTGCGTACGGGGTCGCGCGCATAGTTTGCCGCGATCGCAAACTCCTCCAGCAGGCCCGTTGTATAGATGTAATCCTCGATAAACAGGATGTCCTGCTCCGGTCGCTTGATTGCCAGCCCCGCTTCGGAGAACAGCACGCTGGTGTGGTTCATCCCCTTGTCGCGGTAGAACCTGGCCAGGTCATAGAGCGGCTCGGCACGTTGCGGTCGTTGATTGAAAGCGGCAAGCGCCTGCTCAATGAAGCCAGGCTCGTCGCCGAGTTTGCGCAGGCAGCGAGCCCCTTGCAGGCGGGCATTCCACGCCTCCTCATCCCAGCCGCCCATGGCGGCGCGTTTGGCGTAGGCCACCGCGGCCTCCGCCGTCCGCCCGGCGTCACGATAGGATTGCGCCAGGTAAAACCAGTAGCGCTGATTTTCCGGATCCTTCTCGAGGGCCTCGAGCAAAAGCCTGGCATCACGTTCGAATTTGTCGACGCGGTTCGATCCGCTGGCGTGGTCCTTGTACCAGGCGCCGCGCAGTTCCTGCACACCCTCGGGCACGTCGAGATATTCGTGGGTCACGCCGTAGTAGCGCGCGCCGGCGTCGCGCCTGACCAGGCGCGTATTCCAATAGGCGAGGCCCGAATCCGACCGCTGCAGCAGCCGGTAGCCCGAACTGTCGAGCTGCTCTCGGAAACCCGCGTCCTCGACCATCAACTCCATGTCGGCGTCGTCAAACAACAGATAGTCGTAGGCGAGTGGCGAGGCATAGGCGTGATCGAGTGCCACGTTGCGCGCCTGCTCGAAATTGTGGAATGGAAATTCGTGCAGCTCGCCCGGCAGGTTGCGGGCAGCGAAGAACGATTTGATGAAATCCTGGGTCCCATCGGTCGAGCCGGTATCACCGATGACCCAGCAGTCGATGTGGTCGACAACCGCCCCGAGACAGCGTTGAAGGTTCGCCATCTCGTTTTTGACGATCATGTTGAGGCAGAGTCGCTTGCCGTTTGTCATTCGTGCTCCATCGACCCTCAACATGACTGTTGGTGATGGGGACGGTTGGCGTGCCGCCTCACCTTGCGGGATCCGCTTCGATGCGGATTTGCCAGGCTTCGATCGCTCATACATTTCCCCCCGCAGTCGCCACCCTTTTGCCGGTCCGGCCACCGGAACAGCCTATATTCCTAAAGTCCGATCATTCCTTCTCACGGATCGTGCAGGTCGTCCTCTGGAAACCGCGCTTAACCTTATCCATCGTGGTTAGCAGCCAGCCGTCGCGGCAGCATGCGCGGCAACCACTATCGTGAAAGGATCGTGTTCGAATTGCAACCGCCGGCATTTACCGCTCCGTCCGGTTTAGGCTGTGCATTCCGCCGCCATTTGCAGGCTGCCGTCAAGGTTGAGACACCCACATCCGCCGACACGTTGCCAACCTGTGCGACATCGTCTGTACGCGCCATAGTCGGTGCGTTTGCATGGACGACGCGGACCTTCAACTGAAGGCTGATGCCGGCAGGATTCGAGGCGGGACCGTTAAGTATATGATTTTCAGAACGATTTTTTCCATCTGGCCCGCCGGTATTGCTCCAACGCCGTTATCCTGTTTTCAGCTAATTTAGAAGTTACTTAATTAATAGTTTACAACTTCCTAATTTTAGAATTTACTAAAATGCTGTACCGAGGGGCGCCTGTGGATTGGACGGCCGCGTGCCTGAAATTCCGCGAAAGCGTCTCAGGGAGTTGAGTTAGAGGGTCTGGGTTATCAGGGCCGTTTGGCAGTTTGGAGGGTGCGTCCATGGGCGCGCCACTCTTAAGTTGTGCCTAGATTTCCGCTTTGGAGGCGGACGGCTGCCCCTTCCCTCGAGAGTTATCGCCGAGACGTCAGCGTCACGGCAATGGGAGTGGGGTTTGTGAATCTGGTTGTGTCGCGTGCGCAACGTAAGCGCCGTGCAGGAGGCGTCAGAGCCGATTGCGCGGATGGGCCGACCGGCGCGCCTCGGCGCCGCGCTTCCGAACTCTTTTTCGTTGATGCCTCGGCATCCGATCTTGGCACGATCTTCCAAAACCCGAGGCAGGACGACGAGGTCGATCTCGCGTCGGTCGGCCGGGCACGCTGGCCGGCTTTGGCGGGCTGCTGCGGAGCCGCGCGGCGGGCTCCGGCGCGGCCGCAACGAATTTCATCGATGCACTGTCGCATTCAACTCAAGCACCCGATGCCAGCGATCTCGTCCGGCCGCGGGCACTCGGCAGCAAATGGAAATTGACTGCGCGGCACAGTTGCCGCCGACCAAGGAGGATAAGATGAGCTACATAGCAGGGTTTGCGGTCATGGAAGTTGCCGTCAGAGGCGTCTTGCCCATCGGCGACACGACCGAAAATGTGCCTTATTTAATCCTTGACACCGCCAAGAGCGCCATCGTCGGTCAGGTCATTCTTCCCAACGCCGTCAAGCGAAGCCTCGCCGTCGCTGTCACCGTCAAGGTTCCGGCCGCAGCCGGCTCATTGGCGATTGGCACGTTTGACGATGCCGGGACTTTCCAGGTCTGCAGCTTCCTCCGCGTAGAGAGCCCCACTGTTGCGCGTCCCGACGACGCCGTCGGGCCGTCTGGGCGATGACTGCGCCCAAGCTCCTTCTCCTGACCGCTCGCCGGCCAAGCCGATGGGCGGTTTTCCCTTGAATCGAATTCGAAGCCAACAGGAGCCAGTCATGGCCCGTGCCTCTGAAATTCTCTTTGTCGATCCTTCAGTCTCCGACCTCGCGACGGTTCTCGGCAATCTGAGGCCAGAAGTTCGGGCTGTCATGCTGGACGGCCGCCGGCCGGCGGTGCAGCAGATCGCTGCCGCGCTCGCAGGACACGAAAACCTCGATGCGATCCATATTATGGCGCACGGCGCACCTGGCCGGGTTAGCTTCGCGGCAGGAGAATGGTCGGCCGCCACACTGAAGGAAGAGGCTGAGGATCTTGCCGCAATCGGCAGGGCACTTGCCGCGGACGGCGAGCTGAGGCTGTGGAGCTGCGAGACCGCTTGGGGCCACTCGGGCAACGCGTTCGTCGAGGCTTTGGAAGAGGCTGTCGGCGCGGATGTATGCGCGTCCAGGTCATTGGTTGGAGCAGCGGCGCTGGGCGGCGCTTGGGAACTGTCAGCACGCGCGAGCGCGCCGACGCCCCTACCGCCGCTCACCCCAGATGGAGTCGCAAGTTACTCCGGAGTTCTTGAAACTGGCAATCTTACACTAAAAGGTACGATACAGAACAATGGTAACAGCTCAGCCGTTAATACCTATTATCTGGTAGATACATTTAACGGCTTGAACGTAGTTGTTGGTAGCTTTGTAATTCCATCTGCTACAAATAGCGGTAAAGCTCTTGCATTCGCGGTTACCATAACAATTCCAGATACAACTCATACTTATATAATTTACAATGACAATTTCAATGTAGTTGGAACACTTTCGCCTCCGCTAGTTCAAGACCCTCTTCATCCCACTTATAATTTCGACGGCGGCGCCGCCAATGGCGCTAACAACAATACGTTTGTTACAGGGTCTCTGACCCTCACGAGCCAGGGTCAAGTGGGCCCAACTGGTCCCACAGGCGCAACCGGAGCGACTGGTGCAACCGGCTCGACCGGAGCCACGGGCTCTACAGGCGCGACCGGCTCTACTGGCGCAAGCGGCTCGTCGGGTGCAACTGGCTCGACCGGCGCAACAGGTGCGACTGGGGCAACGGGCGCGACAGGAGCCACAGGCTCAACTGGCGCGAGCGGCTCGTCGGGTGCGACTGGCTCGACCGGCGCCACGGGTGCGACGGGCGCGACCGGAGCGAGCGGTGCAACCGGCTCTACTGGCGCGACCGGCTCATCGGGTGCGACTGGTTCGACCGGAGCCACGGGTTCGACCGGCGCGACCGGCGCGACCGGAGCCACAGGTGCGACCGGCTCCACTGGCGCGACCGGAGCCACAGGTGCGACCGGCGATACGGGTGCCACAGGTTCGTCCGGCGCCACAGGTTCGACCGGAGCGACCGGAGCGAGCGGTGCAACCGGCTCCACTGGCGCGACCGGAGCCACAGGTGCGACCGGCGATACGGGAGCGACAGGTTCTACTGGTGCAACCGGCTCTACTGGTGCGACTGGTTCGACTGGTGCAACAGGCTCGACTGGTGCGACTGGTTCGACCGGAGCAACAGGCTCGACTGGCGCCACGGGTGATACCGGCGCGACTGGCTCGACAGGTGCGACCGGTTCGACCGGGGCAACCGGCTCGACAGGTGCCACTGGCTCAACCGGAGCGACTGGTTCGACCGGTGCAACCGGATCGACGGGCGCCACGGGTGATACCGGCGCGACCGGCTCGACCGGTGCGACCGGTTCGACCGGGGCAACCGGCTCGACAGGTGCCACTGGCTCAACCGGAGCGACTGGTTCGACCGGTGCAACCGGATCGACGGGCGCCACGGGTGATACCGGCGCGACCGGTGCGACCGGTGCGACCGGGGCAACAGGCTCAACCGGAGCCACCGGCTCGACTGGAGCAACCGGCTCGACCGGAGCAACTGGTTCAACCGGAGCAACTGGCTCGACTGGAGCAACAGGCTCGACCGGAGCAACCGGCTCAACCGGAGCCACTGGTGCCACTGGCTCGACTGGTGCAACCGGGGCCACTGGCGCAACAGGCTCGACCGGCGCCACTGGTTCGACCGGAGCGACAGGATCGACCGGTGCTACTGGCTCGACCGGCGCCACTGGTTCGACGGGAGCGACAGGCTCGACCGGGGCAACTGGTTCAACCGGAGCAACTGGCTCGACCGGAGCAACCGGCTCGACCGGAGCAACCGGCTCAACCGGAGCCACTGGTGCCACTGGCTCGACTGGTGCAACCGGGGCCACTGGCGCAACAGGCTCGACCGGCGCCACTGGTTCGACCGGAGCGACAGGATCGACCGGTGCTACTGGCTCGACCGGCGCCACTGGTTCGACGGGAGCGACAGGCTCGACCGGGGCAACTGGTTCGACGGGTGCAACGGGTTCGACCGGCGCAACCGGCTCGACCGGCGCCACTGGTTCGACCGGAGCGACAGGATCGACCGGTGCTACTGGCTCGACCGGTGCGACCGGTGCGACTGGTGCAACGGGTTCGACCGGCGCAACAGGCTCGACCGGGGCAACCGGCTCGACCGGGGCAACCGGTTCGACAGGTGCCACTGGATCGACCGGCTCGACGGGTGCAACGGGTTCGACCGGCGCAACAGGCTCGACCGGAGCTACTGGTTCGACCGGCGCAACTGGATCGACTGGCGCCACTGGTTCGACCGGAGCAACGGGCTCGACCGGTGCTACTGGTTCGACCGGGGCAACTGGCTCGACCGGAGCAACTGGATCGACTGGTGCAACCGGATCGACTGGCGCCACTGGTTCGACCGGAGCAACGGGCTCGACCGGTGCTACCGGCTCGACAGGGGCAACTGGTTCGACAGGTGCAACAGGCTCGACCGGAGCGACCGGCTCGACAGGTGCCACCGGCTCGACAGGCGCCACCGGCTCGACCGGAGCAACAGGCTCGACCGGAGCAACAGGCTCGACAGGTGCAACAGGCTCGACCGGCGCAACCGGCTCGACCGGTGCCACTGGCTCGACCGGGGCAACCGGCTCGACCGGTTCGACTGGTGCGACCGGCTCGACCGGAGCAACCGGATCGACTGGCGCAACGGGCTCGACTGGAGCAACTGGTTCGACCGGTGCGACTGGCTCGACTGGAGCAACTGGTTCGACCGGTGCGACGGGCTCGACTGGTGCAACTGGCTCGACGGGCGCCACGGGCGATACCGGCGCGACTGGTTCGACCGGAGCAACCGGATCGACCGGGGCAACTGGCTCGACCGGAGCAACCGGTGCGACCGGCGCCACCGGCTCGACCGGAGCGACAGGCTCTACTGGTGCGACCGGTGCAACCGGCTCCACTGGTGCCACGGGCGATACCGGAGCAACCGGCGCGACCGGTGCAACCGGATCGACAGGGGCAACTGGCTCGACCGGCGCCACGGGTGATACCGGCGCGACTGGTGCGACCGGTGCAACAGGCTCCACTGGTGCCACGGGCGATACCGGAGCCACCGGCTCGACCGGCGCAACAGGTTCGACCGGAGCCACCGGCTCGACCGGTGCCACAGGCTCGACTGGTGCCACAGGTTCGACTGGTGCGACCGGCTCAACCGGAGCTACCGGCTCGACTGGTGCCACGGGAGCGACTGGTGCAACAGGCTCGCTAGGTCCGACAGGCCCGACCGGAGGAACCGGTTCGGACGGTGGTGGTACTGGTGGTCATGGCAATAACGGCTTTGGCAATGGAGATCAGGATGCACCTGGTGGTTCCGGGAACAATAACAATGGCGAAAACGGCCCTGGTCACAAAGCCAACGTCACGGCCAATACGCTCGGGCTCAAGGACACGGCGCAATTCCTGCAGTCCGGCTCGACTGACGGCGGCGGCGGTTCCGGCGGCCATGCGTCGGTCCGCAACCTGATCGGCCTTGCGGCGACTTCGGTGTCGTCAGACCTGCTGAACGTCCTCAAGACGGTTAGCGGATCTGGTGGCAACCAGAACAAGCCGGCTGGTGCGAGCACGGATCTCACCTCGGACCTGAGCAAGCCTGGCGCCGGCTACGCCAGCAACGACCACACGGCCAAGACCTCCATCAAGGATCTCTTGAAGCCGCACGAGTGAGCAGGAACGGAGTACGGACCAGGTTCGGTCCAAGTTGAAAAAATGAGGCGCGCGGACTTCGCTGGAAAGCGGTCCGCGCGTTTCCCGTTATTCTTTCCGCCTCTGGCGATGACGACTGTTGGCGGATTGGCGGGAACTGAAGCGAAGCCGCCAAGCCTGCTGTTTTCAAAACAATTCGCGCCGTTTTGGCCCTTCGATATTGACCAGGCTTCGCGGCCTTGGTCTTGGCCATTTACCAGTTCCCCACTTAATAGTTTACAAATCGCTAATTTTCGAATTTACTAATATACGGCATGAGGGGGGTCCGCAGGTCTGACGGTCGGGTGGCCGGAAATCTGCGAGAGTTGGGTGAAGGGGTTCTAGGGCCGTAAAGCCACATCGCGGATTTGTGAAAAGGCGCGCATTTGAGGTGCGCCTTGAAAGCCGCATGTACGTTTGCCCGTCGGCGGAGGCGGACAGGTTTCCCGTTCTGGAGTTCCCCTCGCGTGTTGACGCCGATCCGTCGGCGCGACCGGTTGGTAGGGGTGTGTAGTGGGTAGAGTGACATTGCGAGAGGTCGGGCGCGGAGCCAATTCCGGCGTCGATAGGCTGGCTGCACCATGGCGGCCATGGGCTGCCGCAACCGGCGACCGGCCGCTGGCCCGCTTCGACCTCCCCGAAAATCACGACGCCCGTCCTGCCCGCGCGCTCGACCCGGCCACGCCCGGCGTCGCCAGTTTTCAGCTTGAAACCAACCGACAGGATCTCGCCATGGCCACCGAACTCGTCTTCGTCGATGCCTCGGTATCCGATCTCGGCACGCTTCTTGGCAATTTGAGGCCGGAGGTCGAGGCGATCGTGCTCGACGCCAAGCGCCCGGCCGCGCGCCAGATGGCGCTGGCGCTCGAAGGCCGCGACGGTCTCGATGCCGTGCACATCATCGCCCACGGCGCCCCTGGTCGCGTGAACTTCGCGGCGGGTGAATGGTCGGCCGAGACGCTGGACGACGATGAGCTTGATCTCGCAGTGATCGGCCAGGCGCTGGGCGGATTTGGCGAGCTGCTTTTGTGGAGTTGCAACGCCGGCGCCGGTGTCACCGGAACGAATTTCATCGATGCGCTGTCGCGCGCGGTGGCAGCGCCGGTTGCGGCGGCGAACGACCTGGTCGGGTCGCCGGCGCTTGGCGGCGACTGGAAACTGAACATTCAAACAATGGACGCAGCGGCGCGGCCGCCGCTAACCCGGGGGGGCATCATGAGCTACGCAGCAGTTCTGGCGGCGATCGAGATCACCGTATCCGGCTTGGTCCCGAGCGGCTTGGCGGCCGGCTCGACGACATACTTCGTGGTGGACAGGGACCACGGCTCTATCGTCGGCAACATCAACCTGCCGAACATGGCGAACAGGGCCTTCCGGATCGCCATCAGGGTGCCCGGCGGATCGACGGGCCTCGACGTCGGCGTCTTCGACGAAGCCGGCAAGTTCACCTCGGCCGGCTTCACGGTGGATGTACCCGCGCCTCCATCCGGCGCCGTCGGGCCGAAGGGGTGATGTCATGCTGAACAACCCAGTTCCCTCCCATGGCCTGGTCGCCTCGCGGCCGGGCCTTGGTGCATCAACATGGCAAGCTTCGACCGAACACCCTCGGGGCGATCATGCGATGACGTCCGAAATCGTGTTCATCGATCCCGGCGTCAGCGATGTGCCGACCCTTCTGGCCGGGCTGCGGCCCGGCGTGCAGCCGGTGCTCCTCAATGCTGCGCAGCCCGCGGCCGCGCAGATGGCGGCGGCGCTGGCCGGCCGACGGGGTCTGGCGGCAGTGCACATCATCGCCCATGGCTCGCCGGGGCGGGTGAATTTCAGCTCCGGCGCCTGGTCGATCGATACCCTTGAAGACACAGCGGACGACCTTGCGGCGATAGGCAGGGCGCTGAGCGCCAAAGGCGATCTCAGACTTTGGAGCTGCGAGACGGGCAAGAGCAGGGCGGGCGAGGCGTTTGTCGCGGCGCTGGAGGAGGCGGCAAGCGCTTGCGTTGCGGCATCACGGACTTTCGTGGGGACGCGCTCTGCCGCCCTGAACTGGGAACTGGCGCTTCGCGGCACCGTTTCAGCAGAACCGCCACTGACCGCCGTAGGAATTAGCCAGTATGCCGCTTCGCTTGCTGACGATTACATTGAGTTCTCAGGAACTATCGGCAACGGTGCCAGTCAACTTTTAGGTGGAGACTACTATGTTGTAACAGGAACATCACCAAACCAGGTAATAGTTGGTCAATTTACTATAGGTGCCTTCGCCAAAAGCTTTGACTTGATTGTGCCGGTGTCGATTGCTATTGGTACCTCTTATACCCTGGTTGACAGTACCGGCGCTACGGTAGGAACAGGCCGTTATACTGCTAGCGCGATTCAGAGTAACGTCGGCGCGACGGGTGCCACCGGCGCCACGGGCTCAACCGGAGCCACTGGTTCAACCGGCGCTACGGGTTCGACCGGCGCCACGGGTTCGACTGGCGCCACGGGCGCCACCGGCGCTACAGGTTCGACCGGCGCCACGGGTTCGACTGGCGCCACGGGCGCCACCGGCGCCACGGGTTCGACTGGCGCCACGGGCGCCACCGGCGCTACAGGTTCGACCGGCGCCACGGGTTCGACTGGCGCCACGGGTGCCACCGGCGCAACAGGTGCGACCGGCGCTACGGGTTCGACTGGCGCCACGGGTGCCACCGGCGCAACAGGTGCGACCGGCGCTACGGGTTCGACTGGCGCCACCGGCGCTACAGGTTCGACCGGCGCCACGGGTTCAACCGGCGCCACGGGTTCGACTGGAGCAACAGGCGCAACCGGAGCAACAGGCGCGACCGGTGCAACCGGATCGACTGGAGCTACCGGTGCTACCGGTGCAACCGGCGCCACAGGCTCGACGGGCGCAACTGGAGCCACAGGAGCGACCGGTGATACCGGCGCCACAGGCTCGACTGGAGCCACAGGTTCAACCGGAGCCACAGGTTCGACTGGCGCAACCGGTGATACAGGCGCCACGGGCGCCACAGGTTCGACCGGCGCAACTGGTGCCACAGGCGCAACCGGCGATACGGGTGCGACGGGCTCGACCGGAGCAACCGGAGCCACCGGCGATACGGGCGCCACGGGTTCGACCGGAGCAACCGGTGCCACGGGTGCGACCGGCGATACGGGCGCCACGGGTTCGACCGGAGCAACCGGTGCCACGGGTGCGACCGGCGATACGGGTGCCACGGGTTCGACCGGCGCAACCGGAGCCACGGGTTCGACCGGTGCCACGGGTGCGACCGGCGATACGGGTGTCACGGGTTCGACCGGTGCAACCGGAGCCACTGGCGCGACCGGCGATACCGGCGCCACGGGTGCGACTGGCGCAACCGGCGCCACGGGTGCGACCGGCGATACCGGTGCCACAGGTTCGACTGGAGCAACCGGTGCCACAGGTGCGACCGGCGATACCGGCGCCACAGGCTCGACCGGAGCAACCGGTGCCACAGGCTCGACCGGCGATACAGGTGCCACCGGCTCGACTGGAGCAACCGGCGCCACGGGCGCAACTGGCTCGACTGGAGCAACCGGCGCCACAGGTGCAACCGGCGATACCGGTGCCACAGGCTCGACTGGAGCTACCGGAGCCACAGGCGCGACCGGCGATACCGGTGCCACGGGTTCGACCGGAGCAACCGGCGCCACGGGTGCGACAGGCGATACCGGAGCGACTGGCTCGACCGGAGCAACCGGTGCCACAGGCGCGACCGGCGATACGGGCGCCACAGGTTCGACTGGAGCAACCGGTGCCACAGGTGCGACCGGCGATACGGGTGCCACAGGTTCAACTGGAGCAACTGGAGCTACCGGAGCCACGGGCGCAACCGGCGATACCGGAGCGACAGGTTCGACCGGAGCAACCGGCGCCACCGGCGCGACTGGTGATACGGGCGCCACGGGTTCGACCGGAGCAACCGGTGCCACAGGCGCAACCGGCGATACCGGAGCGACGGGTTCAACTGGCGCAACCGGCTCGACCGGGGCAACCGGCGCCACGGGTGCGACCGGTGATACGGGCGCCACCGGCTCAACCGGAGCAACCGGTGCCACTGGCGCGACCGGCGATACGGGTGCCACTGGCTCGACCGGAGCAACCGGCGCCACGGGTGCCACCGGCGATACGGGTGCCACGGGCTCGACTGGTGCAACCGGCGCCACGGGTGCGACCGGCGATACCGGCGCCACGGGTTCGACCGGAGCAACCGGTGCCACTGGTGCGACTGGCGATACGGGCGCCACGGGTTCGACCGGAGCAACCGGTGCCACAGGTGCGACCGGCGATACCGGAGCCACGGGTTCGACCGGAGCAACCGGTGCCACAGGCGCGACCGGCGATACCGGCGCAACAGGCTCAACCGGAGCAACCGGTGCGACCGGCGCCACGGGTGCAACAGGCTCAACCGGTGCGACCGGAGCCACTGGCGCGACTGGCGATACGGGTGCCACCGGTTCGACTGGTGCTACCGGAGCCACAGGCGCGACCGGCGATACCGGAGCCACGGGTTCGACCGGAGCAACCGGAGCCACTGGCGCGACTGGTGATACGGGCGCCACCGGCTCGACCGGAGCAACCGGTGCCACAGGCGCGACTGGCGATACCGGAGCCACAGGTTCGACTGGAGCAACCGGTGCCACAGGCGCGACCGGCGATACCGGCGCAACCGGTTCAACCGGAGCAACCGGAGCCACAGGTGCGACTGGCGATACGGGTGCCACGGGTTCAACTGGAGCAACCGGTGCCACTGGCGCGACCGGCGATACGGGTGCCACGGGCTCGACCGGAGCCACAGGAGCGACCGGCGATACCGGTGCCACGGGTTCGACTGGTGCAACCGGCGCCACAGGCGCGACCGGCGATACCGGAGCCACGGGTTCGACTGGAGCAACCGGTGCCACAGGCGCGACCGGCGATACCGGCGCAACAGGCTCGACTGGAGCAACCGGTGCCACAGGTGCGACTGGCGATACCGGAGCCACGGGTTCGACCGGAGCAACCGGAGCCACAGGTGCGACCGGTGATACCGGCGCCACCGGCTCGACTGGAGCAACCGGAGCCACAGGCGCAACCGGCGATACCGGAGCCACGGGTTCGACTGGCGCTACCGGAGCCACAGGCGCGACCGGCGATACCGGAGCCACGGGTTCGACCGGAGCTACCGGAGCCACAGGCGCGACCGGCGATACCGGCGCCACCGGCTCGACTGGAGCAACTGGAGCCACTGGTGCGACCGGTGATACCGGTGCCACAGGCTCGACTGGAGCAACCGGCTCGACCGGAGCAACTGGATCCACAGGTGCGACCGGCGATACGGGCGCCACGGGCTCAACCGGAGCAACCGGTGCCACTGGCGCGACTGGCGATACCGGCGCCACGGGTTCGACCGGAGCAACCGGTGCCACTGGCGCGACCGGCGATACCGGCTCCACAGGCGCAACCGGAGCCACAGGTGCGACCGGCGATACCGGCGCAACGGGTTCAACCGGAGCTACCGGTGCCACAGGTGCCACCGGCGATACGGGCGCCACGGGTTCGACCGGGGCAACCGGAGCCACAGGTACAACTGGTGATACCGGCGCCACGGGTTCGACCGGAGCAACCGGTGCCACTGGTGCGACTGGCGATACCGGAGCCACGGGTTCGACCGGAGCAACCGGAGCCACTGGTGCGACCGGTGATACCGGTGCCACAGGCTCGACTGGAGCAACCGGCTCGACCGGAGCAACCGGAGCCACTGGCGCGACCGGCGATACCGGCGCCACGGGCTCGACCGGAGCAACCGGTGCCACTGGCGCGACCGGCGATACGGGTGCCACGGGTTCGACTGGCGCAACCGGTGCCACTGGCGCGACCGGCGATACGGGCGCAACAGGCTCGACTGGAGCAACCGGTGCCACCGGTGCAACCGGCGATACCGGCGCTACGGGTTCGACCGGAGCAACCGGTGCCACGGGTGCGACCGGGGATACTGGAGCAACAGGTTCGACCGGAGCAACCGGCGCCACAGGTGCCACCGGCGATACGGGCGCCACGGGTTCGACAGGAGCAACTGGTGCGACGGGTGCCACTGGCTCGACCGGAGCAACCGGTGCCACGGGTTCGACCGGAGCAACCGGCGCCACAGGTGCGACCGGCGATACCGGAGCCACGGGTTCGACCGGAGCAACTGGTGCCACAGGCGCGACCGGCGATACCGGGGCCACGGGCTCGACCGGAGCGACCGGCGCCACAGGCGCAACCGGCGATACGGGTGCCACCGGCTCGACCGGTGCAACCGGCGCCACAGGTGCCACCGGCGATACCGGCGCCACGGGCTCAACCGGAGCAACCGGCGATACGGGTGCAACAGGTTCGACTGGAGCAACCGGCGCCACAGGTGCCACCGGCGATACGGGCGCCACTGGTTCGACCGGTGCAACCGGCGCCACAGGCGCGACCGGTGATACCGGCGCCACGGGTTCGACTGGAGCAACCGGAGCCACAGGTGCGACCGGCGATACCGGAGCCACGGGTTCGACTGGAGCAACCGGCGCCACAGGCGCGACCGGCGATACCGGCGCCACGGGTTCAACTGGAGCAACCGGCGCCACAGGTGCCACCGGCGATACGGGTGCCACGGGCTCGACCGGAGCAACCGGCGCCACAGGTGCAACTGGTGACACGGGCGCCACGGGCTCGACCGGAGCAACCGGCGCCACAGGCGCGACCGGCGATACAGGCGCAACAGGCGCAACAGGCTCAACTGGAGCAACCGGTGCCACAGGTGCAACCGGCGATACGGGCGCCACGGGCTCGACTGGTGCTACCGGAGCCACTGGTGCGACTGGCGATACCGGCGCCACGGGTTCGACCGGAGCAACCGGTGCCACAGGCGCGACCGGCGATGCGGGCGCCACGGGTTCGACTGGAGCCACTGGAGCCACTGGTGCGACCGGCGATACGGGCGCCACGGGTTCGACTGGAGCAACTGGAGCCACTGGTGCGACCGGGGATACTGGAGCAACAGGTTCGACCGGAGCAACCGGAGCCACAGGTGCGACGGGCGATACCGGTGCAACAGGCTCCACAGGAGCAACCGGAGCCACAGGTGCGACCGGCGATACCGGCGCCACAGGTTCGACTGGCGCAACCGGAGCCACAGGAGCGACCGGCGATACCGGCGCCACGGGTTCGACTGGAGCAACCGGCGCCACAGGTGCAACTGGTGATACCGGCGCCACGGGTTCGACTGGAGCCACCGGAGCCACAGGCGCCACCGGCGATACCGGCGCCACGGGCTCGACCGGAGCAACCGGCGCCACAGGTGCGACCGGTGATACAGGCGCCACAGGTTCGACTGGAGCCACTGGAGCCACAGGTGCGACCGGCGATACCGGCGCAACGGGTTCAACCGGAGCAACCGGTGCCACAGGCGCGACCGGTGATACCGGCGCCACGGGCTCGACTGGAGCTACCGGCGCCACCGGCGCGACTGGTGATACCGGAGCGACGGGTTCGACCGGAGCAACCGGTGCCACAGGCGCGACTGGCGATACGGGCGCCACCGGCTCGACTGGAGCAACCGGCTCGACCGGAGCAACCGGCGATACGGGTGCCACGGGCTCGACCGGAGCAACCGGAGCCACAGGCGCAACCGGTGATACCGGAGCCACGGGCTCAACCGGAGCAACCGGCGCCACAGGCGCAACCGGCGATACGGGTGCCACGGGCTCGACCGGAGCAACCGGAGCCACAGGCGCAACCGGTGATACCGGAGCCACGGGTTCGACTGGTGCAACTGGTGCGACGGGTGCCACTGGCTCGACCGGAGCAACCGGTGCCACGGGCGCGACCGGCGATACAGGCGCCACGGGTTCGACTGGCGCAACCGGATCGACCGGCGCAACCGGTGCCACAGGTTCGACTGGAGCAACCGGTGCCACTGGTGCGACTGGTGCCACGGGTTCGACCGGTGCCACAGGTTCAACGGGCGCAACCGGCGCAGCCGGAGCCACGGGCTCCACTGGTGCCACGGGTTCGACTGGTGCAACCGGATCGACCGGAGCAACCGGCGCCACAGGTTCAACTGGCAGTACCGGAGCAACGGGCTCTACTGGTACCACGGGTGCTACTGGCTCGACCGGGCCGAAGGGCGCCACGGGTGCGACTGGCGCCACGGGCTCGACGGGAGCAACCGGGCCGAAGGGCGATACCGGGCCTAAGGGCGCCACGGGCGCGACTGGCGCCACTGGCTCGACCGGAGCAACCGGACCGAAAGGCGATACCGGGCCGAAGGGCGACACCGGACCCAAGGGCGCCACGGGTGCAACCGGCGCCACGGGTTCGACCGGAGCAACCGGACCGAAGGGCGATACCGGGCCCAAGGGCGACACCGGACCCAAGGGCGCCACGGGTGCAACCGGCGCCACGGGCTCGACCGGAGCAACCGGGCCCAAGGGCGATACCGGGCCCAAGGGCGCCACGGGTGCGACTGGCGCAACAGGTTCGACCGGAGCGACCGGACCCAAGGGCGATACCGGGCCGAAGGGCGATACCGGACCCAAGGGCGCCACGGGTGCAACCGGCGCCACGGGCTCGACCGGAGCAACCGGGCCCAAGGGCGATACCGGGCCGAAGGGCGATACCGGGCCGAAGGGCGCGACGGGTCCGACCGGCCCAACCGGTCCGACTGGACCCTCGAGCGGTCATCACGACTCGGTTGTCGCTTCGACCACAACCCTGGCAACGACGACCCAGAAGACCACCAATGTCACGACCGACTCGCTCGGCTTGAAGGACACCGGGCAATTCCTGCAGTCGGGCTCGCCCGGCAATGGCAGCAGCGGCCTGCCGTCGCTACACCACCTGATCGGCCTGGCGGCCGGTTCGGTGACGACCGATCTCCTGAATATCCTCAATACGATCAAGGGATTTGGTCAGAACCTGAACAAGCCGTCGGGCGCGAGTACGGACCAGACCTTGGATGTGGCCAAGCACGGTACCGGCTATGCCAGTACCGACCACACCGCCAAGACGACCCTGAAGGATCTTCTGAAGCCGCATGAGTGAGCAAGCATCCTGGCGACAGCCCGCCAAAGGGAAACGCGCGAACGTCGCGGGAGAGCGAGGTTCGCGCGTTAGACATGCCGGGAGACGGGTTGGCATGAGAGTCGCGCGGTCGATCAATTCGGAGTACAATGGCGGCATGATCGAAAACCTCGGCAGAGGCACCTCGGCCCGGGCATTGTCGATTTCGCTTGCCTGCCGGAAGGCACGTCCATGGTGAACATCCCTCTGAATGCCGAAAACCAACCGGTCCCGATCCGCGCCGGCATCGAAGCCGACACGACCGGCAAGGGTGAGGTTGTGAGCGACGTGGGGCGGATTCCTGGCGGCCCCGCCGAATTCGACAAGATCGCGCCACGCCTCAAGGCGATGCTGCGGGCCGCCCGCTATCACGGTGTCGAGCTCGATCCGAACGAATTCAGGTCCGCGAGCGCGGTTCCGGCCGCTGCCGACCTGTCGCAGTGGGCGCAGGACGCCGGCATGTGGTCACGCGCCGTGCGCATCCGCTGGTCTCACCTCTTGCGTTTCCAGGATGCCGGACCGGTCGTCCTGTTGTTCAATGATGGCGGCGCGGCTCTCCTTACCGGGGCGAGCGCCGAGCGAAACATCGTCTTCCTCAAAAGTGTGGATGCACCCGACGATGGTGAAGCGACCGCCATCGACGAACTGCGGCTGTCGCAGGTGTGGACGGGCGAGGCGCTGTTGCTGCGCGCCGCCCGGTCCTATGTCGCGGCGGACGCGCCCTTCACCCTTCGCTGGCTCGCCGAACTGGTGCGGCTCGAGGGTCACGCCCTGCGCGATATCACCATCGCCTCGTTCACGCTGAGCGTCCTTACCATCCTGCCGCCGCTCATCGTCATGACGGTGGTCAACAAGGTGCTGCAGTTCAACAGCATCTCGACGTTGGTGCTGCTGTCGGCGGTGATCGCCGTGGTGTTCGCCTACGAGACACTGCTTGGCCATGCGCGGCGACTGATCATCAATGTCGTCGGCGCCCGTCTGGACACCAAGCTGCAACTGCACGTCTTCAGCCGGCTCCTGCGCCTGCCGCTCGACTATTTCGAGCGGCATCCGGCCGGCGAGACGATGTATCACCTCGCCCAGGTCTATCGTATCCGCGAGTTCCTGACCGGAAAACTGCTCAGCACGTTCCTGGATATGATCACGCTCTGCGTGCTGGTGCCGGTCATGTTCTACATCAACGCCTCCCTCGCCTGGATCGTGGTGGCCTGCGCGGTGGTGATCATGCTGATCATCCTCGCCTTCCTCAAGCCCCTGCGCCGAAGGTACCAGCGGGTGGTCGAGGCCGAGACCTGGAAGTCGGCGGCGCTCGGCGAGACAGTCGTCGGCATCAAGACGGTGAAGGCGCTCGGTCTCGAGCCGCAGCGCAAGGCGCTCTGGGACGAGCGGGTGGCGGAATCCGGAAAGGCGCGCCTCGCCTTCGGACAGCTGGCAAGCTGGCCGCAGACCCTGGTCACGCCGATCGAACGTGTGATGGTGCTCGGCACCATGCTGATCGGCGCCTATCTCGCGATGAACGACCGCTCGGGCTACATGGTCGGCGGCCTGTTCGCCTTCATGATGATCGCCCAGCGCGTGGCCCAGCCGCTGGTTGGCCTGGCGCGACTGGTCGAAGACTACGAGGAGGTCGGTGCGGCGATCGGCGAGGCAGCGTCGGTCCTCAACCGGCCGCTGGAGAGCAGTTCGAATTCAGCCGGCCTGAGACCCAGGCTCGTCGGCGAGGTCGCGTTCAGCGACCTGACCTTCAGCTATATCGCTACCAAGACACCGGCGCTCGATCGGGTCAGCTTCCACATTCCAGCCGGCACCATGTTTGGCATTGTCGGCCGCAGCGGGTCGGGAAAGTCGACGATCGCGCGCCTCCTGCAGGGGATAAACCGCGACTACAGTGGTTTCCTCAAGCTCGATGGTGTCGACCTCAAGGAAATCAACCTGCGCCATCTTCGCCAGGGTCTCGGCGTGGTCCTCCAGGACAATTTTCTGTTCCGCGGGTCGATCCGCGACAACATCATCGCCGGGCGCCCGGGCCTGACGCTTTCCGACGCCATGCGCGCGGCGCATCTCGCCGGCGCCCAGGAATTCATCGAGCGGATGCCGAATGGCTACGACACCTACATCGAGGAAGGTTCGCCTAACCTGTCAGGCGGCCAAAAGCAGCGACTGGCGATCGCGCGCGCCCTCATCCACGATCCGACCATCCTCATCCTCGACGAAGCGACCAGCGCACTCGACCCGGAGAGCGAGGCGGTGGTGAGCGCCAACCTCATGCGCATCGCCAGCGGGCGCACGATGATCATCGTTTCGCACCGGCTCTCCTCCTTGACCGAGTGCGACAACATCCTGGTCATGGATCAGGGCAAGGTTCTCGACGTCGCGCCGCACGCGACCCTGCTCGAACGATGCGCGCTCTATCGCCAGCTGTGGTCGCAGCAGAACCGGCACCTCGACGGCCGCCACGGCCGCCCGGTCGCCGTTCCGCCGCGGTTGGTTTGACCATGTCGCGCGGCTCATATTCGCATCAGGTCCGGTAATCATGGGTAGCAGCACCTCTCTCACGGCCCTCCCCGCCCGGTGGCATCGGATGGAAACGAGGGATCCGACGACGCCAGCCATACTCGAGTTCCAGTGGCCATCGACGGCTGTCGCCAATGCGCCCATTCCGCGGGCGGCGCGCGGCATCGTCTGGATCGTTTCGAGCCTGGTCATCGCGCTGATCGCCCTGGCGGGACTGATACCGGTCGATCAGGTCGTTACGACCAGGGGCCTGGTGGTCTCGCAATCCCCCAACATCGTCGTGCAACCGCTGGAGACCGCGATTGTCCGCTCGATCGAGGTGCGGGAGGGACAGCGTGTCCAGGCCGGCCAATTGCTTGCCCGCCTCGATGCGACCTTTGCCTCCGCCGACCTGGCGGCACTGGCGATGCAGGTCTCGACGCTTGAAGCCGAGGTGGCGCGGTTGAAGGCCGAGGCCAGCGGTCAAGCGTTCACCTACAACGGCCTCGACCCGAGTTGGACCCTGCAGGTGTCGATATTCGAGCAACGCAAGGCGGTCTACGACGCCAAGGTGGAGAATTTCGAACGCCAGCGTGACGAACTCAGCTCGGTGATTTCGCGATCGCAATCGGATGCCGACGGCTACCGCCAGCGGCTCTCGGTCGCCGACTCGATCGAACAGATGCGCAAGCAGCTCGAGGCAAGGCAGGTAGGAAGCCGCCTCAATACGCTCCTTGCCGAGGACAACCGGGCGGAAATGTCCCGGGCGCTTGGCAATGCCGAGCAAACCGCGGAAGCCGCCAAGCGCCAGCAAGCAGCGGTGGCCTCCGAGCGCGACGGCTATATTCAGGGCTGGCGAGCTGAAGTCTCGCAGAGTCTGTCGGAGGCGAGCTCGCGGATCTCCGACGCCCGCGAACTCCTCAACAAGGCAAAGCTTCGCAAACAACTGGTCGAATTGAAGAGCCAATCGGACGCCATCGTTCAATCGGTGGCAAAGGTCTCCGTCGGCTCGGTCATGCAGTCAGGGGAGCGCTTCATCACGCTGGTACCGGCCGACGCGCCACTCGAGATCGAGACAAACATCGTTGGCAGGAGCAGTGGTTTTGTCCATGTCGGCGACCCCGTGGTCATCAAATTCGACACCTTCCCCTATTCGCAATACGGCCTCGCCCACGGCACCGTGCGGGCACTCAGCCCTGATTCCTTCTCGGCGCAGGAACAAGCGCGCGATCCGAACAGCTCGCTGGCCATGCTGCCTTCCGACTCCGAGCCGTTCTATCGCACGCGGATTTCCATCGACCAGATCGCCCTCCACGGCGTGCCCGCCGGTTTCGCCGTCAGCCCCGGCATGCCGGTGACCGCCGACGTCAAGGTCGGCCGGCGCACGATACTCAAGTACATTCTCGGTGTGATGCTCCCGATCGGCCAGGAGGCGATGCGGGAGCCATAGGGCACTGGAGGAATCAGGGGCTCGGATCGATGACAATCCTGGATCGGCTAACTGGTCTGGCCTTCCCGGCGGCGGCGTTGCGCCGGGCGATCCAGCTTTCGGACAGCGGCAAGGCCGCTGAAGCCTTTCCGCTCATGGCGACAGCGGCGCGCGCGGGGATCGCCGACGCCGAGTACCGGGTCGCGCGTTGCTATCTCGAAGGCTCGGGTGTGCCGCCGAGCCGCGTGGAAGGCGCGCGATGGCTGCTGCGGGCAGCCAACCGAGGGAACGCCGATGCCCAGGCGCTCCTCGCCGCTCTCTACGTCACCGGGCTAGTGACGGCGGAAACCGACGGCGAGGGCGCCGGATCGGAGCACTTGTTCAAACGGGATTCCGCGGGCGAACCGAACTTCACGGCTGCGTTCGGCTTTGCCACGAAGGCGGCCGAGGCGGGCTCGGCCACGGGACAGGCGATCCTCGGCTATATCCTGACCAGTGGCCCCGAACCGTTGCGCAATGCGGATGCCGCCCACGGCTGGTACGAGAAGTCGGCTGCCGCCGGCTGCGCCGAAGGATGTCTCGGCTTTGCCCTCTCGCTGGCCCGGCGCGGCAGGCAAGAAGATCGGGTCAGGATCGCGGACGAGGTAAGACGCGCGGCCGATGCTGGCCTGCCGACCGCGATCTATCTTCTCGCGGTCTTGAGCGAGCACGGGCTCGGCGTGGTACGCGACATGACTGCAGCCGCGAAACTTTATCAGGCCGCTGCGGAGAAAGGCCTTCCCTCGGCCCAGTTCCGGTTGGGATTGGCGCTGATCGATGGTGGACTCATCGACCATGATATCGCCGCCGGAGAGGCGTGGATGCGGCGTGCCGCCTTGGCTGGCAATGTCGAGGCAGCCTATCTCCTCGGCGATCGCTATGTGAAGACGCAGCCGCCGGATTTTGCAGAAGCCGCAAACTGTTATCGGCGCGCTGCCGAAGCGGGTCACCAGGCCGCCGCCCGCGCTTTGGCCTCCCTCTACCTGACGGGGAGTGGTGTAGCCGAGGACGTCGAAGAGGGAGCGCGCTGGCTGCGCGCTGCCGCAAATGGCGGCAATCAGGCGGCACTGGCCGACCTCGCCAATCTTATCCTCGGAGGAGCCGGCGAGCCGGACGATGCCGCAAGCGTTGCCGGATGGTTCGAGGCGGCCGCATCATCGGGCGACCTCATCGCGGCATTCAATCTTGGGCTCTGCTTCGCCAAGGGAGTCGGCGTCCGCCAGGACGAGGGGCAAGCGGCACATTGGCTGCGGCGCGCGGCCGAGGGCGTCGCCGAGGCGCAATATATGTATGCCCGCCTCCTCCAGGATGGACGCGGCGTTGCGGCCGACCCAACGCAGGCCCGCATATGGTTTGCGCGGGCGGCCGACGCCGGCGTGCTTGACGCGCGGGTGGCGCTCGCGGAGATGCTGCTCAACGGGCGTGGAGGCACGCGTGAGCCAAAGGCTGCAATGCAGCTGTTCGAACGAGCCGCCGACGACGGTCACGCCGGGGCGATGTTTGCGCTTGGTGCGCTGTATGGAGCCGGCCAGGGCCTGCCGGTCGACCAGGCGACAGCGCAGAAATGGTTCGCCGCCGCTGCCGAGCGTGGGCACGGCCAAGGCCAACTCATGCTCGGGCGTTATCTCTCCAAGGGTCTTGCCGGGGAGCGCGACCCGGTCGCCGGTCGCCTTTGGCTCGAGCGTGCGGCTGCGGGTGGTATCAGTGAAGCGGCCGACGAACTCGTCGAGTTCGCCTCTGATTGAGAACTGTCTGTGCAAGCACGCCAACCCACGCAGGTCCGCCACGAACGAGGATAAGCAGAGAATTTTAGGTTGAGGCCACTCTATTGTTTCCAACCCTGCTTTCTGCACCGAATGAGGGATGGTGCATGTTGTCAAATTGTGGCCGGCAGCCGCGCAGACCTGTCTGGATTGATTTCGCGCAAGGCGAGTTGCGGTCGCGACGCTACGCTTCGGGCATGCTCGCGAACCTGCTTGTCGGCACAATCGCCATTAGTCTGACGGTCCTTGTTCATACCTTTGGCCTCATCGCAGTCACCCATGCGATGACCCATATGGTTGCGCGTTTCCGGATGCATGGCCGCCGTAGCCGCATTGTCGCGATGATCAGCGTGGTGATGGGTCTCTTTGCCGTCATGACCGCCGAGGTCTGGCTCTGGGCAGGCCTATACAGGTTGCTGGAGATTTTCGACGACTTCGAAACCGCGCTCTACTTCTCGACCATTACGTTTTCGACGGTCGGTTATGGGGATATCGTGCCCGCCCATGCGTGGCGTATCCTGGCGGCGCTCGAGGGCGTGAACGGGTTCCTGCTCATCGGCTGGTCGACCGCCTATTTGATCGCGGCAGGGACCCGCATCGGCCCGTTCAAGGCTGGCGAACACTTCTGACTCGGCCGACGCTCAAACCGCCGCTGAATGCCTGGCTTTGCCGACTTCGAGATATTTGTCGAACTTCGCCGCGACGCTTCTGACAAAGGGGCGGTTTTCCGCCGGCACGACGAAGCGGTCACCATCAAGTTCAAGCAAGCCCTCGGGCTCACGAAGCGCGGTGGAACTTGCCTTGAGCAGAAGTCTTTGGCCGGCTTCGCCAAAGCGCTCCACCAGTTCGATCGCCGAGAAGGCGAAGTCGCACATCAGCCTCTCGATGATCCATCCGCGAACGCGGTCGTCTTCGGAAAGCGTGATACCGCGGACAGTCCCCAGCCCACCGTCCGAGACCATGCGTCCGTATTCCGCGGTCGACGGCATGTTCTGCGCGTAGCCTTGGCGAAATTGACTGATTGATGAGGGGCCGAGGCCGATCAGTGTTTCGCAGCGATCGTCGGTATAGCCTTGGAAATTGCGGCGCAAGCAGCCGGTCCGGGCCGCTACGGCCAACGCATCGTTGGGCTTGGCGAAATGGTCGAAGCCGACAGTTTCATATCCCGCGTTCAGCATAAGACAAGCGGCCAATTGCGACTGAGCAAACCGCTCTGCCGGGCCTGGCAACCATGCCTCGTCGATCATCGTCTGATGTTTCTTGAACCACGGCACATGCGCATAGCCAAACAATGCCACCCGATCCGGTTCCAGCGTCAATGCCTGCGCGACCGTAGAAGAGACGCTCTCCCTGGTCTGGTGCGGCAAGCCATAGAGCAGATCCAGATTGACCGATCTGACACCGCGCGCGCGAACCCCGTCCACAACCGCCTTGGTCTGCAGAAAGCTCTGCTCGCGGTTGATCGCCTTCTGCACCTTAAGGTCAAAATCCTGCACCCCAAGGCTCGCCCGGGTCATGCCGATCTCGGCAAGAGCATCGAGGCGGGCGTCATCCATATCGTTGGGATCGATTTCGACGCTGATCTTGGCGTCGGGAAGGAAGGCAAAGCTGTTGCGCAGAACTGTTCCCAGCGCCACCAAATCCTCCGGTTTGAGCATCGTCGGTGAACCACCGCCGAAATGCATGGCACGCACCCTGGCCTTATCTCGGACGAGACCCGCGACGGTTGCGATCTCGGCATGCAGTGACCGCAGATATTTTGTCACCGGCTCGTAGTGGCGTGTCTGCTTGGTATGGCAGGCACAAAACCAGCAAAGCCTGTCACAGTACGGGATGTGCAGATAGAGCGAGATCTCGTCATCCTCGCCGAGCGCCTGCAGCCAGTCGCTGCAAACGGCACCATCGACACCAGAATGAAAATGCGGCGCTGTCGGGTAGCTGGTATAGCGCGGCACATTCTCGCCAAGTCTGGCAACCAAATCTGGGCGCATCGCTCCAACCACTCCACTTTGCATGGGGCGGTATTGATCCCATTGGACGCCCGCTGCCTTGATTTCGGTCAAGACAGATGTTGCTGCGGACAAACTGCCGCAAGGCTTTTTGTTGGGTCGATGCTATACCGTTACAAGACTTTGGGTCCGCGGACGACGACAATGACAGTGCGCCAGGATGTACACAGCGCCGGCATTCCCGTGCTTTGCCAATCATGCGAAGCGCGGCACCATGGTGTTTGCGGCGCGCTCGACCCCAACCAACTGGTGGGCCTTGCAAAGATCTCGTCGAAGCATACCATCGAACCGGGTGTGGAATTGATTGGTGACGCCGAGACCGTCGACAGTTACTCGAACGTGCTCTCCGGCGTGGTGAAGCTCACAAAGAGCCTCTCGGACGGACGCCAGCAGATTGTCGGGCTTCAATTTGCTCCCGATTTTCTGGGCAGGCCCTTCAAGGTGGAAAGCGCGATCAACGCTGAAGCCGCAACCACAGTCTCCCTGTGCTCGTTTCCAAAGGCCGCCATCGAACGGATGATGAAGGAATCGCCGGGCCTGGAGCATCGCCTTTTCAAGCAGACGCTGAACGAGCTCGATGACGCCCGCGACTGGATGGTGACGCTAGGCCGCAAAAGTGCTTCGGAAAAGGTGGCGAGCTTTCTCCTGATGATCGCCAGGAACATTGACCCCGCGCTTGACCCGGATGCCCAGTCGACAAGTTTCGATCTCCCTTTGACCCGCGCCGACATCGCCGATTTCCTCGGCCTGACGATCGAGACAGTCAGCCGCCAGCTGACCAGGCTACGATCGGATGGCGTGATCCGGATCGAGAACAATCGGCATGTCACAGTCGATAGCCTGACGCGTCTGCAGCGCCGCTCCGGCGCCTAGAATCAATCGACGATCCCGATCATCGGCAGGACATGCTCCCGCTCAAAAGCGATATGCCGGCGTAGGCCTTCAAAGAAGCCGCGCAGCATGAATCCGACGGCCTCGGCATTATCGATCGTCTTGCCGTGGCCGATCGCCAGCAAAATCTCGGTCACCTCACTGGCAAAGCATTCGTCCTCGACATGTTCGGCCCGCAATCGCCGGGTTGAGGCAAGGTTGGCGTCGCTGCCGGTCAAGGCAGCGTCGTAGACCGGAAAGATAACCGTCTCTTCGTATTGATGAATGTTTCGCAACAGCGGCACGATCGCATTTCCCGCAGCTAGGCATGCCAGGCAATCGACCCTGGGCAGGGTGTCTGCGATCCTCTCCAGAGCCGCACAGAGCTCAAGCTTTTCCAGATGCGCACGTTTCATCACAATCGCGGAGACCGCCCCTCTGTCAGATCGAACTGTCGGTTTTGAACTGGCGCGGCTCGTATCGAACGACGACGATCCCAGCTCCCTCTCGCGGTTCAATGACAGTCTCCCGTTCGTTTTGACGACCGAAGCTGCCCAATCCAAAAACAATTGGCTTTGACATGGATCAAGGCGGCGACGGGGCGACTGCTGAATTGCTGTTCCCGCGGATTGACGTCCGCGCATCGGAGTCGACGTCGGGGACATGTCATGAAGTTCGGCACGCACATCTTTGTTTTGGGCCTGTTTGCGTTTGCGGCTTTTGCAGCTGCCGGCTTCGGCGTGGACGAGCCCTTCCGCCAGCACATGTGGGTGCTGTTCATCGTGCTGCTGGGTTTCACCGCTGTTCTTCTACGCAACACGAGTTTCGCGCCGGCAGTCGCGGTCGATCCGTCAGCCTATATGGATGGTCCCATCCGCTACGGGGCCATCGCCACCATATTCTGGGGCGTCGTCGGCATGCTGGTCGGCGTGGTCATCGCCCTGCAGCTTGCCTATCCCGATCTCAACATACAGCCCTGGTTCAATTTCGGCCGTTTGCGGCCGCTGCACACATCGGGCGTCGTCTTTGCCTTCGGCGGCAACGCGCTGCTGTGCACATCATTGTATGTCGTTCAACGCACCTGCCGCGCCCGCCTGTTCGGTGGTGATCTCGCCTGGTTCGTCTTCTGGGGCTACCAGCTTTTTATCGTGATGGCGGCGACCGGCTACCTGCTCGGCATCACGGAAAGCCGCGAATACGCCGAACCCGAATGGTATGTCGACATCTGGCTGACCATCGTCTGGGTCGCCTATCTCATCCTGTTCCTCGGCACGATCCTGAAGCGCAAGGAGCCGCATATCTACGTCGCCAACTGGTTCTACCTCTCCTTCATCGTGACCATCGCGATGCTGCATGTGATCAACAACCTGTCGATGCCGGCGTCCTTCCTCGGCTCCAAGAGTTACTCCGCCTTTTCCGGTGTTCAGGATGCCCTGACGCAATGGTGGTATGGCCACAATGCCGTCGGCTTCTTCCTGACCGCCGGCTTCCTCGGCATGATGTATTATTTCGTGCCCAAGCAGGCGAACCGACCGGTCTATTCCTACCGCCTGTCGATCGTCCATTTCTGGGCAATCATCTTTCTCTACATCTGGGCCGGACCGCATCACCTGCACTACACCGCCCTGCCCGACTGGGCGCAAACGCTCGGCATGGTGTTCTCGATCATGCTGTGGATGCCGTCATGGGGTGGCATGATCAACGGCCTGATGACGCTGTCGGGCGCCTGGGACAAGCTGCGCACCGATCCGATCATCCGCATGATGGTGATGGCTATCGCCTTTTACGGCATGTCGACCTTCGAAGGTCCGATGATGTCGATCAAGTCGGTCAATTCGCTCAGCCACTACACTGACTGGACCATCGGCCACGTCCATTCCGGCGCGCTCGGCTGGGTCGGCATGATCTCGTTTGGCGCGATCTACTACATGGTGCCGAAGCTGTGGAACCGCGAGCGCCTCTATTCGCTGCGGCTCGTCACCTGGCACTTCTGGCTGGCGACGCTCGGCATCGTTGTCTACGCCGCCGTCATGTGGGTGTCCGGCATCATGCAGGGCCTGATGTGGCGTGAATACGACGAGCAGGGCTTCCTGGTCTATTCCTTCGCGGAAACCGTCGCCGCCATGCATCCCTACTACGTCATGCGCGCCATCGGCGGGGCGATGTACCTCTCAGGCACCCTGATCATGGCCTGGAACATCGCCATGACGATCCTCGGCCACCAGCGCGAGGAGCAACCGATGCCGGGCTCCGTTCCCGCCCTTCAGCCTGCACAGTAAGGAGCCAAAAATGGGCTTGATGGACAGACATGCGATCATCGAGAAGAACGCCACGCTTCTTCTCGTTGGTTCCCTTCTGGTGGTGACGGTCGGCGGCATCGTCGAGATCGCACCGCTCTTCTATCTCGACAACACGATCGAGAAAGTCGAAGGCATGCGGCCTTACTCGCCGCTCGAACTCGCCGGCCGCAACATTTACGTTCGCGAGGGCTGCTACCTCTGCCATAGCCAGATGATCAGGCCGTTCCGCGACGAGGTCGAGCGCTACGGTCATTACAGCCTGGCGGCAGAGTCGATGTACGATCACCCATTCCAATGGGGATCGAAGCGAACCGGGCCGGACCTCGCGCGCGTCGGCGACCGCTACTCGAACACGTGGCATGTGCAGCATCTGTCCGACCCGCGCTCGGTGGTGCCGGAATCGATCATGCCGAGCTATGCCTTCCTCAAGGACAACCCGATCGAGGTGAAGGACTTCTCGACGCATCTTGTCGCGAACAGGCGTGTTGGCGTCCCGTACTCCGACGACATGATCGCGCACGCCAACGCGGACCTTATGGCGCAGGCCGATCCCAACGCCGACACGTCGGGCCTGTTGGCCCGCTATCCGAAGGCGAAAGTGGGTGATTCTGATGGCAATCCTCAGCAAGTCACGGAGATGGACGCGCTCGTCGCCTATCTGCAGATGCTCGGCACGCTGGTCGATTTTAGGCACTACGACGAAGCCGCCGGTTACCGCTGAGGAGAACGACCATGGACTACAATCTGATGCGGGAATTCGCCGATAGCTGGGGTTTGGTTGCCATGGCGCTTTTCTTCGTCGGCGCCATCGCTTTCGCACTCCGTCCGGGCAGCCGCAAGCAAGCCGATGAAGCCGCCCGCATTCCTCTCAAGGACGACTGACCATGCGCAACGAACATATCGACGAAGTGTCAGGCACCTCGACGACCGGCCACGAATGGGATGGCATCAGGGAGCTCAACAACCCTCTGCCGCGCTGGTGGGTCTGGACGTTCTACATCACCATCGTCTGGGCGATCGGCTACACCATTGCCTATCCGGCATGGCCCTTGCTTCACTCGGCAACCAAGGGGGTGCTCGGCTATTCGAGCCGTAACGATGTCGGGAACGAGTTGGCCGCGGCCGAGGTTGCCAAGGGCAAGTATGTCGCGGCAATTCAAACGAAAACCGTTTCCGAGATCAGCGCCGACGATGCGTTGCGCGAATTCGCCGTCGCCGCCGGCGGCGCCGCGTTCAAGGTCAATTGCGTGCAGTGCCATGGTTCGGGCGCACAGGGGTCAAAAGGCTTTCCCAACCTGAACGACGACGATTGGCTGTGGGGCGGCAAGGCCGAGCAGATTCAGCAGACGATCACGCATGGCATCCGCTTCGCCTCCGACCCGGATACACGCATTTCGGAAATGCCGGCTTTTGGCGACATCATCACCGCCGAGCAGATCACCCAGGTCAGCGCCTATGTCGCAAGCCTCTCCGGCAAGGTCCAGGACGCAAGCCTCGTTGAGCCCGGCGCCAAGGTCTTCGCGGAAAATTGCGTGGCCTGTCATGGCGACAAGGCAAAGGGCAACAAGGAGTTCGGCGGCCCCGACCTGACCGACGCTATATGGCTCTACGGGCCCGGCGAGGCAGCCATCGCCGCCCAGGTCCGTGCACCGAAGCAGGGCGTGATGCCGGCCTGGGGCGGGCGCCTGGGCGAAACCAAGGTCAAGGAACTGGCGGTCTACGTGCATTCGCTTGGCGGTGGAGAATAGCAACGGGGGTCTATTCTCTGGCCCTCTCCGTGCAAGCGACGAGGCCCGGCCATGCCGGGCCTCGATCTTTTTTGCGGTTTGCGGCGATTGACCTGCATCAACGCGGCTCAACCCTATCGGCGGCAAAGTCCGGCCAACGCTGCATTTCGCGCGCTTGCCTGAAATCGATCAGGTCAACTGCCCGGCGAAATCAGAAGCTGCGCGACGGGAGACACCGGTGCTGGACAATACGCAGGTAGAACGGCTCGAGGCCGAGGCGGTCAACTCCGCCAAAGTGCGCCAGCCATTGTATGCCGCCCGCAAGAAGGTTTTCCCTAAGCGAGCATCGGGCAGCTTTCGCCAGTTCAAATGGATCGTGATGGCGATCACGCTCGGCATTTACTACCTGACGCCCTGGTTGCGGTGGAATCGAGGCCCATTTGCCCCGGATCAGGCGGTGCTGCTCGATGTCGCCAACCGGCGCTTCTATTTCTTCTTCATCGAGATCTGGCCGCAGGAGTTCTACTATGTGGCCGGACTCCTGGTCATGGCCGGCGTTGGTCTTTTCCTGATCACGTCGACGGTCGGCCGCGCCTGGTGCGGCTATACCTGCCCGCAGACCGTATGGGTCGATCTGTTCCTGGTCGTCGAACGCGCGATCGAGGGCGACCGCAACGCCCGCATGAAGCTCGATGCGGGTCCCTGGACCGCCCGCAAGCTCGTGCTGCGTGTATCAAAGCACACCATCTGGCTTGTCATAGGCGCGGCCACCGGCGGTGCCTGGATCTTCTATTTCGCTGATGCGCCTACGTTGGCTCGCGAACTTTTCACCGGCACCGCGGCCCCCATCGCCTACATCACCGTCGCCGTGTTGACGGCGACGACCTATACGTTCGGTGGGCTGATGCGCGAGCAGGTCTGCACCTACATGTGCCCTTGGCCGCGCATCCAGGCGGCCATGCTCGACGAAAATTCCCTCACCGTCACTTACAACGACTGGCGCGGCGAACCGCGCTCGCGTCACGCCAAGAAGGTTCTTGCCGCAGGTCAGCCCGTCGGCGATTGTGTCGACTGCAATGCCTGCGTCGCGGTCTGCCCGATGGGGATCGACATTCGCGACGGCCAACAGCTCGAATGCATCACCTGCGCGCTTTGCATCGACGCCTGCGACGGCGTCATGGACAAGCTAGGCAGGGAGCGCGGGTTGATCTCCTACGCGACGCTCTCCGACTACAACGCCAACATGATGCTGGCGACCGCAGGTGGCGCCAGTTCGGTCAATCCGTCGCTGGTCAGGACGGCTGACGGGCTGTTCTCCGACAAGGTGGCTCACTTCCATATCCGCAAGATCTTTCGGCCCCGCACCTATGTCTACATGGGTATGTGGTCGCTGATCGGCCTGGGCCTGATCTATTCGCTGCTGACGCGCGACAGGCTCGAGGTCAACGTGCTGCATGACCGCAATCCGCAGTTCGTCACGCTGTCCGATGGTTCCATCCGCAACGGTTACACCGTCAAGCTGCTCAACATGATTCCCGAGCCACGGACGATCGTCGTCACGATGCAAGGTTTGCAAGGCGGCGAAATGAGCGTGGTCGGGGACGACCTGAAGACAAGCCGCTCCTTCGCCATCCCGGTCGAGCCCGATCGCCTGAAAATGCTGAAGGTCTTCGTGCGGCAGCCAGCGGACCAGATCCAGGGCACGGCGCAGACATTCACGTTCCGGGTCGAGGACAAGGCGAGCTTCGAGTCGGACCATTACACCGCCACCTTCAACGCGCCGGAGACCACCAGATGACCACCAAGGCGCAAAAGCCCCGCGAATTCACCGGCAGGCACATGCTGGCCATCATCCTTGCCTTCTTCGGGGTGGTCATCGCGGTCAATCTGACCATGGCGACGCTCGCAAACACAAGCTGGACCGGCCTTGTCGTTGAGAACACCTACGTGGCGAGCCAGCAATTCAACAAAAAGGCCGAGGAAGGGCGTGCGCAGGCCGCCCTTGGCTGGACCGGGAAACTGACCATCGCATGGGGTGAGGTTCGCTATAGCCTCACCGATGGCGCCGGCAAGCCGGTTCCCCTGCATGGCGTCAAGGTGTTGTTTCGTCATCCGGCCTACGAATCGGAGGACAAGTCGGTCACGCTCGCCCTCGCCACGGGTCAGGAATTCGCCGCCCAGCACATGCCGAAGGATGGCGTCTGGATCGTCGAGGTGGACGCCGATGCCGGTCTCGCGAAGCCCTATAGGGACGTCCGCAGGATCATGATATCCCATGGAGCGCTGAAATGAGCTGTTGTGCGCCGGGCGCCGAAATGGCGCTGGACCTGGGCAGCGCCACATCGGTCCTGCCCTCCAGCCAGGAGATCAGGCTGGCGAGCCGGCCGCTTGGCGACAATCTTCACCAGACCGATCTTTCAGTGCCGACGGTTCGTTGCGGGGCCTGCATCCAGACGATCGAGACGGTGCTGGGAAAACTCGCCAATGTCGAAGGTGCACGTGTCAACCTGTCGACGAAGCGGGTCGCGATCCGGTGGCGTGGCAATGAGGTGCCCCCCTTCGTCGCCGCGCTTGGCAGGCTGGGCTACGAGGCGCATTTGTTCGCCCCCGAGGTTGATGAGAAGGACAAGACGCTTGCGGAGCTGATCCGCGCCGTCGCCGTTGCCGGCTTCGCGGCCGGCAACATCATGTTGCTGTCAGTCTCGGTCTGGTCCGGCGCCGAAGGTGCTACCCGCGACCTGTTCCATTGGGTCTCGGCGCTGATCGCCATCCCGGCGCTGGCCTTCGCCGGTGGCATCTTCTTCCGCTCAGCCTGGAATGCACTGCGCCACGGCCGCATGAACATGGACGTGCCGATCGCGGTCGGAGTGTCGCTTGCCTATGCCATGAGCCTCTATGAAACGATCAATCATGGCGAACATGCCTATTTCGACGCGTCGGTTTCGTTGCTGTTCTTCCTGTTGATCGGTCGCACGCTGGATCACGTAATGCGGGAGCGTGCCCGCACCGCGGTGAAAAGCCTGTCACAACTGGCCGCGCGCGGCGCCATGGTGCTGCGCCGCGACGGCGCGCGGGACTATTTGCCGGTCGGCGAGATCGAACCGGGTATGCAGCTGCTGATAGCAGCCGGCGAAAGAATCCCGGTTGACGGCAAGATCACTCAGGGAGCGTCGGATCTCGACTTTTCGCTGGTCTCAGGCGAGAGCACGCCGAAAAACGTGGCGTCAGGCGAAGCCGTGCAGGCTGGCGTGCTCAACCTTACCGGCCCGCTGACGATCGAGGCGACAGCCGCCGCAAAGGATTCGTTCCTGGCGGAAATGGTTCGGCTGATGGAGGCTGCCGAGGGCGGTCGTGCGCATTATCGCCGCATCGCCGATCGCGTCTCGGCACTCTACGCGCCCGTGGTTCATCTCACCGCCTTCGTGACATTCCTGGGCTGGATGGCGGCGACCGGCGACTGGCACCGCGCGATGTCGATCGCCATCGCTGTTCTCATCATCACATGCCCGTGCGCGCTCGGTCTTGCGGTGCCGATCGTCCAGGTGGTCGCCGCGCGGCGGCTGTTCGAGAATGGCATCATGGTCAAGGACGGCTCGGCCATGGAGCGCCTGGCGGCGATTGATACGGCGGTGTTCGACAAGACCGGAACGCTCACGCTCGGCCAACCCCGGCTGGTCAATTCGGGCTCAATCGATCCAGTCATGCTGGCAATCGCCGCAGACCTGGCCGCGCATTCGCGTCATCCGTTTTCAAAGGCCATAGCCGGCTTTGCCGCTCCGGGCGGGCAACACAAGTTCGATGCGATCGCCGAGCACCCGGGATTTGGAATCGAAGCCACTGACGCCGGAAGCACCTGGCGGCTAGGTCGACGCGGATGGGCCGGGTGGAAGGCTCGAACCGGTGGTGAAGGCAAACATGGCTACGGCGGAACGGTGCTGACCAAAAACGGGACGATTGTCGCATCCTTCGTTTTCCAGGATGCATTGCGTGCCGACGCCAGTGCGGCCATCGATCAATTGAAGCATGCTGGGATGTCGGTGGAAATGCTGTCGGGCGATACCGCGGCAGCCTGCGCCGAGGTTGCGAAAGGGCTGGGTGTCGATGACTTCGTGCCCTGCCTGTTGCCATCCGGCAAGGTCGAACGCATCGAGACCCTGGCCAAAGACGGACACAGGGTTCTGATGGTGGGCGACGGCCTCAACGACACGCCGGCGCTGCGCGCGGCGCATGTCTCGATTGCACCGGCCACGGCCGCCGACATTGGCCGCAACGCAGCGGACTTCGTCTTCCTGCGCGAAAGCCTTCTGGCCGTGCCTCTCGCGCTGGACGTCTCGCGCAAAGCGGGCAGCCTGATCCGCCAGAACATCGCGATTGCGATCGTCTACAACGCTGTCGCCGTGCCGATCGCCATCCTGGGACACGTCACACCTCTTATCGCGGCGATCGCCATGTCCGCTTCTTCGCTGCTTGTGATCGGAAATGCGCTGCGACTGCAAAGTTCAATGCCAAATTCGCTGGCGAAGAGTGTTCGGCGCGACAGGCGTTCCGAAACAAATGAATTGGCCCGATCCGCATGACCACCCTCACCTACCTCATACCCGTTGCTCTCTTTCTTGGTGCGCTTGGCCTCGGGGGCTTCCTGTGGGCTTTGAAAAGCGGCCAATACGAAGATCTCGACGGGGCCGCCGAGCGGATTCTGATCGATCCGGAAGACAAAAGTGGCCGCTGATCTTCAGAAATCCGCAAGTGACAGCGCGCATTTGCAGAAAAATGCAACACCAAACTTCTACATGTCAAATCGCAACGCATAAGATCCCGGCATCTCGAAGCTATTCTTTCCGCGATTAACTTCCACCAATTTGCGCCAGCGCAAAGAAACGCTGCGTCAGGTCACGTAGCTTCAGCTCATCCGCAACGGTCGAGAGACAGGAGATTGACATGATTACGCGACGCGAAGCCCTCTTCGGAGCAGCGATTGGCGCTGCCGCCGTTACGGCACTGCCCGCATTGTCGGCAACGGTAAAAAAGGCGGACATTCGAGGGCTCGCCCGCGAAAAGATCGAGCTGGTGGCACCGCCCTTTGTGCATCCGCACGATCAAGTCGCCAAGGGTGGACCGAAAATCGTCGAGTTCACCATGAAGATCGAGGAAAAGCCTGTCGTCATCGACGCCGATGGCACCAAGCTCAATGCGATGACCTATAACGGCTCGATCCCCGGCCCCTTGATGGTCGTGCACCAGGATGACTATCTCGAGCTGACGCTGATCAATCCCGACACCAACTCACTGGCCCACAACATCGACTTCCACGCGGCAACCGGCGGGCTGGGCGGTGGCGGCCTCACCCTGATCAATCCTGGCGAACAGGTAACCCTGCGCTTCAAGGCGACGCGAACCGGAACATTTGTCTATCACTGCGCGCCAGGTGGTCCGATGATCCCATGGCATGTCGTCTCCGGCATGAATGGCGCAATCATGGTGCTGCCGCGCGACGGCTTGAGGAACGACAAGGGTGAACCGGTCAAGTACGACAAGATCTTCTACATCGGCGAGAGCGACTTCTATATCCCGCGCGACGAGAAGGGCAATTTCAAGAGCTACGAATCGGCCGGTGACGGCTACGACGATATCGTCAAGGTGATGCGCGGGTTGATCCCGACGCATGTCGTGTTCAACGGCAAAGTCGGATCCCTGACCGGTGACAACGCCATGACGGCGAAAGTCGGAGAAACCGTCTTGATCGTCCACTCACAGGCCAACCGCGATACCCGGCCGCATCTGATCGGCGGCCATGGCGATTATGTCTGGGAACAGGGCAAATTCGCCAATCCGCCGGCCAAGGATCTGGAGACCTGGTTCATCCGTGGCGGTTCTGCGGGCTCGGCACTCTATACCTTCCTGCAGCCGGGGGTTTACGCCTACGTCAACCACAATCTGATCGAGGCCGTGGAACTCGGAGCGACCGCTCACTTCAAGGTCGAGGGCGAGTGGAATGACGACCTGATGACGCAGGTCGAGGCGCCCAAACCCATCGCGACCAACTGAACTGCACTCCAATTGCCCGGGCAGCGACGCGTTGTCCGGGCATGGACAAAAATATGTCGGCGTTCAACCTGAAACTCGTGCCGATCGTTGTGGTGGCCGCGGCTGTGCCGGTCGGTCTCTCGATGCAGGCAACCGGTGGCCATCGACAGTCTTACGCCGTTGCCATTACGGTTAGCCTGCTTCCCGGCTCCATCACATACCCGATGCCGGGCGAATTCCTTAAGGACGGACGCCCGCAAGCCAATCCCAGGGTCGAGCGGCAAATCAACGGTCCGCTTGAGATCATGGCCTATCAAGTCAGCGCTGCCGACTACGAAAATTGTGTGTCAGCCAGCAAGTGTCGACCGGCGGAGGAGAACCGTTCCGTCCCGCATGACGCACCCGCAACAGGTGTGAGCTACCTCGACGCCGTCGCCTACGCCCAATGGTATTCCGATGTGACCGGCAGCCAATGGCGGCTGCCTTCCGACAAAGAGTGGGCCTTTGCCGCGGCTGAGCGGTTTGCAGGAGAATTCGAGGGTGTCGAGAACGATGCCAACAACCCCGCCAGGCGGTGGCTCACCAGCTACCAGGCCGAGGTCGACCTCAATCGCAAACCGGACCCGCTGCCCAGGAGCAGTGGCTCTTTTGGAGTGAATTCGCGCGGCCTCGCCGACCTTTCCGGCAACGTCTGGGAGTGGACTTCGACCTGCTATGTGCGCACCACGTTGGCCGCAGACGGAAGCGGTGTTGTGAGTTCGGTCGACAATTGCGGTGTCCACGTCCTTGAGGGCCTCCACAGAGCCTATATGTCGAACTTCGTCAGCGACGGCAAAAGCGGAGGCTGTGCCGTTGGCACGCCTCCCGACAATCTGGGTTTCAGGCTGGTGCGGGACCATGCGGGATGGGTGAACCGTATCCTCGGCTACCTCGGCATCGCCTGACAGATCGGAAGCGGCTCCCGCATTCGCGTATTCGACGGTCGCCTGCTCTCCCGCCTCACCGCGCCTTTGGCGTCATCAACGCTACTCCGTAGGCCAGGACGAAGCCGGCGAATGCCGCCACCCATGCCGTGCCGGCCATGTCGATCGCCACGCCAGAGGGGACGAAGGCGGCCAGGATTCTCAATGATCCCGCGAGAAGGACGGTCACGAAAATGAACAACGCACCTCTCCCAGCCTTGAGCTCTCGCCCGGTGTGCCCGAGCGTCGCGCGGGTCATTACGGCAAGCGTCATCGAGCCTACCGCACCCGTTCCGAGCGCGTGCAGTCCCGCCGCAACTGGCACGGCATCGGGGAAGAAGATCGACGCCGAAACCAGGGCAAGCCCAACTGGCACGAAGGCATAGGCAAGATGCAGAACGAGCACCAGCGGATCCCGCAATGTGCGCTCGCCAGCCCATCGCGACAGACGCCACGCCTGGCAGACTGCCGCGACGGCCATAAGCATTCCTGTGACGCTGTTGTCGGCGGCGAACGACCATGCTCCCAGCGCGATGGCTGAGATGGCTATCGATGCGATGTCAAAACGGTCGAACGGTGCCGGCAGCCTGCCAGGATTTTCGCGCACGAGCCAGTTGCGGGTGAAGCTTGGAATGATGCGCCCGCCGATCAGCGAGATCAGCATGATTGCAGCAGCCATGCCGAGCCGGCGGCTGATGTCGGAAGTGCCTTGAAGGTGCGCCTCGATGTGGAACGCGCCGTTGGCACAAGCCAGCACCGCAAGCGGCAGCAGCACCTTGAGGTTGCGCCAGTTGCGTCCCGCGACGATCTCGCGTGCCGCCGCCGCAGCGACCGCCAGCAGAAAAGAGCCATCGACCACAGCGGCCGTTTGCCAACCGATATCCGCCGAGAAGAAGACAGCGGCACGGCCGGCAAGCCACAGGACAACCAGCGCCAGTAGCGGCAGGCCTTGCACGGGCAGCCGGCCGGTCCAGTTGGGAATGGCGGTCAGCAGGAACCCGGTAATGATCGCCGGCAGATAGCCGAACAACATTTCGTGGATGTGCCAGTCGACCGGGGCAAACGCACTGTGGGCATCGAGTTCGCCGGCATACATCGGTAGCCAGAGCAGAATGGAGAGCGCGGCATACAGCGACCCGAGGAAGAAGAAAGGCCTGAACCCGTAGGAAAGAACTGCGGGTCCGGTGTAGCCCCGCAGGCGTGGAATTCCCATGATCTGCATCTCCAAATGAACAGGGCCGGATGAACCGCCGCCCTCGGTCCGTCCGGCCCGTGCCCGCCTCACTTATGGCAGGCAGACTGTACGATGCTTCAGTTGGCCGGAACCTGGGTGAACAGGTCGGCGAACACCGTTTTTGCCTTTCCGGGATGCTTGACCGCCTTGGCCGTATCGAGATTGACCGGCTTGCCGACAACGATCAGCGCGACCATGCCCATACCGTAGTGGGGCGCGCATTTGACACCGTAGACGCCCTCCTTTGTCAGCGTGACGGTGATTTCCTCACTGGGCTTTCCCTTGAAAGGCTCGGCGCCGTCCGGAATCATGCCCTTGATCGACTCGGCATCATGCGTCTTGTCGGTCGGCACGAATTTCACGGTGTCGCCAGGAGCTGCCTTGACGAAGGCAGGTTGGAAAACCATTGCGCCTTTTTCGCCCTTGTTGAGCATTTGCACCACATGCTCTTCGGCGCTTGCGCCGCTGGCGAGGGCCAGGATGGAGATTGCGGCGGCGAGGATAGAGAGTTTCATCGATTTGTCCTTTGTTTCGTCTTCGCGGCATTGCACCGTTCCATGCCATTTAGCCTGATGCGGCTGGGGACAATTTGCGCTGGCGCAAACTCGGGATAAGAAAGGTTTGCTGCACGATTGGTGCGGACCGCAGGGCTGTGAGGAAATCCGCTTGGTTGCGCTGGACCGATCGCTGATATCGCGGCTGCCGCTCTTCCAGGGGCTGACGCCCGACGAGCATAGCGAGATTCTCAAAAGCGCTCGATCGTCACGCTATGCCAAGGACTCCGCGATCTTCGAGCAGGAAACCGAGGCCCATTCGTTTTTCGTGCTGATCTCTGGCCACATACGCGTTGTCCGCACCACCCCGGATGGGCAGCAGGTCATTGCCAGATACATCAGCGAAGGCGAAATTTTTGGCGTCGCCGCGGCGCTTGGCCGGACGACCTATCCCGCCAGCGCAGTAGCGGCGGTGGATTGCGTAGTATTGGCGTGGCCGAATGCCCTTTGGCCGGAGTTGGCGACACGCTTCCCGGTGTTTGGGGCAGCCACCTACAGGACGGTTGGAAGCAGGCTGCAGGAGACGCAGACCCGGGTGGTGGAGATGTCCACGGAGCAGGTGGAGCAGCGGGTTGCGCATGCGCTGCTGCGACTGGCAAACCAGACCGGCCGAAAGACCGACAGTGGCATCGAAATCGACTTTCCGATTTCGAGGCAGGACATTGCCGAAATGACGGGGACGACGCTGCACACGGTCAGCCGGTTGCTCAGCAAATGGGAGGAGAACGGAATAGTCGTCAGCGGGCGCCAGAGAGTCACGGTCAAGGATGCGCATCGCCTTGTGGTTCTGGCCGAGAACCGGGAAAAGGACTGACCGTCATCGTTCTCCTCGAATGGCCAATTCGAGTTCGACCAGAAAGTCGCCCTCATCGACCTGATGTTCCCGGCACGCCTCAGTAACCGTGTGGAAAGTGCCGATCGGACAGCCGATGCAGAGCATCTTGTGTCTCAGCACCACAGCCACCGTTGCCGGCCATTTTCTCATGATTTCGTCGACGACCATGTCCGGGTTGATCAAGCTGCGCTGCTTCACGATGACGTCTCCGCGATTTGCGAAGCCTCTTCATAAATCTCCTTCGGACCGCCCTCGTTGCGCTTTCGCAACTTCATAGGAACTGGCGCTGAACCATCTCGGGACCGTCAGATGGCGGTGCCGACCACGGCGCCGATACCGGCGGTCAGCGCCATTGCCAGCGCCCCCCAGAATGTGACGCGAAGGGTTGCCCTTGTCACATTGGCACCGCCAGCTTTCGCGCCGATGGCACCCAGCACGGCCAGGAACAGGAGCGAGGCGACAGACACCGTTGCGGCGAGCCATGCGGCCGGTGAAACAAGCACCATTGCCAATGGCATGGCCGCGCCAACCGAAAATGCAGCCGCCGAGGCCAGGGCCGCCTGGATCGGCCGCGCCGTAGTCACCTCCGAAAGGCCGAGTTCATCGCGCGCGTGGGCGCCAAGCGCATCCTTCGCCATCAATTGGTCGGCGACCTGCAAGGCGAGCGTTGGCTCCACGCCCCGCTTGACATAGATGTCCGCAAGTTCCTGTCGCTCGAAGTCTGGCTGTGTCGCGAGCTCCCTCCGCTCACGGTCAAGGTCGGCTCGCTCGGTATCGGACTGGGAACTAACCGAGACATATTCGCCGGCCGCCATCGACATCGCGCCGGCGACCAATCCGGCGATGCCGGCCACCAGAACGTTGGAGGCCGCGGCATTGGCCGCCGCCACGCCAACGATCAGGCTGGCCGTCGACACGATGCCGTCATTGGCGCCGAGTACGGCGGCGCGCAGCCAGCCAATGCGGGATATGAGATGGTTTTCAGTATGCAGGCGGCTCACGCGATCGTCCAATGCTTCAGGATGTGGGTTCCGGAATGTCCGGCTGGCTCGTTGGCAACAGTCATGGCTGCTACCTCGACTAAGAGAACCTTCCTATCTCGCGGTTCATGCGAACGTCTTGATCTGTGACAAATCAATTTGCCGTCGCCTATCGGCTTTGACAAACGCAAACTCGCTGACAGCCAGTTGTCAGCTTGTTCGTGGGATATTGCCTCCGAAGCGGACCAGATGGACCGTCCTGCGAGATTCAACGTGGAAACACAATTCCGATGAAACAGATTGCCTTGTCACTTTTCGTGATCGCCGCCTCCGGCGCTTATGTCTGGGATCAGGCCGGCAAGGATCCGGCAAACGATATGCTCGGCGAGGCGCTGCCGGCCGACGCGGCCGAAGCGCCTTCCGTGCAGCCAGAAGAGCCCGCATCCGCTGCGGCTTTGCCGGTGCTCCGCACCTCGCCGGCGCCACTCGATCCCCGGTTCAGAACAAGGTTCCCGATTGCCCGGGAAACGACGGCTGCCATAGCCGTGCCCGCCGAACGGCCAAATGTTCCAGTCAAACAGACAGTGGTTCCGGTGGCACCACAACGGTCGCCGACGCCGCCGGCGCAGCCAGTGGCGCCGGCTGTCACCGACCCTGCGTCATCAACGCCTTCATTCCCCGTAACGCCCGCCATCTACATACCAGTCCCGCAGCCGAGGCCGGCATATCCGAATGCACCGGCACGTGTCGTCCAGGTGGGCATGAAGCTCGCCGCAAAGGGCTATGCCGATGGCACCTATACGGGTCCGGTCACGGATGCCTATTACGGGCCGATCCAGATTCAGGCTATCGTACAGGGCGGGCAGCTTACGGCGCTGAAAGTGCTGAAATATCCCTCCGACCGCCGCACCTCCGTCAACATCAACAGGCAGGCGCTGCCCATGCTGCGTGACGAAGCGATCAGCGCCCAAAGCGCCAATGTCGACATTATTTCGGGCGCAACGCTGACCAGCAGGGCTTTCATCCAGTCGCTGCGCGGTGCGTTGAAGAAAGCGTCGTCGTAGGACCATGCGCGACACGCGAATTTTGATGGGCATGCCCATCACAGTCGACATCGGCGGCGCGTCGAACTCTGAGCTGATCGATACCGTCTTCGGTTATTTCGGGCATATCGACCGGCGCTTCAGCACATACCGGGCCGACAGCGAGATCGCGGCCATCAACCGCGGCGACGTTCCGGTCGTGGAGTGGAGCGGCGAGATGATGGAAGTGCTCGCTATCGCCAAACAGACGAAAGACGAGACGGATGGATACTTCGATATTCGCAAGCCAGACGGTTCGCTGGATCCTTCCGGCATCGTGAAGGGCTGGGCCATTCGCAATGCGGCCGGGATCGTTCAACGGGCCGGCATCAGCGATTTCTTCATCGAGGCCGGCGGGGATATCCAGTCCTGCGGCAAGAATGCATCGGGCCATGACTGGAGCGTCGGCATCCGCAATCCCTTCAACCCGGACGAAATCGTGAAGATCGTCTATCCCCGCGGTCGCGGCGTCGCAACCTCCGGCACCTATGTCCGCGGTCAACACATCTACAATCCGCACGGAATTGACAGCCCGATCCAGGACATCATCAGCCTGACCGTGATCGGAACCGATGTGCTCGAAGCCGATCGTTTCGCCACCGCGGCCTTCGCCATGGGTCGGGACGGCATTCTCTTCATCGAGCAGACGCCCGGCCTGGAGGGCTATCTCGTCGATGCCAATGGCCGCGCCACGCCGACAACCGGGTTCGGAGCCCTTTGCCTGCCATGATCAAGACCATCGACCGATTTCTCGATCACCTGACCATGTACAGGCTTGTCCTCTACTATCTGATGGCGCTGGTCGGCGCGGCGTTCGTGCTCGGCTTCGTCAAGCTGGTGCCACATGATCCGATTGCGCTTGCCTTCACGACGGCGCTTGCGCTGGCCGCCTGCTGGCTCACCAACAAGATCTTTGCGCATGTCTTCGCAGTCCCGGCCAACAACGAGTCTGTCTACATCACCGCGCTCATCCTGGCGCTTATCCTCGATCCTGTTGCGGTCACGGACATCAAGGGGATCGCGGCGGTGGCATTCGCGTCCGTCTGGGCGATTTCATCCAAATTCATTCTCGCCATCGGCCGGAAGCACCTTTTCAACCCAGCCGCTGTAGGCGTGGCGCTGTCCGCGCTGCTGCTCGACCAACCAGCGACCTGGTGGGTGGGCGGCAATCTGCCATTGCTTCCGCTCGTGCTCGTCGGCGGTATGCTTATTGTCCGGAAACTGCGCCGGCTCGACCTTGTCTCGGCCTTCGTTGTCGTGGCGCTGGCGACCATTCTGGCAACCACGGACCCATCGCAATACTGGACCGCGCTTGCTGAGACACTGGGTTCGTCGCCGCTGCTGTTCTTTGCCTTTGTGATGCTGACCGAGCCGCTGACCGCGCCGACAATGCGTTGGCCGCGTATCGCCTTTGCCGCCATCGTCGGCTTTCTGTTCGCTCCCAACATCCATATCGGCTCGTTCTATTTCACGCCGGAACTGGCGCTACTTGCCGGCAACCTGTTTGCCTATGCGGCTGGCCCCAAGGGACGCTTCGTGCTGACCTTGGAGCGCATCGAACAATCGGCCGTCGACAGCTTTGACTTCGTCTTCCGGTCACCGCGCAAGCTCGCCTTCGAAGCCGGCCAGTATCTCGAATGGACGCTTGGCCTCGATCGAGCCGACAACCGCGGCAACCGCCGCTATTTCACGGTCGCCTCGGCGCCGACGGAGGAAACAGTCCGTCTCGGCGTCAAGTTCTATCCGCAATCAAGTGCCTTCAAGCGCGAATTGATGACCATGAAGCCAGGCAGCACGATCCACGCCGCGCAACTGGCCGGCAACTTCACGCTGCCCGCCCGGCGTGAAACCAAGATCGCGTTCCTGGCCGGAGGCATCGGCATCACGCCGTTCCGCTCGATGCTGCAATATCTCCTCGACCGCAAGGAGCGGCGACCGATCGTCATCCTCTACGGAACAGAGGGACAGCAGGACATCGCTTATCGCGACGTGCTTGGCGCGGCCAGGCAGGAACTTGGCATCAAGACGATCCACGCTGTGGCGCGCGGTGGCGAGCGCGGGCAATATCCCGGATACATCGACGAGCGCCTGATACGTCTGGCCATACCCGACTACCTCGAGCGCACTTTCTACATTTCCGGCCCGCAGGCGATGGTCAAGGCGCTGCGCCAGAAGCTGCTGGCCATGGGCGTTCGCCGCTCGAAGATAAAGGTCGACTATTTCCCAGGTTTTGCCTGAAGCACGCTCAACTGTGTCGCGGCAAGGAAATGGTCACCACCAGGCCCGGATCGGCGTTGGCCATGGCAAGGCGTCCGCCATAGGCTTCGACGATGTCGGAAACGATGGCCAGGCCAAGACCGCTGCTGCCGCCCTTGCTGTCGAGTTGGACGCCGCGCGACAGCGCGGACTCCCGATCGGCATCCGGTATACCTGGGCCATCGTCGGCGACGGTAACGATCACCTCGGCAGTCGTGGCTGATGCATCGACATGGACTGACGACTTTGCGTAGCGCGCAGCGTTTTCGATGAGATTGCCGAGGATTTCTGACAAGTCACCTTCGTCAATCGGCGCCGCCAGTTCCGTGGCGACGTCCATCTTGAACGAGAGCTGCTTGCCACTTGGCGTCCGTTTGACGACGGCAATGATACCAGCCGCAACGTCCGAGACCCGGCAGGATGCCTTGCCGGAGACGCCCGGCGCGAGGCGGGCGCGCGCGAGTTCCCGCTCGACATGGCGCCGGATCGCTCCGGCGCTCTTCTCGATCTCGTCGGCCAGATCCGTCTCGCCTTTCTTGCGCAGGGCCCGGATGTCGGCCGACAGGACTTGCAGCGGTGTCTTCAGACCATGCGCCAGATCGGTGGCACGGGATCGGGCTCGCCCAAGTGCCTTCTCCTGGGCTTCGAGAAGGCGATTGATTTCGTCCGCAAGGGGCTGCACCTCGCTGGGTGCCGTAACGTCGAGCCGCGCTGTCCGTTGCGCAATCACGTTTCTGACCGAAACCCGCAAGGTCTCCAGCGGTGCAAGACCGACGGTGATCTGGATGAAGAAGGCCGCCATCAGGGCAATGGCGAGCAGAATAAGGGCTGGCGCCAGGTCGCGGACATACCCGTCGACGGATTCCTTCACCGTTTGATGGTCTTCCGCCACGACGGCGCGAAACGACCGGCCACTGGCGTCGATGATGGTGCGTTCGACGGCGATGGTGAGTTCCCCTTGCGGCCCCTTGAATTCCTTGATCTCCCTGAGCACGCCAGCAGTTGCGCGCTCGGGCAGGACAAGCGTCGCATCCCACAACGAACGCGACCGGACCAGGCTGCCCGAGCCGGTATCCAGAACCTGCCAGTAGTGACCGGAAAAGGGGATGGCGAAACGCGGGTCAGCCAAGCCCGCCTGGACCGAAAGACGGCCATCGGTGGAGAAACTGGTCGCGCCGATAAGGTCGTTCAGGTCGACCGTCAGTTCGCTGACAACGCGCCGCTCGACATTCAGTTCGAACAGATAGCGCAATCCAACGCCGGCGATGGCAAGAGCTACCAGGATCGAGATCGTTGCCGCCAACCAGAGCCTGAAGCGGATCGAGTTGCCCATCAGCGGGAATCGTCGGGCATCAGATACCCGAATCCCCGCCTCGTTTCGATGACGTCACTGCCGAGCTTCCGTCGCAACCGCGCCACTATGACCTCGATCGTGTTTGGATCGCGGTCGTTCCCAGAATCGTACAAATGCTCGGCAAGTTCGGTCGGTGCCACCACCCGGCCGGCGTGGTGCATCAAAAACGCCAGTAACCGGTATTCCAGCGGCGAAAGTGCAATGGGAATGCCGCGCAGCGAAATGCGCATCTGGCGCGTGTCCAAGACCAACGGCCCGGACCTCAATACGGGTGCCGCCTGCCCGGCCGAGCGACGCAGGATTGCCCGTAGCCGGGCGAGCAGTTCTTCCATTTCAAAAGGCTTGGGAAGGTAGTCGTCAGCACCGGAATTGATCCCGTCGACGCGCTCGGTCCACATGCCTCTTGCAGTCAGGATGAGAACCGGAAACCTGCGCTCATTGGCCCGCCAACGCTTCAAGACGGTAAGACCATCGAGCTTGGGCAATCCCAGATCCAGAATCGCGGCGTCATAATTCTCGACATCGCCAGCGAACCAGGCAGCTTCACCATCCTTCACGATATCGACTGCCATTCCGGATGCTTTGAGGGCGGCCGCGATGTCGGCAGCGATACGGGGCTCGTCTTCGGCCAGGAGGATCTTCATCAGTCGCCCTCCCCGCCGCGCATTATCACACCGGCGCCGGCGTCGACGTCGACAGTCGTACGCCGGCCATCGGCACCGACGACCTGGAACCGATAGACCCATCTGTTGGCCTGGCGGATGAGATCGACCGCAACAACATCGCCGGGTGCCTTGGCTCGGACAATGTCCAATATGTTGGTAAGGCCCTTTATTTCGCCGTGCTCGTAGAGATCCCGCGCCCGGTCATGGTCGCCGTCATCGTCCTCGTCGGCACGGGCAGCGAGAGGTATTGCCAGGACAAGTCCCGCGAGACCCAGCACCGCCAAACGCTTCCATTGTCTTTTCATCGGCAAGGCATGTCGCACGTTGCAGCTTTCAATTTGCTGTCAGTTATCCTCAGCCTACAGCAAGCAAAGGGTCCATATCAGGGCATCATCGCGTCCAATCATGGCCGCGCTGAGAAGGATACGAGACCATGCGCAATTCCATGCTTGTCCTTGCAGCACTTGCAAGCCTCACGATCTTTGCCCTGCCGGCGGCGGCTGAATCGGACGAAGGTTCGTGTGGGGCGTCATCGTCAGTTGCCCCGGCCGGCCCGATCGACCTGCAGGCCATCCCGATGCAGGACGCCACCACGCCGAAAGCCATCAAAGGTGGCGACGATGCGTGTGACGACCAGCAAGGCGAAGAGGCTGACGAAAACGACTAGGTCTCCCCTTCGGGGGGCGTGGCCCGCCACAGCACATAACGCTTGCCAATGTCGTGAGCCAAGGCTCGCGGCGAAGCCGGCAAATTATCCAAGTCCCTTGCCAATTTCTGGAGAGTTTTCGTGATCCCCATTCAACATATCCACCCCATTCTAGTTCATTTTCCTATTGTTCTGATCTACTTGCTCGTGGCTATCGACCTTGTAGCGCTCGTTGGCGGCAGCGCCGTCACCAGGAGATCGGGCGCCGGTACGATCTCCACTTTTGTGGCCCTGGCTGCCGGAGTGTTCGCTATCGGAACTTGGTTCTTCGGAGGTCTTGCCCTGGATCATGCCGAAGCGGCCGGCTTCAGCAGCGATATCGCGGAGATCCACGAAAGCCTGGGAGGCATCACTGCCTTTGCCTTTCTGATCTGGGGAATCGTGCGCCTGGCGCTTTGGATGCGGAACCGTGACATGCGGGTTGTAACGATCGCCATTCCTCTGATCGAAGTTTGCGGAGCATTTCTGGTCACTGCGACGGCCTACTATGGTGGATTGCTTGTCTACGAACTTGGCGTGAACGTCGCCAGAACCGCGATCGTTGGTTGACCGGTACGCCCCCGTTGTTCACGGCTCTAACTTTGGACCATTTGCCTCCACCGACAAATGATTCAGATCAAGGCGGTTCGTGCATGTGAAATCTAAAGAAGCCGGAGGTTGGAAAAACTCCGGAGAGCGAACATGCAAGCCGAAGCCATCATGAGCAAGCCAGTCGTCGGCATAGACCCGTCAGCATCGATCGCCGAGGCTGCCGGGTTGATGCTGTCCAAAAAACTCAGCGGCCTCCCCGTCATTGGCAACGACGGCAGGCTGGTGGGGATCCTCAGCGAGGGCGATTTCCTGCGACGCGGGGAACTGGGCACGGAGCGCAAGCGCTCGCGCTGGCTGGAGTTTCTCGTCAGCCCCGGAAGGGCCGCCGACGAATATGTCCGCGCCAATGGTCGACGGGTTGAGGAGGTGATGTCGCAAGATGTCGTGACGGCATCCCCTGCAGCATCGCTCGCGAAAGTCGTCGAGCTCATGACGCGTCACCATGTCAAACGCATTCCGGTCGTCGAAGCTGGGAAAATCGTCGGCATCATCACCCGCTCTGATCTTCTACGAGCATTGCTCGGCGTCCTTCCGGATGGTGCCGCCGCGGTCATCGATGACGAACAGATTCGGCAGAACATCGCTACCGAGCTTGCGAGGCAGAAATGGGCTGGCAACGACTTGATCAACGTAATGGTGGACAAGGGTGTGGTGACACTGAGCGGCGCCATCTTCGACGAACGCGAGCGCCAGGCAGCGATAGTCGCTGCCGAAAACGTCTCCGGCGTCAATGCTGTCAAGGATAATCTCTTCTGCGCCGATCCCGTGTCGGTCATCCTTGTTTCGTAGCGGAGTAGACATTGATCCGCAGCGAGCACCACTGCCTCTCTGCGTTGCTAGTCCTCGCCCAAGGCTTCGCCGCGCTTAGGGCGCGACCAGGGCTATCAATGGTCTAAGGAGTAACAGGGCAAAGCCAATAAGCGCCGCGCCCGCAACTTTTTCTACCAATGTTTTGCCTCCGCTGAAGCGCCGACCCAGCAAAAGCCACACCGATCCGGTGGCGGCGGTCATCACCAGAAGCGCAATCCAGAAGATCCCGAGCGCGCGCGGCTCGATGTTCATCGGCACGATAGCCAGGCAATAGATGAAGGCCTTCGGATTGAGAGCACTGGTCGCCACAACAGAAATGGCGTCGCCGCTTTTGGAAGCGTTGATCCGGGCGCTCGCCGTCAGACGCAGGCCAAGAATGACGAGCCATCCGGCTGCTACCAGCCTGAGTAGTTGAATAGCGTCGGGTGAAACGAAAGGACGCAGCGAAAACCAGCACGCGGATGCGATCCCGTATCCGCATGCCTGAGCGGCCAAGAGCTTGACCGCTTTCTCTCGCTTGACCGACCCCGCCATCAAAAGAGCGTTGGTTGGCCCTGGTGCGACAAAGAGCAGGAATGCTTCCAGAAAAAATAGAGTGTCCAACTGCCTGGTCCCGTGGAATGCAAACCTATCAACTGCAAAACGCGGTTTGCGTCGACTCTCGTCAGAACACGGACAGCACGATATCGTCCAGGCTGAGTACTCGAATGGCTAGCGTTGGCCGGCCGCATGCTGCAGTCGAGCGATCAGGTCGCTGTTGCGGCAATAGTCTGGCGGGTTATCGGCTTGCTGATGTTCGTCGAGCCAGACCGAGCATTCATCCTGATGCCCGCAGGAACGGCAACGGTCCACCGCCCGGTTGATGACTGCCGTATGGTCCGCCACGGCCTTCAATTGTCTGTCGACGCCCAGCTTCCGCATCATGCGGTCCATCAAGGCGGTTCTGGCATCAACTGAAATCAGATAATCGAGAAAGGTCATGGTGATCACTCCTGCCTATTGGCCATCATTGGCATGTTGGCGGCGGGCGGCGTTGATCTCGATCAACAGGCGATCAGCTGACAGCCCTTGAGCGCTAAACCGAAGCGACGAGGCGGTCGAGAAAAGGCCGTTGACCGACAACCAGCTTGTCTCTGGCCAGTGCTAAATCCAGCCATTCACCACGATCGACCTCGACAAAGGATTGTACCCGACCGCTGCGTGGCGGCCATTCCATCTCAAACAGGTTGCTGCGCAACGTCGCGGTATCAAAGTCGCCTTCGAACGCGAATGCCGTGATGAGTTTGCCTCCTCGCTGGCGCAACTGCCCCAGAGTGAGCAGGGTTCCCTTGGGCTCCCAGCCTGTCTCTTCCGTGAATTCTCGCCGTGCGGCTGCATCGGGCAGCTCGCTTTCGTCATACTCGCCTTTGGCAATCGACCAGGCGCCAAGATCGCGTCTTTGCCAGAACGGGCCGCCAGGATGGACAAGCAGCACCTGCAGCCCCTTGTTCGACCCACGATAGGGCAGAATGCCTGCGCTTCTTTTCATCATCGCTTCAAGCCTCCCCACGGCCCTGTGATCCCGAGTAGGCTGCATGTGGCTTGGACCCGCCTTGGACCAACTGCTCCGCCCTCTTCCGGAGCGACTGACGCTTCTCTTGTCCGAAAAACCAGCGCTTGGTCGCCTCTGAGGCGAGTAGATAGAGCGCGGTAATTGCGACAAGCCCGGCAAGCACGGGCAGAGGCAGGGGCACGAAGCCGAACCAGGCTGCAAACGGCAGATAGGGGATCATGATCGCCACAACCCCGACAGCCAATGTAAGCCAGGCGAGCAACGGGCTTGGATGGCTCGCCCAGAAAGCCCTGTGCGTGCGCACAATGAGCACAATGGCAAGCTCCGTCAGCAACGACTCGACGAACCACGCGGTCTGGAATGCGGCCTCCGTGGCGTGCGCAAAGAACAGAAGGAATGCGAAGGTCGCGAAGTCGAACAGCGAACTGACCAGGCCAAAGCTGATCATGAACCGCCGCACAAAACGGATATCCCAGTGGCGAGGCCGGCGCAGTTGGTCGGGATCGACGTTGTCGCTTGCAATGGCGAGTGAAGGAACGTCGGAAAGGAAGTTGTTGAGCAGGATCTGCTTGGCCAGAAGCGGCAGGAAAGGCAGGAATAGCGAGGCAACAGCCATGCTGATCATGTTGCCGAAATTGGCGCTGGTGGTGATGGAAATGTACTTCATCGTGTTCGCGAAGGTCTTGCGGCCATCGTCGACGCCGCGCACCAGCACGCCCAGATCCTGCTTGAGTAGGATGATATCGGCCGCTTCGCGCGCGACATCGACAGCGCTGTCGACAGAGATGCCTATGTCGGCCTCATGGAGCGCGGGCGCATCATTGATGCCGTCGCCAAGATAACCAACGACATGGCCCCTGCTCCGCAAGGCCTGAACGATGCGTTCTTTCTGATTGGGATCGATCTCGACGAAGAGGTCGGTGTGCTGCACGCCCGCAAAGAGCGCGCTCTTCGTCAATTTCGAAAGCTCCTCGCCGGTCATGATCCTGTCGGCGCGCAAGCCGATCGCCTGGGCGAGATGCGCGGCAACGTAACGGTTGTCGCCAGAAATGACCTTTACCGCGATGCCGCGCTGGGCGAGCTCGGCAAGCGTCTCCTTGACGCCTTTCTTTGGCGGGTCGAGGAAAAGCAGGAAGCCCGCGAAGGCGAGATCGATCTCGTCTTTCCTGCTGAACGTTTTCGCGCTGTCAAACCGACGGATTGCCAGGCCCAGAACGCGGTAGCCTTCCGCGCTCCAGCTTCGGAATTTTTCATCGATTGCCGCACGGTGCATTTCATTGAGAGGTTCCAGCCCCTTGGCTGTTCGGACGAGGCTGCAGGTCTCGAGGACATTTTGTACGGCGCCTTTGGTAATCAGAAGGTCCTGGGCGTCCTTGGTCCGCACCACGACGGAAAGCCGCTTGCGAATGAAATCATAGGGGATTTCGTCGACTTTCGTGAAGGCCGCCAATGATGCGCTCTCGCCCGGCGCGCCGGCGATTGCTTCGTCCAGCGGGTTCTTCAGTCCGCTCTGCAGGGTCGCGTTGAGACGTGCCCAGAGCAGAACATCGGTTGACGGATTGCCATCGACATCGAGCCATCCATCCAGGTGGATGACGCCTTCCGTCAGCGTCCCCGTCTTGTCGGTGCACAGCAGATCCATGCTGCCCAGATTCTCGATGGCATCGAGACGGCGCACGATGACGCCATTGGCAGCCATGGCGCGGGCACCACGAGCAAGGGTCACACTGATAATAGCCGGGAGAAGCTCGGGCGTGAGGCCCACCGCCAGTGCCAGCGAAAACAGCAGCGATTCAATGAGCGGCCGATGCAGCAGCAGATTGGCGAAGAACACCAGGATGACAATCGCCAGCATGATCTCGGTCATCAGATAGCCGAACAGCCGGATGCCTCGGGCAAACCCTGTTTCGGGGATCTGTCGCTCCAGGGCCGCGGCGATCGACGCGAATTCCGTGCGAGTGCCGGTTGCTGCCGCAAGCACGGTTGCGGTGCCGCTACGGACGGATGTTCCCGTAAAGACCGCGTTGGTGCGCAGTGTGAGCGCGGCATCCGGCGCCGATCGTCCCGGTGTCTTCACGGCGGGAAAGGTTTCGCCGGTCAGCACGGCCTCGCTGACATTGAAATCGCGCGCATCCAGAATGATACCGTCGGCAGGGATGAGGTTTCCGGCCGAAAGCCGAATCACGTCGCCCGGCACGATCTCTTCGGCGGCGACCGAGCACTCAGCGCCGTCGCGCAACACAATAGCCTTGCGCGAAATACGCTGTTTCAGTGCTTCGGTCGCCCGCGACGCACCGTACTCCTGGGTGAAGCTCAGGACGCAGCTTGCCAGCACGATCGCGCCGATGATCGCAGCCTCCTGGCCCTCCCCGACGAAGGCCGACACGCTGGCCGCGAAAATGAGGATCAGGACCAGCGGGCTGCGGAACTGGCGGGCAAACACTGCCAAGGCCGACGCGCTTGACGTCGACGCGAGTGTGTTTCGGCCGAATTTTGCGAGCCTCGATGCCGCTTCGGACGAAGCCAGCCCCGAGACCGAGGTCTCAAGACGCAGCAGGAGGTCATTGGTCTCGATCGACCAATAGGCACCGTCTTCTGGCGAGACGGATTGCTGGCCGGCTTCGCCTATCATCAGTACGACATGAAGCGGTTGATGCCACTCTCTTCGATCAGCGTGCGGGTAACGCCGCCGAACGCCCATTCCCGCAAGCGGCTATGGCCATAAGCACCCGAGACGATGAGGTCGGCATGAATCGAGCGTGCGAATGTCAGCAACCGGTCGCCATCAGCCTCGCCGGCGATCAGCTCGGTTTGCGCCTTGATGCCATGGTGTTCGAGAAAGACCGCGACATCGGCGAGGCTGTCGCGAATGCTTTCGTCGCGGTTGGTGTCAATCGTGACGATCACGACTTCGCTGGCTTTGGCCAGGAAAGGCAATGCATCAGCAATCGCACGCCGTGCCTCCCTGCTGTCCTTCCACGCCACGAGAACGGTTTTTGCAAGGACGTGCTCGACGTTGGTTGCGGCGACCAGGACCGGACGCCCGGCACCCAGTGTCAGACTGCCGACATCCACAGCGCGAAACACATTGTCTCCTGCCTGGCCGGTAATGATAAGATCTGCCGCTCTGGCCGAAACGCTGAGGAACCGGGTCGGGCTGCAAACAGCTTGGCCCCATTCGCTAAAGATCGACGCAGGAACCAGCCTCTCGAACTCGGCACGCAGTTCGGCAAGCCGCTTTTCGATTTCAGTCCGCTGGATCTGCATGATCTCGCCTTCGTAGATCATGCCTTCGCCGGTCGCGACCAAGGGGGGGACATCCGCAGCCGCCAAGCCGATAAGACGGGCTCCGAACCGCTCCGCGAGCTCGACCCCCGCCTTTACAATGGGTGCAGGAGGCGCATCGATGGCGAGGTTGACGATGATTGACTTGTAAGACATTGCGGACGCCTTTCGCTGAACGATGGAATGCGTGATGAATTGCATTCGCCCGCCTCCAATGCCTTGATGCGCGTCAAAGATCGCCAACTGCATCTGCGCCCGAAATCGTCGCTCGATCCGTTTTGCGTGTGCGGCGAGAAGTGATAGTTACCCCGATAGCACCGTCTCGAACCCAGGAACTTCAGGTGATCAAAGACGAAGCGCTCAGTTTGTCGCCCGGCGGGACGACACTGAAAGCACTGTTGTCGCAAATGTTCGATCAGGCTCCGGGCTTTATAGCGCTCCTGCGCGAGCCAGGTCACGTTTTCGAACTGACCAATGCCGCCTACCAGCGATTGATCGGCCACAGGCAAGTGATTGGAAAGTCGGTGCGGGACGCCTTTCCCGAGCTCGAAGGGAATGAGTTTTTCGACCATCTGGACCATGTGTACACGACCGGCGAGCCTTACATCGGCCACGGGGTGAAGGTTGGCCTTCGCAACACAACCGACGGGCCGGTCGAGGAGCGCATCCTTGATTTCGTCTATCAGCCGGTCAAGGCCGACGATGGCCGTATCACCGCGATCTTCATTGAAGGCACGGATGTCAGCGACCTCTCCTTTGCAAACGCAGCACTTCGGCTGCGTGAGGACCATTTGCGATCGATCCTGGCAACAGTGCCGGACGCGATGGTCGTCATCGACGAACAGGGTGGGATTCAATCCTTCAGCACCGCCGCCGAAACGCTGTTCGGCTATCAGTCAGACGAAGTCATTGGTCAGAACGTGAAAATGCTGATGCCCTCGCCCTACCGCGACGAGCATGATGCCTATCTGCTTCGCTACCTGACGACAGGAGAGCGCCGGATCATCGGGCTCGGCCGCACCGTTACCGGGGCCCGCAAGGATGGATCGACGTTTCCGATGGAGCTTTCCGTCGGCGAGATGCATCCGGGTACCGGACGCTTCTTTACCGGCTTCTGCCGCGACCTGACCGAACGCCACCGGGCGGAGGCAAGAATCCAGGAGCAGCAGCAGGAGCTCCTCCACATGGCGCGCTTTACGGCACTTGGCGAAATGGCCTCGACGCTTGCCCATGAGATCAACCAGCCACTGACCGCGATCACGAACTACCTCAAAGGCAGTCGTCGGCTGCTCGAGAAGAGCCAGGACGAGAATGCGCCTATGCTTCGGGATGCGGTCGAAAAGGCAGCTGAGCAAGCCTTGCGGGCAGGCGACGTCATCCGTCACCTGAGGGACTTTGTAGCCAGGGGCGAAAGCGAGCGCCAGGTCGAACGACTGCCGGTTCTCATCGAGGAAGCCGCATCGCTGGCCTTGGTTGGCGCGCGGGAGATAAATCTCCTTGTCAGCTACAAGCTTGACCCTGCCGCCGAACTGGTCTTGACCGATCGCATCCAGATTCAGCAGGTTCTGCTCAACCTGATGCGCAACGCGGTGGAGGCCATGCAGGACGCGCCGCGCCGCGAATTGAAAGTCACAACCATTGCCCGGGATGATGGGATGGCCGAGGTAAGCGTGATCGATACAGGCCCGGGTCTCGCGCCGGAGGTCTCGGCCCAGCTCTTCCAGCCGTTTGTAACGACCAAGAAGCAAGGCATGGGTGTCGGCCTTTCCATTTGCCGCACCATCGTTGAATCACACGGTGGCCATATATGGGCCGAGGTCATGCCGGCCGGCGGAACCGCTTTCCGGTTCACCTTGCGCATCGTAGAGAAGGAAGAGATCACAAATGGCAGACAGTGATCTGGTGCACGTCGTCGACGACGACGTCGACGTCCGCAAGTCGCTCGGTTTTCTTCTGGCAACAGCAGACTTCGCAGTACGCCTGCACGAATCGGCCACTGCTTTTCTCTCAACGGCGACTGGCCGTCTCGACGGCTGCATTGTCACCGACGTGCGCATGCCGGGCATCGACGGCATCGAGTTCCTGCGGCAGCTCAGAGCGGGCGGACATACAATTCCAGTTATTGTCATGACGGGCCATGCCGACGTGGCGCTTGCCGTTCAGGCCATGAAGGAAGGCGCTGCCGATTTCATCGAGAAGCCGTTCGACGACGAAATGCTGATCGGAGCAATCCATTCGGCGCTGGCCAACCGCAACCAGGTCAATGCAACGCATCCGCAGTCTGGGGATATCCGCAGGCGTCTGTTGACCTTGTCAGAACGGGAACGGCAGGTGCTGGATGGGCTTGTATCGGGCCTGCCGAACAAGACGATCGCCTATGATCTGGGCATCAGCCCGCGCACGGTCGAGATTCATCGCGCCAATGTCATGAGCAAGATGGACGCGGGCAGCCTGTCCCATCTCGTGCGCATGGCGCTGATCGTGGAATCCCGACCCTAGGGAGAACCTTCGAGAGGGTTGCTAGTGCTGGCCTGAACCTTCACCTCTTCCCACTCGCGCCAATGGGTCGGACGGATGTCGACACGGGCGCCGGTGGTGGCATTTTTCCAACCTTCGCGGACCTTTATGCAGGGAAATACCAGCGCATGCGCGCCCTCCTCGTCGAAGACGGCGAGTTCGAGGCCGCGACCATAAGGTGCGCTTAGGATAGGGTTCCACATCGCATCAAAATCTTCGCAAACGGTGCGTTGCGCATTGATCTGCATCATTTTCTGGAATCGCCGAAACGGCACACGCGTTGCCGGGCGTCGGGCTGATGTGGCTAACAGTTCTTGCGGCAGACGCCATATCGTCATCGGTACCAATCAGATGCACGGCGCGGGCAAGCCAATTGATTGCGAACGCAGCGCCAATATCTGATCGGGCGCTCATCGCGACGGCTGCGTTTTCCCTGAAATGCTTCATGACCCCCACTCGGTCGACGGCCGGCCCATCTTAAGGACAGCTGCCGCATCAGAAATTGATCGCCGTCAAACGTCGCGCGATTGCAGCCCTCTGCGCCGGACGCCTATTGATCGGGATCAAGGACCGTGCCGCGCGAGCGCATATCATTCGGCGGCGTAGGGAGAATTGCGATGCACTATATCAAGGTCGATGAAGCCCTGTGGGCGTCCAGCATGTTGCCGGAGGGCATCCTGGAGCGTTGGTTCATTACGAGCGGCGATACAATCAAGGCCGGAGAGCGAATAGCCGAAGTTCGCGTTGAAGACGCGCTGCACGAGATTGTGGCGCCGGCAGGCGGCCGCGCGACGATTGTCGCCACTGCGAATACCGTCATCGAGCCCGGCTCGATCCTGGCAACGCTGGAGTCTTAGCCCGCGTGAGGACGCCTCATCGGGTTGATCGCGCTCATTCCTCAACCATAGCCTCAAGGATGTATCAATATGCAGACCCAACACGCCGTCGCCTGGCTGGATCATCGCGAAGCCAAGGTGTTTTTCTTCAATCGTGAATCGGCCGAGAGCCTGAGGCTTGCCACCACGCTGGTCCATCATCAGACCCACAACAAGGCAGGCACCGTCGACGGCAAGCGTGCACCGGAAAACCAGTCCTTCTACCACGACATCGTCACCGCCATGCAGCCGGCGAAGGAATGGCTGATCGTGGGGCCGGGATCGGCAAGAGACGAGCTGGCAAAGCATATACGCGACCACCATCCCCACTTGAAGGATCGCATCGTCGGCGTCGAACCTGCCGATCACCCTACGGAGGCCCAGATCGTGGCGCATGCTCGCTCGTTCTTCCGTGCCGCTGACCGGATGTTGCCCTAGCCTGGTCTGCGCCGATTTGCCGTCGCCGCGAACGGTCACCAGATCGACTGCCTCCACTGTGCATTGGAGGCGTCAGGCTCGGCCGGCTGCTGCGTCCGCAGTCCCGATCACGGTTGCTGCAAGGTGGTGATGTAAGCGATTATTGCATCGATCTGGTCGGGGCTGGCGATCCACTCTGGCATGTCCGGGTGGCCAGTCGAAATCCCCTCAGCGAGGGCCTCCTCGAGATCGGTGATCGGATAGCGCTTTGACAAGGTTCGAAACGCCGGGGCGTCAGGATGACTGCTCTTGTCGGTTTTTCCAATGGCGTGGCAGCGGGCGCAATTGACCTCTACCAACGCCTTTCCGTGATCCGTTAGGCTATCGGCCAGGGCTGGATGCACATGTCCGAGCAGCATCATTGCAAGGGCGGAAGCCGGCAGAAGACGACGCCTGTAAAGGCTGTTCATGTTTGACGACCTCCGCATTGCCGATCTACGCGACTGTCTTTGCCGCGGCGTCCTCGATCGCGGTTCTGGCTTCCTCGCGAACCCGCTTGGCCGTTTCCGAAGCGAGCCTGGAGGTCAGCGTAGCGACCTTGCCGGCTTCGCTGACGTATTGCGATGTCGCATTCTGCAGGAAACCAGCAAAGATGTCGAAGGCGTCATTGAACTCCGGGCCACTGATAAGATCATCGGCCAGCTTGACGTCCTGTTCGCAACGATGCTTCAGAAATGCCAGCGTTTCGAGGTTATAGCGCATCATCGCGTTGAAGGCGTGCACTTGAAGAGACGCGGCAGCAAGGAAAAACTTCTGGCCATTTCCCGCAATCGGCAACAATTGTGTGGCGAATGAGGATGGCTCGGGCTGAGTGTGCATTATCGACTACTCCGTTCTGGATCACCACAGCGCGACGTTGACGCCATTCGTCGTCATGTCCTTGATCAGGATCAACCCTATGGCCTTGCGGACTGTACGAGCGTGCCGGCACCAACCGGTTTCGTTGCGCATTTGACCCGAATCAAGGTGCCTCCTTCTATTTGATGGCCAAGTCGCTTCAACCGCAGATGGAATGACGCGATGGCTTTCAAGACGATCATGGTTCAACTGGACGTGGACGCGATCGCCGCGCCACGCATCGCGATGGCATGGGAGCTTGCTCAACGGCTCGAGGCCGACCTGATTGGCTTCTGCGCCGCCGAGCCGCATTTTGTCCTCCCAACCGGCACTGATGACCAGGCCGCGACCAAGGCGTTGTGGCGCCAGGTGGAGGAGATAGAAGGTCGCCTCGACTGCCTGAGGGAGGAATTCCTGAGCATCGTCAACGGCAGCAATCGTGCCTCGTGGCGCGGAGAGGTAGGCAATCCCACGCGCCAACTTGCACTCAATGCGCGTGCCGCCGACTTGATCCTGACTGGCTCGCCGACGGCCGATCTGGTGGTCGACCGTCATCGTGTGCTTGATCCGGCAAGTCTCATCCTTGCGGCTGGCCGTCCGATACTCGTGGCATCGGAACCCCTGGCACCGATTAAGGCCGAAAGCATCTTGATTGCGTGGAATGACACGCGGGAAGCGCGACGTGTCGTCGTCGACGCTATGCCTTTCCTGATCACCGCCAAGGATGTCGTGATCGCCACCGTGGACAATGGGAATACTGGACCCAGGGAAAATGCAGCGGATGTCGAACTCTTTCTGACGCGCCACGGTGTGAAGGCGCGATCCGAAATCTTGGATGCGTGCCGCTCCGAACCGGCGGAAATCCTCCTCCAGATCGGACAGGATATTACGGCCGATCTCATCGTTCTCGGTGGCTACGGTCATAGCCGGGTACTGGAGAGGACCTTTGGCGGCGTGACGCGTTCTGTGCTGCGCAGCGGATCATTGCATCGGTTCATATCGAATTGAACGAAGGTGACACCCCGAGCCGTGGTTTCGACATGAATCAAGGTCGTCCGTTCCCGCAAACGGTTACGTCTAACCCTTGCCAAGTTCGGTGTAGCCGATGCCCCGCAGCGTAACCGCGAGCAAACAAGGAAATTCGGACATGAACTACCAGCGGTTCTTCGAAGAAGCGATCGACCAGCTCCACGCGGAGCGTCGCTATCGTGTCTTCGCCGATCTTGAGCGTATCGCGGGCAAGTTTCCGCGCGCCATATGGCGTTCGAATGGCCGTGCCGAGGAAATCACCGTCTGGTGCTCCAACGACTATCTCGGCATGGGCCAGCATCCCGACGTCATTGCCGCGTTCCAGGAAGCGGCCGGCAAGATGGGTTCGGGCGCCGGCGGCACCCGCAACATTTCCGGCACCTCGAACCCGCTGGTCGAGCTCGAGCATGAGCTTGCCGACCTGCATGGCAAGGACGCGGCGCTGGTCTTCACCTCCGGCTTCGTCTCCAACGAGGCGTCGATTTCGACCATTGCGCGGCTTTTGCCCAATTGCCTGATCATCTCGGATGAACTGAACCACGCTTCGATGATCGAGGGCGTGCGGCGCTCGGGCGCCGAGAAGAAGATCTTCCGGCACAATGACGTCGCGCA